>JAJDCQ010000033.1 GCA_029260755.1 Planctomycetota bacterium | reverse complement strand
GCGGTCGGCCAGGCGAGGGTGGCGCCGGCGACCAGGACGGCCAGAGCGGCCAGCGCGCCCAGACGGGCGGCCAGGCGGGAGCGGGAACGGGCGAGCAGGCGAGGCATGGCTCTCTCCGAGGAGGGTCTTACATCATCAATGATGACTGGCGGGATGCGTCCGGGTCCTCGATCCGAGGACCGGGCCCATGTCATTCGACCGGGCGATGGGGCGCAAGGTTCCAGCCGGGGGTGGATTCTCCGCGAGCGGAATCTCGGCGCCGCCCGCCCCGCGCTTGCCAGCCCCCTCCCGACCGGATTAAATCTCCAGCCATGCTTCTCGAGCTAGGCGAGCTCTTCACCGGCGTCTACACCGTCGTCTACGACGGCGAGCACGCCCTCAAGTACACCCTCGGCCGCGCGACCGAGGTCGTCGGGCCGGGCATCCACGTCAAGTGGCCGATCATCCAGAAGTTCGAGAAGCGCAAGACGAAGCAGACGACCCTCGACCTCGAGCCCCAGGTCATCCAGCTCAAGGACGACCTCGTCTACGAGGTCGGCGCCAAGGTCGTCTACCAGATCGTCGACCTCTACCGGGCGATCATCGAGGTCGACGACCTCGTCGACGGCCTCAAGAACCGCCTCACCATCGCCGTCCAGCAGATCGTCAAGGCGCAGGACCGCGACTCGATCAGCGACACGGCCGCGATGATCGCCGCCGTCCGCGCCGAGCTCGAGACGGTCGAGGATCAGTGGGGGATCGTGATCCACGAGTTCGGGTTCTCCGATCTCTCTCCCTCGCCCGCGACCCTCGAGGTCACCCAGCTGCGTCTCCTCTCCGAGGAGAAGCTCTCGCTCTTCAAGGAGTTCCACGACGAGCACGGGCTCTCGGAGCAGGCGGCGGTGTCGCTCATCTCGGGCGCCGTCATGGCGGTCCGAAGCCTCAGCGATCAGGAGGCCGACGACCAGCCCGACGACGACCTCCCGCCGCCTCCGCCGCCTGCGCCGACGACGACCGAGGAGGAGGACGACCGAAACGTCGAGGATGCCGCCACCCCGTGAGCGCCGGGCTCGCCATCGCGGCGTGGGAGGCCTTCAGGAAGATCGCGGCCGCGGTCGGGAACGTCCTCCTCGAGCAGGTGAAGCGGCAGCCGATCGTCACGGCGCTCGTCGTCCTCTCCTTCATCCGCCTCTTCGGGACGACCATCTACAGCGGCTGGAAGGGCGTCCTCTTCCGGTTCGGCCGCGCCCGACGCGTCCTCGAGCCCGGCTTCGTTCCGCTCCTCCCCGTCGTCCACATCGTCCGCAAGACGCGGGTTCGCTCGATCACGCTCGACCTCCGCGAGCAGCGCGTGATGACGTCGGACGGCCTCGTCTACGACGTCGATGTGAACCTCGTCTACCGCGTCCGCGATCCGATGAAGGCGCTCATCGAGGTCGATGACATCAAGCGCGGCTGCGCGACGATCCTCGCGCTCGTCACCCAGGACGTGCTCCGGCAGCAGACCCGCGCGACGATCACCGAGCGGACGAGCCTGGCCGAGGAGCTGACGACCCGGGCCCAGGCCCGCCTCGACGACTGGGGCATCGAGGTCGACCGCGCCGGCTTCACCAGCATCGCTCCGACGATCGAGACGCTTCGCCTGACCCAGCTCGCGCCGCTCGTGCGCGAGCGCGCGGCCGCCCTCGGCATGCTCCGCGGCGTCGAGGCCACCGGGTCGACGGCCTACGCCCTCGCCCTCGTCGGAAGCGATCGGAACCTGCGGTCCCACGCCTACGCGCGCTACCGCGTCCGGCGCGCCATCCGCCGCCGGAGGAGGCGCCCGGTCCTCAGCGCGGAGGAGCGACGCCTCCTCGCGTTCGTCACCGGGGACGAGAGCATCGCCGACCGCTACGAGGCGGGGGAGCCGCTCGACGAGCAGGACGCGCTCACCCTCGCCGGGGTGCGCCAGCGGATCGCCGAGCGTCAGGGGCGGAACGCCCGACCCATCGAGGTGACCGCGGCGAGCGCCGCCGCCGGGGCCGGCCCGACCCGCCAGTCGACCGGCCCGACCCGGACCGACGACCCCGCCCGCACGGGCGTCGGTCGGTCGTCCATCTCCCGGACGCGCACCCAGCGGGGCACCCAGAAGAAGGCGCCCGCCTCGAGCGCAAGGATCTCGAGCCGCCTCGGCCGCCCGAGCCGGACCCGGGGGGCGCGTTGAACGGCGCGGGCGGCGCCTGCTATACTCGCCAACTTCCGGCGCATACGGACTTTCGGCCCCAGGAGGCGTCACCGCCGTGGTGAACCTCATCGTCGTCGAGGGACTGACCCGAGGGCTCGTCTTCGGTCTCCGCGAGGAGCCGTTGACGGTCGGTCGGAGTGGCGCCGCCGACATCGTGCTCAGCCACGACAAGAAGGTCAGCCACTTCCACGCCAAGTTCCTCCCCGTCGGTCCCGAGCGCTACGTCGTGCAGGACCTCGGCAGCACCAACGGAACGCACGTCAACGGCGAGGCGATCGAGCAGAGCCCGCTCCGCGTCGGCGACCGGGTGCAGATCGGGCGGACCCACTTCGTCTACACCGACCGGGCCAGCCTGAGCGACGTGGACATCGACGTCGGGTCCTCCGCGCTCGGCGGCGACTCCGACGTCCCGTCCAAGACCGGCGCGAGCGTCGGAGGCGGGGCCGCCCTCTTCCCGATGGACTCGGCGCCTGGTCTCCAGCGTCCGCCCCCCGCGCCCGCCGTCGCCGCGTCCGAGTCCGCCGAGGCGGCCTCCGATCTGGCGACCGATCCGCGGGCGGAGACCGCGTTCACCCCCGAGCCGGCGGTCGCCTTCGATCCGCGCGCCGCGACCTTCCCCGAGCCGCCGCCGCTCGACGCGGCGCCGATCGCGCCGAGCAAGACCGGCGACAGCCACCCGCTGTTCGAAGGGGTCAAGGCGCCGCCCCCGCCTCGGGCCGCGCCCCAGCCCCCGCCCGTGGCGCCGGCCGTGTCCCCTCGTCCGGCGCCCGCCGTGCCGGCGTCGCCGGCTCCGGCGAGAGCGGCGGAGCGGCCCCTGCCGGTGCTCCCCAAGGTCGCTCCGGGTCAGACGATTCGCCCCGCCGCCCTCCCCGGACCGAGCGGCGCCGCCGCCGGCCCTCCGCCCTCGCAGGGCTGGCGCAAGATCGTCTACCGCAAGCGCGGCCTCGACGATGACATCGGCGAGGGGCCGATGGGGACCGAGCGCTGGGAGCCCGAGGACATCGACGCGATCCGCGAGTCGATCCTCCAGCTCGACCAGGAGCTCGAGACGAGGCCGGGCGACCCGGCGGCGCCGCCGGCCGCGGTCGTCGACGTCCCGCCGATCGCGGCGCGAGGCGAGCCTCCGGCTGCGGAGAAGGACGAGCGGCCCGAGCACTGGACCGACCAGGAGGGCGACGCCGACCCGAGGCCGCCGCGCGCGCTCATCGACCTCCCCGATCCCGGCGAGAGCGCGCCCGATCTCTTCGGGGTCACGATCGAGGCTCCCTCGGCGCCGGCCGACGCGGGACCGACCGACACCGGTCCGTCGCTTCGCCTCGCCAAGCTCCGGCTCGAGTCGCTCTACCGCCTCGTGCGCGTCCTGACGACCCGCCACGACGAGCAGGGGATGATCGGCGACGTCCTCGACATCGCGCTCCGGGCGATGCACGCCGAGCGCGGCGCGATCCTGCTGATCGATCAGCCCCAGGAGAGCGATGCGCCGCCCGTCCTCGACCCGCATGTAGTCGCGTGGCGCGCGCCGCGCGAGCCCGGCGAGGAGCTCACCGCCAGCGGCGAGCGGAAGCCGTTCACGGTGAGCCGCACGATCCTCGATCACTCGCTCCGCGACGGCCAGGCCGTCCTGATCTCCGACGCCGCCGCCGATCCTCGCTACCGCGGCCAGAACAGCGTCGTCCTCTCCGGCGTCCGGTCGGCTCTGTGCGTTCCGCTGCGCGGGCGCCGCCTCCTCGGGGCCATGTACGTCGACAGCCGCGAGCAGGGCCGCCGCTTCTCCGAGGACGATCTCCGCTTCCTCGTCGCGATCGCGAGCCAGTGCGCCGTCGGCCTCGAGGAGGTCCGCGCCTACAACGACATCGTCCGACGAAGCGAGGAGCTCGCCGGGCTCGATCGGATGAAGGCGGAGTTCATGGCGCTCGTCGCCCACGAGCTCCGCACCCCGCTCACCAACATCCAGAGCCCGCTCGAGCTGCTCGAGGGCGACGGCGGCAACGAGGCGGAGCGAAAGGAGCTCCTCGGCGTCATCCGAAGCGGCGCCGAGCGGATGCAGCGCCTCGTCCGCGACGTGACCGAGTTCCTCGAGATCGCCTCGGGCGACCGCTCGCTCGTGCGCGAGCGGGTCGACCTCGTCGCCTCCGCCCACGAGGTGGTCCGCTTCTTCGCGCCGAAGGCCGCCGTGAAGAGCGTCGACATCAAGGTCGAGGCGACGGGGCCGCTCCCGGTCATCGGCGACCAGCGCCTCCTCGCCCAGGTGCTGAGCCGCCTCGTCGACAACGCCGTGAAGTTCACCGAGCGAGGGCGGATCACCATCTTCCTCGGCCGCGACCGCGACGGCGCCCCGACCGTCAGCATCGCCGACTCCGGTCAGGGCATCCGCCCCGACCGCCTCAAGGCCGTCTTCGACAGCCTCCGGACCGCCCACGACATGCGCCACCACGGCGGCGGCATCGGGATCGGGCTGGCCGTCGTGAAGGCGGTCGTCGAACGCCACGGCGGGCAGATCCGGGTCGAGAGCCCGGGCGAGGGGCACGGGAGCACGTTCACCTTCCGCCTGCCGCGCTGACGGCGGCGGCGGCGCCCGATCGTCCTACCCGAGTGTCGGTGTCAGTCGCCGGCCGGCGGCGCGGCGGTCGCGGGCGCCCCGGTCTCGCCGGACGTCGTCGTCGCCGCACCATCGCCGGGCGTCGGCGCGGCCGACCCGTCGAGCTGACCCCGAAGGACCAGCAGCAGGACGAGCACGCCGACGACCGCGCCCGCCCCGGCCAGGAGCCAGACGAGCTGCGATGGCTCGTGCCCGGCCGCCTTGCGCACGGCCACGCGGGAGGCGCGGCGCGGCCCGCGACGCCGGCGCGTCCCGCTCGCGCCCGGGAGATTGCGGCGGGTTCGGCGCCGCTCGGGATCGGGGCTGCTCCGACGGCGTCCGTCGGGATCGGGCGAGCGGCGCGCGACCTTCTGCTCGCCGGTGCTGCGACGGCGCCGCGGTCGCTCGGTCTCGTCGGTGATGCTCGAGCTGTACTCGGCGTCGCTCGAGACCCCGCGCTCGGGATGCAGGATCGCGAGGACGCCGTCGACGAGCTCCTCGCCATTGCTCGGCCGGTCGATCGGCTCGCGCTCGGTCATCCAGCGGAGCAGCTCGGCCGTCGCCTCCGAGAGCTCGGGGCGGATCGTCCGCGGGTCGGGAACGTCCTCCTGCGTGCGACGCTGGAGGATGACGAACACGTTCTCGCCCTCGAACGGGAAGAGGCCGGTGAGCATCCGGTACAGCGAGATCCCGAGGGCGTAGATGTCGCTCCGGACATCGATGTCCTTGCCCATCGCCTGCTCGGGCGCCATGTAGTGGGGCGTGCCCATCACCATGCCGGTCTGGGTGAGGCTGCCCGACGGATCGCAGAGCTGCTTGCTCAGGCCGAGGTCGGACAGCTTCGCCACGCCGCCGGGGGCGATCAGGATGTTCTGCGGCTTCACGTCGCGGTGGACCATCCCGGCGCTCGCGATCTCGCCGAGGGCGCCGGCGACGTCGGCGACGATCCCGAGGGCGCGCGGCTCCGACAGGGGGCCCTCCTCGGCCATGACGTCGGCGACGCTCGGCCCGTCGACCCACTCCATCGCGATGTAGTGCCAGAGCGTCCCGTGAACCCCCGTCTCGTAAGCCTGCACGACGTTCGGGTGGCTCAACCGCGCGGCGGCCCGCGCCTCGCGATGGAAGCGCTCGACGAGCTCGGCATCATCGATGAGATGAGGCGCCAGCACCTTGAGGGCGATGTCGCGGGCGAGCGACTCCTGCCGGGCGCGGTAGACCGTTCCCATGGCGCCCGCGCCGAGCTCCTCGAGGACGCGGTAGTTGCCGATGAGCTCGGGCGGCTCGAGCTCGCCCGAGCGGCGCGGTGAGAGGGCGGCCATCGGGCGGGCGGTGGACACCTCGGACCCGACCAGGTCGGCGGTCGCGACCTCCACGCCGCGCGGAAGCACGGCGGCCGCGCCGGTGGCGTGGTCGGTGAATCGGGTGCCCGTCGGGACCGACGAGCTCCACGGGTCGGCCGGCAGCGAACCCGGCTCAATGGGGGTTTCGGCCATCGGAGCCGATCTTAGGACGGAGCCGACCTCGGCGTCAACGTTCGATCCAAGGTCAGATCGCAGAGACGCTTAGTCGCCGATCGCCTCGACGCAGCGAAACCCAACGCCCGCCTCGCGTGCGGCCGATCCGACGAGTCGGGCGCCGCCGATCGCCGACGCCTCGACGCCGGCGCGGTACGACCCGCCGACGACGATCCCGACCGGACCGTCCGACCCGTCGACCCTCACCGCGGCCGCCCCGAGGCGCCGCGCCGCATCGTCGTCGACCCACTCGGCGACGTTGCCGACGAGGTGGTAGCAGCCGAACGGGCTGCGGCCGAACGGGAGCGAGCCGACGAGCATGCTCGCGCCTCCCCCCGCCCCGCCGCGAAGGTTCGCGTGGGCCACGACGAACTCATCGCCCCACGGCCAGCGCCGCCCGTCCCCGCCCGTCGCCGCGCGGATCCACTCGTCGAGCGACGGCAGGCGGGTGGCCCGTCCGGTCCGGCTCGCCCGCCAGCCGGCGAACCGCCGCGCGTCGTCCCGGCTCACCCCCTCGACCGGATGGAGCTCGCGACCGACCGGCGGGCTCGCGCCGCTCCACGACGGCGGCGGCGCGATCGCTCCGCCGGGCGCGGCCGCGAGGAACGCTCCCCACTCGGCGTTGCTCACCTCGCGCGCATCGATCGCGAAGGCCTCGACCGGCCGCGCCGCGTCGCGCGGCCCGCCTCGCGGGCCGCCCGAGACGTAGACCACCCCGCGCGCCTCCCGGAGCAGGCCGGCGACCCGGTCCCGCAGCCGGGCGACCTCGGCGCGCGCGGTCTGTCCGTGGAGCGGCGCGGCGATCGCGTCGAGGCCGTCGAGGACCGAGCGGTAGCGACGCGCCCCGTCCTCGGCCAGCCCGTCGATCCCGTCGGCGACGAGCGCCGCGGCGCGCGCCACCTCGGCGCTCTCGCGCGCGGTGGCCTGACGGCGGACGTCGACCCGAACGGCGGTCAGGCGCGCGAGGAGCTCGGCGTCGCCCGCGAGCAGCACCGTCTGCTCGACGAAGATCCGCTCCTCCCGGTTCGGATCCCCGTCGGCCGCCTCGAGCGCGACGCGCAGCTCGGCGACCAGGCCGGCGAGCCGGGCCTCGAGCGCGGCCTCGCCGAGGCCGTCGAAGACGGTCGCCGGCGACGAGCCTGCGTCATCGACGAGCCACGCGGTGGCCATCCGCTCGGGACCGACGACGATGGCGAAGACGAGGACCGGCCCGAGGACGGCGAGGCCGACGCCCGCGAGGGTGAGCCGTCGCCGCCGCTGGCGCGCCGCGGCGAGGGCGTCGGTCCACGCCTCGCGGTCGGCGTCGTTGGCGAGGAATCCGGGCTCGGGGTCGCGGATCATCGGTCGGGCGCGGGCGCGCGCCGCTCGGACGCGAAGAGGTCGGTCACGAGGATCAAGCTGGGCAGCACGGTCAGGTCGGCGAAGAGGGCCGCCGCCATCGCGAACGCGGTGAACAGCCCGAAGGCGACGTTCGGCTTGAAGTTGCTGAGAGCCAGGACACAGAACCCGACGGCGGCCGTCAGGCTCGTGTAGAGGATCGCCGTGCCGATCGAGGCGTGCGTCTGCCGGACGGCCTCGCGCGGGTCGGCGCCGCGCCGGAGCTCCTCGCGGTAGCGGAAGACGTAGTGGATCGTCCCGTCGACGGCGATCCCGAAGGCGACGCTCGCGATCATGACCGTCGCCATGTCGAGGTGGACGCCGGTGCCGCCCATCGCCCCGAGGACGAACAGGATCGGGATCGCGTTCGGGATCATGGCGACCGCGCCCGCCCGCGGGCTCTTGAACAGCACGCTGAACGTCAGGAAGAGGAGCAGCGCGACGAACAGGGTCGTCTTGAGCTGACTCCCGCTCAGGCTGTCGAGGAGGTTCGTGTAGGGGACGAACATCCCGGTGAGGCGGGCCCTCGCCTCGGTGCCGCGGGTCACCCGCCAGCAGAAGCCGGTCATGTGGCGCTTGAGGTCGGTCCGGTCGAGCACCTCGGCGCCCTCGCGCACCCGTCCGCTGATCCGGACGCTCCGGAAGTCCGCGGTGACGTACGCACGGAGCGTCGCCTGGTCGAGCATCCCCACCCAGAAGATCGCCGCCTCGTGATGCGCCGGCATCCCGAACCTGTTCAGGAAGCCCTGAACGACGCGTACCATGTCGATCACCGACAGGACGGTCCCGATCTCGTCGCGGCCCTCCATCTCGGCGTGGACGGCATCCGCGATCTCGAGGCCCTCCGCCGTCTTGAAGTAGCCCGGCCCCGGTCCGTCGATCACCACCTCGATCCCGGTCGTCCCGCCCATGTTGTCGTCGACGAACTTGAGGTCGCGGTAGATCGCGCTGTCCTCGTCGAAGTAGTCGATGAAGCGGGTCTCGACCTCGATCTGCGCGATCCCGACGACCGACACGACGGAGAGGAGGGCGGCCGCGCCGATGACCAGGTACGGGTTCCGCCCGAGCCAGTCGGCGAGGCGGGTGAGCGCGTCCGCGCTCCCCTCGAGCTTGCCATCGCGTTGCCCCAGAGCGGGGAGCAGGACGAGGATCGAGGGCATCAGGGTGAACGAGAGGAGCAGGGCGATGCCGGCGCCGGCCGCCATGTGGACCCCGAAGTCGACGACCGGGCGGATGCCCGCGATGATGAGGCTGCCGAAGCCGACCGCGGTCGTGAGCGCGGTGAAGAGGCACGGCACGAGGATCGAGCGGAGGGTCGCGCCGATCCGGGCCGTCTCCTCCTGGTCGGGATGGAGCGCGAGCTGCTCGCGGTATCGGATGATGAAGTGAATCGAGTGGGCCATCCCGATCACGACGAGGAGGCTCGGGATGTTCGCCGTCACGACGGTGGTGCGCCGCCCCTCGAGGACGAGCATCGCGACGACCCAGGTCGCGGTCGCGAGGGTCGTCAGGAGCGGCAGGGCGACCCAGCGGGCCCGCCGGAAGACCGCGCCGAGGAAGACGACCAGGAAGACCAGGGCGACCACGCCGAACGTGCGGAAGTCCTGGTCGATCGCGTCGACCATGTCGATCACGATCACCGGGATACCCGATGCGTGGACGTCGTGACCGGCCGCCTTCTCGGCGTCGACGATCGCCTTCGCCGCGTGGACGACCTCGATTCGTTTCGCCTTCCGGGCGTCCTCGAGCTGCTTGTAGCGGGCCGCGACCCCCGGGATCGTCGCCCACTCCCACCGCCAGGGCGCCTCGGGCGCCGGTCGGAACACGATCCGCTCGCGCTCGAGGAGCGCGACGAGGTCGGCCCGCTCGTCCGGGTCGATCGTGGCGTCGAGGAGGCGGTAGCCGACGGCGCTCCGGACGTGGGCGACCCGGATGAGCTCCGGGTCCTGATCGAGGGTCGCGACGATGCCCGCGATCGTCCCCTCGGCGTCGACGAGGTTCCCGAGGTAGGCGTCGTGGGTGGTCAGCTCCTCGCGCGCCTTGGCCATGTCGAGGAGGCTCTCGTCGGCCGTCAGGTAGAGCGGGTCGCCCCGGATGCGGGGGATGAGCTGCGGCACCATGACGAGCGGCTGCTTGCTCCCGTCGAGGAGGCGGACGTTCGTGATCGCGAGGGCATCGCGGATCCCGTCGATCGCCTCGAGGCGGGCGCGGAGCTGCTCGACGTAGTCGATCGCGTCGGACGCGAAGACGTCGTCGCGTCGGACCGCGACGAGGACGAACTCGTCACTGCTGAAGAGGAGCTGACAGCGCTCGTAGAACCGCCAGTCGTCGTCGCCAGTCGTCGTCGCCCTCGAGGACGAGCGAGTCGCTGCTCGCCTCGATCGCGAACTCCTCCCAGACGAGCCGGCCGGCCAGGACGGTGACGATCGTGGCGAGGAGGACGACGATGCGGGGAGCGTTCTGCCAGGACCCCATGGCGTGGCTCCAGGGACGGGGGGCGAGCGACGGCGCGCGAGGGAACGAGCGTAGCCGGGGAGTCGGGGGGGCGTCAATCGGTGACGCGCTCGGCTTCGCCTTCGGCGAAGAGGATGTCACCACGGAGACAGCGAGGATTCACGGAACGGCGCCGCGCCTACGGGGCTCGTGTTGTCGCTTTGCGACGAGGATGGCACCACGGAGAATGGGATGGGAAGGCCAACCTCCGTTCGCGGGATGCCGATAAGGCTCCCAGGAACAGCCGGGCTCGAGGCCCAGAACGGAGGTTGGCGTGACTCAGTCTATGGTGTCGTCGACGCGGATGAC
>JAJDCQ010000032.1 GCA_029260755.1 Planctomycetota bacterium | reverse complement strand
CGCCGCGACCCTCCTCGGCGGCGCTCTCGGCCTCCTGGTGGTGACGGCGGTCGCGCTCGCCGTCGCCCTCGTCCGGACGAGCGCGGCGGTCGAGCGCGAGCGGTCGGCCTGGGCCGATGCGGTCGCCGAGCTGCGAGCCGCGCTCGCCTCGAGCGCCGCGTCCGAACGGGGGCTCGAGACGCTCGTCGCCGCGACGGCCCTCGCCCACGTGGCCCCGGACGACGACGCCGCGAGACGCGCGGTCGAGGACGCCGACCGGCGATCCCGACCCGCGTCCGGCGAGGCGCGCGCCCGCGAGGCGGCGGCCCGCGCGACGACCCTGCTCGCCGCGGGCGACCCCGATGGCGCGATCGCCGCGGCGACCGAGGCGCTCGCGCTGCACCCCGGGCTCGTCGAGGCGCGCCGGGCCCGCGGCCACGCCTGGGTGGCGAAGCGCGAGGGCACCGAGGCGCTGGCCGACCTCCTCGCGATCGACGAGGCGGACCGCCTCTCGTTCGACTGGACCCACCTCGGTCTGCTCCGGCGTGCGCAGGGCAAGCTCGTCGAGGCGCTGGCCGCCCTCGACCGGGCGATCGCGCTCGACCCCACCAACCCGACGGCGCTCGGCGAGCGCGGCCTCATCCGTCTCCTGCGAGGCGAGCTCGACCTGGCCGAGGTCGACGTCCTCGCCGCGAGCCGCGTCGCGCCGGACGAGCCGATGCTGCTCGTCATGCGCGCGCGGATCGCGAGACGCCGCGGCGACCTCGAGACGGCCTCGGCGCTGGCCGACCGCGCGGTCGCGACGACGCCGACCGCCCTCGAGCGGGCCGACGCCTTCCTGGAGCGAGGGGAGATCGCCCGGGCCCGGTACCAGCTCGAAGCGGCCGTCCGAGACTGGGTCCAGGCGCTCGAGCTCGATCCCGGAATGACGCATCTCTGGCTGCGGGTCGTCGAGGGGTGCGACGACGCGGGACAGGGCGACGACGCCGCCCGCGCGGGGAGGACGGCGGTCGCGGCGTCGCCCGCGAGCGCGGAGGCCTGGAGCGCGCAGGCGGAGGCGCACCGGCGCGGGGGCCGGCCCGAGGAGGCCCGGACCGCCATCGCGCGGGCGCGCCAGCTCGACCCGGAGTCATCGACGGCGCTCGTCATCGAGGCGAGGATCCTCCACGACTCCGACGACCGCGCCGGCGCCCTCGAGACGCTCCACGAGGCGGTCCGGCTCGCGCCGCCGAACGACCCGACGCCGTGGCTCGAGCGCGGCGAGGCGCTGATCCGGTTCGATCTCGTCGACGCATCGACGAGCGATCTCGAGCGCGCCCTCGCGATCGACCCGAACCTGGCGCGCGCCCACGCGGGCCTGGCGACGGCCAACCTCATCCGCCGGGACCTGCGCGGCGCCGAGCGGGACGCGGCGCGCGCGCTGGAGCTGGCGCCGAGCGCCCCGTGGGCGTGGCGCGTCCGCGGGAACGTCCTCCTGCGGCTGAAGGAGTTCGCGGCGGCGGCCGAGGCCTACGACCGGTCGATCGCGCTCGGCGAGGACGACCTCACCGCCTGGACGGGGCGCGGGTTCGCGCGACGCGGGGCGGGCGACCTCGCCGGAGCCGAGGCCGACCTCACCTTCGCGATCGAGAAGTTCCACGGTCGCGGCGCGTGGCGACGCACCCTCGCGGCGCGGGCGACGGTGCGGCAGGAGCGCGGCGACTCCGAGGGCGCGATCGCCGACCTGGAGCACCTCCTCACGACCGAGACCGACGCGGCGACCGCCGCGAGGTACCGCGCGGCGATCCGCGAGATCAAGGGCGCCGGCCGCTGAGACGCGCGCTCGCGCTCGGCGCCAGGCCGGAGCTCGCAGCCTCGAGGACGGGCTTGGGCGCCGCGCCGATGATCGCGGTCGGCCGCGGCGCGAGGGCAAGCCTCACCGCCTCCGCGAGCGGGGTCGCCGCGAGGGCGAGGACGAGCCCGGCGGTGGCCGTCAGACCGGTGTTGATCGTCGCGCCGCCGTAGTAGAGGCCGAGGTGGAGGGCGAGCCCGGCGCTCGCACCGACCACGACCGAGGAGGCCGCTGGCGGCCGCCGGCCGAAGACCCCGAAGACGACGGCGGGGAGGCTCGCGACGAAGAGACCGTACGCGCCGACCGTCCCGAAGATCCCGACGAGGGCGGGCGGACGGATCGCGAGCGCCCAGGCGATCACGCCGAGGAGCACGATCGCGACCCGGCCGGCCCGCAGCGCCATCCGCTGCCGCTCCTCGTCGGTGCGCAGCCCGAGGCGACGCGCCACGGCCGGGTGGGCGACGACGTCGGCGCCGACGATCGCGCTGACGGCCACGAGGAGACCGTCGAGGGTGCTCATCGCCGCGGCCAGGATCGCGACCGCGATGAACGACCGGACGCCGGCGGGGATCGCCTCGGCGAGCCAGGTGGCGAGGGCCGCGTCCTGCGCGACGTCGTCGCCGAGTCGAACGCGGGCCGCGAGGCCGGCGACGAGGACGAGCGAGAAGAGCACGAAGCAGCCCCCGCCGATCGCGACGAAGCGGGCGAGGTCGCGCCCGTCCTTCAGGTAGAGCGTCTTGATGAGGAGGTGGGGCTGGGCGACGAGGGCGAAGCCGATCGCGAACGGGCAGAGGAGCACCTCGGCCAGGTTCCGGTAGAACGGGCTGCCGGGATGGGTGACGCCGACCAGGTCGGCATCGCGCGCGGAGAGGGCGGCGAGCGCCTCGCCGGGCGCGCCGAGGTCGGCGAGGGCGTAGCCGAAGATGATCAGCGCGACGACGATCATCACCGCGCCCTGGGCCGTGTTCGTGAACGCGTGGGCGTAGGTGCCGCCGAGGAACACGTAGGAGAAGACGATCGCGACGACGAGGGTGACGGCGACCGGATAGGAGACGCCCATCGTGGCGACCATGACGAGCGCCGACCCAACGACGATCAGCACGATGTAGAACACGTTCAGGATCGACAGCGCCGCGTAGAAGCCGCGGAGCCCCTCGCTCCCGTAGCGCTCGCCGACCCAGTGGGGCAGCGTCATCGCCTGGCCCCCGTGGCGACGGAACCCCGGGCCGAGCAGCAGTAGCCCGCAGAAGACGCCCGCGAAGAGCGGAAGGGTGAGCGCGAGGAGCGCCGGCAGGCCGTAGGCGAAGACGAAGCCTGGATTGATCACGAACGTCGCCGTGCTCGCGAGGGTCGCCCCGAGGGTGAGCCCGGCCATGCCGGGGCCCATGTCGCGCCCGCCGATCGCGAAGGCCGCGAACGAGCGGGTGCGCCGGTGCCCGATCCAGGCGAGGACGAACGTGCCGGCCACGTAGACGGCGAAGAGGATCCAGGCGATCGCGATCGAGGACATGGTCGGCGAGCCTCCCGAGCTCGGACTGAAATGAACGAACGATCGTTCATTTAGCATGACCGGGACGGGGGGGCAAGGGGAATCCCAGGAACGCGCGCGTGAATCTCGCGCTCCGAAAGGGGGAACGATCCACGACGGCTCGCTTCCAGGCAGCGACTCGGCGCTGACTGGAGACGATCCGCGCAATCCGCGAAATCCGCGGTTTCGTTCTCTCGAACGTTCCGACGAGTGGGAACCGCGGATTGCGCGGATGACGCGGATTGCGAGCTGCCGGCTCCAAGTTCATTGCCGACGGGCGTGTTCCAATGGGAACACGCCCGTGTCCTGCGCCAACGAGGAAGCGATCCAGGAACACGCGCGACTACGGCTTCTCGATCCACCGCTCCAGATCGGGGATCTCCATCGTCGCCAGCTTCTCGAGAAGATCCGCCGGATCATCGCTCGCCTGGAGCAGGTTCCGGTGCTGCGGCCTCACGAACCCGACGTCGGCGGCGTGGCGGATGAAGGCGAGGAAGTGGTCGTAGTAGCCGGCGACGTTGAGGATGCCGACCGGTTTCTTGTGGTAGTTGAGCTGGGTCCAGGTGGTGACCTCGCAGAGCTCCTCGAACGTGCCCCACCCGCCCGGCAGCGCGATGAACGCATCGGAGAGCTGCGCCATCATCATCTTGCGCGCGTGCATGCTGTCGACGACGAAGAGCTCGGTGCATCCCTCGTGGCCGAGCTCGAGCGCCTGGAGCTTGTGAGGGATCACCCCGTGGACCTCTCCGCCCGCGGCGAGGACGGCGTCCGCGACGACCCCCATGAGGCCGACCCGCCCGCCCCCGAAGACGAGGCCGATCCCGCGCTCCGCCAGGAGCCTCCCGACGGCGCGGGCGGCCTCCCGGTAGAGCTCGTCGACCTTGTTGCTCGATCCGCAGTAGACGCAGACCCTTCGGAACGCGGACATGGCTCGTCGGCTCCTCGACGGGGACGCTTCCCGACCTCCGCCTCGGGGTAGCCCCGGGGGGAGGCTTTACCCCGGACGTGGGCCGGCTATCATAGCGCCCCCTTCGACCAGGACCAGACGGGCGGGACCCGCGAAGACGCGTCCCGCGCCTCGGTCGGTCGAGCTTCGTTCATCGCATTGGAAGGAGATGGCATGTCGAGCAACGGAAGCCCCAAGCACGTCGTCGGTCTCGTCGGCGGCGCCGTCTCGGGTTCGGTCTGCGCCGAGATCCTGGCGAACAAGGGCGTCGAGGTCGTGCTCATCGAGCAGAACGACCGCCCCTACGGGAAGATCGAGGACGGGCTGCCGCGCTGGCACGCCAAGCAGCGCAAGATGGAGTACGGCAAGATCGACAAGCGCCTCGACCGCGAGAACATTCACTTCGTCCCGCGGACGACGCTCGGCGAGGACGTCGACTTCCTCGACCTCGCGCAGAAGTGGGGCTTCTCCGCCCTCCTCCTCGCGAACGGCGCCTGGCGTGACCGGTCGCTCCCCGTCGACGGCGCCGACGAGTACATCGACAAGGGCCTCGTCTACCAGAACCCGTTCATCTACTGGTTCAACCACAAGAACGAGAAGAGCTTCTCGGGGCAGCGCTACGAGGTGCCCGACGGAACCCTCTGCGTCGGCGGCGGCCTCGCGTCGATCGACTGCATCAAGGTGATCCAGCTCGAGATCTACGAGCGCGCGCTCCGCAAGCGCGGCATCGAGGTCGACATGTATCACCTCGAGCACAAGGGGATCGCGAAGACGCTCGAGGAGCACGACATCAAGCCCGAGGACCTCGACCTCACGAACGGCAAGCTCATCTACCGCCGGCGCGTCGAGGACATGCCCCTCGGGCCGGTCCCCAAGGACCAGACGCCGGAGCAGGTCGCCAAGACCGAGATGACGCGCAAGAAGATCCTCGAGAAGTGCCGGGCGAAGTACCTCTTCGACTTCTCCGACAAGACGCTCCCGACCGGCCTCATCGTCGAGGACGGCCAGCTCGTCGGTCTCACCGCGAGCAACACCCTCGTCGAGGGGCGCAAGGCGACGCCGATCGAGGGGAGCGAGCACGAGCTCCGCGCGCCCCTGATCATCTCGTCGATCGGCTCGGTGCCGGCGAAGATCCCCGGCGTCGAGATGAAGGGCGAGTACTACGTCTTCAAGGACTGGGACACCGGCGAGTACGCCCCCGTCCCGGGCGTCTACGGCGTCGGCAACGTCGTCACCGGCCAGGGCAACATCGTCGCGAGCTTCAAGCACGGCCAGTTCGTCGGCAACTACCTCATCGAGAGCTACCTCGGGATCGCCGAGGGCGAGGGCGGCGACGCCGTCGCGGCCGGTCAGGCCGCCGCCGAGGGACGCGGCGAAGCCGGCGCCGAGGCGGTCGCGGGCCACCTCGAGAAGCGCGAGCCGCTGCCCGCCGAGAAGGTCGACGAGATCCTCGGCCGGGTGAAGAACCGCCAGAAGGAGGTCGGCTTCGAGAGCTACAAGGCGTGGATCGAGAAGAACACGCCCGACGACCTCGAGTAGCGGGCGCCGGCTCGTTCGCCTCACTCGTCCGGAAGTGGAGGAACCCTTGCGCCTACGCCCATTCGTCGCCCGTGCCTTCATCGCCGCTCTGCTCGCGCTCGCCGCCCCCGGCAGCGCGCGGGCCGAGACGATCGTCGCCGAGCACCTCGGCCGGAACGACCCGACGACGGAGGGTTGGACCTTCACAAATGGCGGGGCGATCGTCACCGGGCTCACGAACCCGGGCGGCTTCGGCCTCGACGCCTGGGAGGTCTCGAAGCAGAACCCCGCCACCCAGAGCAACACGACCTACCGGCTCGAGCTCACGCCGGCGCAGGTCGCCGACGCCTCGCTCTTCGGCTGGACCCTCCGGACGCGCCTCCGCCTCCCGGCCGCGACCGCGCCGGATCCGATCGACCCGAACGTGACCGTCATCCTCCAGGGGTTCGGCGGCCGCAGCTACAACATGGACTTCGGGAGCAGCGGCATCTCGGCCGACTCGCAGAACGTCCGGCTGAACGACGGCTTCGGCGGCGGATTCCAGGCGCTCACGCCGGGCAACGGGTTCCACCTCTACGAGCTCGTGTTCGACCCGTCGGCCGGCTCGACCGATCTGTTCATCGACGGCGTCCTCCGCACCTCGGGCTACACCGGCTTCGCCCACGCCCCGCCCGTCTTCGTGATCTGGGGCGCCGGCGCGAGCGGCGGCCAGGGGACGGGCCAGTACAACCTCGTCCAGGTCGCCATCCACGACGCGCCCGTCCCCGAACCGGCGACGACCGCGCTCCTCGGGCTCGGCGCCCTCGCGGCCGCCGTCGCGGCGCGACGCCGCTCGCGGTCGGCCTGACGGGAACGCTCTCCGCCGCGGACCGCCCGCGGTCCGAAGCCGCCGCGCCCGAACGCGTTGACGACACCGCCTGCCGGCCGGCAGGATCGCGCGGAACCGGCTCGACCTCACCCGAGTCGAACCCTTCGGACGGCCACGCTCCGTCCGCCCGTTCTCGCCCAACCCCCTGGGAGCTGAACTCCATGAAGCGCATCGGTCTCGACGCCTCGCGTCGCCCCCTGGTCGCCCTCGTCGCGATCGCCGTCCTGGCGATCGCCGGCGCCGCCGTCGTCCTCGAGCGGGCGACCGCCGGCGGCGTCCCGAAGGACCTCGGCGGGGAGGCTCGCTACCTCGGGCACCTGGCCACCGACAAGCCGCTCTACCGGCCCGGCGAGACCGTCTACGCCCGCGCCCTCCTGCTCCACGCGTTCAGCCGGGCGCCGCTCGCCGGCGCCCACTCGGTCGAGTTCGTCGTCGAGTCGCCCAAGGGCGAGCGGGTGACGGCCGGCTGGGGCGCCGTCGAGAACGGCGTCGGCGCGTTCCACTGGGAGATCCCGAAGGAGCAGGTCGGCGGCACCTACCGGATCGTCACTCACTTCCCGAGCGGCTACCCCGACGCCGAGGTCGAGCTCGACGTCCGCGCCTACCGGGCCCCCCGCCTCAACACCGAGATCGAGTTCGTCCGCGACGGCTACGGTCCGGGCGACACGGTCACCGCCGCGTTCGTCGCGACCCGGGCCGAGGGCGGCGTGCCGGCCGGCGCGAAGGTCACCGCGATCGCGACCGTCGATGGCGCCGAGATTCACCGCGCCCCGCTCACCCTCGACGCCGAGGGCGGCCTCACCGTGAAGTTCACCCTCCCGAAGAAGATCGAGGACGGCCGCGGCACGCTCGTCCTCGTCGTCGAGGACGGCGGCGTCCGGGAGACGGCGACCAAGACGATCCCGATCGTCGTGGCGAGCGTCGACCTCGCCCTCTACGCCGAAGGCGGCGACCTCGTCGCCGGGCTGCCGACGCGCCTCTACATGGAGGGCCGCAACAAGATCGGCGAGCCGGCCGACATCGCCGGCCGCATCGTGACGAAGGACGGCGAGGCCGTCGCCACGTTCCGCACCGAGCACGAGGGACGCGGCCGCGTCGCGTTCACCCCGAAGGCGGGCACGACCTACGAGGTCGCGATCGACGAGCCGGCCGGCGTCACGAAGCGTTACCCGCTCCCCGCCGTGAAGGCCGAGGGCTACACGATCGCGTCGGGCGCCGACGTCCACGGCGCCGGCGAGCCGGTCGTCCTGCAGATCGGCGCGAACGTGACCGCCGAGGTGAAGTGGATCCCGACCCGCCTCGTCCTCGCCCAGCGCGAGCGCGTCGTCGCCGAGGTGAAGCTCGCCCTCAAGCCGGGCGAGACCCGCGCCGTCTCGCTCACCCCGCCCGCGACGGCCGACGGCGTCCTCCGCGCCACGATCTTCGACGCCGACGACAAGCCGCGGGCCGAGCGCCTCGTCTTCCGGCGCGCGGACCGCGCCCTGAACATCGCGGTGACGGTCGCCCCCGAGCGGACGACCCCCCGCGGCAAGATCACCCTCACGGTCGAGACGACCGACGGTCGCGGCGAGCCACTCGCGGCGACCGTCGGGCTCTCGGTCGTCGACGACTCCGTCCTCGAGAAGATCGAGAAGCGCGACCGCCGGCCGCGCCTGCCGGTCCAGGTGTTCCTCGGCAGCGACGTCAACGAGCTCGCCGACGCGCACGTCTACCTCTCCGACGAGGAGGGGGCGCCGGCCGCCCTCGACCTCCTCCTCGGAACGCAGGGCTGGCGCCGGTTCGCGTTCTCCGCGCCCGACGCGTTCATCGCCGCGCACGGCGAGCACGCCAAGCGCGCCCTCGCCCTGTTCACCCGGCCGGAGCCCGTCGACGCGCGAGGGTTCGGCGGCGGCGGCGCCGGCGGGGGCGACTTCGACGACGAGATGATGGATGGCGGGGCGATGGAGGGCGCGCCGATGCCCGACGCGGTGCCTCCCCCGATGCCGATGGCGCCCGGCGCCGACCCGGCCGACGCGCCCGATCGCCCGGCGGAGAACGCGGAGCCCGTCCAGCCCGCCCCCGCCGTCGAGGAGGAGCGCGAGGCCGATCGCGACGACGACGGCGACCGCAACGCGCCCGACGAGCAGCCGATGGCCGAGCCCGAGCCCGAGGTGCTCGAGCGCGCGAAGAAGGAGTTCGAAGGAGCCCGCGCCCCTGCCCGCAAGCCGATGCCGATGGACGGGCTGCGCGCCGAGCGCAAGCGCGTCGCCGGACGCCGGGCTCAGCTGGCCCAGCAGATCGCGTGGAAGCGCGTCTACGCCCACCAGGCGAGCCAGTCGCCGGGCGGACAGCGCCTCGACTTCTCCGAGACGCTCTACTGGAACGCCGGCCTGGCGACCGACCCCAAGACCGGGAAGGCGACCGTCACCTTCGACGCGGCCGACTCGATCACGACGTTCCGCGTCCTGGCCGACGGCTTCGCCGCGGCCGGCGAGCTCGGCTCGTCCGACGCGACGTTCGAGGTGCGGAAGCCGTTCTTCATCGAGCCGAAGCTACCGTTCGAGGTGACCGCCGGCGACACCGTCGGCGTCCCGGTCGCCCTCATCAACGGCACGAACGAGGACATGGACGTGGCGCTCCGCTTCGAGAGCGGCGCCCCGTTCGCGATCGGCGAGACGCCGGAGACCAAGCGCCTGCTCGCCGAGGAGCGCGGCCTGGTGTCGGTCCCCGTCACCGTCGGCGCGGCCAACGAGACGGTCATGTTCCGGGTGGTCGGCGAGGCCGGCCCGTTCCGGGATGACATCCTCCGTACCGTGAAGGTCGTCCCGCGCGGCTTCCCGATCGAGGAGGCGTTCGGCGGCCAGCTCGCGGGCTCGACGAAGCACGGGATCGTGATCCCCGAGAAGGTCGACCCGACCAGCATCGTGACCGAGGCGGTCGTCTACCCGAGCCCGCTCGCGTCGCTCACGGAAGCCCTCGCGGCGCTCCTGCGGGAGCCGTATGGGTGCTTCGAGCAGACCTCGTCGAGCGCGTACCCGAACGTGATGGTGCTCGACTACGTCAACAGCCATCAGGGCGTCGATCCGGCCGTGGTGAAGCGCGCGAACGAGCTCCTCGACAAGGGCTACAAGCGCCTCGTCGGGTTCGAGTGCTCCGAGAAGGGCTACGAGTGGTTCGGCGGCGACCCGGGCCACGAGGCGCTCTCCGCCTACGGCCTGATGGAGTTCACCGACATGGGCGAGGTCGGCTACCAGGTCGACCCGGAGATGCTCGAGCGCACCCGCAAGTGGCTGCTCTCGCGCCGCGACGGCAAGGGCGGCTTCCAGCGGAACGCGCGCGCCCTCGACAGCTTCGGCGGCGCGCCCGACGACATCACCAACGCCTACATCATCTGGTCGCTGACCGAGTCGGGCGTCGATGCCAAGACGCTCGAAAAGGAGATCGAGGCGATCCGCACCCAGGCGGCGACCTCGAAGGACGCCTACTACCTCGGCCTGGCGGCCAACATCCTCGTCAACGTCGGCGATGCCGACGGTGCCGCGAAGGTCGGGGCGAAGCTCTCCGAGCACCAGACGAAGGAAGGCGTCGTCGACGGGGCGAAGACCTCGATCACCCGCAGTGGCGGCGACGGTCTCCGGATCGAGACGACCTCGCTCGCGATCCTGGCCTGGCTCCGGATCCCCGAGCAGACCGCCCGCTGCGAGAAGGCTATGCACTGGATGATGGAGCGGTGCAAGGCCGGGCGCTTCGGCTCGACCCAGAGCACCGTCATGGCCCTCAAGGCGATCAACGCCTACGACGCCGCCCGGGCCGCCCCGAAGAAGGACGGCGCGATCCTCGTCGTCGTCGACGGGAAGGTCTTCGACGAGCGCGCCTTCACCAAGGACCAGGAGGGCGCGATCACCCTGCCGAGCTTCGCCGAGAAGCTGACCCCCGGGAAGCACGAGATCGAGCTCCGGATGGTCGACGGAAGCCCGATGCCGTTCTCGCTCGTCGTCCGCTACCACAGCGATCAGCCGGCGAGCAGCGAGGAGTGCACCGTCGCGATCGAGACCAGCCTCGCCAAGGCGAAGGTCACCGAAGGCGAAACCGTCGAGCTCACCACCAAGATCACCAACCGCAAGGACGAGGGCGCGCCGATGACGGTCGCGATCATCGGCCTGCCGGGCGGCCTCGAGCCGCGCGTGAAGCAGCTCAAGGAGCACGTGAAGGCCGGCCTCATCGGAGCGTTCGAGCTCCGCGGCCGCGAGGTGATCCTCTACTGGCGCGCGCTGGCGCCCAAGGCCGAGAAGGTCGTCCACCTCGACCTCGTCGCCGCGATCCCCGGGTCCTACACCGGCCCCGCCTCGCGGGCGTACCTCTACTACACCGACGAGCACAAGATCTGGACGGCCGGCCTCGAGGCGACGATCGAGCCGAGGTAGCCTCGCCTCCGCGACGAACCGGAACGAACCAGGAACGGGCGCGGCTCACCGAGAGGTGGACCGCGCCCGCTTCGCGTCCGGTCGACCGACCGGGAAGGATCCAACCACGGAGGCACGGAGACACGGAGAAGCGACTGAGGGCGCCGTATCCCGGCTCGCACGAGCCGACCGGCTCCAGGGATGGCTCCCTCTCGGTCTCGGTCACGCGAGGCGACGGGAGCCAAGAGGAGGAGCGCCGGGATCGGTCCGCGACGGGGCAACATCCGAAGCTGCTCCGTGCCTCCGTGCCTCCGTGGTTCCATCTCTTCGTCGACCTGAGCAAAGTTGACATGCCCTATCTGGGCTAGTCGCGCTTCGCCTGCCGCGCCAGGCGCCGGTAGGCCTCGGCCCGGTTCTGGTCGCCGAGGAGCTCGGCCGCGTCGGCGCGCGTGTGCCAGAACGTGCGCTCCTCGTTGAAGTCGCTCTGGGCGAGCCCGGCGAGCAGCTCCTCGGCCTCGGCCGCCCCGTCGCGACCGCCCACGTCGACGAGGACGCGGGCGAGGAGGTAGGGGTGCCAGCGGTTCTCCCTGCCGAGCTCGCGACCGATCGCGACGGCGCGGCGGGCGTAGCGGACGGCGTGCTCGGCGTCGCCGAGCTCGTGGAGGTACTGCCCCACCCAGAAGTAGGTCTCGGGCGACTGCTCGAGGCGCGCGGCCACCCGCGCCGCCCGGACCGCCTCGCCGAATCGTCCCTGCCTCCAGGCGGCGTCGGCGAGATGGAGCCACAGGACGCTCAGCTCGGGCCGGTGGACGAGCCACTCGCCGAGGGCGGCGTAGGTGACGCGAGCCTGGCCCGCCCGCTCGATCGCCTTCCTCCACTTCGGCGGCCAGGTCTCACGGTCGGAGCTGTCGACCCCCTCGAGCCGGCGCGCCGAGATCGGGCGCTCGAGGAGCGGATCGACCGCCTCGTCGCCGTTCGCCCATCCGACGAGCCAGGGTCGGGCCGCGCTCCGCACCGCGGCGCGGTCGCTCCGTCCGAGACGCCGGAGCTCGCCGGACGCCTCGGTGAGGTCGGCCTCGGGCGCGGCGAGCCGCGCGAGGAGCAGCCGCCGCCGGCTTCGTTCGAGCACGCGGACGACGCCGGCGTCGCGATCGACGAGCGGCTCGAGCTCCGCGTGCACGGCGTCGGCAAGGATCCGGGCGGCGTCGCGGCCGTCCGCCGAGACCGTCTCGAGGTCGAGCTCGCAGGCCCGCTCGACGACGATCGCCGCGGCCTCCGCCCCGTCGGAGCGGGCGATCCGTCGGGCGAGGGTCATGTAGCTGCGGACGAGGTCCGAGACGTCGTCGGACCGCTCGAGCCCGGCCACGCCCGTCAGCGCCGGGAGGGCCGCCTCGAGCCGGATCGGCGCGACCCGGCCGCGTTCGCTCCGGACCGTCGCGGGCGCGAGGCGATGCGCCCGGTCGAGCAGGCCGGCGGCCCGACGGATCGCCTCGGGATCGCCGGCGAGGCGATCGGCCGCCAGGACGTAGGCGCGCGCCGCCGCCTGGTCGTGACCCTGCGCCTCGGCGAGCTGTCCGAGACGGGCCCAGCGCGGCGCCTCCTCGTCCGGCCACCAGGGGAGACCGTCGCTGCCCGCCGCCGCGAGCGCGGCGGCCGCGGCCTGGAGGTCGCCCTCGGCCGCGGCGAGCTCCGCCTCGAGGAGCGACCGCCCGACGCCGGCGGACCGCACGTCATCGAGCGCGAGGCGCGCGGCCTCGAGGTCGCCCGAGAGGACGGCGACCTCGGCGCGGAAGGCGCGGCCGAGGTCGTCGTCGCGGGCGAACGCCAGGTCGGTCAGCGCGGCCAGCGTCTCCGGCGCGACCGGCCGCCCGTCGGCGAGGAGCGCGACCGACTGCGTCCAGAGGCGTTCGGCGACCGCCCGTCGCGCGTCCTCGCGCGACCAGGCGATCGTCCCGAGGACGAGCACGGCGACCGCCAGGACGAACGCGGTGAGCTGGACCCGCCGGCTCGTCCGGCCGCCGCGGCGAAGGGCCGGGGAGTCCGGCATGCTCGCGAGGACGCTCTCGTCCGCGAGCCACCGGTCGAGATCGGCGGCGAAGCTCTGGGCGGTCGAGTAGCGCTCGCCCGGTCGCTTCTTCAGCGCCTTGAGGCAGATCCGCTCGAGCGAGGGCGGGACGTGAGGCACGAGCTCCGACGGGGGCTGCGGCGCCTCCACGCAGATCCGCTTCATCACGATGATGTCCTCGCCCTCGAACGGCTTGCGGCCGGTGAGGACGCGGTACAGGATCACGCCGAGGCTGTACACGTCGGTGCGACGGTCGACGGGGAACTCGTCGGTGGCGGCGAGCTGCTCGGGCGCCATGTAGCCGAGCGTGCCGACGACGATGCCCGTGCGGGTGATCTCCTCGGCCTGGAGGTTCTTCGCGACGCCGAAGTCGGTCAGGACGGGCTCGCCGGACGACCCGTCGATGAGGATGTTCGAGGGCTTGAGGTCGCGATGGATGATCCCCGCCTCGTGGGCGAACTGAAGGGCATGACCGACCTTCGAGAGGATCTCGACCGAGCGCCGATCGACGCGGTGCTGCTCCTGCTGCTTGCGGGCCTCGAGGAGGCTGAGCAGGGTCCCGCCCTTGATGAGGTCCATCACGAGGAAGGGCCGCCCCTCCTCCTCGCCGACCTCGCGCAGGCCGACGATGTTCCGGTGCTGGCCGAGGAACTGGAGGATCCGCGCCTCGCGGGCGAACCGCTGGAGCGTGCTGAGGTCGCCCTTGGTGAGGATCTTGAGCGCGACGTGCTCGCCGTCCTCGATCGACCGCGCCTCGTAGACGACGCCCATCCCCCCCCGGCCGAGGGTGTCGATGACGTCGTAGGTGCCGATCCGACGCATGGGTGGGCTCGCGAAGAGGGAGCGATCTGGCCGGCGAGCGCGGCGCCCGTCGTCGTCCGCGCCGAGGTCGAGGTGGAGGATAGGCGGGGGGAGGCGCGGGCATCAAGCACGGCCCGACGCCCGGGCAGCGGCCCAAAAAGAAGAAGGGGTCAGGTCTCGGATCTTCGCAATAGGACGGTTGATGCGAAGATCCGAGACCTGACCCCTTCGGTTGTTCGGGACGGGGCGTCTCGTCGGTCAGGGGCGGCTGCGGAGTCCGGGCTGGGCGGCCGGGTAGCTCGGCTCCTGCGGCGGGACGCTCAGGAAGTCGGTGATGTCGTTGAGCCCGTTCGCCGATCCATAGGCTCGCGCGAACGCGGTCAGCCCCGTCCAGTAGCCTTCGCCGAACCCGACGTCGAGCGGGTCGATGAAGTTCAGGTAGCTCGGGTTGATCGGGGCGTCGACCGCCTTGCCCTCGTCGCGCCACCAGTAGACGAGCGACCGCGCCGTCCAGAGATAGCCGAACTCGTAGGCGGTCGGGTTCTCTCTCCAGCCGGCGATGCGGTCGGCGGGGACGCGGTAGGCCGCCTCGCGGCGCACCACGATCGGGATCGCCGCGTCCAGCGCCGCCCGCGCCTGGGCGAGCCGCGCCGCGGGCACGGCTGGGTCGGGGTCGTTTCGCAGGTCGACGAAGTCGTAGAGCCCGTGCGCCTGCGTCGCCCGGAGCGCGTTCATCCGGGCGCCGTCGGCCATCTCGTCCACGAGGGGGCGCACCTCGACGGGCGCGACGGCGGCGAGGGCGCCGAACGCGTCGGCCTGCTGGGTGAACCGTTGCTCCATCTCCGCGAGGAGCGGCTCGACCTCGCGGGTGTAGTTCACCCCGGCGAGGATCCCGCCGATCCGCCGCATCTCGACGAGGTCGAGCCGGTGGGGCTGCGTCGGCGTGAAGAAGTCGAGCACCGGCAACCGCGCGACCAGGCTCGCCGCGTCGTCCCACGTCTCCCAGCCCTGGAGGTACGCCTGCCCGGTGCGTCGCTGCACGCTCGCGGGACGCTGCCCGTTCACCCGCCCCTCGATGAGCAGCTCGTACTGCCCGCTCGTCGTGGCGACGAGGAGATCCTCGAGCGCCGCCCCCTGCGATCCGGCCAGCCGCGTGAGCGGATCGAGCGCCCGGCGGAGCGCGGCCTCGTCGGTGGGCTCGCTCTCGAACGGGTTCCACGCGGCGCGCGCCGTCACGACGTCGTTCAGCCAGTAGCCCCACTCCCACCCCGAGCTGAAGTTCATCTGGCCGTCGATCGAGGTGCCGGCGTGCGGCCCGCGCCCGACCCGGCCGGCCCGCTCGTCGGCGGCGATCACGCGCAGGTCGTGGAGGCGCCGCTCGGCGTAGACGGGCAGGAAGAGCGGCACATCGATGTCGAAGCTCACCCAGTAGGCGGTCTCCGCGTGCCACAGGACGCGCCGCTTCCCGGCCTCCTCCTGGAGGAACTCGCGGATGTCGTCGAAGTCGCTCCGCCCGTAGGTGTCGACCTCGTCGTCGATGCCGTAGTGCTGGACGGTATGTGGCATGACCCCGAGTCGCGGATCCGCGAACGCGGGGAGGAAGTTGAAGTTCGTCGGCAGGCCGGTGTCGGGGTCGAGGAAGCTCGGCGCCTCCTGCCCCGTCGAGACGTGGATCTTCGCGTAGATCTCCTTGCCGTGGACGTCCGCGAGGTGCGCCGTCGCCGCGTCGAGCCAGGCGACCATCCGGACGTCGGTCGGGTGGGTGAACTCGCTGAAGCCGAGCTCGGTCGCGACGAAGTCGAAGCCGACCGCCATCAGCCAGTCGAGCCGCATCTCGATCTCGTCGATCTCGTCGGCGAGGACGCCGGTCCCGCCTCGACGCAGGAGATGCCAGCTGTGCTGCTGCCGCTGCGCGATCGGCGTGTCCGCCCCGCAGACGATCCCCCAGCCGTGGGCGAGGTCGACGAGCTCGCGGAGCCGGTCCTGACGCTCGGGCGAGTCGGCGAACGCCGCCCAGCTCTGCGCCATGAGGAGGTACCACTCGACGTGGTTCTGGCGGTTCGCGATCATCCACTCGCAGAAGCGGTCCCACTCCGGGAGCTGCGCCCGCCATCCGGCCTGGTCGGCCGGCCCGCCCGGGCCCCAGCCGTTGAGGACATCGGTCAGCTCGATCGGGTGCATCGTGTGGAGGTGCCAGCCGCGCACCGGCCAGCGCGGCGCCTCGGCGAGGTCGACCGGGTCGCGCGCGACGCGCAGCCCGGCGCTCGGGGAGATCGGCGCGAGCGGGTGGAGGAATCCGAAGCCGAGCTCCTCGAGGAGGGCGTAGCTTCCGTAGAGCAGCCCCGCCGCGGCGCCGAGCCCGTGCGGGTCGGGCAGGCGCGCGTTTCCGTCGGCGGCGATGCGGGTCGTCCCGTCCGCGCCCGTCCGCGAGCGGACGACGAAGCCCTCCGAGCCCTGCGCCGTCACGTCCGCCGGGGGAATCATCGCGCGGGTGACGCTCGTCTCGCCGATCGCGATCACGAGCGAGCCGGCCGGCGGGGCGGCGATCGGATCGGCCGGCGCGACCAGGACGACGGGACGAACGGCGGCGCCGCGGATGAGCTGCTCCATCCGCGCGGCCCGCTCGGCCGGCACATCGGCGCCGAGCTGGAGGAGCACGCTCGGGCCGCCCGGGCTCGGCGTCGTCGCGCCGGGGCTCGTCGCGCCGCCTCCGCCCCCGCCGCCTCCTCCCCCGCCGGTGCAGCCGCCCGCGAGGACGGCGGCGAGGATGGCGGGCGCGAGGAGGGTCGAGATCGATCGTCGGGGGGTCATGGCGTTCCTCTCGAGTCGGGTTCCGGCCCCTCGGGGCGCGAAGATAGTTAGGCATCCGAATGAAGTCAAGCGAAATCGTCCGATCGATCGATTTCGGCGCGGTGGTATCATGGCCCCCTCGATGTCGCCCTCCGACCCGAGCCCGCTCCCCGCCGAGACCGACGTCGTCATCGTGGGCGGCGGCCCGGCCGGAGCGGCCGTCGGCCTCGCGCTCGCCCGTCTCTCGATCCGCACCCAGATCCTCGAGCGGCTCCCCTTCCCCCGGTTCCGGATCGGGGAGAGCCAGCCGCCGAAGGTCATCCCGCTGCTCCAGTTCCTCGGCGTGCTCGAGCAGGTCGACGCGGCCGGCTTCGTCCGGATGGACGGCAACACCGTCCGCTGGGGCGGCCCGCCGCGGGTCGAGCCGTTCGACGCCGAGGGTCGCTCGCAGGGCTACCAGCTCGACCGCGCCCGGTTCGACCGGATCCTCCTCGAGACCGCGGCCGGGTCGGGCTGTCAGGTCGTCCACGGCGCGCGCGTCGTCGGGGTCGAGCGCGCGGGCGACGCGGTCGTCGGCGCGCGCGTGCGGGTCGGCCACGCGCCGGCCCTCGCCGTCTCGAGCCGCTTCGTCGTCGATGCGACCGGCCCGGCCGGCGTCCTCGCCCGACCGCTCGGGCGGCGCCGCCGCGAGCCGGTCCGCACCGTCGGGATCTTCGGCTACTGGGAGGACGGCGGCACACCCGAGGGCTGGAACCCGGGCAACACGATCTTCGAGGCCTGCCGCGCGGGCTGGGTCTGGTCGCTCCTGCTCGACGACGGGCGCCGCAACGTCACCTGCGGCGTCGACGTCTCGGCGCTCGAGGGTCGGACGCCCGCCGCGGTCTACGACGAGCTGCTCGCCGAGACCGAGATCGTCGCGCCGCTCCTCACGGGCGCCCGCTGCGTCCAGGGACCGACGGCCGTCGACGCGACCTGGCACCGGGTCGAGCGCGCGAACGGCCCGGGGTTCTGCATCGTCGGCGACGCCGCCTCGTTCATCGACCCGCTCACCAGTCAGGGCGTCGTGAAGGCCCTCGAGAGCGGTCTCCTCGCGGCGGCGACGATCAACACCGCGATCCGGCGTCCCGAGGACGACGCGCTCGCGCGACGCTTCCACGACGAGAGCGAGCGGCACGCGTTCGAGCGCTACGCCGCCGCGGCGCTCCAGTTCTACCGGACCTCGCCGCACCCCGAGGAGCCGTTCTGGCGCGACCGCGTCCGGCCCGAGCTCGACGGCGCCCTCGACCCGACGCCGAGCACCGAGGAGGTCGAGGCGGGGGCCGCGCGACGGCGCCGCCTCCTCGAGGGCGTGCAGGCCGGCACCGTCCGGCTGACCGCGCGTCCGGGTCTGCGGATCGAGGACCGGGCGCGGGTCGAGCGCGGCTTCGTCGTCGCGCGACCGGCCGTGTGCGGGCCGGGCGAGGCGGGCGCCGACGCGCGCGGCCGCCACTACCCCTGCGCCCTCGACGCCCTCCTCCCGCTCCTCGACGGGCGAGCCTTCCACGCGCTCGTCGAGGGCTACGCCTCGGCGACGGGGGTGGCCCGGACGCCCGAGAACGGCCAGGCGCTCGTCCGGTCGCTCGCGGGGATGATCGTCGACGACCTCATCGAGATCGTCTGACGCCGGGGCGAAAGCGCTCGCCCGCGATGCCGTGTAACGATCCGGACGCCCCCGACCCATAAGTCATGACGGGGCGCGTCACTTCTAGGCAACCCCCCTAGATCCCTCTTGCCGGGGGAGTTGAATTCCCATAGATGTGGTACCGATAAAAGCCCATAAGACTGGTGCTCTATGAACGCGACGCCGAACATCACGAGCCCGGCCGCCGAGATCTCGATCGCCTTCGACGCCCGCGCCGAGCTCGAGGCGTGGGTCGCCGCCGGCTACCCCCACGAGACGTGCGGCCTTCTCATCGGACGCCGCCGCGGCGAGCGGACCGAGGTCGAGCGCGTCGAGCAGGCGCGCAACCGGAACACCGAGCGCGCCCGCGACCGCTACGACCTCGATCCCGACGACCAGCTCGCGGCCGACCTCCGCGCGCGCGAGGACGGCCTCGAGATCGTCGGCATCTGGCACAGCCACCCCGATCATCCCGCCCGCCCGTCCGAGACCGATCGGAGCAAGGCGTGGGAGGGCTGGTCGTACGTGATCGTCGCCGTCACCGCCGACGGCGTCGCCGACCTCCGCTCGTGGCGACTCTCCGCCTCGAGCGACCCGTCCCGCTTCGTCGAGGAGCCCATCCGATGAGTACCGCCACCATCCGCATCCCCACGCCGCTCCGATCGTTCACCGGCGGCGCGGACGAGGTCACCGTCGGAGCCGACACCGTCCGCGGCGCGCTCGACGCGCTCGGTGAGCGTCACGACGGCCTGATCCCGCGCATCCTCACCGAGACCGGCGAGGCGCGCCCGTTCGTGAACATCTACCTCGGGAGCAAGAACGTGAAGACCCTCGACGGGCTCGCGACCACGATCGCCGACGGCGACGTCGTCTCGATCATCCCGGCGGTGGCCGGAGGCCGGAGCTGACATGAGCGCCAAGGACCGTCGTCTGGCGGAGCTGCGAGGCTCCATCCCCGAGATCGACCCGATCGACGCCGCCGCCCTCCAGGCGCGCGGCGCCGTCCTGATCGACGTCCGCGAGCCCGACGAGATCGCCGCCGGCAGCCCGGTCGGCGCGGAGCGGATCGTGCGCGGCTTCCTCGAGCTCAAGGTCGAGAACGCCGTCCCCGACCCGAAGACGACCGTCCTCTGTCTCTGCGCCGGCGGCGTCCGCTCCCTCTTCGCGGCCGAGGGGCTCCGGACGCTCGGCTACGAGGACGTCCGCAGCGTCCGCGGCGGCTTCAACCGCTGGAAGACGGACCAGCTCCCGATCGAGGTGCCGGCGCGCCTCGACGACGACGCCCGCGAGCGTTTCTCCCGGCACATGCTGATGCCCGAGGTCGGCGAGAAGGGACAGCTCCGTCTCCTCGAGAGCAAGGTGCTCTGCATCGGCGCCGGCGGCCTCGGCTCGCCCGTCGCCCTCTACCTCGCCGCCGCCGGCGTCGGCACGATCGGGATCGTCGACGACGACGTCGTCGACCGGAGTAACCTCCAGCGCCAGATCGTCCACACCGACGCGCGCGTCGGCGAGAGCAAGGTGTCGAGCGCGCGTGAGACGCTGACGGCGCTCTGGCCGAAGGCGAACGTCGTCGGGTTCGAGACGCGGCTGACGAGCGACAACGTCGACGAGATCTTCGGGCAGGGCTGGGACGTCGTCGTCGACGGGAGCGACAACTTCCCGACCCGCTACCTCGTGAACGACGCCTGCGTGAAGCACGCGATCCCCAACGTCCACGGCTCGATCTTCCGGTTCGAGGGGCAGGCGACCGTCTTCTGGCCGACCCGCCCCGCCGCGGACGGGCAGCGCGGCCCGTGCTACCGCTGCCTCTACGCCGAGCCGCCGCCGCCCGAGCTCGCCCCGAGCTGCGCCGAGGCGGGCGTCCTCGGCGTGCTGCCCGGCGTGATCGGGCTGCTCGAGGCGGTCGAGACGGTGAAGATCGTCCTCGGCATCGGCAAGCCGCTCGTCGGGCGTCTCCTCACCTACGACGCCCTCGAGCAGCGCTTCACCGAGCTGCAGCTCGAGCCCGACCCCGGCTGCGCCTACTGCGCGCCCGGCAAGCCGTTCCCGGGCTACGTCGACTACGTCCAGGCGTGCGCCGCGCCCGCCGCCGTCGCGGCGGCGACCTCGTGAGCCTCCTCGACCACGTCGGGAACACGCCGCTCGTGGAGATCACGGGCGGCGTGCCCGACGGCGTCCGCCTCTTCGCCAAGCTCGAGACGGTCAACCCAGGCGGCTCGCTGAAGGACCGTCCCGTCGCGCGGATGCTCACCCGGGCGATCGCGCGCGGGGACCTGATCCCGGGCGATCCGGCCGGCCGTCGGCTCCTCGATAGCAGCAGCGGCAACGCCGGGATCGCCTACGCGATGCTCGGCGCCGCCCTCGGCGTGCCCGTCACCGTCGTCGTCCCCGGCAACGCCAGCCGCGAGCGCCTCGACCGGATCGCGAGCCACGGCGCCGAGCTGATCCTGACCGACCCGATCGAGGGCTACGACTTCGCCCTCCGCCACGCGAAACGCCTCGCCGAGGAGCAGCCCGACCGCTACTACTACTCGAATCAGTATGCGAACGAGGACAACTGGCGCGCCCACCACGAGGGGACCGGCGCCGAGATCCTCGCCCAGGTCGCCGACGCGACCGGCGGCGGCGTCCCCGACGCCTTCGTCGCCGGCGTCGGCACCGGCGGCACGATCACCGGCGTCGGCCGGCGGCTCCGCGAGGCGAACCCGGACGTTCACATCGCGAGCGTGATCCCCGAGATCTTCCCCGGGATCGAGGGGCTCAAGCCGCTCGGCGATCCGAACGACATCGTCCCCGAGATCCTCGACGAGTCGCTGATCGACCGCCGGGTCGAGGTCGCCCTCGAGGATGCCGTCGACGTCAGCCGCGAGCTCGCCCGGAGCGGCCTCTTCGTCGGCCCGAGCTCGGGCGCCTACGTGAAGATCGCCCGGGAGCTCGCCCGGACAGGGACTTACGGCACGATCGTGACCATCCTCTGCGACACCGGCGAGCGCTACGTCACGACCGAGATGTGGGAGCGGGCGGAGGCGCGAAACGGCCTTCGATCGACGGGACTCCTGCGATAGAATGCGCGCTCTTCGCAGACGCAGATCGTAGAGAGCCCGCCATGAACCGCTCGATCGTCCTCGCCGCCCTCGTGGGCGTCGCCTTCCTGGCATTCCTCGTCGCCCCCGTCGAGGCGTCCCCCGACGCCCCGGGCTACGTCGAGATGCCCCCGCCATCGGACGACTCCTACGTCCTCGTCAGCCCGTACGGGAGCGGCCGGGCCTGGGGGCGCCCCGAGACGATCCGCTTCCTCTCGATCGCGGCGACGGAGTGGAAGCGCCGCTATCCCGAGGGGCCGGCGCTGCGGATCGGCGACATCTCGAAGCCCGACGGGAGCACGTTCCCGCCGCACAAGACCCACAAGGACGGCCTGTCGATCGACCTGACGACGCGCAGCCCGAACCTCTGCCACATCAAGACCGGCGACTCCGAGCGGTCGATCGAGCTCGCCCGGCTGCTCGTCAGCCTCGGCGCGCGCCGGATCTTCTACAACGATCCGAAGGTGATCGAGGCCGTCCCCGAGGTGCGCAAGCTCGAGAAGCACGACGACCACTTCCACGTGATCGTCCAGCCCGAGCTCGTCCCCGAGGGCGGCGTCCCGATCGTCGTCCCCGACGCCGGCGTCAGCGCGAACGCGTGGGTCGGCGGCCTGTCGCTCGACGAGGACCAGACCGGCCTCGTCCTCTCGTGGCGCGTCCTCGGCGTCCCGAAGGGCTGGGCGAAGACCGCGCGGGTCGAGGTCCAGAACGGCGAGGGCGGGGTGCTCCACGAGAGCGAGCCGGTGCGGGTGAAGCGGCCGGTGTTCCGGCTCCCGGTCGCGCTCGAGCACGGTCACAGCTACCGATGGCGGGTGACGCTCGCCCCGAAGGAGGGGACGGGCGAGCCGGTCTCGAGCGCGTGGAGCACCTTCCGGTGCGATCTCCAGCCGCCCGTGCTCACGCCGGTCTCGCCCAAGGACGGCGCGACGACGACCGCTCAGCCCGAGCTCGCCTGGACCTTCGAGGACGTGGGCGCCGGCGAGCAGGTCCGCTTCCAGATCGAGGTCAGCCGCGACAAGAAGCGCCGCCGCAAGGTGAGCCTCCCCGAGGTGGCCGGCGCCGCGACCAAGCACACCGTCTCGGCGAAGCTGCCCGTCGGCCGCGAGTACGGCTGGCGCGTCGTCGCCTGGGACGGGGCCGGCAACCGCGCCGAGAGCGCGTGGGCGACCTTCGTGGTCGAGGGCAAGGCTCCCCGCAAGCGGCGGTAGCCGTGCGGCTGCGCATCCTCACCTACAACATCCACAAGTGCATAGGCGGCCTCGACCGGCGCTACCGGCCCGAGCGGGTGCGCGACGTGATCGCCCACTACGAGCCCGACGTCGTCCTCCTCCAGGAGGTCGACAGCGGCGCCCGCCGCAGCAACCGTGACCATCAGATCGACCTCCTCGGCGAGGAGCTCGGCCTCCGACACCGCGCCTGGTTCGAGAACCACTCGCTCCGGAGCGGCGGCGGCTACGGCAATGGAGTCCTCAGCCGCTTCGCGATCGAGGATCGCCAGAACATCGACATCACGATCGGCCCGTTCAAGCGCCGGAGCATCCTCCACGTCCGCTGCCGGATCCCGGCCGACGGCGCCGACGACGGAGGCCACACCCGCACTCTCCACGTCTACAACGGCCACCTCGGCCTGACCGGTCTGGCGCGCGGCGTCCAGCTCCGCCGCTTCCTCGCGAGCGAGCCGCTCGCGAGGCTCCACCAGCGGACTCCGGTCGTCTTCGGCGGCGACTTCAACGACGTCTGGGGCACCCTCGGGAAGAGCTTCCTCGCTCCGGCCGGCTTCCGGAGCACCGAACGGCCCCGGCCGACCTTTCCCGCCTTCGCGCCGCTCCGCGCCCTCGACGCGGTCTACGTCCGTGGCGACCTCGAGCTCGAGGTGCTCTACCGGAGCCGGCTCCGCCTCGCCCGGGCGGCGAGCGATCACCTTCCGCTCGTCGCCGACCTCCGGATCGTGGCGGCCCCGGACGGTCCGCCGGTATCCTCCCGGCCATGAGCCCACCGAGCGCCCGTCGATCCTCGAGCGAGCCCCGCCGCCCCGGCCGCCCCAAGAACCCGATCGAGCGCTCCGAGCTCCTGAGGCGGGCGGGCGAGGTGTTCGCCGGCGGAGGCTTCGGCGGCTCGAGCATGAGCGACATCGCCGAGGCGGTGGGGATCCGGAAGGCGTCGATCTTCCATCACTACCCCTCCAAGGAGGCGCTCTACCTGGCCGTCCTCACCGAGATCACCGCCGACCTCGGCGGCCTCGTCACCGATGCCGGCGTGCGCGAGGGCGACTTCCTCGACCGGATCGACCGTCTCGGAGAGCTCGTCACCGACTACCTCGGCCGGCATCCGCGCGCCGCCGCGCTGCTCCTCCGCGAGCTCGTCGACGGCGGCCCGTTCCTGTTCGGCACCCAGGGTCGGGCGATGCTCGATCTGACCCTCGCGGCGATCATCGCCCTCATCGAGGAGGGGATCGCCGAGGGGCTCGTCGCCGAGCAGGACCCCGGCCACCTCGCGATCTCGATCGTCGGCATCCACCTGCTCTGGTTCGCCATCCCTCGGCTCACCGACGGTCTCACGCTCTCCGCGACGATCTTCGATGGAGCCGCGATCGAGGAGCGCCGGGCGTGGATCGTCGCGCAGGTGCGAGGCGTGATCGGCGCGCCGCCGAAGCGGGCCGGAGCTCCCCCCGCCCCGAGGAAGGCGAGGGCGGGAGCGAAGGGGAAGGCGAAGCCGAAGGCGAGACCGAAGGGCAAGGCGAAGAAGGGCGCGAAGAAGGGCGCGAAGAAGGGCTGACCGCGCCGATCAGCGCGGGGCGGCCTCGCCGAAGACCGGGTCCAGGATCGCGACGTTGCGGATGAACTGGTCGCTCTTGGCCGCCTCGAGGATCGCCTTCGCGTCCTCGGTGCTCTCGAAGATCCTGGCGCGCGCCCGGGCGAGCGCGGCCGTCGGCCGGTCGCTGCCGAGGACGTCGGCGGGGGCGGGTCGGTCGTGGCAGGCGAGGACGTAGGCCCCGAGGTCGCGTTCGTCGGGTGAGCCGGCCATCGCCCGCTCGGCCAGGACGACCGCGTTGCGGAGATGGGCCTCTCGCGCGCTCGGGTCTCCGCCGATGGCGGCGGTCGCGTGCGCGAGCGCCTGGAAGCAGACCGCGGCGAGCCCCGGCTGGCCTCCCTGCGTCCCGACCGTCCGGGCTCGCTCGGCCGCCGCGGCGTGCCAGCCGGCGACACCCGGGCGACGGGCGATGGCGCAGACGAGCCAGCGGAGGGCCGCCGGATCCCGGCGAAGCTCGCTCTCGAGGTTCGCCAGCTTGATGAAGACGTCCCAGGACCAGGGATGGAGGTCGACGGCCACCGTGTAGTGCCGGATCGCGTCGCGGGGCTTGCCCATCGCCGCGTAGATGTGACCGAGCTCGGCGTTCGCCCCGGCGACCTCGTGCCCGAGCTGAATCGAGCGCTCGAAGGCCGGCATCACCTCTTCGCGGAGGCGCTCGAGGTCGGTCGGCGCGAGGCGCGAGCCGCCGAGAAGGGTGTGCGAGATCGCGAAGCCGCGCATGAAGAACATGTCCGCCTCGCGATCGGGCGCGATCACCTCGATGAGGTGGGTCGCCGCCTCCACGACGCGGAGGTCGTAGATCCCGGCGTCGAGCCCCTTGATGAGGTGCTCGACGAGGCGCGGCCGGTCGTCGCGATACTCGAGCCGGTCGACGCGCTCCCGGGCGGCCTCGACCCCGACCGACTCGACGAGCCCGCGCCCGAGGCGCCCCGCGATGTCGTTGCGCCCGGCGAGGACGCCGGCGTAGGCGCCGCGGGCGAGCGCGTCGGCCCGGAGCGGTCCCTCGTCGAGCCCGTTCGCCGCCCGCTCGAGGAACTTCGCCGCGTCGAGCGCCACGCGCTGGCGCTGCCCCGAGGCCGGTCGGCCGAAGAGGTGGCGCGCGTCCGGCCGGCGCGGGTCGCGCCCCTGCTCGAGGAGCATCCCGCCGACGTGCCAGAGGACGACCGGGTCGGATGAGATCCCGCTCGCAGCCGCGATCGTCGCCTCGAGCGGCCGAGCGCCGCCGCCCGCCATCGCCGCGTCGAGGCGGGCGAGGGTCGCGTCCTCCGCCCCGCGCCAGACCTCGACGTCCTCGAAGCGCACGCGAGGCGCGGTCGATCCGTAGAGGGCGTGCATCTCGGTCGTGGCGATCGGGACCGGCGCGTGGGCCACGAGCTCGACCCGCTCGCCGTCGAGCTCGGCCACGGCGACGAGCCCCTCCCGAGTGCGCTCGAGCGACAGCCACCCGCCGTCGGCCCGAGCCGCGCGGTCCTCGAGGGCGGCGTGCGCGAACACGGCCCCGTCCCGGTGGAGAACGAGCCGCTCGCCGTCGATCTCGAGCCGGATGTGGTCGCCGGCCGCGGAGCCGAGCCCGACCCACGGGCCACCCGATCCGGCCCGCTCGACCGTGAACGCGGCGGCGACCCTGGCCGTCGACCCGACCGCGCCCGGAACCACGGCCGCAGCAGCCACGTCGGTCCTGATCGGTCGTCCCTCGACCCGGAGCGATGAGAGGCCGAAGCTCGCCTCGCCGAGCTCGATCGCGAGGGGACCGTCGCTCCCCTTCCGGATCGACGTGGCGCCGTCGAGCTTCTCGGCGGGGCGCTCGTCGAGGATGACCCGACGACCGTCGGCCTCGCCCGGCGCGAACCGGATCGAGTGCCAGGCGCCGTCGGCGTAGTTCCACTGGACCTGCTGATCACCGACCCCGGCGATGCTCGAGCGGCCGGTCCCCCAGAGTCGCCGCGCGCGGGCGCGGGCCCCGAGGCGGATGTCGAATCCCTTGTGATCGCCGTTGCGGACGAGGAGTCGGAGGTCGAGCTTCGGGTTCGACCATCGGGCCGACCCGACGCGGAGCAACAGCAGCCCCGAGTCGTTCGGCGGCCCGACCTGGACCGACGGACGCCCCTGATCGTCCGGGCCGCGGACGACCTGGATCGCCGCGGGGCCGCCGTTCACGAAGAACCCGACGACCGATGACACATCAGGGGTGATCGCCCGCTCGAGGTCGTAGAGGACGCTGACGTGCTCGTCGACGCCGGGGACGACCTCGCCGAGGAAGGCGGCGGCGAGCGCGTCGCGCGCGCCCTCGCGCGCCCCGCGGAGCGGATCGGCGAGCCGGCCGGCGTCGTCGCCCCAGAGGGCGGCCGGAGCGAGGCGCGGCGCCTCCCCGTCGGCGAGGGTCCAGTGTGATCGCCAGGGATCGCCCGGCTCCGGCCAGGATGCCCGTCGGGGCGTCTCGACCGTGACGCCCTCTCCGCCGCCGGCGCTCGTTCCGCCCGAGCCCGCGCTCGTTCCGCCGGCCGAGCCGCCCGCGACATCGCCGTCGCCATCGCCGGGGCCGAGCAGCATCACGACGACGACGACGACGAGCGCGACGATGCCGACCGAGAGTCCGACGATCAGAGCCGGGGAGGCGGATGATCGACCGCCCGGGGCGGGATGCGGCGGACGCGTCCGCCGCTTGCTCCGCGCCGGAGGCGCCGGCGGGGAGCGGGGCAGGCCCGGCGGCGGCGGCGTCGGCATGGCGCCCGGCGCCCCCGGGCCCGGCCGGTGCGGAGCGGCGGTCGCCGGCGGCGGTCCTCCCGGCCACGTGCCCGGAGGCCGCGGCGGCATCGGCGCGCCGGGCGCTCCGAACGAAGGCGGGGTTCCCGGCGGCGCGGGCGGGTAGAGCCGCGTCGCCGGCTCGGTCGGCGACATCGGCGGGACGGCGCCCGACGCGAGCCCGATCCGGTCGCCGGAGCCATCGGGCGTCGCCGGACCCGAGCCGGTCGCGACGCCCGTCATCCGGCCGTGGGGGGAGACGCCGGTGTGCCCGCCGGTCACCTCGAACCCTGCGAGCGTCGCGCGCGGATCCGGCGGGATGCTCGCGTCCGCCGACGGCGGGAGCGCCTGCCCCGGGCGCCCGAGCAGCTCCTCGAACATCGGGAGGGCCGCCGCCGGCGTCGGGCACCGGACCTCGAGCTCACGCTCGGTCAGCCACTTCACGAGCTGGGCGAAGCCCGCCGACAGCGACGGGAACGCATCGCGCGGATCGGGGACGTCCTTGGTCACCCGCTGGGTGAGCAGCCCGATCGCCGTCTTCGCGTGGAACGCGTAGGTGCCGGTGGCGAGCCGGAAGAGGACGAGGCCGAGGGCGTAGAGGTCGCCGCGGATGTCGGGGTCACGCTCGCCGTTCGCCTGCTCGGGCGACATGTAGTGGGGCGTCCCGACGACGGCGCCGGTCGTGGTCAGGTCCGTCGCCTCGCTGTCCTGCTTCGCCAGTCCGAGGTCGGCGACCTTCACGACCCCCTCGCGCGAGATCATGATGTTCGCCGGCTTGATGTCGCGATGGACGAGCCCCTTCTCGTTCGCGTGCCGGAGCCCCTTGCAGATGTCGCGGCCGAACGCGAGCGTCTCGCGCTCCCCGATCCGGCCGCGCTCCTTGATGACCTTCTCGAGGTCGGTCCCGTCGACGAACTCGAACGCGATGTAGCGAAGCCCCGGCGTGGCGCCGTCTCCGCCGTGGAATCCGCGATCGATGACCCCGACGACGTTCGGATGGGCCATCGCCGCGGCCGCGCGCGCCTCGCGGTCGAACCGGCCGACGTACTCCTGGTCGTGGCTGAGCTCGGGGGAGAGGACCTTGAGGGCGACGTCCCGGCCGAGCGAGAGCTGGCGCGCCTTGTAGACCTGCCCCATCGCCCCCTCGCCGAGGAAGCCGGTGATCTCGAACTTGCCGTCGACGATCTGCGGGGTGGTCGGTCGGGGGCCACGATGCGTCGCCGGCCCGGGCGCGGAGCTCCCCGCCTGGGTCGTGCTCTCGTCGTTGGCGCCGATCGTCTCGTCGCCGGGCTGGGGAATCGAGCGGTGCCCGTCCATCGGTCCTCCCCGGGGCCGAGACCACGATAGTGCCCGCCGGCGCGCGGGCCAAGCGGCCGGGCTCAGGCCTCGACGGAGCGACGAGCCGGCGCGGATGCCTCGGCGAGACGCCGTCCGGCGGCGACGATGTCGTCGACCTGCGGCAGGACGAGGTTCGCCGCGTCGCCGAGCGGGATGTAGGTGTCGACCGCGTCGACCCGTCCGAGGGCGAAGCCGTCGGCGCCGAGGCGTCGCGTCGCCTCGGCGATGACCTGGTCGGCGACGCCGCCGCCGGTCCGGCGGCACTCGTCGACCATGAGCAGCCGCCCCGTCGCGGCGACCTGCTCGGCGACCGTCTCGTGGTCGAGCGGGGCGAGCCAGCGGAGGTCGACGAGCCGGCAGGCGACCCCCTCGTCGCGGAGGATCCTCGCCGCGCGGAGCGAGAGGTAGAGGCCGTTCGCGTAGGTGACGATCGTGATCCGGTCGCCGTCGTCGCTGGCGTGGATCACCTCCGCGCGGCCGAGGTCGGCGTGCTCCCCCGGCTCGGGGTAGCGGGCGAGCCAGCCGCCGTCGCCGTGCGCGTGGAGGTCCTTCTGCATGTAGAGGGCGATCGGCTCGAGGAAGACGACGACCGACCCGCAGGCCTGCGCCAGGGCGAAGCAGCTCCGGAGCATCCGGACCGCGTCGTCGGGGCGGGCGGGCGCGGCGACGATGATCCCCGGGATGTCGAGGAGGGCGCCGACCGAGTTGTCGTTGTGGAAGTGCCCGCCGAAGCCCTTCTGGTAGGCGAGCCCCGCGATCCGGACGACCATCGGGTTGGTGAACTGGCCCCGGCTGAAGAACGCCATCGAGCACGCCTCGCCGCGGATCTGGTCGAGGGCGTTGTGAACGTAGGCGAGGTACTGGATCTCGGGGCTCGGAAGCATGCCGAGCAGCCCGGCCCCGAGCGCCAGGCCGAGGATCGTCTGCTCGTCGAGGAGGGTGTCGAAGCAGCGCGCCCGCCCCGCGAGGAGCTGGAGCTCGGCGGTGACGTGGTAGACGCCCCCCTTCTTGCCGACGTCCTCGCCGAAGACGAGCAGCCCGGGGTACTTCGCCATCAGGTCGAGGAGCGCGCGGTTGAGGAGGAACGCCAGATGCCGCGGCTTGCTCGAGCGCTCGGGCAGCTTCGCGTCGCCGCCGAACAGCCGCGCCCGCGCGTCGGCGGGCGCCGGACGGGTCGCCTCGGACGCGACGGCCGCCCGGTCGATCGGGGCGAGCGGCTCGACCACCTCGTCGGCGCTCGTGAGCTTGGGCGTCGCGATCGCCTCGGCGGCCAGCGCGTCGGCGCGGCGGCGGGCCGCCTCGTAAACGCGGAGGACGGTCGACGGGTCGAGGATCGCCTGCTCGACGAGGAACCGGGCGGCGGCCAGGACGGGGTCCTTCGCCTCGGCCCGCTCGATGTCGGCGATCGTGCGGTAGGTCGTCTCGACATCCGACCCGGCGTGGCCGAGCAGCCGCGTCACCTCGAGGTGGAGGAAGACCGGCCCGCGGCGCTTGCGGCAGTGATCGACCGCCTCGGCCGTCGCGTCGTAGCACGCGGCGAGGTCGGTCCCGTCGGCGCGGACGTAGTGGAGCTGCGGGACGCGGCCGCGGGCGACGGTCGCGACCCAGCCGCGCGGGCTCGGAACCGAGATCCCGGTGCCGTTGTCCTCGCAGACGAACAGCACGGGGATCGGATGCCGCTGGTAGGCCGCCCAGCAGGCGGCGTTGAGCGCCCCCTGGGTCGTGCTGTGGTTGAGGCTCGCGTCGCCGAAGCCGCAGACGACGACCGCGTCGCGGCTCAGGGGGAGGTCGAGCCCGATCCGCTTCGCCCGCTCGAGCGCGAAGGCCATCCCCACCGCGCGCGGCGCGTGGCTGCCGATCGTGCTGGTGAGCGGGACGATCCAGGCGGCGCGGCTGCCGAAGACCTTGTGGCGGCCGCCGGCGATCGCCTCCTCACGGCTCGCGACCAGCCCGTAGACGATGTGGCGCCAGGCGTCGAACGCGTGGGGATCCTTCGCGCCCCGGGCGAGGACGAACGCGCCGCTCCGGTAGTGGAGGAAGGCGGGGTCGTCGGTCCGGAGGAGCTCGCCGAGGACGGCGTTGCTCTCGTGGCCGCTCCCCCCGATCGTGTAGAAGGCCTCGCCCTTCGCGCGAAGGCGGCGGGCGAGGAGATCGAGGTGACGGCTTCCGACCATCGCCTCGAAGAGGCGGACCGCCGTCGCCCGGGTGAGCCGGCTGCCCGGGCGGACCGCCTCGCCGCCGCGGGCGACGGCCGCCGCGGAGACGTGGGTGAACGTCTCCGCAGGGTCGGGCTCGCGCGCGCCCTCGCCGCGGAGCCACTCGACGAGGTTGGCGTCGACGACCTCCGCGCGGTTGCGGGCGCTCACTTCTTGGAACCGGGCGCCTTCAGCTCGGTGACGCTGCCGAGGCCGTTGATCACCGCGACCCACTTGCTCCCGACGGTGAAGCGCTTGTAGCTCGCCTCGTCCTTGGCTGCGTAGTCGTAGGTCTTCTTGTCCTTGGCCGTCTGGACGGTGACCTTGTAGGTCTGGGTCCGGGTGCCCTCCCGCTCGTTCGGGCCGATCCGGACATCGGGCCACCGGAGCCCGTCGGTGCCCGACCCCTTCGATCGCTCGGTCCGGTCGTCGAACCAGCGCTGGACCTCGTAGTAGTACTTGGTCGCGTAGACGGGCTCCTCCTTGTAGACCGGCTTGTCCTCGTAGACGTCCTCGAAGAAGCCGTTGCCGAGGTCCTTCTTGCCGACCTTCACCTTCTCGGTGCCGGTCTGGACCTTCTTGGTGCCCTTCTTCTCCTCGCCCTTGCGGATCAGGCGCGCGTCGCGCGGGAGATCCCAGCCGTCCTCCTTGACCCAGCGCCGCTCCTCGACCTGGATCGACCGCTCCCAGGACATCGCGGTGACGGTCGCCTGCTCCTCGCTCGTGCGGAACGCCAGGACGCCGATGCCGCCGCAGACGACGCAGAGCAGGGCGAGGACGACCATGCCGATGATGCCGAGCTTCGCCGCTCCGCCACCGCCGCCGCCCGCGTCGGCGCCCGCGCCGGCGCCCGCCGACGCGCCCGTCGATGCGGCCGTCGCCGCGGCGCCGGCGGGAGCCGCGGGCGCGGCCGGCTTGTCGAGGATCACCTTCTGCTCGCGGTTCTTGCCCTCGTCGGCGCCCGCGCCGCACTGGACGCAGCTCTTGTTGCCGCCCCCGTTGCTCGTCTCGCAGTAGGCGCAGACCCAGTCGGGACCCGAGCGGGCCCGCGCCGCCACCTCGGCATCCTCGACCGCCTTCGCGTCGTCGGGCAGGTAGAACTCGACGTTCTCACGCTGCTGCCCGCATCCGGAGCAGCTCGTGTCCCGACCGCGATTGGCGTTGCTGCAGTTGGGGCAGTCCCACAGACCTTCCCGGATGGCCGGCTTCTCGTCCGACATCGAAGTTCCCCCCCCCAAGAGACCTTAGCTGAGGATGACGGCGGTGAAGAGGGCCCCGATCCCGAGGACGAAGCCCACGCCGATGACGACGAAAACGATGATGGCCGATCGATCCGAGTCGTCCGGGTCGCTCATCGGGGCCCCGCTACTGCTGGAAGTAGAGGACGCTGAAGAGGGCGATCCAGACCAGATCGACGAAGTGCCAGTACATCCCGCACAGCTCGACGCCGAGGTGGCGCTCGGGGCCGTAGCGCCCGAGGAGCGCCTTGCCCGTCGTGACGAGCAGGTAGAGGACGCCGGCGACCACGTGGAGGGCGTGGAGCCCGGTGAGGGTGTAGAAGATCGCCGCGTAGGTGTTGCTCGCGATCTCGACGCCCGCGCCCATCATCGACTGCCAGATCATCCACTGGCTGGCGAGGAAGGCGCTCCCGAGCAGCGTCGTCGCGACCAGGCCGACCTTCATGAGACCCGTCCGGCCCCGGCGGACCGAGACGTGGGCGAGCTGGAAGGTGATGCTGCTCGCGACGATCAGCAGCGTGCTGACCCAGAGGGTGGCGGGCAGGGCCGGCATCCCCGGCGGCGGCCACGCGGCGGCGCCGGCCTTGAGGACGGTGTAGGCGCTCATCATCCCGGCGAAGAGCATCACGAGCGAGCCGAGGAAGACCCACATCGCGAACTTCTCGCGGGGGATGTTGATCCCCGGGGTCGGGATCGCGCGACCGCCGCCGCCACCGCCGCCATCGCTCGGGATGCCCGGGCCGCCGTCGGCACCGCCGAAGCCGGGCTTCGGGGTGACGAGCGGGGCGACCGGAGCGACGGATGCCGCGGCTCCGGAGTCCAGGATCGAGGAGTCACTGCTCGGTGCGGACATTGATGATGCTGCTCTCTACGGCTGGGACCGGGCCGGCGCGGATCGGGGCGCCAGGCGCATGAAGGCGCCCAGTCTAGCGAGATCGGCGACGGGGTGCGAGGCCCGAACGGAGCCCTGACGGGCGCCCCTCGGCACGCGGAGAGAGCGTCGGAGCGTCGGCTCAGACCGATCCGCGACGGCGGCGGCGCGCGCGAACGCAGGCCGCGATGCTGCGCACGACCTCGACGGCGCAGGTCGGCATCCCGCGGACGCCGTCGCCGGCGAGGCGGAGGACGACCGTCGGCGCGACGCGCCCGACGAGCGCGTCCTCGGGCGCGATCAGGACGCAGCGGACGTCCCGGAGGTGCGCCTCGTCGATGATCTGCGCGAACGCCGGCGTGACGCTCATCGCGAGGGCGAGCACCGTGTCGCCCGGCAGGACGCCGTCGGGGAGGCGTGGTCGGGCGGGCAGCTCACGGACCTGCAGGGCGGGGTCGCCGTCGGCGAGGACGCAGCCGATCACGCGGGCGAGCGGCGCCAGGATGCCCTCGCCCCCGACCCAGACGAGGCCGCCCGAGACGGAGGTGCGGGCGATCTCGCCGGCCGCCACCTCGATCTTCGCGGCGACGCGCAGCCGCCGCGCGAACCGCCGGAGGTGGCGATCGCGGAGCGCGCGCTCGCGCGCGCGGCGCGGCGGAACCGGGGGCCGCGTCGCCGGCGGGCCGCCGACGCGGTCGAACCGGCCGACGGGAACGTAGGGATCGAGGAGCGCATCACCGGGCGCGAGCTCGGCGAGGACGCCCGACTCGTCGAAGCCCTTGGGCGCCTTCGGCCAGCCGGTGCCGGCATCGACGTTGCTGTCGTTCGGATTGATGAGCGCGGGCAGCTCCATGCCATTCTCCCGGATTCGATGCGTTGCCCCACCGGACAGCGCAATGCGCGTTCCAGTCGACGCGATCGACGGAAACGCCGTGACGACGCGAGCGAACGACGAGGAGCGGGCTCCGGCCGCGCGCGCCACCGGCAAGAACGCCCGGGCGAGCGTCCGATCCTTGCCGACCGAGGCCGGCAAGGATCAATCGTGGACGCAGCCGAGCGGGCTCGCAGCCGACCGCAGCCGTGCCCAGCGAGAGGGGTGAAGCTGGTCCACACGCTTGGAGAGGCTCAACTCACTAGGACGGAGAGGCAAGGCTGCTTCGCGGCAGGGAGTTGGAGCTTGACCTCCAGGCATTAGGGCTAGCCCGGATTGTTCACGACCCTCAGGATCGACCTGGCAGATCGGGCTTCGATCGCGGGGAGGTCCCTTGAAGAACGCTCCCGTCGCGAGACCCCTCCGGAGTCACTCGGTTCGTTCCCTCCGGTCGGACATCGGTTCGCTCATGGAGGGGGGCAGTTCCACGGCGCGTTCGGCGCCGACTGCTGAACGTCGTGCGTCTCGCCATGCGCCAGCCCGCGGCGCGGCAAGAGTACGAGCGTCTACCGACGGCGTGGCCCATTGTCTTGCGAGGCCATCGCGGCCGCTCCGCTCGCGCGGCCCTCTCCCGTTGCGTTGCGATCACCACTTCGGCATGGGCGCCTCGAA
>JAJDCQ010000031.1 GCA_029260755.1 Planctomycetota bacterium | reverse complement strand
CAGGCCGCGGGACATTCAGCAGTCGGCGCCGAGCGCGCCGTTGCCCTGCCCCCCCCTCCATGAGCGAACCGATGACCGCCCGGAGAGAGCGAGCCGCGTGACGTCGGAGGGGGCGGCGCAGGACCGCGGTTCGCCGACTATTCCCGCTCGGAGCGGAGTGTGGCCTCGTCGCGTCGTTGGGGGGGATAGGGGTTCGGCTTAACCTCCAGGCATTAAGGCTAGAGCAGTCTACCCCGAAGGAACTCGTCGAAGGTCGACGTCACGAGAGAGACCTCGTGCAACTCGTCGATCTCGACGACACCCTCTCTACTGAAGGCGTAGCAGACTCCGGCCAGGTCATCGCCGAAGATTCGAAGGCCGGCGAGGGTCTGGCTCGTCGCCGCGTCGTAGATCTCGTCAGGGTCGACGAGCCCGCCGTAGAGCATGAACCGGTTGTTGATCACTCCGTACCCGACCGTACGCAAGAACCTCACATAGTCTTCGAGCTCCGACGGCGCGCTTTCGAGCTCGGCGCTGGCCTCCACCGAGAGAGGTTCGAGCTCCCGGAGTGCAGGATTCGATCGGAGCGCTTCGCGGGGCGCTACTCACTCTCCCTCTTCCTTCTCCAGGATCTCCCGCGCGTCTCTCCATACGTCGCCCGGCTCGAGGTCGGCCTCGTAGTCTTCGACCGACCCGAGGAACGCCTGGCCCGGCGGACCTCCCTCAGCGCAGGACTCGGCATGGCTCCTCAGCTCCTTCTCCGAGTCCAGGAAGACCGACGGCCTGATATCGGGTCGCAGATCGAGCGAGCAACCGGTGCAGTAGTTCCCCACGCCGTCCGTCGTGCACCGTTTCGCTCTGCAGTAGTTGAGGGCGACTCGAACGTCATCACGCGTCAGATAGTCGTAGGTCCGCAGATACGCGGCGACGGAGCCATCTGAAACAACGCCGAGGACGACGTTCGCACAGGTCAGGCGGGTGCCGTCGATTCTCGGAGCGCCGGCGCAGGTGTCCGGAGTGTGGACGATGCGTCTCGTCACGATCTGGCCTCCCGGCTCTCGAGTCGGCAGGACCGCGGTTCCCGCCGGTCAGATTGTACGCAGACCCGAACGGTCCGCCACGGACGGCCCGTCGATCGGGGCGCTCGTCGGGCCCGCGCCCGCTGCGGTAGTCGGGGACCATCCGGGTTCGCTATCATCGCGCCATGACCAAGCGGCGCCGCGAGCGCGAGACGACCGAGAGCCCGGGGACCGATGCGAGCCCGGCGCCGGCGGATCGGTCGGCTCCGCGCCGTGATGCTCATCTTCGTCGGACTCGACCTGCTGGCGCGGGCGCTCGCAGCCAAGGCGCGGCTCCCGTCGCTTCCGGCGACACCACGGCCGACCTGGGCGGTCCGGCCCGCGGTGACGACGACGGCGAGGTCGGCGCGAGTCAGGACGAGACGGTCGCGGGCGGTCCTCCCGTCGGGGCGGCGATCGGGGCGACGCCTCGTCCGGGCGGATCGGCATCGGGCAGTCGGGCGAACCGTCCGGCGGCGCTTCCTCGGCGGATCGGCAACTGGGATGTCGATGGCCTCGCCGGCCGCGGCGGGATGGGCGCGGTCTACAAGGTCCGGGATGCGACGACCGGCGTCGTCTATGCCCTCAAGATCCTCGAGAAGCTCGACCCCGAGGAGTCGGGGAGCGAGTCGCGGGGCAGGCCTGGCCGCGACGGCGACGCGGGCTCGGGCACCGACGGGGGCTCGGCGCGGCGCAAGCTGCCGAAGAAGCTCCGCCGGTTCCTGCGTGAGGGTCGCGCCCATGCGGTCGCCGATGCCCATCCGAACGTCGTCCGCATCCACTCGGGCGGGGCGCTCCCCGACGGCCGCCCCTACCTCGTTCTGGAATGGCTCGGCGGCGGCAGCCTCGCCGACCTCGTCGAGGAGGCACCGCTTCCGACCGAGCGGGTGGTCGCCATCATCGGCAAGCTCGCCGGCGCGCTCGACTGGATCCACGAGCTCGGCCTCGTCCATCGCGACCTGAAGCCGGGCAACGTGATGTTCGACGAGGCGGGCGAGCCGCGGATCACCGACTTCGGGCTCGTCCGGACCGCGCAGCCCTCCTCGACCGGGACGGCCCTCACCCGGAGCGGCGCCGCCGTCGGGACGCCGTTCTTCATGGCGCCCGAGCAGGTCGTCGGCGACCTCGAGCGGATCGGCCCGGCGACCGATATCTGGGCGCTCGGCGTGATCCTCTACCAGCTCCTCACCGGGAAGCAGCCGTTCGAGGCGACCTCGCTTCCGCAGCTCTTCTACGCGATCCAGAAGGGCGAGCCGCCGGCTCCGAGCCGGCACGTCGAGGGGCTCCCCACGACCGTCGACGCCGTCTGCGCGCGCGTCCTCGCGAAGGACCCCGCCGAGCGCTACGCCCGCGCCGGCGAGCTGGCCGACGACCTCCGGCGCGCGCTCACGGGCGAGACCGTCTCGGCCGTCGGCCATCTCGCCCGCCGCCGGCGACGGACGCTGCTCGCGCGGCTCGGCGTGGTCGCGGCCGTCGGCCTCGTCCTCGCCCTCCTCGGCCTCGGCTGGTGGGCGACCGGCTCCCGCTCGACGCCGCCCGATCGAGCGACCGTCTCGACGACGACGGGGCCGGTCGCGCCGCTCGAGGCGGCGGCCGCCCTCGCCGCCGGCGATCCGACGTGCATCGGCGAGCTCGTGCCCGACGCCGTCGACCCCCGGCTCCGCGCCGCCTTCGATGCGCTCGCCGCCGACCCGCCAGACCTCGAGGGCGCCGTCGCCGCCCTCGCGACGCCGGCGGCCCCGGGCGCGCCCGAGCACGCCCTCGCCGGAGCCGTCCTCCGGGCGCTGCTGCTCGGCGTCGCGGGCCGGGGCGAGGAGGCCGACGCCGCCCTCGCCGATCCGCGCCTCGCCGACGGACCGCTGCCGGCGGCCGTCCGCTCGCGCCGCCTCGCCGACCTCGGCCGATCGGTCGAGGCGGGCCGGCTCCTCCGCGACGCGCGCGCGGCGGCGACGCCGCTCGGGCTCGACGCGTCGGTCCGGCGCCTCGCCGAGGGCCTCGAGCCGACGACGCGGTGGCTCGCGCGGCGGAGCGTCGCCCTCGCCGTGCTGGCGGCGCGGACGAGACGCGAGGAGCTCGAGGTCGAGGCCGACCGCGTCGCGACCGCGCTCACGGTGCGCGATCCCGAGAGCGGCGTCCCCGCGATGGCGCGGGCGCGGGCCCACTGGGAGCGGCGCGACGACGGCGGCGTCGTCGCCGAGGTCACCTCGGCGCTCGAGCGGCGCCTGACGCCCGCCGACCGGGGCGCCCTCCTCCTCCTCCGGGGCGAGAGCCGGCTCCGGCTCGGCTCCGCGGGCGCGGCGCGCGAGGACGCGCGCGCGGCCGCGGAGGCGGATCGGGCGATCGCCCTCGACGCATCGCTCCTCGAGGTCGAGGCGGCGGTCGCGCAGCGCGACCCGGGCGCGGTCGACGCGGCGCGCGCCGCCATCGACGGTCTCGAGGCGCTCGACGGCTCGGAGCGGTTTCCGCCGCGGCCCTGGCAGGACCGCCTCTGGCGCGCGCGGACGCTCCTCGCGCGCGCGCTCGCGGGCGCCGGCGCACCGCGCGAGGCGGCCGAGATCACCCGCCGGATCGGCGTCGAGTGGAGCTTCGCGCTGAATGCGCGGACCTCGATCCCTCGGTTCGGGAAGGTCGACGACGTCCTCGCCGCCGATCCGGGCGACGACGCCGTCCGCTTCGTCCGGGGGCGGATGCGGGTGCACGCCGGCCCCGGCAGCCCGGCCTGGCGCCCCGGGATCCAGGACATGGTGCGGGTGGCCCAGGTGACGCCGCCCGCGATCCTGGCGTGGCGGGGCTACCACGACATAGCCTCGCTCATCGAGGCCCAGGCGCGCCGGCAGGACATCGAGGGTCGCGCCGCCCTCGAGGAGCGCCCGGCGAGCGAGGACGCGCTCGTCTCCGCGGTCAGTCACCTCGCCGACGGCGTCGGGACGCTCCCAGCTCGCGCCGCCCGCGCCCTCCCGGCCGCCGACCGCGCCCTCGACCTCGACCCGGTCTCGGGCGGCGCCTGGCTCGTGCGCGGCTACGCCCTCTTCGCCCTCGGCCGCTCGAGCGAGGCGGCCCGCTCGCTCGCGATCGCGGCGGCCCTCGCGCCCGACGCCGGCGAGATCGCCGCCTACCAGATCCTCTGCGATCCGGCCGTCGGCGCCGGCGGCCGGGCGGTCGACCGGCTGCTCCTCCTCGGGGTCGACCAGAGCTACCTCGACAAGCTCCTCACCGATCCCGGCGTGCGCGGACGGGTCGACGCGAGCGCGGCGGAGCGGCTCGCCGGCTTCGGGCGTTCGCTCGAGGCGATCGAGGCGTTCGAGCGGGTGCTCCCCTGGATCGCGCGGGCCGAGGGCGGACCGCAGCTCCGGGACGCCCTCGCCGAGCTCGCCGCGTCCGCGCCGCCGGACGACGACGCGATGGCGGCCCACTTCGTCGGCGCGGCCGGGATGGTGCAGGCGCAGATGGCGTCCGAGGACAACGACCCCGCCGCGGCGCAGCGCGCCTACGCGCGCGCGGCGGTCGCGTTCGCGGCGGCCGCCGGACAGGCCGAGCGCGCGCGCGCGAGCGAGAGCGCGCTCGTCCACCGGGCGGCCGCGGCGCGCGCCGCCTTCCTGGGCGGACGGATCGACGCGCGACTCCTCGCCCGCTTCGATGCGTGCGTCGACGAGCTGCGGACAGTCATGCCGCGCGGACGGACGCCGTTCACGTTCGCGGGGCTCGAGGACTCCTACGTCTTCACCGTGAGCGAGCTCCATCTGTTCGCCCACAGCGAGGCGAGCCTCCTCGCCCACCGCGCCCTCGTGAGGCGCCGCCTCGGCGATCTCGAGGGGGCGGTCGACGACGCCGAACGGGCCGTCATGATGGAGCCCGCGCAGGCCGCCGTGCTGACCGCGGTCTACGAGGCGGTCGCAGACGGCGGCTGAGAGCGGCCGCGAATCGGTTTACGGAGTCGCGGCGTCCCGATAGAATCCTCCCGGCGCGCGCTCGCGTGTCGGGAGGGGTCGTTGGCTAAGGGTAAACCCAAGTCCAACAAAACGTTCTGGATCTACTGCACGGAGTGCCGGAAGTTCTTCTGCGTGCGGGGACGTCCCCGTCCCCGGCAGAAGGTAAGGTGTTTGTGTGGCGTCATGGGCGACGTCCGGAACGAGTTTCACCTCTTCGCGACCGAGAAGCAGGCCGCCGCCTTCGCCAAGACCCACCGCGAGCTGATCGCCGAGGTGAAGGAGACGCTGGCGACCGACGGCCTCCTCGTCGTGACCGATCGCTCGTCCTCGGACGAGGCGAACCGTTCGCTCCAGGGGAGCTTCGAGGACGAGGAGGCGCCGAAGCTCGCGGCGGTGGAGGCCGCGGGGCGCGACGCGGTGGCCCGGCACGAGGCGCTGAACGAGCTGATCGAGTTCTACGACCGGTTCCGGGCGAGCATTCCCGCGGCCCGCGAGAAGTGCGTCGAGGCCTGCAAGCTCGATGTCGACCTCACGCCCGAGCTCATCAAGCGGGCGAAGAAGGACGCGGGGCGGACGAAGCTCCGCTTCATCGCGTTCCGGCGCCTGGCGACGATCTACTCGACCGGCGGCGAGGTGCTCTCCGCGATCGAGGTCTGCGAGCAGGCGCGTCGCCTCGGGCTCAAGGGTTACGAGGAGCGAATCGAGGAGTTTCGCGCGATGCTGAGCAGCGACTGACGCGCCCGCTCGGGGATTCCCCGAGGGGCGCGGGCTCCGCGTCGCGAGCCGCCTCGCGTGGGTCGGTGCCCACCGATATCATCGACCTGGGACGGAGACCCTCGGGACGCGCATGAAGCCGGACATCACCCTGGCGATCTGCGGACACGCCTGCCACGGCAAGTCGACCCTCCTCGGGAAGACGGTCGCCGAGTGCGGGATGGTGAGCCGCCACGAGCTCGAGGGGTTCGCGCGGCTCGCGAGCCAGGGGCCCGATCCCTCGTTCACGTACGCCCTCCTCGTCTTCCGGCACAAGAACCCCGGCGTCGGGCGCGAGAGCGACGAGGCGAACACCGGCGTGACGATCCTGCCGTCGTTCGTGCGGTTCGACCTGCCCGACAACCGGGTGACGGTCGTCGACACGCCCGGCCAGGAGACCTACACGAACAACCGGTTCAGCGGTCTCTACAGCGCCGACGCGGCGCTGCTCGTCGTCGACGCGACCGAGGGGCCGATGCCGATCACGCATCAGGTGATGCGGATCCTCAAGGGCTACGAGATCCCGGTCGCCGGCGTGGTCGCCACGAAGATGGACCGCGTCGACTACAGCCAGGAGAAGTTCGACGAGGTCTGCGCGACCGTCCGCAAGGCGTTCGACCGGTTCGGGATCGACCACGCGAGCACGGCCTTCATCCCGACGAGCGCCTACGCGCCCAAGCGCGGGCTCCACGACCCGGGCGAGGGGCTGACCCAGTTCGAGCGGATCGACTGGCACGAGGGGCCGACCCTCCACGAGCTGTTCGGAAGGCTCGACCCGAAGCTCATGCGGCCGACGAGCCCGCTGCGGCTCGTGATTCACAGCTCCGACGTCTACGACCAGGTGCCGGGCGTCGGCAAGGCCATCACCGGGATCGTCGAGACCGGCTCGATCACCAAGGACGTCGAGATCATCTTCGAGCCGGTCAGCACCGAGCGCGGCAAGCCGATCACCGGTCGGATCCGGAGCGTCGAGCTCACCCGCGGCCACATCGCGACGCCGGGCAAGCCGGTGACCGAGGCGGTGCCCCGGCAGCTCGTCGGCGCGGCCCTTCGGAGCCTCAACGTGAAGGACCGCCTCCGCGACCTCTTCAAGGGTCGCGGCGTGGTCGCCGGCCTCGTGAGCGATCCGCCGACGGTCGCCCGCGAGATCGAGGTCGAGATCACGATCTTCGAGCCGGAGATGATGGTCCAGCCCGGCCACCAGTGGACGCTCCACACCCACGTCGACAGCGTCGGCGTCGAGGTCGGCGCGATCTCCGCGACCCGCGCCGAGAACGCGACCGAGTGGGAGGAGGGCGAGAGCCCCGGCCTCGTCGCCGGGGAGTGGGGGAGGCTGCGGCTGATCCCGGTGCGCCCGGTCGCGATCGAGGAGGCGGGCAAGCTCGCGCCCCTCTCGAAGCTGGTGCTGCGCCAGGACCAGCGCCCGTTCGCGTATGGGCGATGCGTGAAGGTGATTCGCTAGTAGGGCGCACCTCCCTGGTCACGGCGGTCGACCCCCATCGACGGCGGGCACAGCGGGTGACCGGCGCGTGACAGGCCTTGGCCAGCCTCGCCCCATGCCCGACGCGAACCGACCCCCGCGACGACGCGGTCTGCTCGCCCTGATTCTCCTCGGCGTCGCCGTGACGGGAGGCGGCGCGGCGGTCCTCGTCGCCTGGGCCACCCGGACCGACCCGCCGCCGCTCGAGGAGGCTGTCGCCGCCGCCGCCCAAGCGATGATCCGCGATCTGAACGGCTGGCTCCTCCCGAGCGGTGGCCACCCGCAGATCGGAGCGCGTCCGAGATTACTGCTCAGCCGCGTAGGCAACGCCACCCCCGACTCGATCGACATGAGCCAAGTGATGGACGTGATCCGCAACGGTCTGATCCGCGGCGGCCAGGTCCGATTCGCCGTCGACGGGGAGCGCCGCGTCGAGTTCCTCGACGAGGTCGAGTACATGGAGAGCGGCGCGGTCGATCCGCTCGAGGTCACGCGCTTCGCCCGGGAACACGGGATCGATGTCGTCCTCAGCGGGGAGCTGAGCTCCTCGAGCCGCGAACGAGAGGGACGGACGGCCCACCGGCTCACCCTGTTGCTCGAGAGAGTCACGTCGGACGGGTCCGAGATGGTCTGGATCGACGAGAGGGAGCTGCCCGCCCCACCGTCCGCGTGGCCGGCCTGGCTCCCCGGCGGAGGCTGACGGGCTCCGTAGCCTCGAGCCTCGACCGAACCCTATGCCGCGTAGCGGCCATAACTCCCGAAGACGCAAGGCTCGAGCCTCGGTGCAGTCGGCATAATCCGGAGGCTGCCATCCTTCCCCACCGGCCCGATCCGCCGAGAAACGAGGAGGACTTCACGAAGGCGTCGAGACGA
>JAJDCQ010000004.1 GCA_029260755.1 Planctomycetota bacterium | reverse complement strand
CAGCTCGCAATCCGCGTCATCCGCGTCATCCGCGGTTCCCACTCGTTCGGCGCCGAGAGAACGAAACCGCGGATTGCGCGGATTGCGCGGACTGATCCGGGCAGGCCGAGTCGCGGGCGCGGCGCGCCTCGTTCCGTGGTGTGAATCGAAGGGGGCAGATCTCGCGCGGCGGCAGTGAACCCGGAGATCGGCAACTCGCAATCCGCGTCATCCGCGTCATCCGCGGTTCCCACTCGTTCGGCGCCGAGAGAACGAAACCGCGGATTGCGCGGATTGCGCGGACTGCGCGGATTGGGTTCGGACACGCCAAGCCGTTGCCGACGACGAGATCCGCCGTTCGTCCGACCTCCCGTGAGATCCGTCTTTCTCCCGTCGTCCCCCTCGGATACGCTCATCATCGATGGACGAGCCGCGCACCATCCTCCACGTCGACATGGACGCGTTCTACGCCTCCATCGAGCAGCGCGACGATCCGTCCCTTCGCGGGAAGCCGGTCATCGTCGGCGGCGATGGCGAGCGGGGCGTCGTCTGCGCGGCCTCCTACGAGGCGCGCCGGTTCGGCGTCCACAGCGCGCTCGCCTCGGTGATCGCGAAGCGGCGCTGCCCGCACGCGCACTTCCTCCCGGTCCGGATGAGCCACTACGTCGCCGTCAGCCGCGAGATCTTCGCGATCCTCCGCGACTTCACGCCGCTGTGTGAGCCGCTCTCCATCGATGAGGCGTTCCTCGACGTCACCGGCTCGCTCCGCCTCTTCGGGGGCGGCCGCGCGATCGCCGAGGCGATCCGGGCGCGGATCAAGGAGGAGCTCGACCTGACCGCGAGCGTCGGGGTCGCCTCGAGCAAGTACGTCGCGAAGGTCGCGAGCGACCACGACAAGCCCGACGGCCTCGTCCTCGTCCCGTTCGGGGAGGAGGCCGCGTTCCTGGCGCCGCTCCCGATCGAGGTCTTCTGGGGCGTCGGCCCGGTCACCGCGCAGACGCTGCGACGCCTTGGAATCGAGAAGGTCGACGACATCCAGCGGGCGGACCCGGCGCTGCTCGAGGCACGCCTCGGCAACCTCGCCGACCACCTCGGGCGCCTCGCCCGCGGTCAGGACCCTCGCCCCGTTCAGCCGGGCCGGCGGCGCAAGTCGATGGGGAGCGAGGTGACCCTCGGCGAGGACTGCGCCGACCGCGACGCCCTCGCCGGGCACCTCGCCCGCCAGGCGTCGACGGTCGCCTTCGGCCTCCGGTCCGAGGGCCTCCGCGGACGCACCGTCGTCCTGAAGATCCGTCGCCCCGACCGCGGCCTCGTCACCCGGAGCGAGACGCTCGAGCATCCGACCGACGACGAGGTCGTCATCGTCCGCACGGCGAAGCGCCTCCTCGCCGAGAAGCTCCCGATGCCGGCGGGCGGCGTGCGCCTGATCGGCCTCCAGGTCTCGGGCCTCGACCCCGCCGACGGCCAGCTCGGGCTGTTCGGGGCGAGCCCCGAGACCGAGAAGCGGCGGGCGACCCTGAAGGGCGCCGACGCGGTCCGCCGGCGCTTCGGCGAGCGGATGATCCAGCCGGCCTCGGCGCTCGGCCACGGCCGCCGGACCGAGGCGAGCCCGCAGGCGGCCGCCCGCGCCGAGGCGCGCGGACGGGTGAAGCCCCGTCCGCCGGGCGGTCGGGACGAGGGTCAGAGCGGGACGTCGCGGACGAACGAGCGCGGCCGGTCGTAGCCGCCGCCGACGTTCACCGAGACCAGCCCGTTTCCGCCGACCCGCATCTCGGCCGGAAGATGCGTGTGGCCACAGACATGAAGCGCCACCTCGGCGTGGCCCGCGATCACCTCGCCCAGCGCCGTGCTGCCGTGGAAGGCCTGGGCGAAGGTCCACAGCGGCTTCTCGTGGACGCTCCTCACCATCTCGGCGAAGGCGAGGGTGTGGGTGATCGCGACGACCCGGCGCGCGCCCCGCCGCTTCACCTCGTCGATGTCGGCGTCGAGCTGCGCGACGAGCCGGGCGCAGAACGCCCGGTCGTCCTCGATGCTCGTCCACCGCGCGTCGTTCCAGACCCGGTGGCCGTGAAACGTCTTCCGCTCGTAGCTGTCGCGCGGACCGAGGACGAGCCCCGGCGCGGCCAGGCTGTAGTCGTACCACCCGAGCGAGCCGACGACGCCGATCGTCCCGCCGAGCACCCTCGGCGCTCCGTCGAGGAGGGAGAGCCCCGCCGTCTCGCGGAACAGGGCGGCCAGCTCCCCGGCGTAGAAGCGCTCGGTGTCCCGGTCGGGGTCGCGCTGCCACAGGTCGTGGTTGCCGGGCACGAACAGGCGCTGCGCGTCGGGGACGTGGCGGTCGAGCGCGGCGCCGAGCTCGCGGAGCGGGCCCTCCTTGTCGAGGCCGACGATGTCGCCGCAGAGCACGACGACATCGGGGCGGGTCTCGCCGAGCTCGGCGAAGAAGCGCTCCCAGCGCGGGGCAGCCTCGGGAGACCGGCGATCGAGGTGGAGGTCCGAGGTGAAGGCGAAGCGAAGATACTCGCTCACCCGGCGCCGTCTCCGCCGGACAGGATGACCTCGACCTTCGCCCCGACCGTCGCGGCGGCGCGGTCGGCGAGCTCGACGTGGCGATCGGCGAGCTCGCGGAGGCGCGCCCGCTCATCCTCATCCACGATGGAGGGGAGGTTCACCAGCACCATCAGCCGCGCCGAGGCGGCCGCCGCCGCGGCCAGGAGCGCGGTCGTTCCGACGTCGACGGCGAGCGAAGCCCGCCCCTTCTCGAGGACGAGCGCCGCGAGGGTGGTCGTCCTCGCCGCCATCTCGGCGATCTCGAGCGGGACGGCGGCGGCCGCCCGCGAGGCCTGATCGATCTCCTCGTCTCGGCGCGCCTTCTCCTCGTCAGTGCCCCGCGGCATCCCCCACGCCTCGTGGAGCCGCCCGTAGGCGGCCGCGTCGCGGTGCGCGAGGGCGAGGAGCGTCTTGCCGAGGGCGTCCGCGCTGCCGACGGCGCGCACGAGCTCTGCGCGCGTCTCCTCGTCCTTCGCCTTGCCCGCCGAGATCCGGGAGGCCATCGCCGCCAGCGCCGCCGCCAGGCTGCCGGCGAGGCCGGCCGCGAAGCCGCCGCCCGGGGTCGGCGCGTCGCTCGCGAGCGCCCCGAGGACGAGCCCGAGCGGCGGGCCCATCGCCCTCTGGCGCGCGTCGAGGCGGGACTCGATCAGCCGGTCGGCGCTCGCGGGCGGGAGGGCGAGCGCGCCGGAGGCGGTGGCGTCCCACGCCTCCTTCGGGAGGAGCCCGATCAGCTCGCTCCCCGCGACCCGAACGCCGGCCTCCTCGGCGCGCCGGCTGACCTCGCGGAAGACGGTCGCGAGCGAGGTGACCCGGTAGTCGCAGACGTTCATCGAGACCTGGACGCGACCGCGCTCCTCCAGGCGCAGCCCGATCGCCTTGATCGTCGGCAGCCCGCCCGAGCTCTCGCGCACCTCCCGGGCGATCCGCCGGGCGAGGTCGAGGTCGTCGCTCGCGAGGTCGACGTTGAACGCGACGAGGAAGAAGCGCGCGCCGACGGCGGTCGCCCCGGCGCTCTCGTGGAGCGCCGCCGGACCGGCGTCGGGCGCCCAGGCGGGGTCCGAGCCGACGAGGTCGCGGAGCCCCTCGAAGCGCGGGCGGCGGACGTCGGCCAGGTTGGCCCGCTCGGGCCGAGCGGCGGCCTCGCCGTAGAGGAAGCACGGCACGGCGAGCTCGTCGCCGATCGCCGCCGCGGCCCGGCGGGCGACCTCGACGCAGTCCTCCATCGTCACGCCACGGAGCGGGACGAAGGGCACGACGTCGGCCGCGCCCATCCGGGGATGGACACCCTCGTGGTCGCGGAGGTCGATCTCGTCACGGGCGATCCGGACGGCCCGGACGGCCGCCGCGACGGCCGCCGCCGGCGGCGCGACGAACGTGACGACGCTCCGGTTGTGGTCGGGGTCGAGCGACCGGTCGAGGACGAGCGCCTCGCCCCCGTCCTCGATCGCGGCGCAGATCCGTTCGATGACCTCGGGGCGCCGACCTTCCGAGAAGTTCGGGACGCACTCGACGAGCTGATCGGTCCAGGCGGGCATGGGAGCGATTATAGCGCGACGCCCGCGCCCGCGCGGCGCCGTCAGGTCCGGTCGCGCGCGACCTGGCCGCCGGCGAGCACGAGCGCCGCCCGGCTCGACCCGAGGTGGCCGATGATCCCGCGCCAGTCGGCGACGTCCCAGAGGACGACGTCGGCGCGGAGCCCGTCGACCAGCGCACCGCGGTCGGCGCGGGCGATCGCGGCGGCGGCGTTCGCCGTCCCGGCGACGAGCGCCTCGGCCGGGGTCAGGCCGTGCTCGAGGCAGGCGAGGGTCATGCAGAGCGGCAGGCTGTCGCACGGGCTGCTGCCGGGGTTACGGTCGGTCGAGACGGCGACCGGGACGCCGGCGTCGATGAGCTTTCGCCCCGGCGCCCGCTGCTCGAGCTGGAGGAAGAGCGCGGTCGCGGGGAGGAGAACGGCGACCGTCCCCGACCTCGCCATCGCCTCGATGCCGGCGTCGCTGATCGCGCCGAGGTGATCGGCGCTCACCGCGCCGAGCTCGGCCGCGAGCTCGGCGCCGCCGCTCGGCTCGATCTCATCGGCGTGGACCTTGATCGCGTAGCCGAGCTCCTTCGCCCGGGTGAGGATCCGCCGGCTCTCCTCGACGCTGTAGACGTGCGGCTCGCAGAAGACGTCGCAGAACTCGGCGAGGGGCCGGAGCTCCGGCAGGACGGTCTCGGTCAGGTACGCGATGAAGCCCTCCCGGTCGTCGCGGCGGTCGTCGGGGATCTCGTGGGCGGCGAGGTTGGTCGTGACGACGTCGACGGGGTGGCTCCGGCCGAGCTCGGCGGCCGCCTCGAGGAGCCGCTTCTCCGTCTCGAGGTCGAGGCCGTAGCCGCTCTTGATCTCGACGGTGGTGACCCCGTGATCGAGCATCGCGTCGAGGCGCGGCCGGCCGTCCCGGACGAGCTGCTCCCGGCTCGCCTCGCGGGTCCATCGCACCGTCGCGCGGATGCCGCCGCCCGCCTGGGCGATCGCCGCGTAGCTCTCGCCGCGGAGGCGACGCTCCATCTCGAAGCTGCGGTCGCCGGCGAAGAGGAGGTGCGTGTGCGGCTCGACGAGGCCTGGCGTCGCCACCCGCCCGGCGGCGTCGATCGTCCGCTTCGGGTCGAACCGCCCGAGGATCGAGTCGCGCGGACCGACCCCGACGATCCGGTCGCCCGCGATTGCGATCGCGGCGTCCTCGGTCGTCTCGAGCGCTCCCTGGGCCGCCGGCCCGGCGTGGGGGCCAGGGCCCGGCGGCGTGACGAGCGCGCCGATCCGATCGATGACGAGGTCGCAGGAGGTGCTCATTCGGAGGTCTCCGCCGGCGCCGCGCGCGCCTCGGGCTCGGGGTCGGGCTTCTTCTCGCGGCGCGCCGGCTCGGTCGCCGGCTTCGTCGCCTTCGTCGGCCTCGGCAGGGTCAGGGCGAGGATCGCGTTTCGACGCCTCAGGATGCCGCCGGTGAGCAGCGCCGAGCCGGTCGCGAGGATCGACAGGCCGGCGCAGAAGCCGCCGCCGACCATCACGAGGAGCTGCTGAAGGCGTATCTCGTGGTAGAGGATGTCGAGCTCGGCGAACGCCCACGACGCGAGGCAGATCGCGAAGCCCGAGACGGTGCCGACGACGCCGAGGACGATGAGCGCGTTGCCCTTCATCGCGGGATCGCTCCGGCCGTGGGCTTCGCCTTCGGCGAAGGGGATGTCACCACGGAGGCACGGAGAGCACGGAGAGTCCCTGCATGGCGCCATCTCCTCCGAGTCGACGCCCGCGGATCGTCCCCGGAGGGAGCTCTCCCGTGCCTCCCGAACCGGCTGGAAGCCCGACGAGCCTCGAAGCGAGGAGAGCAGGCCTTCTCCGTGACACCTCCGTGCTCTCCGTGCCTCCGTGGTGCCATCCTGCTCGCCGAAGGCGAGCGCACACCACTCAGGCCGCTCACTCGTCGGGGGTCTTCGAGGTGTGGTCGTGGATGATCCGCCACCCCGCGTCGCGGCGGACCATCACGAGGGTGAAGATCCCGCCGCCGGACTTCTCGGTCTCCGTCAGCTCCCACCGACCGAGGACGACGGCCGCGTCGGGGCCGACCGGCGTGATCTCGAGGTCGGAGAAGCCGAGCTTCCCCATCGCGGCGGCGTCGACGTAGGCCTCCTTGTAGCGTCGGAGCGTCTCGTCGAACCCGCGGCGGATCTTGCCGCCCGAGGTGAACACGATCGCCTCGGTCCGGTCGTAGCCGACCATGAACCCCTCGATGTCGCCGCGGTTCCAGGCGGCGTCCTGGTCCTCGAGGACGGCGCGGATCGCGTCGAGATCGGCCTTGCTGAGCACGGGGTCACCTCCATCGGCGGCGGCGCTCCATCCGAGGCCGGCGAGGAGCGTCGAGACGACCAGGACGAGGAGCAGGGATCGACAGCGCATCACGAGCTCTCCAGGCGGGGGACGAGGGCAGGTCGGGAACCGAGCGAGCCATCTTGTTCCCCGAGGCCGCCCCGATCAACGCCGTTTCCGTCGGCGTCGCGCTCCGGGGCCGAGGGCGCGCCCTCCCGCAACCACGTGAATTGCGCCTGCGAGCCCGCTCGTGGTAGCCTCGCCGGTCCCAGGCCCGGTCCGCCGGGCTCATCATTGGAGGTACACGGAATGGCGCAGCCAGGCGGAGCCCCCGGAGACGACGGCCTCCTCGCCCAGGCCACCCCCGCGTTGATCGCGATCGCCGCGCTCCTGAGCGCGTTCGTCGTGCTCAACATGCGCAATCAGGAGAAGGCCGCGGGTGGCCACGGCGCGGGCCACGGCGAGACGAGCCTCGACGGACACAGCGGCGGCGGTCCGGCCGAGCTCGCCCATGCCGAGGCTCCCGCAGGCGCGGGCGGCTCGGACGCGCCCTCGGGCTCCGGCTCGGGGCTCCCGACCGCGACGGCGGGCGGCGGGCACGCCCCCGACGCGGCGACGGGCACGGGCACGGGCACGGGCACGGGCACGGGCACGGGCGGCGACCCGGGCGCGGGCGCGGCCACCGACCCGGGCGCGGGCGCGGGCACGGGCGGCGCGGGAGATCCCGGCCGCGAGCCGGCGGTCGGGCCGGGACCGATCGGCGCGGACGAGGGGCTCGTCGTCGTCGTCGAGCGCCCGAGGGGCCTCGCCTGGACGAACGAGACCGGCCTGACCGTCTCCGGCCGCGTCCGACGCGGCGGCCGGCCGGCCCCCGGCGCGCGCCTCCGCGTCGGCGATGAGGTGACCACGGCCGATGCCGAGGGCCGCTTCTATCTCCTTCCGCTCCTGACGCGCGAAGGACCGAACCCGCTCGTGATCCTCGCCGACGACGGGGCCGGCAACGACGGCCACGCGACCCTGTCGGTCGGACGCGACACCGTCCCGCCGCTCGTCGAGATCATCGCGCCCGCTCCGGGGGCGCCGATCGAGGGAGGGCGGGTGCAGGTGCGCGGACGGATCGACGACGGGGGCGGGTCGGGCGTCGTCCGCATCGAGGTCGACGAGACCGAGGCGACCCTCGCCGCGGACGGGACGTTCACCGTCACCGTCCCCGTCGCGGTCGACGCGCCGAGCGTGTTCATCCGCGTCGTCGCCACCGACCGAGCCGGCAACGTCGCCCGCGTCCTCGCCCACGTCGAGCGGGGGAGCTGATCGAGCCATGCCCGACCCCATCCGCCTCACGCCCGGCAAGCGGGTCCTCTTCCTGACGAAGGACCCCGACCTGATCCGGCGACAGCTCCGCGGCGAGCTCGACCTCCGGATGAAGGACGTGGCGCCCGAGGACCTCCTCGACGACATCAACACCGACGCGATGACGCCCGCCTGGGTCTGCTTCGACTACGACCCGGTCGAGATCGCCAAGAACGCCTACGCCGGCCTCATTGTCGACGGCGAGCGCCTCTTCGGCGAGCGCGCGCTCGTCGACGGCGGCTTCGAGGTGATCGTCTCGGGCGAGCGCAAGGGCGTCGGCAGCTCGCGCGAGACGGCGGCGCAGTGCGAGAAGTTCTCGGGGATCCGGATCGCGATCGCGGCGAGCTTCGCCCCGATCCACGCGAAGAACAACATCAACCTCGGGACGTTGATGGGCGACCACGCCCTCCTCGAGCGGCTCCAGGACGGCGAGGAGATCCCGATCGAGCGGTTCGCCGACGGCCTCGACCCGGTCAGCCGGGCGACCGTCCTCCGGGGCGGGCTCTTCCCCTACGTCGGCGCCCTCAAGGCGGGCGAGGTCGGACCGCCGCCGATCGAGACGACGCGGCGCCCGATGACGATGGCCGAGAAGATCCTCGCCCGGCACGTCGTCCGGGGCGAGGGCGAGCCCGACGCGCCCGTGTTCGTGAAGCCGGGCGACGTCGTCTTCGTCCGGGTGGACGGCGGCTACAGCCACGAGTTCACGACGGCGCAGGTCCACCAGTTCCTCCGCGACGAGTACGGAGAGCACTACGCGATCGAGGCGAACCCGAAGAAGCTCGCCGTCTTCGAGGACCACCTGATCTACGCCGACTCGGTCGAGCGGTTCGCCAGGTTCCTCCCGAAGATCGAGGTCCTCCGCCGGATGCAGCGCGAGTTCCAGGCGCACACCGGCGTCCTCGAGTTCAACGCTCGCGACGGCATCTCCCCCGGGATCTGTCACCAGGTCGCCCGCGAGAAGATCATCGAGCCGGGCGACTTCATCCAGGCGACCGACAGCCACACCTGCATGGCCGGCGGGAGCAACGCCTACGGCTACGGCGTCGGCGCGACCGAGTACGCCGCCCTCGTCAAGACGGGCCTCACGACGGCCGTCGTGCCGGAGTCGATCCGGTTCGAGCTCTCGGGGCAGCTCCGCCCCGGCGTCACGGCGAAGGACCTCATCCTCGAGATCCTCCGGACGTTCGCGCGCCGCGAGGACACCCTCAAGCGGGCGATGGAGTTCGGCGGACCGGGGCTCGCCAGCCTCTCGATGGACGAGCGGGCGACGCTGGCGAACATGGCGACCGAGTGCTCGGCGCGCTCGGGGATCGTCGAGGGCGACGACGCGACGGTCGCGTGGATCGCGGAGCGCCGGCCCGACCTCGACGAGTCGGCGATCCGGGCGAAGCTCGTCGCGCCCGACCCCGGCGCCCACTACGACGGGGGCGTCCACGCGATCGACCTCGCCTCGATCCGGCCGATGGTCGCCCACCCCGGCGACCCCGACAACGGGATCCCGAGCGACCCGACCAACGGCGCGTTCATCGACGAGCTCGGCGAGGTGCCGATCGACATCGCCTACGGCGGAAGCTGCACGGCCGGCAAGGACGACGACCTGCAGTTCTACGCTTCGGTGATGCGCGAGGCGCTCGCGGCGGGCCGCCGGGTGAAGGACGGCGTGCGCTTCTTCATCCAGTTCGGCTCGGCCGACGTCGAGCGGGCGGCTCGCGAGCGCGGCGACATCGAGGTCTTCGAGCAGGTCGGCGTCTCGGTGATCCCGCCCGGATGCGGCGCGTGCATCGGCTGCGGGCCGGGCGTCTCCGACGACGCCGAGCAGGTGACCGTCTCCGCGATCAACCGCAACTTCAAGGGGCGCTCCGGGCCGGGGCGGCTCTACCTCGCGAGCCCGCTCACCGTCGCCGCCTCGGCGATCGAGGGGCGGATCGTCGCCTACGAGGCGGGGATGTTCGCGCGCGCGGGCGTCGCGAGCGCCTGACCCGATGGAGGTCGACGAGCTCCGCTTCCGGAGGCTCGCCGTCGCCACGGGCGCGGTCGACCCCGGCGATGCCTCGACCGTCGCCCGCGAGCTCCGCGCGCGCCGTCGGCAGGGCGACGCGCCGGCCGGCGGGCTGGCCGACCTCCTCGTCGAGCGCGGCCTCATCGAGCAGGCCGCCGCCGAGCGACTGCACTCGCTCCTGAGCGAGGGCATCGTCCGCTGCGCGCCGTGCGACGCCTCGCAGCCGGTCGCCAGCCTCCCGCTCGACCGGCCGCTCGCGTGCGACGAGTGCGGCGAGGCGCTCGGGTTCGACTCGATCGTGCTCGAGCCGCGCCCGAACGGATCCTCGAACCGACCTCCCGAGCCGGAGCCTGCGCCGCGCCCGGCGAGCGTGATCGACGTCGCGCCCGGCTTCGCCCACCCGGCGCCCGCCGCGAAGCCCGCCGCCGTCGAGGTCTCCTCGAGCGAGGACACCCTCGCCGGCGTGATCCCTCTGCCTCTGCCGCCCCCCCAGCGAAAGAAGACCACGCGGAAGGCGAAGCAAAAGGCGAAGCGGAAGGCGAGGGGGAAGGGGAGGACGACGAGGACCGCGAAGCCCCTCCCTCCGCAGCCGACGATCGAGCCGCCGCGGAGCGACGATGCCACCGCGATCGTCCCGACGATCATCCCGCCGTCGGCGATCCGGCCCCTGCCCACGCACATGATCTCGAGCGACGGCGAGGACGAGAGCCAAGTCGTCGACGCCCCCGACACCGGCGCCCCGGGGGAGACGGCCGCCGAGGGCGCGACCGCGATCATGCCGAGCGGGGAGGGGTCGGCCTCGAGCGAGTCGCGCCGGCGCGACGCCGACGACGTCTACCGGATCCCCGTCGTCGAGGCGCACGTGCCCGGCGGCATGCCCACGCCCAGCTCGTTCGGGTCGTTCGGCCTCCCGCGCCTCGAGATCACCGGATACGAGACGATCGGGCTGCTCGGACGCGGCGGCTTCGGCGACGTCTACAAGGCGAAGCGCCTGTCGGACGATGAGATCGTCGCGGTCAAGGTGCTCGCGATCGAGCGGGCGAGCGGTCAGAGCTTCATCGAGCGCTTCAAGCGCGAGGTCGCCATGGCGACCAAGCTCCAGCACCCTTCGCTCGTCCGCGTCTTCGACTGGGGCGTGACCGGCCCGCCCCACGAAGGCTACCCCTACTACGTGATGGAGTTCATCGAGGGACACGAGCTCCACGAGATGCTGCGCCGGAACGAGATCCCGCCCCGCCGGGCGCTCGAGATCATCCGAGACGTGGCGAGCGCGCTGTTCCACGCCCACCAGCAGGGCGTGATCCACCGCGACATCAAGGCGGCCAACATCCGGATCGACCCCCAGGGTCTGCCGAAGCTCTACGACTTCGGCCTCGCCAAGGACCTCTCGATCGACGAGTCGCTCACCGTCACCGGCGACCTCCTCGGGACGCCCGCCTACATGGCCCCCGAGCAGGTCAGCGGCCGGAAGATCACCGACGTCCGGAGCGACATCTACAGCCTCGGCGTCGTCCTCTACGAGATGCTCGCGGGGACGACGCCGTTCCACGGCAGCCCGCTCCAGATCCTCACCCAGCTCACGATCAAGGATCCGACGCCGCCGTCCGAGCACCGGCCCGACATCCCGAAGGCGATCGAGGAGATCTGCCTCCGCGCGATGGCCCGCGACCCCGCGAACCGGTTCCAGACCGCCCAGGAGCTCGAGGAGGCCTGCGAGTGGATCCTCGCGCCTCCCTGCTCGGACGAGCTCTAGCCAGTTCCCGCAGCGGCTTCGCCTTCGGCGAAGAGGATGTCACCACGGAGACACGGAGAACACGGAGAATCCACGGAGGGTGCGCCGAGCGTTCGAGGACTCGGACTCCTCTCAGAGGATCCTCCGTGCCCTCCGTGTCTCCGTGGTGACATCCCGCTCGCCGAAGGCGAGCATCAATGCCTCTACCCGGCCTCCGACACGCCTCCGCCCTCGTCGCCCTTCACCTCGGCGGCGGTTCGCTCCGCCTCCAGGATGGCGAGCTGCTGGGCGAGGTTCTTAATCTGCTCGCTCTGCTTCGAGATCCGGACGGAGAGCTCGACGGCGACGGCGGTGAGGAAGATCAGCCCGAAGAAGAACAGCGCCGTGCTCGGCGGGCTGATCCCGAGCGCCGAGGCGACGATCTCGAGGAGCTCGTTCCAGACGGCGAGGACGAAGTAGCCCACGCCGGTGATGAGCCACAGCCAGCCGAACTCGCCGCGGAGCCGCCGCTTCTTGATCAGCCAGATCACCGAGAGGAAGATCACCGCCGCCAGCCCGATCCCGACGAATCGGTAGGGCGAGACCGCGTCGGCCTCGTCGTAGAGGAGCATCAGCGCCGGCGGAATGATCGACCCGGGCATCATCGCGGCGCTCCCTCGGCCGTGGCCGCCTCGCTCGGACGAGCTCCTTCGCCCGCTGCCGCCTTCGCCGGTCGAGCCGGTCTGGGCACGCGCTCGTGGAGGAGGGCGACGAGGATCGCGAGCCCCATCGTGATCACGTAGTAGAACGGCTTGATCGGTCCTCCGTGCATCGAGCGGCCATCCTCGTTCTCGTACATCCGCACGCCGACCTCGCGGATCCGGAAGCCGGCCCGGTGAAGGGTGATGAGCTGGTCGGCGTCGGGGTAGTCGAACGGGTAGCGATCGTCGCAGAAGAACTCGAGGACGGACGCGTCGAGCGCCTGGAAGCCAGATGTCGGGTCGGTGATCCGCGTGCCCGTGGCGAGCGATGCGACCGCGCCGAAGATCCGCATCCCGAGGCGGCGCACGATGCCGGCCCGGTAGGCCGGTGGGGTCGCCCCGTCCTCGGCGAGGAACCGCGACCCGAGGCAGACGTCGACCTCGCCGCGGACGACCGGGGCGAGGATCCGCGGGAGGTCCTCCGCCTCGTGCTGTCCGTCGGCGTCCTGCTGGGCCGCGACCGCGTAGCCGCGACGAAGCGCCCACTTGTAGCCGGTCTGGAGCGCCACGCCGTAGCCGAGGTTCATCGGATGACGGAGGACCGTCGCGCCCGCCGCCCGGGCGCGGGACGCCGTCTCGTCGAGGGAGCCGTCGTCGATGACGACGACGTCGGCTCCCGGAACGGCCTCGCGGACGCTCGTGACGACCCGCCCGATCGCGGCCTCCTCCGCATACGCGGGGATGAGGACGACGACCCCTCCGTGGTCGACGGCGGTCACGGCCGCCGCCGCTCGCCGAGCTGCTCGAGCTGCCGCTCGAGGGCCTCGAGCCGCGTCTCGGCGTGCTCGCGCTTCTCGTGGCCGAGCCGCTCGGTCCTCCGAAGGAAGATCCGATAGTGCTCCTGTCCCCTCCGGTAGAGCTCGGCCCGATCCTGGCGGGCCGACGGGCCGCGCCCCCGCCGCCGATCGCCCAGGATCCGGTAGAGGTCGCCCAGGACGACCCGCACCGTCGGCTGCCGATCCTTCGAGAGGACGACGACCTCCTCGAGGATCGGGACGGCCTCCTCGACGTAGCTCGGATCCCACTTGCTCAGGAACTGCTGGTACATGTTCGCCAGGTTGTTCCGTCCGACGAAGTCGTCGGGGTCGATCTCCATCGTCTCGCGGAACACCGCCTCGGCCGCGACGAAGTGGTCGAACGCGATCTGGCGCTGCTGCTCGGCGATGCTGGCGAGCTTCTTCGCCTGAGTCGGGTCGCTCCGGCGGAGCTTCTTCGCCTCCGCGCTCGCCTGCTCCGAGTAGGACAGCCGCACCCGACCCCGCTCGATCTCGATCATCCCGAGGTTGTTCCGGGCCTTGGTGAAGTCCTCGTCGATCTCGATCGCGCGGCGGTAGTGCTCCTCCGCCCGCGCGAGGTTGCTCATCCGCTCCTTCAGCCGATCGCGGTCGCTCTCGGCCGTCAGGGGGAGCTGCTGCCAGGCGAGACCGAGGTTGCTGTGAGGGCGCGCCTTGTCGGGCGCCTTCTCGACGGCATCCGTCCAGAGGGTGAGGTTCGACTCCCAGACGGCGTTGCGCACGCGCGTCGTGATGACGAGGAGGCCGATCGCGCCGACCGCCGCCCAGATGAGGACGAGCCGGCCGCGACCGGGACGCTCCGCGAACCGACGGGCGAGCGTCGCGCAGACGGCGAGGGCGATCAGACCGAGGGGGAGGTAGACCCGGTGCTCGAACATCAGGTCGGGGAGCAGGACGATGCTCGAGGACGGCGCGAGGACGAGGTAGAACGACGCGAGCCCGAACGCGACGAGCCGGTCGCCCCGGCGGAACGCCCAGGCGGCGAAGCCGACCAGGCCGAGGTTCGCGGCGAGGGCGAGCAGGGTGAGGGCGAGATCGGAGAGCAGCGCGCCGCCCGACATCTCGGCGAAGAACGCGCGATGCGGGGTCACGTCGTGGTCGACGCATTGCCCGATCGGCAAGACCATCAGACGGAGGTAGGAGAGGAAGACGCGGAGCTGCGTCAGGGCGTACTGGACGTGGCCGTGGTCGACGCCCGAGACGTCCGACGGCGTGAGGATCCGCGCCAGCCCCGCGCCGCGACTGACGAGGACCGCGAGCGTCGTCGCCACGGCGAGACCGGCCAGGATGGGAAGGACCCGCAACCAGGCGGTCCGGCCGTAGAGGCAGAGCTCGAGCGCGAGGATGACCGCGGGGATCGTCCCGCCGACCTCCTTCGAGAGGAGCCCGCCGCCGGTCGCCAGCAGGGCGACGAGATACCACCGCGCGACGCGGCGATCGAGCGCCGCGCGAACGTAGTCGCCGAACGCCGGCGACGACCCGGTCTCGCCGCCGGCGCCCTCGCCGACGACCTCCTCCTGGGCGCGGCGACCCCGGGCGTAGGCCCAGAACGCGGCGAGGGCGAACAGGGCGCACAGCGCCTCGGTCCGCTGCGCCAAGTAGGTGACGGCCTGCGTCTGGAGCGGGTGGGCGGCGAAGATCGCGGCCGCGATCAGCGCGACGATCCGGACGCCGCGCGGCGAGAGCCGCCCGCGAGCACGCGCGGCCCCGATCACCTCGACCCCGAGGAGGTAGAGCATCAGCGCCGCGAGGAGGTGGATCCCCATGTTCACGACGTGGAACGACCCGACCGCGAGCGCATTCTCCGGCCCGAAGAGGCGACGGTTCACCACCCCGTTCGCGACGAAGCTGAGGGTGTTGAGGAAGCGGGTCGAGGGGAACTGGTGCCAGACGATGGCGGGGTCCTTGACGTTCTTGTTGTCGACGATCGCCTGGTTGTCGTCGAAGTGAAAGTCGTGCCCGAGCGTGCCGCCGTAGCCGATCAGGACGACGAGGACGAGGACGACGACCGCGCCGACCAGCGCCCGCGGGCCGGCCCACGGGTCATCCACCGACGCCCCCGCGACCGCCGCCGGAGCGGCGTCGCGGGCCGCCGCGGTCGGCTTGCCCCGCGCCGCGGCCGTCTCGCCCTCGATCCGGTGCAGGGCCGCCCGGACGAGCGAGACCGGCGCGCCGATCTCCTTCGCCATCCACTTGACGGGCTTCTTCCCGCGATGGGTCCGGATGAGCGCGAGCGCGTCCTCGGACAGCGTCGCCTCGGCCCCCGGCGACTCGGCCGTCGGCGCGTCCCCTCCCGCCGCCGCCTCGGGCGCGCCGGCCTCCTCGGGGCTCGCTCCGTGCTCGGGCGCGGAGCTCACGAGGCGCCCCGCGCCTCGGTCGACCGGGCCGGCGCGGCGTCGACCCGCTCCACGGCCCGGCGGACGGCGTCGGCCACCCGCCCGCGGCGCTCCTCGCCGAGCTCGGGGAACACGGGAATCGAGAGCGTCTCGAGGGCGGCGCGCTCGGCCTCGGGGAGACTCCCCTCGCCCTGGCCGAGGTGGGCGAAGCAGGGCTGGAGGTGGAGCGGGCGCGGGTAGTAGACGCCGGTCTCGATGCCGTCCTCGGCGAGGGCCGCGGCGATGCGGTCGCGACGCCCCGGGCCCAGGTCGGGCAGGTCGCTCACCCGAAGCGCGTAGAGATGGTAGACGTGACGCGTCGCCGCCCGGCGCGACGGCGTCGTCACGCCGCGGGCGACGAGGTCGGCGAGCGATTCGTCGTAGAACTCGGCGTTCTCGATCCGCCCCGCCGTCCAGGTCTCGAGGTGGGGGACCTTGACGCGGAGGAACGCGGCCTGGATCGAGTCGATCCGCGCGTTCCAGCCGAGCTCCTCGTGGACGAAGCGCGTCCCGGGCGGTCCGCCGTGGACGCGGAGGCTTCGCACCCGCTCGGCGAGCGCGGCGTCGTCGGTCGTCACGATCCCGGCGTCGCCGGCCGCGCCGAGGTTCTTGCTCGGATAGAACGAGAACGCGGCGAGGGCGCCGAGCGAGCCGGCGGGCCGATCGCCGATCGACGCGCCGATCGCCTGGGCGGCGTCCTCGAGGATGCGGATCCCGCGGGACGCGACCACCTCGGCGAGGGCGTCGACGTCGGCGCACTGGCCGTAGAGATGCACCGGGACGACGACCCGGACGGTCAGGCCGTCCCGCGTCCGCCCCCTGGCGTCGGTGTTCTCGGCGAGCCAGCGGCCGACCGCCTCGGGATCGAGATTCTGGCTGGCCGGGTCGACGTCGCAGAAGACCGGCCGTGCCCCGGTGCGCGCGATCGCGCCGGCCGTGGCGAAGAAGGTGTGCGGGCTGGTGATCACCGCGTCGCCCGGGCCGACGCCGAGGGCGACGAGGGCGAGCAGGAGCGCGTCCGACCCGCTGCTGCACCCGATCGCGTGCGCGACGCCGCAGACGGCGGCGATCTCGGCCTCGAGCGCGTCGATCTCGGGGCCGCCGATGAACCGGTTGGTCTCGATCACCCGACCGACGGCGGCGAGGAGCTCGGCCCCGAGGGGGGCGTGCTGCGCCTCGAGATCGAAGAGCGGGATCGGGCTGGCCACGGACGGGCTCCTCGAGCGGCGAACGGAACGGTCGGTTCGGGAGATGAACGGCGGCCGCGGGTCCTTCGGGGCTTGCGGCGGGACTCCGCCAAATTGTCCGACGCGCTGCGCGAAGCCCTGAGGGCGGCAGTATATCAGGAGACGGGCCGCGGGCAAGAACTGGCCCCCGAACGGGCCTCTCGGACAGAATCGCTCATCAACGTCGCCATTCGACGTCAGGTTGAAGGGGCCTTCAGAATCCGGGAAGACGCCCCCATCGCTCTGCTAACCGTTGATCGGTCGCGATTTGATCGTTCGGACAGATAACGTGACCCCGATGAAGGCGTCTTGGCACCCCCCGTGCTTTATACCAGGCGACGGCAGAGGGGCGAACCAAGAGCCCCGAAGCCACGAAAACCCCAACCCCCCCCAAAAGCCTCAAGAAGCTGAATCACAGGGATTTGGCTCTTGAGGTTTTTGCTGTACCGACCTATTCTCGCGCCGCTCCGACCCCCTCCAGACGCGGTGCGCGACGGTGCAGATTCGCCTCCTCAATCATGCTTCGGTCCTGATCGAGGTCGGCTCCGTCCGACTGCTCACCGATCCCTGGTTCTTCGGGACCTGCTTCGACGGCGGGTGGGGGCTACGCTGGGACGCGCCGGCGGCGATCGACCAGGCCGCGAGGGCGACCCATCTCTGGGTCAGCCACTTCCACGAAGATCACTTCCACATCCCCACCTTGAAGGCCGTCCTGGAACGAAACCCCGGGATCGTCGCCCTCGGGAACCGCTCGTGGAACTTCCAGCTCGACGCGGCGCTGCGCCGGCTCGGCTTCGAGAACGTGGTCGCCCTCGATGAGCGGCGGCCGACGACGCTCGCCCCGGGCGTGGTCGTGGAGCGCTACCCCGCGACCGGGATCGACAACATGCTCCTGGTGCGCGGGCCCGGCGCGGACGGCCGGCCGCGCACGATCCTGAACTACAACGACTGCGTCGTGCCCGCGAGCACGCGGCGCTGGCTGGCGCGGCGGTTCGGCCCGATCGACGTCTTCCTCTGCAACTTCAACCACGCCGGCAAGCTGCTCCGCCATCCGCTCCCGCCCGTCGCGACGGTTCACCAGGGCCTGCTCGCCAACTTCGAGAGCATCTTCCCCCCGTTCCGGCCGCGGGCCGTGCTTCCGTTCGCCAGCCATCACATCTACCGCGCGCCGGAGAACGCGCCGCAGAACGCGTCGCTCCTCGAGGTGGAGCGACTCGCCGAGGTCGACCGCAGGGTCGTCCCGCTCCGGGTCGGCGAGACGGCCTGCTTCGCCGGGGAGGCGCGCGCGCCGCGGATCGAACGACACGACGCCGGCGTCCGAGAGGCCGAGGCAGACCTGATCGTCCGCGCGCCGGGCACGACGCGCGCGCAGCTCCAGGAGGCGGCGGCGAGGTTCGCCGCGCGGATCCGCCGCGCCTACGGTCCCCTCGCCGCCGGCGTGCCGAGCCTGGTCGTCCGGGTGAGCGAGACGGGTGAGGTGGTCGAGCTCGATCCGCGCCGGGGCCTCCGCCCCGCCGACGGGAACGCGACGCCCGACCTCGAGGCGCACGGCAGCGCCCTCGTTCGCTGGTGGAGCCGACCCTACGGGACCGACACGTTCTGCGTCGGCGCCCACTTCGGCTTCGCGAGCAAGGCGGGCGTCGTCACCTTCCGCCGGCTCATCATCGCGGCGCTCCTCGCCGAGAACCGACTCGACGCGCGCTCGACGCTCGAGATGCTCACGAGCCTCCAGGGCCAGCGCTTCCTCTGGAACCGGCGGGAGGAGATCGCGGGGGTATTGCTCAGTCGGCAGGTGGGGGCGGAGTATCAGCAGCCCGAGCCGTGAGGCGTGACGGCGAGACTCCTCACGCCAAGCCGCCAAGAACGCCAAGCGCGCCAAGGGCGATTGCCCGTTCGAAGGCCGCCGCCCGGGTCGACGAGACCTCGCGCAAAGGCGTAAAGGCGCAAAGCTCCGGTGCGTTCGCATCGGAGCTTTGCGCCTTTGCGCCTTTGCGCGAGCTTCTCCCGGCAATGGCCGCGACGAACGCGCTCGTCGGAGACTCTTGGCGCCCTTGGCGTTCTTGGCGGCTTGGCGTGAGGAATCGACCGATCGGCGAAGCCGATCATCCCGCCTCGGCCGGCACTGCCGGCGGTGTCCCGTCTGGCCCCGGGCCCTCCTCCGCCGGACCCGCCGCCGCGAGCGCGACGCCGAGCCCGAGCACCACGAGCACCTCGGCCACGACGATCGTCAGGAGCGAGATGCTCTCCCCGGGCGCGGTCGGCAGCCCGACCTTGCCGATGAGGTCGGGGTAGGTCTCAAGGGTCACGGCCAGGCCGTTGAACAGCATGTGCAGCACGATGGTCGGCCCGATTCCGCCGGCGCGGAACGCGATCACGCCGAGGACGAGGCCCACGAACGTGTACGCCGGGAGCTTGCTGACGTCGCCGTGATTGAGGGCGAAGAGGACGCTCGAGAGCAGGATCGCGGCGGCGGGGCCGACCGAGCGCCGCGCCGCGCCCTGGACGAAGCCGCGGTAGAGGAGCTCCTCGCAGACGGCCGGGACCAGGGCGAGGCAGAGCCACGCGAGCGGGAGGGCGCTCCCGATCTGCTCGACGAGCGCGTTCATCCCGGGGTCCGCCTCGGCGGGCGCCCCGAACAGCCCGGCCGTGCTCTGCTGGAGGAAGAGGCTCGTCACGATCGCCCCCGGCGCGACGAGCACCGCGCCGAGGTAGCTGAGCGCCGGCGAGCGCCGGAGCCCGAGCACCTCGAGGGGGCGCTTGTACCGCCCGACGCGCATCGCGACGAGGACGGGACCGAGGACGACGACGAGGGTCAGGATCGCGGCGATCGGCAGCAGCCCGAGCGAGGCCGGCAACCGACCCGCCAGGGCCGGCCCGGCGTAGAAGGTGACGACGAGCACGACGGCGGCGAGGAGCAGCCCGTGGGTCAGGTCGGGCGCCGTGCTGCCCGGTCGATCGAGCGCCGTCTCGAGGAACTTCCGGATCTCGGCGGGGTTCGCGCGCGCCCGGGCGAAGGCGTCGGGCTCGGTCGCGAGCGCCTCGGGGTCGAGCATCTCCCAGCCGCCGCCGCCGCCGCCAGCGACGGGCGCCTCGCCCCCCTTCTTCCGTTTCGTCCGCGGGGGCGGCTCGCCGCCCGACGGCAGGCGCAGGAGCACCTCCTCGCGGCCGTAGAGGCTGGCGACCCACTTGAGGGCGGCGGCCGCGTAGATCGTGTTCGCGGCGAAGATGAGGATCACGTGCGAGAGATGCGCCGTCCCGGCGAGGAGCTCCTTGATGAGGAGCGCCGTCCCCGCGACGGGGACGAGACAGATGGCTTCATTGAGCTCGAGCCCGGGGATCGCCGGCGCCATCGCCGGGAGGCTCGCCGCGAGCAGGAGCGGCGTGAGGTAGTTGTTGGCCTCCTTGGTGCTCCGCGCCTGCGTCGACAGGGCGAGAGCGAGCGCGACGAACAGGAGGACGAGCGGGATCATCGCGATCGCCATCGTGAAGACGACCGTCGCGTCGACGCGCACCTCGCCCTCGCCGGGCAGCATCGACGCGAGGTGCGCGACGGTGAGGCCCATGCTCGCGAGGTTCAGCACGACGGTGAAGAGGGCGACGACGCAGACGGCGAGGTACTTCGCCAGGGCGACCTCCCAGCGCTTCGCCGGGCTCACCAGCAGCGTCTCGAGGGTCCCCCGCTCCTTCTCGCCGGCGCCGGTGTCGACGGCGGGGTAGAACGCGCCGGTGATGCTCAGGATCACCAGCAGCATCGAGAGGGCGCGGCCGATCTTCACGATCAGGCCGCCGCCGAGGTCGACCTCGCGGAGGGCGACCGGGCGGAGGACCGACGGCTCGATGTCGTGACGGGCGAGGCGCTCGACGACGAGCGCGTCGCGGAAGCCGACCATCGCCTCGTCGATCCGGTCCTTCGCCTCGACGCTCGCGTCGACGCCCTCGTTGAAGAGGATCTCGACCTCGAGGTTCTCGCCCTCCTCGACCCGCGCCTCGAAGCGGTCGGGCACGAGCAGGATGGCGGCCGCGGCGTCCTCGCTGATCGCGGCGCCGTAGCGGTCGCGCAGCGTCTCGAGCTCGGAGGGGGCATCCTCATCGCCGGAGCCAGCGGGCGCGGGCGGCGCGCCCGGGTTCATGGCGGCGCGGACGTGCTCGGGCAGGTCGGCGACGCCGACGAGCTTCAGGTTGCGCTCGGGCTCGAGGAGCCGCTCCACGAGGCGATCGGCGTGCTCGCGGCCGACCACGACGATGGTGAGCTGTCGCTCGCGGAGCTGCTGGAGCTGGAGGCGCGAGATCCACGAGAGTCCGATGACGAGCATCGGGTAGAGGAGCACCGGGAGCACGATCATCACGAACAGCGTCCGACGGTCGCGGACGAAGTCGAGCAGCTCCTTGCGACAGATGTGGAGGACGTGGCGGCGGTCGATCACGACGCGCCTCCCGCCCCGGGGTCGGGCTCGGGGCCGGGCTCGGGGGCGGGCTCGGGGGCGACCGGGAGCTCGGCGCGCGAGGCGCGGTCGACGGCGCCGCGGACGACGTCGAAGAAGAGGTCCTCGATCGTGGTCTTGCCGGCGCGCTCCTTGAGCTCCTCGACCGGCCCGGTCTGGAGGACGATCCCGCCGTGGATGATCGCGACGTCGTCGCAGAGGCGCTCCGCCTCGCTCATGATGTGGGTCGAGACGAGGACGGTGCGGTCGCCGCCCTTGAGCGAGGCGACGAAGTCGACGACGCCGCGGGCGACGAGGATGTCGAGGCCGCTCGTCGGCTCGTCGAAGATCAGGACGGGGGGATCGTGCACGATCGCCCGCGCGATCGAGACCTTCTGCCGCTGCCCCGTCGACAGGCGGCCGCAGAGCCGGTCGGCGAAGCTCCGCGCCTCGAGCAGGTCGAGCAGCTCCTCGACCCGCTCCTGGAGCCGGTCCTCCGGCATGTCGTAGAGCCGGCCGAAGTACTCGACCATCTCGCGGGCGGTCATCCGCTCGTAGACGCCCGTCGACCCCGAGAGGAACCCGATCTTGCGCCTGACGAGCTCGGGCTCCTCGGCGACGTCGTGCCCGAGGACGCGCGCGCGCCCGGCCGTCGGCCGGAGGACGGTGGAGAGGATCCGGAGGGTCGTCGTCTTCCCGGCGCCGTTCGGTCCGAGGAGGCCGAAGATCCGGCCGGGGCGGGCGGTGAAGCTCGCGTCGTAGAGCGCGAGGACGCCACGACCGCGACCGGTCGGGTAGAGCTTGCTGAGTCCTTCGACCTCGATCATGCGCGCTAAGTATCGCCAGCGGGTGGTTTTCAGCGGAGCCACGACTGAAGCAAGTTTCGCGCGACGAAACAACCCTGCGGCGCGGTGCGGCGCGCCGCCTCGGGGAGACCGCGGAGGAGAGATGCGGGGCGACCCCGATCATCCCGGAACATCAGCTCGGATGGCGCTTTAGGTCTCGAGATGCGGCCGTCGTGTCGGCTTGACCGTCCCCCCCATTGCCTTATAATCGGCCGCTTCCTTCGCTCTCGACCGACACCGAGACAGAAGCGCCCGAGCACGGCGCGAGGCCGCAGTCCATGCCCATCACGTTCGAGTGCGAGTGCGGCACCAAGATCACCGTGGCCGATGCGCTCGCGGGCAAGCAGACCAAGTGCCCCAAGTGCGCCGAGCAGGTGCCCGTGCCCGCGCCCGCGCCCGCGCCGTCCGACGCGCCGGCGGAGAAGCCGACCGAGAAGCCGGCCGAGACCTCGCCCGAGGCGCCGACCGAGAGGGCCGAGGCGAAGGACGCGGTTGAGGCCAAGGCCGAAGAGGCAAAGGCCGAGCCCGCCGCCGGGAAGGCCGAGGCGAAGGCCGACGACGAGAAGAAGCCCGCGCCGGCCGCGGACGAGAAGGCCGACGAGAAGAAGGCCGACGAGAACGCCGAGCCCGCCGCGCCGAAGACCATCCCGGCAGCGACGAAGGCGAGCGGCGGCTTCCGGCGACTCAGCGCCATCAAGAAGGGCGCGACCAAGATCGTCCGCTTCAAGTGCCAGAAGTGTCAGAACAGTCTGTCGGTCCCCCTCACCAACGCCGGCAAGTCGGGGAAGTGCCCCCACTGTGGCGAGAAGGTGATGGCGCCGAAGGTCAAGCTGATCGCCACCAAGGGCATGGTGAAGACCAAGAGCGGCCGGCTCGTCAAGGTCACCACCGGCACCCAGACCGCGAGCGGCCGCGTGAAGACGCAGAGCGGCCGGATCGTCACGCCGAGCGGACGGATGAAGACCGCGAGCGGGCGGATGGTCACCCCGAGCGGTCGGGTGATCACCGCGAGCGGCCGCGTGATGAAGGCCGGCGTCCGGCCGAGCTCGCGGTTGCTCCCGCCGGGCACGAAGATCGCCGAGGCGAAGACGCCGTCGCTCCGCGAGCAGTTCGGCGTCCTCAAGCTCAAGTGCGACTCGTGCGGGATGACCCAGTCGATGCCGCGGCGCAACGCCGGTCGATTCCACGAGTGCGTCTCGTGCGGCAAGCCGGTCGACGTCCCGACGACCTGACCCGCCCGCGCGCGCCGACCGGGCGGTCTTCCGCCGACAGCTCCGCCTCCCCCCACCGTCCTCTGAGCCAACCCGGACCGCGACCAGCGCGGTCCAGAAGGAAGGCATCCGTGAAGCGCTCCGACCACGTCCACCTCGAGAAGATCGACGACTGGCGCTGGCGCATCCCCCGGACCGGGAAGATGCGCACCGACGGCGTGATCTACACGAGCGAGGCGCTCCTGCCCGGGATCCAGGGCGACCCATGCGTCACCCAGGTCCAGAACGTCGCGCACCTGCCGGGCATCCTCGGCAGCTCGCTCGCGATGCCCGACATCCACTGGGGCTACGGCTTCCCGATCGGCGGCGTGGCCGCGACCGACCCCGAGAACGACGGCGTCGTCAGCCCGGGCGGCATCGGCTACGACATCAACTGCGGCGTCCGCCTGCTCCGCAGCGGCCTGCACCGTGACGAGCTCACCCGCCCGCGCCTCAAGACGCTGGTCGACGGCCTCTTCAAGGCGATCCCCGCCGGCACCGGCTCGGCCCGGAAGGACCGGAGCGTCTCGGACAAGGAGTTCACCCGCGCCATCACCGAGGGCGCCCGCTGGGCGGTCGCCCGCGGCTGGGGCCGCGAGACCGACCTCGACCACATCGAGGAGGGCGGCGCGTTCGCCGGCGCCGACCCCGACAAGATCAGCGCGCGGGCGCGCCAGCGCGGCCGCCCGCAGATCGGGACGCTCGGCAGCGGCAACCACTTCTGCGAGGTCGGCTACATCGACGAGATCTACGACGAGGCGGCCGCCGCGGCGCTCGGGCTGACCATCGGCCAGGTGAGCGTGATCATCCACACCGGCAGCCGCGGCTTCGGCCACCAGGTGTGCAGCGACTTCCTCAAGGTGATGGAGGGGGCGACCCGGCGCTACGGGATCGACCTCCCCGACCGGCAGCTCTGCTGCGCGCCGCTCGACTCGCCCGAGGGCAAGGACTATCTCGCGGCGATGGCGTGCGCGGTGAACTTCGCGTTCGCGAACCGGCAGCTCATCACCCACGCCGTCCGCGAGTGCTTCGAGACGAGCCTCGGCGCGAAGCCCGAAGACCTGAAGCTCGGCGTGATCTACGACGTCTGCCACAACATCGGCAAGTTCGAGGAGCACGCCGTGGCGAGCCCCGGAGGAGGCGAGCACCCGCGCGAGACCCGGCGGGTGTTCGTCCACCGCAAGGGCGCCACCCGCTCGTTCGGACCCGGCCACGCCAAGACCCCGAGCGCCTACCGCGGCGTCGGTCAGCCCGTCCTCATCCCCGGCGACATGGGGCGCTACAGCTACATCCTCACCGGCACCGAGCAGGCGATGACCGAGACGTGGGGCTCGACCTGCCACGGAGCGGGCCGCGTCCTCAGCCGCGGCGCGGCGAAGAAGATGGCGCGGAAGCGCAACATCGTCGCCGAGCTCGCCGACGCGGGCATCCTGGTCCGCGCCGCGAGCCGGGCGACCGTCGTCGAGGAGATGCCGGAGGCCTACAAGGACGTGGCGAGCGTCGTCGACGTGGTCGCGGGCGCCGGGATCAGCCGGAAGGTCGCGCGGCATCGGCCGCTGGCGGTGGTGAAGGGGTGATCGGATGATCGGCTTCGCCGATCGATTCCTCACGCCAAGGGCGCCAAGGTTCCATTGGAAACGCCAAGAGCGCCAAGGGGTCTTCGGTGAGAGCGCCCATCGCGGCGCTCGTCGACGGAATCTCGCGCAAAGGCGCAAAGGCGCAAAGCTCCGCAGCGAAGGCAGGCTTTGCTTCGGAGCTTTGCGCCTTTGCGCCTTTGCGCGAGTTCATCCCGGCAACGGCAGCGACGAACGCCTTCGCCCGCGGTGATTGGCGGTCTTTGCCCCTTGGCGGCCTTGGCGTGAGAAATCGATCGGCGAAGCCGATCATCTCGTGGTCACGACTTCGGCTTCGTCTCGCCTGCGGGCTCGGCCGGCTTCGGCTCCCGCTCCGCCTTGAGCAGATCCCGGATCTCCGCGAGGAGCGCCTCCTCCCGGGTCGCCTCGGGCGGGACGCTCGGCTTCTCGGCGTCGCCTCGTCGCACCGTGGTGATGGCGCGCGTGATCAGGAACGCGATCCAGGCGACGATGAGGAAGCTGATCACCGCGTTCGCGAACGCGCCGAGGTTGACCGTGATCGCGCCCGCCTCCTTCGCCGCCTCGAGCGTCAGGTAGGGCCCGGCGACCTTCTCCCCGTCGCGGAGCACCCAGAAGTGGTCGGCGAGGTCGATCCCGCCGGCGACCATGCCGATCGGCGGCAGGAAGACGTCGGCGACGAGCGAGCTCACCACCGTCGCGAACGCGGCGCCGACGACGATGCCGATCGCCATGTCGAAGGCGTTCCCCCGGAGGGCGAACTCGCGGAACTCGGCCATCATCTTCATCGGGTGAATCCCCCGGGCTCGTGGCGTTGCGATCCACCGTCATACCAACCGGCTCGGGCGAGGGGAAGAGAGACGGCAATGGGGTAGGATGGCCCCATGCCGAAGTCGAAGGCGGCCGAGATCTCCCGTCACGCGCGGCGCGTCGCGACCGCGCTGCAGCGGCACGGTCTGCTCCTCCTCACCGACCGCGCCGCGCCGAGCGTCGCCTCGCTCGTCGCCGGCGGACCGGTCTCGGGCTCGTGGTGGGCCCACGACAAGGGCGACCTGATCTACCACGTCACCCTGGGCATCGACGAGGCCGACGCGCTCTGCTGCAAGCTCGTCGACGGCAAGGTCACCTACGTCCACCGCCGCCTCTGGTCGGAACTCCTCGCCGTCGCGACCTCGCGCGAGGCGTGGCAGCTCGACGGGCTGCCGACGCGCGCCCGCCGGGTGCTCGACCGGGTCGACGCGGGCGAGAGCGTCCGGAGCGATGAGATCCTCGCGAAGGTCGAGGGCAAGGCCGGCCGCGCCGCGATCAAGAAGGCGCTCGGCGAGCTCGAGCGGCGGGTTCTCTGCCACGTCGACCAGATCCACACCGACGCCGGGAGTCACGCCCGGGTGCTCCTCGGATGGAAGCGCTTCACCCGCGCCGTCGGCTATCGACGCCGCCGCCTGGCCGCGTCGACCGGCCGGCGCCGGATCGCGGAGGCGCTCGTCGCCGCCTGCGGGGCGGACGAGGCCGCCTCGCGGCTCCCCTGGCCGACGGGCCAGGCCGGAGAGGGGCTAGGCTAGGCTAGCAAGCTCGTTCAGGTGACCGCGGACCCACCGGCTTCGCCTTCTCCGTGTCTCTGCGTGAGCTTCCCGTTTCTGAAACAGCTCCCGGACGCCGGCAACTCGCAATCCGCGGAATCCGTGAAATCCGCGGTTCCACTCGTTTCGCGGCGAGAGAACGAAACCGCGGACTGTTGGATTGGCTGGATTCGTTCCGGTCGGCGCGACGTCACTGCCGTGTCGGCGCCACCTGTTCCTGGAACAGACGGACGAGAGCTCACGCAAAGGCGCAAAGACGCAAAGGGTCGTTGCTCCGAGCCGAGATCTGGATCCGGCGGAGCTCCTTTGCGCCTTTGCGCCTTTGCGTGAGATTCCGTCGTTCCTGGAACAGCG
>JAJDCQ010000030.1 GCA_029260755.1 Planctomycetota bacterium | reverse complement strand
GGGAACCCGTCTGGCGTTCGCGAGGCCGCGGAACGAAGGCCTGCGCGGCGATGTCCGGCGAGACGCCGCGAGTGAAGCGACGGCGAGGAGCCTGCGACGAGTCGTCGCTTCACGCTCATTCTGCAACAGTCTCCTAGGGGGCGTCCGCGCCCCAGGGGAGCTCCTCCCAGACCCGGCGCAGCAGCGGCAGCAGCTTGAACTGGCTCTCCCACGCGCGGGCGGTCACGTCGCCGCGCCCACGCGTCTTCGGGTCGAGGACGGCGGCGAGGGCGTCGTAGCGCATCGCCACGCCGCGGACCGGTCCGAGGCGTCCGCTCGCGCGCTTCGCGGCGAGCTCGGCGTTGATCTCGCCGAGCGCCCGGTCGACCCGCTCGGCCGCCGCGGGCGCCGCCGCCTCGGTCTCGGCGAGCTCGACGTCGGGGTCGGCCAGGACGAGCCGGTAGTGGGGAAGCGCGGCGTCGGAGGGGCGACTCGGGATCAAGACCATCTGGACGCCGCGGCCGGCGAGCGCCGGAAGCGCCTCCCGGAGCCGGGCGAACGCGAGCTCCGCCTGCGCGCCGGTCAGCTTCTCGCCGGTGAACGAGTAGGAGAGCGACCGGCGCCTCAGGAACACGAGGTCGGGAACGGCGCCGACCTTCGCGCGACAGTGAAACAGGTCATCGGTCTGGTAGCGACGCAGCCCCCACGGATCGCTCACCACCATCGCGTAGTCGCGCCCGGGCTGGAGATCGGCCGCCGCGACGAGGGCGTCGGGGCGGTCGGGCGCCCCGGCGGGGACGAACTCGTAGAGCACCCGCGGCGCGATAGCGAGAAAGCGAGCCACCCCGTCGGATCCGAACCAGTTGAGGGTCTGCACCGTCTCGGTCGCCATCGAGTACATGGGCACGTGCCGGTAGCGCGGCGCCGGCAGGTGCGCCCGGATCCGCTCGAGGAACGGCCGGACGTAGCCGCCGTCCCAGCAGCCGAACCCCTCGAGCGACGGCAGCCACGAAGCGATCGGCGCGGCCCGGCCTCCCCGCGCCGACTCGATCGCCGCGATCCGCCGCTCGAACCCCGGCGCGAGGACGGCCCGGGCGGCGGCGCGGACCTCGCGGCCGAAGGCGTCCGGCGACCGGGCGAACACCCGGACGAGCGCGGTCGTGTCATCCCAGCGCCGCGCGACCTCGTCGAGGAAGACGGCGAGCGTCGACGGGTTCGTCCCGTAGAGCAGCCCCGGGTCCGACAGCACCAGCAGCATCAGGCGCACCGCGTTCGCCCCGTGCTCGGCGACGAGCGGCGCGAACGCCCGGGCGGCGACCCACTTCCCGGGCATGAGGAGCGAGAGCGGTCGCGACGGCGCGCGGCCCCGGTCGCTCAGCAGGAGCGCCGTCAGCGAGTCGTCGTCGTCGACGTCCTTGAGGCTCGAGAAGATGAAGAGCGACGGCCGGCGGACGCCATGGGCGACGAGCAGCCGCGCCGCAACCGAGAGCGACCCGAGCTTGATCGTCCGGAGTCGCTCGGCGGTGAACGCCACGCGCTTCGGCCGCGCGGTCGAGCCCGACGTCGCGGCGAAGCGGGCGCCTGGGTGGCGCGCGGCGAACGCGGCGATCCCGGCCTCGACCTCGGGCCCCCAGGCGTGGATCGGGGTCGCCCCGTCGATCCGGTAGGCGGCGCGCAGGCGCGCCTGATCCGCGGCGAACGCGGCGATCCGCGCGGCCATCCGCGCGCGAAACCCGTGGCCGAGCGCGTTCAGGGCGGGGGCGAGCCCGGCGCGGAGCGCCTCGTTCATCGCGAGCGCGGCACGGTCGGCGATCGACTCGGGGAACACGTTGCCAATGGTGTACGCTGGTCGCATGTACGTCACGGAGGGCCGCTCGCCCGACTTCGACCCCGACCGGATCGACGACCCGACCCGGACCGGCGGCGTCGACTGGAGCGGTTTCAACGACAGCTTCCACCGCCTCCAGGAGCGCCCGTGGTGGCGGGTGAACGAGGGGCGCCGCCTCGGGCTCGGTCTGCGGGCGCTCCGCCTCGCCGCGGCGTTCGTCACCGAGAAGCGCGACGCGATCGTCGACCTCGAGCGAAAGGCGCGCGCCTTCTGGAGCTTCCGCGAGTCGGGGCTCATCCCCGAGAACCCCGACGTCGTCTTCTTCGGCGCGGAGGCCGGCTGGGAGGCGCTGCTCCTGCGGGCGCTCTACGGCGACGGCGGGCGGGTCGTCCTGATCGACAACGACCCGGCCGCGTTCCGACGCTTCGAGGCCGCCGAGACCGAGCGCCGGGTGCGGGCGCCGCGCGGCTTCCCCGAGCGGGAGCTGCTCGTCCGGCGCGACCGATCGCGGATCGAGTATCTCCAGGCCGACCTCTTCGACGTCGACCTGCCGGCCGCGTTCGACGTCGGGATCGACTGGGGCCTGATCGAGCACTTCGACGACGCGTCCAAGCGCCGCCTCCTCGCCACGATGGCGCGCTTCCTCCGACCGGGCGGCGTCGAGGTCAGCAGCACCCCCCGCAACACCGTCTTCGTGCGGCTGTTCTACCGCGCCTTTCGCGACGAGATGAACTTCGGCTACCGCGAGCTCCTCACCCTCGCCGAGCACCGGGCGATCCTCGAAGCCGGGGGGTGGGTCGGACGGGACGCGGTCACCCTGCCCGCCCACAACATCATCCTTGCTCAACCGAGCGGCGACCGGGGGTTATGAATACCGCCGGGCGTCGCGCCGTCCCGCTCCCGGGTCGTCTTGCGCCGCCCCCGACCCAAGGCTAGGGTACACGTCATCGGCCGCGCCGGCGGCCCCTCCCCTCGGACGCTGGATCGCTCCTTTCATGCCGCAGACCTTCCCCAAGACCGTGTCGGGCTTCGAGATCGTCTCGTTCCTCGGCAAGGGGGCGATGGGGCAGGTCTTCAAGGCCCAGCAGAAGAGCCTCGGCCGGTTCATCGCGCTCAAGATCCTCGCGCCCGAGCTCGCCGCCAACCCCGAGTACGTCACCCGCTTCGACCGGGAGGCGCGCGCCGCGGCGGCGCTCAGCCACACCAACGTCGTCGGCGTGATCGATACGGGCATTGATGAAGCGAGCAAGCTCCGGTTCATCGCGTTCGAATTCGTCGAGGGCGTCAACCTCGAGGATGTCATCAAGGCGAAGGGGCGCCTCCCCGAGCGCGAAGCGCTCAAGATGGTTCGCGACGTCTGCAAGGCGCTCCAGCACGGGCACGAGAAGGGCCTCGTCCACCGCGACGTGAAGCCCGCGAACGTGCTGCTCTCGACCGACAAGACCCTCAAGCTCGCCGACTTCGGCCTCGCCCGGCAGGCGCGCGAGGACAGCTCGGTCACCAACTTCGGCGAGATCATCGGCACGCCCCACTACATGTCGCCCGAGCAGGCGATGGGCGAGAAGGTCGACATCCGGAGCGACCTCTCCTCGACCGGGTTCATGCTCTACAAGCTCGCGACCGGCCAGCACGCGTTCGAGGGGAAGACCCAGCTCGCGGTCCTGACGCGCCACGTCAACGAGGACTGCCCCGACGCTCGCAAGATCGTCCCCGGCCTCTCGGCCGACTTCGCCAAGGTGCTCGCCGGGCTGACGGCGCGGAAGAAGGAGTTCCGCTACCAGACGCCCGCGATCGCGCAGTCCGACATCGAGCGTGTCCTGAGCGGCGGCCGGGCGCTCGGCCCGCGTGGCTCGGCGGCCAAGGCGGCGCCGTCGGGCGCGGCCAGCTCGCCCGTGATCAAGCCCTCGCCTTCCCCGGTGATCAAGCCCTCGGCGGCGATCGGCGGCGGGTCGGGCGACTGGGTCGGCGACGGGCCGACGATCGTCTCGAAGGCATCTCCGATCAAGCCGGCCACCGTCCAGCAGATCATGGGCTTCGGGAGCGCCGACGTCGGCTCCGACGAGCCGACGATGATCATGCGCCACAAGGCGGCGGCCGCGGCGAGCCAGGCGGCGAAGGTCTCGCGGACCAAGCCCCACGCCCGCAAGGCGGTCGTCAAGGGCGCGCCCGCCAAGCCCTCGGCGAAGGCGCGCGCCTCGGACGCGCAGCGCAAGGCGGCGCGCTCCTCCGATGCGATGCGCAAGGCGTCCCGATCTTCGGACTCGATGCGACGCGCCGGTCGCTCGTCCGGGTCGATCCGCGCCGCCCGGATCAAGGAGAGCCCGGCGGCGGCCGCCGGCGCGCGCGTGCCGAGCGCCTGGGCCAACAACCGGGCGAGCGCAAAGCCCGCCGCCAAGGGCGCCGCGAAGCCCGCGAAGGGGACGACGAAGGCCCGCCCCGCCCAGACCGCGAAGGCCGCCCGACCGGCCGCGAAGGCGCCCGCGAAGGCGCCCGCCAAGTCCGCGCCGCGGAAGCCGAGCGGCCGGGTGCAGGTCCGTCCCGGCTCCGAGCGGCGACCGCGAGCGGCGGCCGCCGGCGGGCCGGTCGCGATGCAGGTGATGGGCGCGGCGGGCGCGCGCGCCGAGGCCGAGCCGCCCGAGGAGACGGGCGGCGGCGGCGGCCTCAAGTGGGTGGTCATCGCCCTGATCATCGGCGCCGCGCTGGCGGCCTACGCCGTCTCCGGCGGCGCCGGCGCGACCCCACCGGACGGCTCTGGCGGCGACGACGGCCCCGGCGGCGGCACCGAGACCGCCGGCGGCGGAGGGACGACCGGCGGGGGGACGACCGGCGGGGGCGGCGGCGACTCGGGCTCGGGTGGCACCGGCACGGGCGGCGGCGCGACGAGCGGCGGGACCGGGTCGAGCGGCGGCACCGGCGTCCTCTGGCCGCGCACCGGTCGCAACCGCTGGCGGCAGGTGTGGAGCCTCGCCGACGCGAAGCAAGCGCCGGCGCTGATCGCCCCGGCGCTGTGGAGCGAGCCGGGCCGCATCGCGGCGCCGATGGCGTGGCGCGACGGGATCGACGACGCGGCGCTCGCGGCGGCGTTCGCGGGCGAGGCCGAACGGACCGACCCGACCGGCAAGGTGCGGGTCACCTACGGCGACGACGTCGCGGACCTCGACGTCCGCCCGCGCGTCCCCGGTCTCTTCTTCCTCCGGGCGGACCTCCTCGCCGGGCGCGCCCGCCGCGCGGGCGGCGGCGTCGAGATCCGGGCGCCGGCCGCGTCCGGCCGCGCCGAGGTCCGCGTCGGCGACGCCCGCTGGCGGAACGCCGGCATCAGCTTCCGCGTGCGCGCCCGGAGCGATGGCGCCGACGCGTCGATCTCGATCGCCAACGCGAACCGCCAGCCGCTCCTCGAAGCGCTCGGCAACCGCGAGCGCGTCTTCCTGCGGACGAGCTCCCCGCCCGACGTCTCGGGATCGCTCGCGCTCGGGGCGACCCAGTGGCGGCGCATGGCGCTCCTGCCGGACGCCGCGCCCGGCCAGCGCGTCTTCCTCGATGACCAGCCGGCGCCGCGGATCGACGCGGCCCTCGACCGGACCAAGCGTCCCGACGGCGAGGCGTGGCTCACCCTCGAGGAGGGCCGCTACGTTCTCCGCGACCTCTCCGTCGAGGGGTTCGTCCTCCGACCCGACGTCGCCGCCACGGCCGTCGCGCCGAACAAGCTGTCGTCGAGCGCGCGGATCGCGGTGACCTTCGAGAGCGACGTCCAGGGCTCGGGCGGTCCCTTCGTCGCGCTCGGACAGATCGACGGGAACGACGCCGACGGCGACCGGGTCCTGCGGCTCGAGGTCGACGACCGGTGGCTGCTCCTCTACGACGGGCGCGAGGTGATCGCGAGCCACGACCTCGGCGAGGCGGTCGCGGCGTCCGGGAAGCTCGAGCTCCTCCGCCACCGCGACCGCGTGCTCGGGCGCGCGGAGCTCGGCGGCAAGCAGCTCGAGCTCGACGCGGTCCTGCCGCTGCCGCTCGGCGCGAACGAGGTGCGAGCCGCGTGGGGATCGACGGCGCCGACGGTCACCTTCTCGACCGTCGTCGTCGAGGAGACCGAGGCGGACGAGCTGACGGCCGCGGTCGAGCGCGCCGCATCCGGCGGTCGGGACGGCGCGGCCATCCTCGCGCTCGCCGAGGCCGCCGCATCGGACGACGCCGAGACGGCCGCGCGGGCCCGCTGGCGGCTCGGCGCGACGCGGCTCGCCCGCGCCGCGAGCGTCGCGCGGGCCGACCCGATGCTCATCGGCCTCGGAAGCAACGTCGCCAGGCGCGCCGCGATCGCGGTCGCGCGGGCGGATCTCGTCGCGGCCGACGAGGCGCTCGCCGCGCTCGCGAGCGACGACGACGATGACGAGGAGGAGGCCAAGGACCGCCTCCAGGCGCGCCTCGACGCCATCGCGCGCGCGGTCCTCGCGAGCGTCCTCCTCGGCGACGACGAAGGCGCCGAGGCGCACGCGCGACGGCTCGTCTCGACCTCGAGCCCGGCCCGGGCGCGGTCGACCCTCGACCACCTCGAGAGCGACGGCCGCCGCGCCGTCCTCGTCCATCGCCTCGCCCGCGGCTACGGCGTCGGCGTGACCGACCCCGGCACGACCGCCGCGGCGGCGCGCGCGGCCGAGGTCGTCGCCCCCGACCTCGAGGCGACCGCGCTCTTCCACCGCGGCTTCGGGCTGCTCTACGAGACGCTCGCCGACGGCGAGGTCGACGAGGCCGAGAAGGCCAAGCTCGAGGACGCCGTCCGGACGCTCGAGCATCTCCGGCGACTCGCGGCCGACCCGGTCGCGGCGCTCGACCTCCTCGCGCGGGTCTACTCGGCCCTCGGCAGGCACAAGGAGGCGATCGAGCGCTGGGACGAGGCGAAGAAGCGCGGCAACCTGCCCGACCCGCGCGGCACGATCTACGCCCGGGCGAAGAGCCTCGCGGCGATCGGCCGATCGGCCGAGGCGCTCGAGAGCGCCCTGGTCGCCTACTCCTACGACCCCGCGCCCGGCCCGATCCGCGATCTCGTGCACGAGACCGCCCTCGGCGAGATCCGGAGCAAGGACCCCGCCGTCGCCGCGGCCGTCTTCCTGACCCTCGGTCAGATCGAGGGGGACGCGACGCTGCGCAAGATGTCGCGCGACGCCGCGCGGCGCGTGCAGCCGGCCAACGGACCGCGCTCGGTCGACATCGCCCGCTACGTCCTCATCCGGTTCGGCGAGCGGCCGCCGGTCGCCGGCGGCAACGTCGCGCGCCCCACGGTCGAGCTCGTCCGGGCGGCCCGGGCGGCCGCGGGCGGAAAGACGGATCAGGCGCGGAAGCACCTCATCAAGGCGACCCGGGACGAGCTCGCCGCCGCCCTCGCGCGGCTCGATCCCAAGCTGGCGCCGCTCCTCCCGTAGACCTGGTCCTCGGCTGGCGGCGCGCCAGCGGGAGCTCTCGCGGCGATGCCCCCGATCCCGCCCGGCAGCCGCTTCGGTCCCTACGTCGTCGAGGCGCCCATTGGCGAAGGCGGCATGGGCGTCGTCTCGCTCGCCCGCCACGTCGAGACCGGCGGCCGGTGCGCCCTCAAGGTGATGCTCCATCAGCGCCTCGGGCCGCGGGAGGGCCAGGCGCTCGCGCGCTTCCGCCGCGAGGTCGACGTCCTCGCCCAGATCGAGCCGCACCCGGCGATCGCGTCGATCTACGCCTGCGGGAGCGAGGACGGGATCCCGTGGTGCGCGATGGAGCTCATCGAGGGGCAGAGCGTCCAGGCGCTCATCGACGCGCGCCGAGGCCTGCCCGCGAAGGAGGCGGCCCGGATCGTCGCGGCGACCGCGCGCGGCGTCGAGCACGTCCACCGCCACGGGGTGCTCCACCGCGACCTCAAGCCGGCGAACGTGCTCGTCTGCGGATCGACCGGGAGGGCGCGCCTGATCGACTTCGGCCTCGCCTACGACCTCTTCGCCGAGCGCCTCACCAGGACCGGACAGATCGTCGGCACGCCCGCGTTCATGGCGCCCGAGCAGGTGAGCGGGCGTCGCGCGACGGACGACGACGCGACGACGAGCGCGATGGGGAAGGCGACCGACGTCTACGGGCTCGGCGCGATCCTCTACGCGTGCCTGACGGGGCGCCCGCCGTTCAGCGGCGAGCGCGACGTGGTGGCCCTGCTGACCCGGCTCGTCCGCCAGCCGCCGGAGGCGCCGCGGCGGATCGTGCCCGACGTGCCGGTCGAGCTCGAGGCGATCTGTCTCCGCTGCCTCGAGAAGCAACCGGCGGATCGCTACCCGACCGCCGAGGCCGTCGCGAGCGACATCGAGCGCTGGGAGCGCGGCGAGGCGCCGACCACCCGCCCGGTCGCCGGCTGGCGGCGGGCGCTCCGCGGGCCGCGCGGGCGGCGGGTCGCCGCGATCGGCGCGTGCGTGGCGATGTCGGCGATCCTCCTGACCGTCGCCGCGTTCGCCTGGGTGAGCCGGCGCGGGCCGCGGGCCCGGGCGCTCGTCGCCGAGCTCGAACGCTCGCTCGAGGAGCGCGGCTGGCTGACCGACGAGCAGCGCGGGCGCCTCGAGCAGCTCGACCTGCCGAGCGTCGCCGACCTCGGCGGCGAGGTCCCCGCGCAGGAGCTCCAGCGTCGCGTCGAGCTCGTCGAGGGCCTGGTCGCCGTCGCCGAGGCGGACGGAGACGCCGAGGTCGAGCGCGCCCTCGCGCGGCTCGTCCGACCCGGAGGCGAGGTCGACCGCCCGCTCCTGCTCCGCGCGGAGCGCTCGCTCGCGGCGGCGGACCGCTGGGGGGCGCTCCTCGCGGTCCTCGACGCGGAGGCGCCGGCCGTGCCGGTGGAGCCCGAGCTCGCCGGGCGCCTCGCCCGGGCGATCCTCGACGACGCCGACGGACGCCTCCTCCCGCCCGCGGAACGGGCGGCGTTCCGCGCCCTGCTCCGGGCGCCGGGGCTCACCGACGAGGAGCGCGGGGAGCTCCTCGTCCGCCACGGCGCGCGGCATCGCGAGCGCGGCCCCGAGGGGTTCGAGGAGGCGCTCGGCGCGCTCGTCGATGCCCGGATCGACCACGGCGCTCTTCCCGAGGCGGGCCTCTTCGACCAGGCGTTCGCCGACCACGCCTACGGAGCGCTGATTCCGCTCCTCGAGAGCGAGCCCGATCGCGGCCGGGCCCTGTTCGAGATCGTGACCATCGGAGCCGACGCGATCCCGCCGCCCTCGCCGGCGCTCCTCGGGCAGCTCCACCGCGAGGTGATCGTCACCGACGTTCCGGGGCCGGCGCGGGTGCGCCGCCTCATCCTGATCGCCTCGCTCCTCGAACGGCTCGGGATGTGGATGCGCGATCCGGCCCAGGCGCAGGAGCTGACCGGGCAGCTCCAGCTCGACTTCGACCTCGTCCTGAAGCTCGGCGACGAAGAGCTCGCCCGCCCGACCGGGCGACGGAGCGCGGCGCTCCTCGCCTTCCTCGCGAACTTCCTCGTCACGATGGAGGGGCATCGCGAGCGTTCGAACGACTACCTCGAGGCGGCTCTCCGGACCGGCGCGGAGGGGGCGTGGGTCTCGTTCGCGGTCGGGATGCACCGGCAGCGAAGCCGGCGGTTCGACGAGGCGCTCGTCGCCTACGAGCGCGCGATGGAGCTCGAGACCGAGGAGCACGGCGGCCCGCTCATGCCCGTGCTCCCCGAGCGCCTCGCCCGCATGCTCATCCACTCATCGGAGGGGTCGAACCCGGCGTCGGTCGCCCGCGCGGCGCGGCTGACCGTGATGAGCGGACGGCTCATGCTGTCCCTCGACGAACGGATCGGCCGGATCTTCGACGCGGCGGGCGTGATGCCCTGGCGATTCGTCCGATCGGTGTCGATCCTCACGCTCATCCCCGACATCTGCGATCGGCTCCTCGCGATCGGCCCGCCGGCCTGCTGCGAGGCCGGAGGCGTCGGCGCGGTCGCGCCGAGCGTCGTCCCCGGAACGGACGATACGCCGGGCGTCGAGCAGCTCGTCGCCCTCGGCATCGAGATCCTGAAGCACCCCCGCTGGAGCGCCCGGAACGCGTTCGTCGTCGCGGCGACGAGCGAGGGGAACCTCATCGGCTGGCGGGGCCTGCACCACGAGAGTCACGGACGCCACGCCGAGGCGCTCGCCGACGTCACTCGCGCGATCGACGACGAGCGCACGCGAACCCCGATCGAGATCGAGGCCGCCCGAACCCGCTGGAAGAGCCTCGCCAAGTGGCGTCGCGACCGGGCGAGGATCCACCGCGCGCTCGGGCACCGCCGGAAGGCCGCCGCCGACGAGCGGGCAGCGGAACGGGCGGAGAAGCGGGCGCTCCCGGAGTGAAGCCGAAGGGGTCAGGTCTCGGTTGTTGGCATCAACGACGTTGTTGCGAACATACGAGACCAGACCCCTTCGTTCGCACATCGCGTGAATACC
>JAJDCQ010000029.1 GCA_029260755.1 Planctomycetota bacterium | reverse complement strand
GGCGTTCGACGTGATCGCCCACAACTACCTCGAGACCCCCCTCGACGAGTCCGAGGTCATCGATCCGCCCGCCGATGCCTCGGCCGCGAGGGACGCGTCCGAATCGGAGTTGCGCGGCGCACCCGCCCCTGAGGCCGAGCTCGAGCGGGACCGGCTCTTCCGCCAGGACGTCCTGCAACGCTACGGCTGGATCTGCGCCATCCCCGGGTGCGGCTGCCGGGTCAAGCTGGAGGTCGACCACATCGTGCCGCGATCCCGAGCTCCCGAGCGGCGCTGGGACCCCGAGAACGTCGCTCCCCTCTGTCGAGGCCATCACCGGCTCAAGACCGACGGAATCATCAAGATCTCGGGGAAGACGCCCGACGGAACCCTCATCGTGGAGCGACCGCGGGAGTCCCGGGATTATGCTCTCGTCTGATCGAGCGCGCCGCCAGCGGTCGACGGAAAGTGGGCGACGAGAGCGCCGGCTCCGGGCGGCCCTATCGTGATTCCAGGACCTGACCCCTTCGATGCACACCAGAGGCTTGGTGCGAAACGTACTGGGGTCGCGCGGCGTCGGCTCCGAGCCGAGGCTGCTGCGCGCGCGCAACTCTCGCACGGTGCGAGAGGCTGGGTTCGCACGGCTCCGACGCTCGGCAAGCGCCGGTGCGCGGCGCAACGCAGACGGCGCGGGCCCCGGGCGACCGCGAGTGGATAGCATTCCGGACGCCACGCCCGCGGGTGAGGCTCGTACTCTTGCCTCCGCGGGCTAGCTCGCAGCGAGACGATCCGAGGTTCGGTCGAGAGCGCCGACCGCGGATCGAACCTGACCGGCTCGATGCGAGGCAGAGGGCGACGACGGGTCGAGGACGAGGCGACCTGCTCCCGAGCTGGTCTCGGTCGTTCACCCAGGGTCGAGGGAGCGGGCCCGGTAGTAGATCAGCGAGCTCGGGCTCTCACTTCTCCCCGCACTCCGCCGCGAGCTCCTCCTGGAGGGCCTTCCACTCGCTCTCCATCTCCGGCCACGCCGCCCAGCCGGCCGTCGCCAGACCGAGGGCTCCTTCGAGATCACGGACCGCCTTTACCCAGCCCTGCATCGCGTCGAGCTCCTCCTGTCCGAGCACCTCCTCGCGCTTCGCCGCGCGGACGTCCTCGAGCTGGGTCTCGGCGTCGTCGACGAGCATGCCGACGTCCATGATGAGGTCGTCGGCGCTGTCCTCGTCGAGCGGGTCGGGCGGCTGCTTCGCGAGGCGCTCCGCCGTCACGAGGATCTTCTCGAGCTCGGCGTCGACCGGGAACCGATCGCGGAGGCGCCGCGACGCGGCCGTGAGGCCCTTGCGCTTCTCGGCGATGATCTCGGGGTCGGCGGCTGCGGCGTCGCTCGCGAGCTCGGCGACGGTGCGCGTCTTCCGGGCGAGCTCGGGGAGCCGTTTGCGCAGGTAGGTGTTCACGCTGCGCCGGGCCGCCCGATCGCTCGTGCCGGCCGCCTCGGCGGTCCGCTGCGCGATGTGCCTGGCGAGCGCGGGTCCGGTCACCGCGGTCGGTCGGAGCGCGTCGGCGAAGACCTCCTTCACCCTCTTGCGCGAGGACTCGTCCGGCCCGGTCCGGCGCTTGGCCCGGACGAGCCCGACGGTCACGTTCGCGCCGCGGAGCTTCACCTCGGTCTTGCCGGAGAAGAAGCTCCCCTCCTGGAGGCGGATCGTCTCGGTCCCGATCTCGACGGCCTTCTCGCCGCCCTCCTCGCCGAAGTCGCTCGGGATGAGCCGATACGGCGCGCTCGTCCCCGTGATGTACTCCCACGCGGTGACATCGGCCTCCTTCACCTCGATGTCGACGCCGAACGTCTCGGCCGGGACGAGCTCGACGAACGCCGAGTCGTCCAGGTCGAACTCGGCGAGCGCGTTGCTCGGCATGTCGAGCGAGGTCGCGACGACCTCGAGCGTCTTGCCGCCGACGGTGAGGAAGACGTGGACCTCCTCGTCGGCCATCGAGTCGAACTCGCCGCCGATCTTGAGCGACTTGACCCGGATGAACCACGCGTCCGGCTCGCTCGGCGTCTCCCCGGCGGGGATGAAGGAGGGCGGCCCGTCCGCCCGCGCGACCGGCGCGAGGCCGACGATGAGGGCCAGCAGCGCGACCGTCGCCGCCGTCCGAGTAACCAGTCCGTTCCGTCCGCCCATCGGTCCTTCTCCTCGTCAGAGAGACGCGCTCACCGCTCGCGGGAGCGCCACCAGAGTCGCCACGACCGGACCGTCGGCCACGGATCGTCGGCGAACTTTTCGAAGGTCATCCCCGGGGCCGGTCCGGCATCGCCGGCGACGGCGCGGAGCGCCTCGACCAGACGCCAGCTCGCCCGCCGGAACCCCTGCGGCCCCCACCCCGGCGCGCCCGGCCCCGAGACCGGCAGGTACGGCCGGTCGAGGAAGTGGACGAGCCACGGCAGGCCGCGGCGGTCGCCCCCGCGCGCGAGCGCGACGGCGGCCTCGGGCAGAAAGCGACCGGCCGGCGGGACGACCTGCATCCCGCCCCAGCCCCCGCCTCGCTGCCGCTCCATCGCGGCGTCGAGCGCCGCGAAGTACTCGGCCAGGGCCGCCCACCCCGCCGCCGCGGCCTCTTCGTCGCCCGCGCCGACCCCGACGGCGAGGAGCGCGAGCCCCGCCGGGAGGCGAAGCCCGGCGGCGAGGTTGCGTCGGTGGTCGATGGCGGCCATCCCGAAGGCCTCGTCCTCGGGGTCGCGCTGCGCCGCCTCGGGCACGTGGTCTGCGTGGAGGCCGGCGAGCGGGTCGTCGACGAGGCGACGGAGGGCCGTCGCGACCACCCCGACCGCGGCCTCGGCGACCGGGCGGTCCGTGCGGGCGAAGGCGACGGCGAGGGCGGCGGCCGCCTCCTCGCGGACGCGCGGGTGACCGTCGTCGAGCGCCTCGGCCAGGGCGCGGGCGGCGTTCGTCCCGCCGATCCGCCCGAGGGCCTCCGCCGACGCGATCCGCATCGCGGCGTCTCGGTTCATCCCGGCGAGGGCGAGCGGCTCGAGCGCCTCGGCATCCTCGAGCGCGCCCAGCGCGGCGCAGATCGCCGCCTCGGCCGGCGCCGGCGACCGGCCCGGCGCCGCCGGGACCGGACGGAGCTCGCGGCTCGTGATCGCGGCCCGGAGCGCCGCGCGGAGAGGCGGACCGGCGCGTTCGGCGTCGCCCGTCGACCCGAGGGCGCGCGCGACGGCCGCCACCGTGTCGCCGCTCTCGTCCTCGAGGAGCGGCGCGAGGAGGGCGACGGCGTCGGACACCGGGGTCTGGCGGACGACCGCCGCCGCCTCGGCGCCGACCGGCTGCTCCGCCTCGAGCGCCGCCGCGAGCGCCGCGCGCGCCGCCTTCCCCGCGTGGGGGTCCTCGATCGCGCCGAGGACATCGAGCGCGACGGCGCGGACGGCCGCGCGCGGACCGGCGGCGAGCTCCCGAAGGGCGGCCGCGCCGGGCTCGCCGGCGTAGGCGAGGGCGAGCGCCGCCGCCGCCGTGACCCGCGGCCCGCGGTCGTCGTCGACCGCGACGAAGCTCATCCACGCCGCGGCCGTCGCCTCGAGGCGCTCGGCGTCGACGCCCTCGGCGGCGGCGCGGGCCACGTCGGCGTCGAGCGACCGGCGAAGCGCGAAGGCGACGTCCGCCTCGCCGCGTCGCCATCGCGCCAGGCGCAGGAACCGGTCGCGATCGGCGCTCGCCTCCGCCGCGAGCTTCGCGAGCAGGCGCGGGTCCGCCGACTGGGCGAGGAGGCCGATCGCGGCCACGTCCGGCTGGTCGGCGTCGCCTTCCCACCGACCGGCGCGCGCCGTCTCGACGACGACGGCCTCGAGCCCGGCCGGGATGGACTCGGCGCCGGCGAGGGCGTCGAGCAGGGCGGCCCGACGCTCGTCGTCTCCGCGGCCGAAGGCGGCGGCGATCGGGCCGAGGTCGGCCTCGGGGTGGAGCGCCGGCAGCCACGCGAGGACCGTGCGCGCCGCCTCGAGCTCGAGGGTCGGGATCAGGGCGACGAGGCGCGCGAGCGTCGGCGCGTCGATGACGAGCGGCTCGAGCGTCTGGGCGATCCCGACCCGGTGCTCCTTCGCCTTCGGGCTCTCGAGAGCGGAGACGAGGGCCGGCGCGGCGGCGTCGAGCTCCTTGTCCCGGATGAGCGCGAGGACGTCGCCCGGATCGCGCCCCGCCTCGAGCGTCCGGCCGAGCAGCTTCACCGTCGCGTCGACCAGCGCGTCGCTCACCTCGGCGGTCCCGAGCGCCCGGACGGCCGCCCAGATCACGTCGGGGTCCTCGTGCTCGAGGAAGCCGACGAGGGCGCCGGCGACCGCGGCGTCGACCGGGCACTCCGCGAGGGCCGCGATCGCCTCGAGCCGCTCCTCGCCCTTGGCCGCCTTCGCCGTCCGGAGGAGCGCCCGCACCTCGTCGGCGCCCCGGGCGGGCCGCGGCCTCACGGTGCCGAGCGCCTGGAGGACGCCGTCGGCGGCGCGGTCGACCCCGCCCTCCCAGGCCGCGCGCTTCGCGGCCTCGAGGACGGCCCGCGCGTCGGGATGCCGGAGGATGAAGCGACGGGCGCGCCGCCCGGCCGGCCGGTTGCCGAGGGCGAGGTCCTCGAGCGCCTCGCGCAGGGCCCGATCGGCGGCGGGCGCGGGAGCGGCCGGGTCGTCGGCTCGGGCGACCTCGCCCACGCCTTGCCCGAGCGTGCCGACGAGGAGGGCCGTCGCCGTGATGACCGTGCAGATGAAAGGAAGATGATGCTTCATCGTTCGATCCGGTCCCCGAGGCGTCCGCATGTTGCCGCGCCGCCGGAGCCGGGGCAAGCCCCGCGCCGTCCGCCTTGCGCCCGGGCCGAGCGCCGTGGCATTCTCTCCCGACGTCCGCGAGGGGCCCATGCTGCGCGAGATCGAGATCGACCCCGACATCCGGCGCGCCCGAACCCTCCCGGCCGAGTTCTACCACGATCCCGCCTGGTTCGACGCCGCCCGCGCGAGGATCTTCGCGCGTTCCTGGCAGCTCGTGCCGGAGACGAGGATCCCGCAGGAGCCCGGCCACGCCGCGCCGCTCCGGCTCCTGCCGGGCACCCTCGACGTCCCGCTCCTCGCCGTCCGCGACGCCGCCGGCGAGGTCGCCTGCCTGAGCAACGTCTGCACCCACCGCGGGAACGTCATCATCGAGGAGGCAGGGCCGATCTCGACGATCCGGTGCGGCTACCACGGCCGGACCTTCGAGCTCGACGGGCGGTTCCGCTCGATGCCCGACTTCGAGGGGTGCGAGGGCTTCCCCTCGAGCGATGACGACCTGCCGCGCCTCCGGACGGCCCGCTGGGGGCCGCTCCTCCTGGCCACGCTCGGCGATCCAGCCTTCGAGCCCGACGCGCTCCTCGCGCCGGTGACCGAGCGGATCGCGCCGCTCGGCCTCGATCGGCTCACCTGGGACCCGGCGACCGCGCGCGAGTTCGAGTTCGACGCGAGCTGGGCCCTCTACTGCGACAACTTCCTCGAGGGGTTCCACATCCCGTGGGTGCACCCGGCGCTGGCGAAGACCCTCGACTATCGCGGGTATCGCACCGATCTCTTCGAGCTCTCGAGCATCCAGATCGGGATCGCCGCCGACGGCGAGCCGGCGTTCGACCTCCCCGCGGGCCATCCCGACGCCGGGAGCCGGGTCGGCGGCTACTACGTGTTCGCGTTCCCGAACCTGATGCTCAACTTCTACCCGTGGGGTCTGTCGCTGAACCTCGTCGAGCCGCTCGGACCGGCGCGGACCCGCGTCCGCTACCTCTGCTGGGTCTGGGACGCGTCGCTCCGCGACCGGGGCGCCGGCGCCGGCCTCGATCAGGTCGAGCTCGAGGACGAGACCGTCGTGCAGAGCTGCCAGCGGGGCGTCGCCAGCCCGCTCTACGATCGCGGGCGCTACTCGCCCTCGCGGGAGCAGGGCGTCCACCACTTCCATCGCCTTCTGGCGCGGTTCCTCAACGAGGGCGGAGGCGAACGATGATGCGCCGCGGACTCGCGCTTCCGATCGTGCTCCTCCTGCTGCTCATCCCGATCACGGGATGCCCGAACGGCGATGGCCCCGCGGGCCCGAGCAGCAGCGGTTCGGGCACGGGCACGGGCACGAACGGCACGGCCGGCGGTGGAGAGCGGGATCCGGACGAGGCGGCGATCCATGCCTTCTACGCGCGGGCGAAGGTGGTGGAGAAGGAGAAGGGGCTGCGCGGGGTGCTCGACCTCATCGCCCCCGAGGACCGCGACGTCTTCGTCCTCGTGATCGTCGTCCGGGCCGGCCTCGTCGCCACCTCGGTCGAGGACGCCGAGACCAAGACCGCCCTCGCCGACATCCTCCACGCCCACAGCCGCGCCGAGATCGCCAAGGGCGACGTCGACCCGAACAGCAACGACAGCCTGCGCGCGTTCGCCCCGAGGTGGCTGAAGGGCTGCAACCGCGAGGCGCTCCTCGGCGACCTCGCCGACTACATGGAGAAGCACCAGTCGCAGGGGCCGTTCGGCCCGTCCGCGACCGTCGACGGCGCCCTCGTCGTCCTCGTGAACGATGGGACGCGCGCCACCGCGCGCGTCGGCAACCAGACCGTGAAGTTCGCCAAGTCCGACGGCGAATGGTATCTGTCCCTCCGAGAGGACTGAGCAGACCGATGATCGATGCGACCTCCGCGCCCCTCTACGACCCCAGCTTCGAGCACGACGGCTGCGGTGTCGGGTTCGTCGCGAACATCTCGGGCCGCGCCGAGCACTCGATCATCGAGCGGGCGGCCCACGCCGTCCGATGCGTCGCCCACCGCGGGGCGATCGCGTCCGACGAGCTGACCGGCGACGGCGCCGGGCTGAGCTTCGAGGTGCCGACCCCGTTCTTCCAGCAGGAGTACGCTCGCCTGACGCGGCTCGCCGCGCCGGACGGGCCGATCGGCGTCGGCGTCTTCTTCCTGCCGCCGGCCGGCACCGGCGCCTACCCGGCGTTCAAGAGCCTCGTCGAGGAGGTGCTCCTCAAGCGCGGCCTCTCGCGGTTCGTCTGGCGCCCGGTCCCGCGCGACATCGCCGTCCTCGGCGAGAAGGCGCTCGCGACCCTGCCGGCCATCGAGCAGCTCCTGATCCGCTTCCCGGCGGGCACCGAGCCGATCGACGTCGACCGGCAGCTCTACGTGACGCGTCGGGAGATCGAGGCGCGCGCCGCTTGGAGCGTCGACACCGGCCTCTACATCGTCTCGTTCTCGTGTCGATCGATCGTCTACAAGGGGCTGATGCAGTCGAAGACGCTGTCGGACTTCTATCCCGACCTCCTGAACCCCGACCTCCAGAGCCGCTACGCGATCTTCCACCAGCGCTACAGCACGAACACGTTCCCGAACTGGCAGCTCGCCCAGCCGTTCCGGATGAGCGCGCACAACGGCGAGATCAACACGATCCAGGGCAACCGCTACTGGACCCGCGCCCGCGAGCCCGAGATCGCCTCGGAGATCTGGGGCGACGACGTCCGCTACCTCGAGCCGATCATCACCGAGGGCGCGAGCGACAGCGCGAGCCTCGACAACGTCCTCGAGCTGCTCGCCCTGTCGGGGCGCCCCCTCCACCACTGCGTCGCGATGCTCATCCGCGAGGCGTGGCGCGCCCACGCCGTCTTCAACGAGAGCGTCCAGGCGTTCAACGAGTTCAGCGCTTGCCTGAACGAGCCGTGGGACGGGCCGGCCGCCCTGATCTTCGGCGACGGGAACGTCGTCGGGGCGGCCCTCGACCGCAACGGCCTCCGGCCCGCCCGCTACAAGGTCACCCGCGACGGCCTCATCATCCTCGGCAGCGAGGTCGGCCTCCTCGACCTCGACGACACCGAGGTGGTCGAGAAGGGTCGGATCGGGCCGGGCCACATGCTCGTCGTCGACCTCGTCGAGGGGCGGCTGATCAAGGGCAAGGAGATCAAGCAGGAGCTCGCCGCGCGGAAGCCGTACCGGGACTGGATCCGCGACAAGATGGTCAAGATCCCCGAGCTGCCGATCGAGGTGCGCGTGGTGCCCGGCGAGTGCAACGCCGGGCTGGCCCGCCAGCAGATCGCCTTCGGTTACAGCAGCGAGGAGATCCGCCTCGTCCTCGAGCCGATGGCGACCGAGGGCAAGGAGCCGACCGGATCGATGGGCAACGACGCCCCGCTCTCGGTCCTGTCCACGCGAGCGCGCCTCCTCCCGAGCTACTTCAAGCAGCGCTTCGCCCAGGTCACCAACCCGCCGATCGACTCGATCCGCGAGCGCGCGGTGATGTCGCTCGTCTGCAACCTCGGCCGGCGGCGGAACTGGCTGAGCGAGACGGCCGACCACGCCCGCCAGCTCCAGCTCGCCGGGCCGGTCATCTCGGACGCCGACCTGGCCCACGCCCGCGAGGCCTGGGGCGAGGATTCGATCCGGACGATCTCGATCCTGTTCGACGCCGAGGGCGGGACGGCGGCGCTCCTCGATCGCCTCGACGCGATCTGCAACGAGGCGGAGGAGGCCGTCGACGCGGGCTGCGAGCTGCTCGTCCTGTCCGACCGGCTCGTCGACGCGAAGCGCGCGCCGATCCCGATCCTCCTGGCCGTCGGCACCGTGACGACGCATCTGCTCCGCGTCGGGAAGCGGCTGCGGGCGAGCGTCATCGCCGAGTCGGGCGAGCCGCGTGACGTCCACCAGGTCGCGACCCTGATCGGCTACGGCGCCGGCGCGATCGTGCCCTACCTCGCCTACCGGACGATCGCCGCCCGCTGGGGCGGCGACGGCCCCGAGGCGGAGCAGGCGGCGCTCGACCGCTACCGCAGCGCGATCCACAAGGGGCTCCTCAAGGTGATGGCGAAGATGGGGATCAGCGTCCTCGGCAGCTACCGGGGGGCGCGGATCTTCGAGGCGCTCGGCATCGGCCGCGAGGTGATCGCCCGCTCCTTCGCCGGAACGCCCTCCCCCCTCGGCGGCATCGGCTGGCACGAGATCGCCCGGGACGCCCTCGCCCGCCACGACGAGGCCTGGTCGAGCCCCGAGGAGCGCGAGCCCGAGGACCTCGGGATCTACCGGTTCAAGAAGGGCGGCGAGCCGCACGCCTGGAGCCCGCCCGTCCAGCGCGCGATCCTGCGGTTCAAGCGCGACTCGAGCCCCGCGAACTTCACCGCCTTCTCGGCGGCCGCCCACCGCCACCCGCCGATCGCGCCGCGCGACCTGCTCGCGTTCAAGCGGACGCAGGGCGGCGTTCCGATCGACGAGGTCGAGCCCATCGAGGCGATCCGCCGTCGCTTCACGACGGCCGGCATGTCGCTGGGGGCGCTCTCGCCGGAGACCCACGAGACCCTCGCCATCGCGATGAACCGGATCGGCGGCCTGAGCAACACGGGCGAGGGCGGCGAGGACGCGGCGCGCTTCTACCCCCTCCCGAACGGCGACAGCAAGAACAGCGGGATCAAGCAGGTCGCGAGCGGTCGGTTCGGCGTCACGCCCGAGTACCTCCGCCACGCGCGCGAGATCGAGATCAAGATGGCCCAGGGGAGCAAGCCGGGCGAAGGCGGGCAGCTCCCGGGCCACAAGGTGACCAGCCTGATCGCGCGGCTGCGTCGGGCGGTCCCGGGCATGACCCTGATCTCGCCGCCGCCGCACCACGACATCTACAGCATCGAGGACCTGAGCCAGCTCATCTACGACCTCAAGCAGGTGAACCCGTCGGCGAAGGTGACGGTGAAGCTCGTCGCCGAGGTCGGCGTCGGCACGATCGCCGCCGGCGTCGCGAAGGCGCTCGCCGACGTGATCCTGGTGAGCGGCCACGACGGCGGGACCGGCGCGTCGCCGCTCGCCTCAGTCCGTCACGCCGGGAGCCCGTGGGAGCTCGGCCTGGCCGAGGCGCAGCAGGTGCTCATGCTCAACGGGCTCCGCGAGCGGGTCACCCTCCGCACCGACGGCGGCCTCAAGACCGGCCGCGACATCGTCGTCGCCGCGATGCTCGGCGCCGACGAGTACAACTTCGGGACGGCCGCCCTGATCGCGCTCGGCTGCCGCTACGTCCGGCTGTGCCACACCAACCGGTGCCCGGTCGGGATCGCGACCCAGGACGAGGAGCTGCGAAAGAAGTTCGACGGCACGCCCGAGAACCTGATCCAGTACCTCAACGGCGTCTCCCAGGAGGTCCGCGAGATCCTGGCGCAGCTCGGCGTCCGGACGATCGACGAGGTGATCGGGCGGGCCGACCTCCTCGAGATGTCGCTCCCCGCGAACGCGCCCGCCGACGCGGCCCTCCTCGACCTCTCGCCCCTGATCGCCCCGCCGCCCGCCGGCGTGACCCGTCACCGGGTGTGGGAGCGGAACACCAAGCCGCCCGAGTGCCTGAACGACCGGCTCGTCCGCCACGCGAGAGCGGCGGTCGAGTCGGGCGTCCCCGTGAAGATGCGCTACAAGATCACCAACCTCGATCGGACGATCGGCGCGAGCGTCGCCGGCGAGATCGCGCAGCGCCACGGTGAGAAGGGCCTCCCGGCGGGGACCGTCGAGGTCTTCTGTGAGGGGACGGCCGGCCAGAGCTTCGGCGCGTTCTGCGCGAACGGGATGCGGCTCGTCCTCCGGGGCGAGGCGAACGACTACGTCGGCAAGAGCATGAACGGCGGCGAGATCGTGGTGATCCCGCCTTCGGACACGCCCCGCGAGACGGAGAAGGACCTCATCATCGGCAACACCTGCCTCTACGGGGCGACCGGCGGAGCGATGCTCATTCGCGGCCTGGTCGGCGAGCGCTTCGGCGTGCGCAACAGCGGCGGACGAGCCGTCGTCGAGGGGACGGGCGACCACGCCTGCGAGTACATGACGAACGGCGTCGTCGTGGTGATCGGCCCGACCGGACGCAACTTCGGCGCCGGGATGACCGGCGGCGTCGCCTACGTCCTCGACGACCTCGAGCGGTTCCCGAACAATCGCTGCAACCACGAGACGGTGGAGCTCGTCCGGCCGGCCGGCGCCGACCTCGACGAGCTCCGCGACCTCATCGAGCTCCACCTCGCCAAGACGGGCAGCCCGCGGGCGGACCGGATCCTGGCCGACTGGGACGAGACGATGAAGCGCTTCTGGAAGGTCATCCCCAAGGGCACGATCAGCGAGCTCGAGCCGGCGCGCGAGCCGGCGACGACGGTGGCGTAGGGGGATCGGAGGGGACCCGGGCCCGTGTCGCCGAGCGACCCCGCCGATGGGCGGCCCGCCGGCTCGTTCGTCCTCGGGCGGTTCCTCGTCCGGGGCGAGCTCGGCCGCGGCGGGATGGGGGCGGTCCATCGGGCGTGGGACCCCGACCTGCGCCGCGACGTGGCGATCAAGCGGATCACGGCCGACTGCTCGGGGACGGCCCTCGCCCGCTTCGAGCGGGAGGCGCAGGTCGTCGCCCGCCTCCGCCATCCCAACATCTGCGGCGTCCACGAGACGGGGCGCGGCCCCGACGGGCGTCCGTACGTCGTGATGCCGCTCATCGAGGGCCGGTCACTCTCCGACGCGCTCGACGGGGGCGACCTCGGCGCCCGGAGCGGCGCCCGCCTCGTCGCGAAGGTCGCCCGGGCGGTCGACCACGCCCACGACCAGCGGGTGCTCCACCGCGACCTCAAGCCCGAGAACGTGATCGTCCGCGACGACACCGGCGAGCCGCTCCTGATCGACTTCGGCGTCGCCCTCCTCTCGGGCAACGAGGAGGAGCGCCTCACCGCAACCCGCGACCGCGGCCTCACCGGAACGATCGCCTACATGGCGCCCGAGCAGATCAGCGGGGGCCCCTACGACGAGCGCTCCGACGTCTACGGCCTCGGCGCGACCCTCTACCACGTCCTCGCGGGGCGCCCGCCGTTCTCCGAGGAGGGCTCGATCGCGAACATCCTCGCCCGGATCCTGCGCGAGCGACCCGCCCCGGTCCGGGCGCACCGGTCGTGCGTCGATGACGAGCTCGAGCGCGTCTGCCTCCGCGCCCTCGAGAAGGCGCCGTCCCGGCGGTTCGAGAGCGCCGGCGCCCTCGCCGACGCGATCGACGCGGCCCTCCGGGGCGAGCGCAGCCGGCGCGCGTTCCCCGTCCGGGCGGCCCTCGTCGCGGCGGCGCTCGCCGTGCTCCTCGCCGGCGCGGCCGCGGTCGTCCTCCGCCCGACCCCGACGGCGCGCGTCTCGATCGTGGTCGACGCCGACGACGTCGAGGTCCGCGCCGGCGACCGCGTCCTCGGGACGGTCGGCCGCGGCGGGCCGCTCGTCGTCCCGGTCCCGACCGGGACCCGGCGACTCACCTTCATCCGCGGGGGGGTGGAGCTGGCCGTCCCGATCGTCCTGCCGCCCGACGAGGACGAGGTCGAGGTCCGCCGCGAGCTCCACGTGCCGGTCGTCGTCGAGGCGACCGAGGGCGCCCGGGTGACGATCCGCACCCGGTCGGGGACGCCGGCCGTCGCCGAGGACGGGACGCCGATCGACCGGCTCGCCGCCCCGCTCCGCACCCGGCTCCCCCTCGGGAGCTACGCGGTGGAGGTGAGCGCGCCGCTCCGCCGCCCGGTCGTCCTGGAGCTCGCGGCTCACCCCGCCCGGCCCCACCAGGCGCGCCTCTCTGCCGAGCTCCCCGCCGGGCTCCGGATACGGGCGCGCGCCTCGCTCGGCGCCTGGATCGGCGCGCCGCCCGCGGTCCACGACCTCGACGGCGACGCCATCGCCGACCTGATCGTGAACGTCCACGACGGCGGGGCCTGGCCGCTCGACGCGGTGTGCGTCGCGATCTCGGGGAAGGACGGCCACGAGCTCTGGCGCTTCGGCGGTCCGGCGAACGCGGAGGCGTCCCCGATGGTGGTCGACCTCCCCGACGGCTCGGTCCGGGTCGTCATCGGCGTGTGCGCCGGGAAGCACCGCGGGCCGGTGATCGCGTGGCTCGACGGCCGGACGGGGCAGGCGACGAACGCGTTCGGTCTGGGGGACCGTCCGGGTGGCCCGCACGCGCCGTGGTCCGCCTGCCCCCTCGACGCCGACCGCTCCGGCCGGGCCGGCCTCGCCTTCGTCCAGGACGACCGCTCGCCAGCGAGGATCACCGGCCTCGACACCGCCGGCGGTCGCCGCCTCTTCGAGCTCGTCCCCGAGGAGCACCTCGTCGGGCTGAGCGACCTCGTCGGCCGCCGGCGCGACGGCGCCGCCCCGGCCGGTCCGTGGCGGGGAGACCGCAACGTCCACAAGCGGCTCTTGCCGATCGACATCGACGGCGACGGCGCGTGCGAATCGTTCGTGGTCCACCACCAGCTCTTCCTCGCCGCGTTCGGTCCCGACCCGGACACGCCGGCGGCGCCGGACGGAGCGCGCGCGATGCGCAAGGTGTGGTCGACCGTCCTGCCGCTCGACATCGACCTCGTCCCGCTCCGACGCCGGATCGAGCTCGCCGTCTCCCGGGACGGCCGGGGCGAGGTTCTCTTCGGCTGGTCCTACCGGCGCGGCCCCGAGGGGAGCTCCTACGCCACGCGGGTCGTCATCGTCGAGTCGCGGGCCGGCGACGTCCGGTTCGCCCCGGCGCTGATCCCGGCCTTCCCGCACGTCGAGGGGTTCGCCGACGTCGACCGCGACGGGGAGAGCGACCTCATCTTCGCGGGCGGCCTTCCCCGCGGCCGGTCGACCCTGCGGGTGTTCCGGAGCGCCCGGGGCGAGCGCGTCGACGAGGCCGCCATCCCGGGCTGGGCCCGCTCCTGGGCGCTCCTCGACACCGAGGGCTGGCCGCGGCGCCACGTCCTGATCGGCACCGCGCCGCCGCTCGTCGACGACGCCGGCGCGAGCCGCCCGGAGAGCGCCGTCGCCGACGACCCGCCCCTCCTCGTCGCCATCGATCCGGAGACCGGACGCGTCGAGGGCCGCCACGTCCTCCCCGCGACGCCGACGCAGCTCCGCACCGCCGACCTCGACGGCGACGGGCGCGCCGAGATCATCGTGGTGGCGGGGGAGACCGGCGATGTCATCATCCTCGAAGAGACCCCCGAAGACTGAGAGAGACGACCATGTTCCGAGGCTGGCCGACCGACTGGAAGCGCGTCCCCGACGAGGACTGGGTGAACAGCCCGGTCGAGGAGCTCGCCCTCAAGTACGACACCGTCGAGGACCACGGCTGGTACCGGAACCTCGACCGGACGATCGCCGACGTCGCTGCGTTCGTCCGCCCGGGCCACCTCGTCCTCGACTACTCGGGCGGTACCGGCATCCTCGCGGGCCGGATCCTCGAGGAGGTCGCCGAGCGCGACTTCGGGATCCTGATCGCCGACAGCAGCCCGAAGTTTCTCCGCCTCGCCGTCGAGAAGCTCGGCCGCCACCCGCGGATGGCGTTCCGCCTGATCCGGTATCTCAAGGCCGAGAAGCGACTCCAGCTCCTCCAGGAGGTGCTCGGCGAGCCGCTCCTCGCGCGCGGCCTCGACGCCGTCGTCTCGACGAACGCGATCCACCTCTACTACGATCTGGCGGAGACGCTCGGCTCGTGGCGCGAGACGCTCCGCGAGGGGGGCCGCGCGTTCATCCAGAGCGGCAACGTCGGGATGCCCTACACGCCGGCGGGCGCGTGGATCATCGACGAGACGGTCGACGCGATCCACGCCGCCGCGATGGAGATCGTCCGCGAGGACGACACCCTCGCGGCGCACCGGGCGGTGCTCGACGACGCCGCCCGGATGAGGAAGCACGACGCCATCCGAGAGAAGTTCTTCCTCCCCGTCCGCCCGATCGACCACTACCTCGAGCGGATCGAGGCGGCGGGATTCGCCGTCCGCGAGGTGACCCACCTCCCGATCGAGGCGCACGTCGACCAGTGGTACGAGTTCCTGAGCGCCTACCACGAGGGGGTGCTCGGATGGGTCGGCGGGTCGCGGCGAGTGGAGGGCGAGGAGCCCGACGAGGCGGCGGTGGCGACGCGGCTCGCCCTGATCGCGCGCTCGATGGAGCGGGTCTTCGAGGGGCGGAGCAGCTTCCAGGCTCTGTGGACCTACATCACGGCGGATGCGGTCTGACTCGGGTCTGCGGAAGCCATTCCAGGAACGACGGAATCTCACGCAAAGGCGCAAAGGCGCCAAGGAGCTCCACCCGATCCAGATCTCGGCTCGGAGCAACGACCCTTTGCGTCTTTGCGCCTTTGCGTGAGCTCTCTTCCGTCTGTTCCAGGAACACGAGCGCCGCGAGTCAGCCGAGGAGACGCGGGGCTTGTCCGGCCATCTCGCCTGAGGACCACTGACGCGCCCCGCGCCTCCACCGACCGATCGCTTCGTTCCCGTCCCGGCCGTCCTCCTCCTTGGATCAGAACCCGACCCGCGACGCGGTCTGCTCGACCGCCGGAGCGTCATCGGCCTGGAGCGACGCGTAGAGCGCCGCCACCGTGGCCGGATCGGGGATCGACGCGTCGACCGCGCCGCGCTCGTCGAGCCACCTCCGCGCCGCCGCCCGCTCGAGCTCGCCGAACTCGAGCACCTGGAGGCAACGTCCGGGGCGGAGGAGCGCCGGGTCGATCTGTCCGACCGCCTCGTTCGCGGTCAGGAGGAAGACCGTCCGCAGCCCCTGGCCGATCAGGCCGTCGGTCACGTTGAGGAACCGACCGAAGCCCTGATCGTTCCGGCAGCCGGCGATGACGAGGTCGGCGGCATCCTCCATCACGAACAGGCGGAACCGCTCCTCGCCGTCGAACGGTCCTCCCTCGGTCGGGCTCGCGCCATTGGCGGGCGACGCCGGTCGAGGCGGCCCGCCCCGGCCGCCGGGGTCGTTGAGGAGCACGTTCTGCATGTAGGCGACGTCGCCGAAGAAGCTGCGGGGGTCGGTGATCACCTCGAGGGTCGCCCGGTCCTTCCAGGCGCGCAGCAGCGCCCGGATCGCCCACGTCTTGCCGGTCCCCGGCGGTCCGTGCCAGAAGACGATCTTGCCCCGTTCGTCGGGCTGCACCGTCTGGATCAGCCGCTCGACGCCTCGACCGGAGCGGGAGGCGTAGTTGCCCTCGATCTCCTCCCAGGTCGGGCAGGAGAGGAGCTTCACGTGGCTGGCCGCGCCGTCCGACCGGTCGCGCAGCCAGAACCGAACGCCGACCAGGTCGGGTTCGGCGGGCTGGGTGGGCGCCGGGAGGGCGTCGCGGATGCGCTCGGCGAGCGCGGCGGCCGCGGCCCCGTAGCGAGCCCAGACGTCGATCATGACGGACGAGTACTTCCGGTACACATCGATGACCGCATCGTTCCGGACGAAGAGCATCGACGCCTGGCGCGGCACCTCCGACGCCATCGAGAGGCGCACGCGGGCGCCGGCGGCGGCGGCGACGAGCGCCTCGAGCGTCTCGTGATCGAGCCCGTCATCGACCGTGCGCCGGATCGCGCGGCTGTGGACGAGGCCGCGAGCCTCCGTCTCGCGAAGAACGGCGTCGGCGGCGCGGGTCCGGGGCGGGCTGTCGCCGTGGAGGCGGACCTGGAGCGAGGTCGGGTGCGGGCGGGGCATGGGTCCTTTGGGTCCCTCGATCGGGCTCGGCTGGCCGCCGCCGGAGGGCCCGAGGCGCCTGAGGATGCGCGCGACGGACCGGCGAGCGGAGTGGGTTCGGTGACCTTAGGACGCGCCAGACCCGGGCTCCGTGTCGGAGTTTCGGCCGGCCGGCCGGAGCGGTCGCCCGAGCCTCCCCCGGGGCGCTTCTCGTCGCGCCGAATCCGTGTATCATCGCCGCCCTCGCGCGCGGGAGAGCGCCCCGCGCGGCCCACGCCCACGACTCGGGACAACCCGGAGGAACGACAGCGCGATGAAGTCCGGACAGACCCTCGGGAACCGGTACGACCTCCACCAGCTGATCGGCGAAGGAAGCGCGGCGCAGGTCTTCCTCGGTTTCGACCGCATCATGCAGCGCGACGTCGCGGTGAAGGCCTTCCTCCCCGCCATCATGGGCGACAGCAAGGAGTCGGCGTCGCAGTTCGGGATCGAGCTCCGGGCGATGGCCCGCCTCGAGCACCCGCACATCCTCCCGATCTACGACGCGGGCAGCCACGCCGACACCTACTTCCTCGTCATGCGCTACGCCGACCGCGGCTCGCTCCACGACGAGATCAAGCAGGGCATCCCGACGATGGAGCGGACGTTCGCGTCGATCTACCAGATCGGTCGCGCCCTCGCCTACGCCCACCACCACAAGATGATCCACCGCGACGTGAACCCGCGGAACATCCTCGTGGAGGAGAGCGGCGACTGCTATCTCTCCGACTTCAGCCTCGCGGTCACGCACGGGGCGAAGGCCTCGTACCGCCCGGGGCAGTCGGCCGGCGCGGCGAGCTACCAGTCGCCCGAGGCGATCGCGGGCGGGGAGCTCACCGCCAAGAGCGACGTCTACAGCCTGACCGCCACCCTCTTCGAGCTCCTCACCGGCAAGCCGCCGTTCGAGGGGATGCCGAAGGAGCAGATCGCCGCCGCGATCGAGGCCGAGGGCCCGCCGGATCCGCTCGCGCTCCGGCCCGATCTGCCGATCACCCTGATCGGCGTCCTCGCCGCCGGGATGGCGAAGAAGCCCGACGACCGCTACGAGACGCCGCTCGAGCTGGTGAGCGCCTGCAAGACCGCGCTCGCCGGTCAGCTCTAGCGAGCGCGGCGACGGTGGCCCACGCCAACGCCGAGCTCGTCACCCGCTTCTACGAGAGCTTCGCGAAGCACGACGCCGAGGGAATGGTCGCCTGTTACGCGGACGACGTCCTCTTCTCCGACCCGGTCTTCCCCGAGCTGCGGGGAGACCGGGCGAAGGGGATGTGGCGGATGCTCTGCGGGCGCGCGAAGGATCTGGTGATCCGCTTCTCGGACGTCACCGCCGACGACGCCAAGGGCGGAGCCCGCTGGGAGGCGGACTACACCTTCGCGGCGACCGGCCGGAAGGTGAAGAACGTCATCACCGCCTCGTTCGTGTTCCGCGACGGTCTCATCGCGGAACACCACGACGTCTTCGGCCTCTGGCGCTGGACGCGGATGGCGCTCGGGCCGGCCGGCGTCCTCCTCGGCTGGTCGCCGATCGTTCAGGGCAAGGTCCGCCGACAAGCCGGCTCCGCCCTCGACGCCTTCCTCGCGAAGTAGGTACCATCGTGGGTACCCGATGGATTACCAGCAGATAGGCCGCTACCACGTCCTCGCCGAGCTCGGCCGGGGCGGGATGGGCGTCGTCCTCCACGCGACCGACCCCGGCCTGCGTCGCGAGGTCGCGATCAAGCTCGCCCTCCCCGGCGGGCTCCGGGCCTCGGAGGACTACGAGCGGTTCATTCGCGAGGCGCGCGCCGCGGCGCGACTCCGCCATCCGGGGATCGTCGCCGTGCACGAGGTCGGCGAGATCGACGGCCGCCCCTACCTCGTGATGGACCTCGTCCGCGGCCGATCGTTCGAGGACCTCCTCGAGAGCGAGCCCGTGTCGCCGCGCCGCGCGGCCGCGATCGTCCGCGAGGTCGCCCGCGCCCTCGCCTACGCTCACGACGAGGGGATCATCCACCGCGACCTGAAACCCCACAACGTCCTCGTCGACGCCGACGGGGCGGCGCATCTGGTCGACTTCGGCCTCGCCCGCTCGATCGACGGCACCGACACGAAGCTCACGATCACCGGCCAGATCGTCGGGACGCCGGCCTACATGGCGCCCGAGCAGGCGAGCGCCGCGAGCCGCGTCGGCCCGACCGCCGACGTCTGGGGCCTCGGCGCGATCCTCTACCGCGCCCTGACCGGGCGTCCGCCGTTCGACGGCGAGACGATCCTCGAGGTGCTCCGACAGGTCTTCTCCGAGGATCCGCGCCTCCCTCGCGAGATCGACCCGAGCATCCACGCCGACCTCGAGACGATCGCGCTCCGGTGCCTCGAGAAGGACCCGGCCGCCCGCTACGCGACCGCGGCCGAGGTCGCCGCCGAGCTCCAGCGGTTCGATCAGGGCGAGGCGATCCTCGCGCGTCCCCTCGGGAAGACCGCCCGCGCCCGACGCTGGGCCCGGCGCCACCCCGCCCGCCTCGCCGCGGCGATCGTCGCCGGCGTGGTCGCGGCCGTCGTGCCGGTCGCCCTGCTCGGCCTGTCGATCGTCGCCGCGTCGGAGCGGGAGCGCGCGGCGGCCGAGCACCGGACCGAGAGCCTCCTCGAAGCCTCGAAGGCCGCAGACGCCGCCTGGCATCGGTTCGAGGAGGTGATGGCGGACCGCGCCGAGGGCACCTCGGGCCGGGCGGCGAGCGACGACGTCGTCCTCGCCACCGGCCTCGACGCCCTCTTCGCCGCGCAGCGCCTCCACGGCCTCGTCGACGACCCGGCCGCGCGCGCCGCGGTCATCCGCGCGGCGATCGCCCTTGGCCACACCGCGCGATTGACCGAGCAGTGGAGCGTCGCGGCGAGCGCGTTCGAGCGCGCCCGGGCCGTCGCCGACGCTGCGACCGCGGACGAGGTGTCGGCCGCCCTCGACGAGCTCGAGACGGCCCGGCGCGCGAGGGACCGGGAGCGGGTCCGGACGATCGAGCAGTCGCTCGCCGACGCGCTCGACGGGAGTCTCCTCCGTCGCCCCGACGGGCTCCGCATCGCGGTCGAGCGCGTCTCCCGTCACCAGGACGCGGACACCGTCGCGAGGATCGCCGCCGCCCTGGACGATGTGACCGACCGGATGCGGGCGACCGCCCGGGCGGCGTACACGGCCGCGATCGAGCCGACCGAGGCGGAGCGAGCGGCCGGCGAGGCTCGACTCACCGGCGTCGTCGACGCGCTCGAGCGATCCTGGTCGGCGCACGAATCCGGGGAAGCGCCGCGCGACGCCGACACCTCATTGCTGAGACGAGCGCGCGAGCGGGTCGAGGCCCACCTCCGGGAGCGGGCCGGCCTGATCGTGATCGGCGACAACGCCCTCGCCTACGCTCAGGCTCACGCGCTCGGGGAGGGCACCCTCGCCCAGGCCGAGCTCTGCTGCCGCGTCCTGGGACGGATCGGCGTCGCCGACCGCGCCCTCCCGGCGCTCGCCCGGCATCTCTCCTCGGAGTTCGACGACGCCCGCGCGACCGAGCCAGCCATCGCGCTGTGTCGGATAGGAGGCGAGCGGGCGACGCGCATCGTCGAGGCGACGCGCTTCTTCCGCGGCGCGCCCGACTCGTTCTGGCGGCGCGTCGCGCCCTTCCACGACGAGCTGATCCTCGCGCCCGGCTTCGTCCCCGCGACGGCGAGCGAGCACGAGACTCGAGGGGAGGCGCTCGTTCGCCGAGGGCAGCTCGACGGCGCCACCGAGGAGCTCTCGGCCGCGCTCGCCCTGACGCCGCGCTCGGCGCGCGCGTGGCGAGGGCGCGGCCAGATCCACGCCGGACGGGAGGAGCGCGACCAGGCGATCGCCGCCTTCCAGACCGCGATCGAGATCGACCCGCGCGACTGGCGAACGTGGCTCGCCCGGGGCCGCGTCCTTCGCGAGAAGGGAATCCTCGACGACGCCTTCCGCGACCTCGACCGGGCTCGCCAGCTCCGGGCGCACGCCGACGTCTTCGTCGAGCTCGGCCGCGTCCATCTCGGTCGGGGCGAGCTCGATGCGGCGATCGGCGCGTTCACGGCCGCGCTCTCTCGCCGCCCGGGCGACGCCGAGATCTGGCACCGCCGAGGGAACGCCGCCGTGGATGCCGGGCTCCGGAACCCGCCGAGCGGATGGATCGAGCGCGGCAAGTCCGACCTCTGGCAAGCGTCCTTCCTCGAACCGGAGTCGGCGACGATCTGGCGCGACCTCGGCATCGCCGAGATCCACAACCAGAATCCCGGTCAGGCCGAGGCCTGCCTCACCCGGGCGACCGAGTTGGCCCCCGACGACGCCGAGGCGTGGTACTGGCTCGCCGTCGCCGTCCGGCGCCTCGGCGACCGGGATCGAGCGATCGAGCTTCACGCCCGGGCGGGCGAGCTCGACGAGAGCATCGTCGCGACGTGGATCGAGGGAGCCGAGCTCCGCCTCGAGCGCAACGACCTCGACGGCGCCCTCCGCGACGCCGAGCGGGCGTGCCGCGTCTCGAACAACGCCCTCGCGGCGGTCGAGATCCTCGGCCTCGTCCTCGGCCTGCGCGGCGAGGCCGCGCGCGGGCTCGACCTGCTCGCGCAGGTCGCCGCGACGGCCCCGAAACGCTGGGAGACGCGTCACTACCTCGGCCGGATCCGCTGGGAGACGCTACGCGACGCCGAGGGCGCGATCCGGGAGTTCGACTGGGTCCTCGCCAGGTATCCGCGCATCGCGGTCTCGCTCTACCGGCGAGGGATCGTCCGGATGGAGTCGAACCCGCCCGACCTCGACGCCGCCCGGCGCGACCTGCGGCAGGCCGTCCGGCTCAACCTCGTCCCCGCCCGCCAGCGCGACGCACAGGAGCGCCTCGCGCGCCTCGGCAACTGAGCGCGCACTCGTCCCGCCTGTAAAGCCGGCCTTCGCGTGATCGGGAACGACGTGCGCAGAACGCCGCGCCGGGGCGCCGTCTCCGGTCGTTGACGCTCCGCGAGAATCGCGATGTCACGACGTCGTGATCCCCCGAACGTTAGATCCCCAGCCTCCTCGAGCGCCGCCTTTTGGCGCGCCGCGTGCACTACGCGAGGAGCGAGGCACGCAGAGCCGGGACGGGGTGGAGGGCCCGTCTCGACGAGAGGGAGAGCCATGGCATCACGGTCGAGAAGACGCAGCGGTCGCCCCGCTCGCTTCGGGCCCTACGTCGTCGTCGATCGCCTCGGCCGCGGTGGAATGGGCACCGTCTACCGCGCCCGGCACGACGAGACGCGCGAGGAGCACGCCCTCAAGGTCGCCCGACCCGGCCCGGGCGTCGCCAGGCGGTTCCGGCGCGAGGCCGAGGTGCTCGCCCGCGTCGGCGCGCACCCGACGATCGTCGGGCTCCGCGCCGCGGGGGTGGAGCGCGGCGTCCCGTGGTACGCGATGGACCTCGTCGAGGGCGGACGTCCCCTCGCGCGGATCGTCGACGGACGCCCGCTGCCGCATCGGCGAGCGGCGCGCATCGTCGCCGCCTGCGCCCGCGCGATCGAGCACTGCCACCGCCGCGGCGTCCTCCACCGCGACCTCGGCCCGACGAACATCCTCGTCGATCGCCGCGGTCGCCCGCGCGTCGTCGACTTCGGCATCGCCTTCGACCGGTTCGCGAGCAGCCTCACCCCGAACGGCACCCTCGTCGGCACGCCGGCGTTCCTCGCGCCCGAGCAGCTCGCGGGACGCGACCGCTCGATCGGCCCGCCGGTCGACGTCTACGGCCTCGGCGCCGTCCTCTTCGCCGCGCTGACCGGCCGACCGCCCCACGAGCACCGCGAGATCGGGCCGCTCCTCTACGCGATCCGGTTCGGCCCGGAGCCGCGCCCGCGCTCGGTCAGCCCCCGGATCCCGCCCGAGCTCGACGCGATCTGCCGGCGCGCCCTGCGACGCGACCCGGACGGTCGACACCGCTCGGCAGCCGCGCTCGCCCGCGACCTCGAGCGCTGGCTCGCCGGACGCCCGAGCACGACGCTCGTGGCGCGGCCCGAGCTCCCCGCCCGCATCCAGACCCACGTCCGGCGCCACGTCACAGGCGCGGCGGTGGTGGCGAGCGCGGCGATGATCGGCGCGATCGGGCTCGGCGGGCGCGCCGTCGTCCTGACGTCGCGCGCCGAGGCCGCCCGCCCTGCCGGGGCGACCGACACCACCGGCGCGAGTGACCTCCACGCGCGAGCCCCGACGCGCGGAGCGCTCGATGTCCTCGCCGACGACGAGGCGCTCGGCCGACTCGTCGCGCATCTGCGATCGAACGAGCGCGCCGCGTCCGACGCGGTCGCCGCACGGATCGCCGCGATGACCGAGGTCGCCGCGACCCGCCCGGACGAGCTCTCGCCGACCCGCCAGGCGCTCCTCCTCGAGGCGGCGGTGATGCTCGAGCAGCCGCGGACGGGCGCCGCCCTCGCCCGGACGAGCGACGCGGCGGAGGCCGCGATCGCCGCGGCGCGGACGGGCGACTCGGTCGCGCGGCGACGCGCGGTCGAGCTCGTCGGGGCGCTCGTCCGGCTCGGCGAGGTTCCCCTCGACGGCGAGGCGCTCGCGGCCGTCGTCGGTCCCGACGGGCCGCCGACCGAGCTCGACGACCCGATCCGCTCGGTCCCGCGCGCGGCGGCGATCGTCGCCCGCGGAGACCCGGCGAAGCCCCCGGCCGAGGTCCAGCGCACGTGGGCGGCCGTCCTCGATCGCGAGGCGAGCGCACGCGATGTCCCCGGCTGGGCCCTCGCGTGGACCGCGACCGCGATCGGCGATGCCATCCGGGCCGACGCCCTCGGCGACGAGACCGACGGTCCGGTCGTCGCCCTCGCGCGGGCCGCGTCCGAGGACGCGTCGCTCGCGACGGGGCGGCCGGGTCCGGCGGGTCAGGCGGCCGTCGATCGGCTGCTCGCGTCGGCGTCGGGACGGGCGCGCTCGCCTGCGGAGCGGGCCGACGTCGCCCGCCGGCGCGCGCGATGGCTCGTCGCGACCGGGCGAGGCTCCGAGCCCGTCACCGTCACGACGATCGTGCGCGGCCTCGACACGCTCCCGCGGACGACCCCGCTCGCCTTCTCCGACTCCTGGGCGACGCTCGAGGACGACCTCCTGGCGAGCGCCCACGCCGCGTGCGAGGCCATCGTCCACCAGGATGTGAAGGACGGGCGTTGCTGCCGGACGCGGCGCGCGGCCGACGATCTCATCGGCGCCGCCCGCCGCCTCCGCCCCTGGGCGCGCGAGACGCTCGCGATGGACGTCGTCCATCTCTTCGCGCACGGGCGCAGCCACGAGGCGCTCGCGCGCGCCCGCGACGCGCCCGACGATCGAAGGTCGCGACGACGGCGCTGCGACGCGCATCGGGCGCCCGCGCCCGCGGCCGCGATCGGCCTCACGTCACGGTGAGGACGGAGAGGGCGGTCCGGGCGACGCTCCGGACGTGGGCCGTGCCGGCGCCGGCCTTGATCGAGACGACGAGCCCCTGGATCAGCGTCGTGATGAAGGCGGCGAGCTCGCGCGGGTCCGCCCCTTCGCGGAGCTCGCCCGCGTCGGCGGCGCGGGTGAGGGCGGCCCGGAGCGCGTCCTCCATCCGGCCGCCGGCCTGCCGACACCATGCGCCGATCGCCTCGTCGTGGATGCCCTTCTCCACGGCCGAGTTCACGAGGAGACACCCTCGGCGTCCCGCGTCGGTGCCCGCGCTCTTCGCCATCAGGTCGAAGAACCCGCGGATCGCGGCGAGGCCGCTCGGCGCGTTCTCGAACATCTGCAGGCGCTCGACGATGAGCTCCTCGTAGCGACGGCAGGCGGCGAGGTAGAGCTCGTGCTTGTCGCCGAACGTGTCGTAGAGGCTGAAGCGGTTGATCCCCATCGCGCCAACGAGGTCGGCGACGCTGGTCGCCTCGTAGCCCTGCGCCCAGAAGAGCTCCATCGCCGAGTCGAGGGCGACGGCCGGGTCGAACTGCTTGCGTCGGGGGGACATGGCTCGGTTTCCAGAACGCTCGTTCAGATGTTATGACGCTGGCATCACGCCAGGTCAAGCGATAGGGTCGCCCCCATGACGCTCTATGCTCTCCGGGCCGCGATCTCGGCCGTCGTCACCGCCCTCCTCCTCGCCCCGAGCGCCGCCGGCGCGACCGCGGATGTCACCATCGAGACGTTCCCGAAGAAGCTCTTCGTCGAGCACGACGGCGCCGAGACGACCGTCGCGTTCCACGTGGTGATCCGGAACCGCGGCGACGCGTCGGTCACGATCGACCGCCTCGTCGAGACGATCCTCGTCGACGACGAGCCGCGGACGACCGAGCTCGAGGGGGATGCGCTGACGAAGGCCGTCCGCGGCGGCAAGACGACGATTCCGCCGCGCGGCGCGATCGCGCTCCTCGGCCGGGTCTACCGGTCGCCCGAGCAGACGACGCGCATCACGACCGTGCGGCTCGAGGCAGGCGGCGCGCGCCTCGAGCTCCCCGTCCACGAGTACCGCCAGCGCGGCGCCTACCAGCTCCCGTTCCACGGCGAGTGGTTGATCGGCGTCGGCCACGAGCCCGGCTCGACCCACCATCGCATGGCGGGCGACTCGCAGTCGTTCGCCTGGGACATCCTCCGACTCGGCGACGATGGACGCCTCATGAAGCCGACCGAGGGCGGCCCGACCCGGAAGGAGGACTCCCGGAGCTGGGGCCTCCCGATCGTCGCGGCCGGCGCGGGCACCGTCGTCCGCGCCGTCGACGGGCGCCCCGACATCGAGCCGACGATGATCCCGCCGTTCGCGACCACGCCGCCCGAGGACCTGACCGAGATCCTCGGCAACTTCGTCGTGATCGACCACGGCGACGGCGAGCACAGCCTCTACGCGCACCTGCGGAAGGGCTCGGTCGAGGTCGCCGCGGGCGACGCCGTCCGGGGCGGCCAGCCGGTCGGGCGCTGCGGCAACAGCGGCAACACGACCCAGCCCCACCTCCACTTCCAGTTCCAGGACGGCCCGGACTTCTTCGGGAGTAACCCCCTCCCGATCCGGATCGACGACTGGGAGCGCCGGCGCGCCCCCGACGCCGCCCCCGATCGGGTCGGCCGCGGGACGCCGAAGACGGGCGACCGGGTGCGCCGCGCGCCCTGGTGAGAACCCGCTTGACCTCGGCCGCGAATCGGGTATAGTGAACGAACGATCGTTCACCGGAGACCCCAGTCATGCCCCCGAGCGCCCAGGCCGTCGCCAGGACCCGCGAGCGAATCCACGAGGCGGCGATCCACCTCTTCACTCGCCAGGGCTTCCACGGCACGAGCACCCGCGAGATCGCGACCGAGGCCGGCGTCTCGCTCGGCAACCTCTACAACCACCACAAGAACAAGACCGAGCTGTTCGCGGCGATCATGGAGGAGCTCGAGGCGGAGTACACCGCCCCCGACACCCCGCTCGCGAAGGCGTTCGCGGCGTTCGCCAGCCTCGACGACCTCGAGACGCTCGGCGCCGCGAGCCAGAAGACGGTCAAGCGGTTCACCGACTACATCCGGCTGATCTACGTCGACGTCGTCGAGCTCGGTGGCGAGCACATCAAGCGCCTCTTCGGCGGGATGCGCGGCCGCTACGAGGAGCTCCTCGGCGAGCGCCTCGACGGGATGCGCGCGCGCGGCGAGGTCTCCGCCGACGACCCGGTCGCCGGGCTGATGATCGCGACGATCGTCTTCTTCTACCTCTTCAACATGGAGCACGTCTTCGGGGTGAAGCGCCTGTTCGGCCGGAGCGACCGCGAGGCGATCGCGACGATCTCGCGGATCCTCCGCGACGGGATGCGCCCGCGATGAGACGCCCCGCCTCGAGCCCGCGGACGGTCGCCCTCCTCGCCGGCATCGCGGTGACGGCGCTCTCGGCGCGCGCCGCCCGCGCCCAGGAGACGACCGACCACACCGCGCCCGTCTCGGCGGTCGCCGTCCGGACCGTCGGCGCCGAGGCCGCGTCCGGCGAGCGCACCGTCCTCGTGAGCGGCGCCGCCGATGGGACGCTCCGCCGGGCGCGCCTCGAAAGGGCGAAGCTGCTCGACGCCGCCGCCGCCGGCCGCCTCCCCGGCGCCATCCGTGACCTCGCCCTCGATCCGGACGGGACGGCCTGGATCGTCTGCGACGACGGCGCGATCGCGCATCTCCGCCCCGGGGCGTCCGGGCCGACCGAGCTCGCCCGCCACGCGGGCGGCGCGTTCGCGATCGCGCTCATCGAGGCGGACGGCGCGGTCGAGACGATCGCGACCGGCGGCGCCGACGGCTCGATTCGGCTCTTCGCCCCCGACGGAACGGCCGGCCGGGTCCTGACGGGACACGCGGGACCGGTCACCGCCCTCGCCGTCGCCGACGGCCGGCTCGTGAGCGTCGGCTGGGACGGCACCCTTCGCGTCTGGGATCCCAAGAAGGGCAAGGCGAAGACGATCAAGCCGGCCAGCGCGCCGGTCGGCGAAGGGGCCGACCGGACGATGCCGCCCCGCGAGCTCGACGCGGTCGCGGCGAGCCCCGACGGGCGCCGGCTCGCCTCGAGCGGCTACGACGGCGTCATCCGCGTCTGGGACGCGAAGCGTCTCCGGCCGACGGTGCTGCCCGAGCGCGCCCATCGGCAGTGGATCGCCGAGCTCGCCTTCTCCCCCGACGGGACGCTCCTCGCCGCGGCCGCGATCGGCGAGGAGGCGATTCACCTCGTCGCGCCCGGCGCGCCCGAGCGAGCGCGGACGCTCCCGTTCTCGCGCGTCCCCGCGAGCATCGCCTTCACCCCCGACGGCACGGCCGTGATCGTCGGCTGCATGAGCGGCGCGGTCCGGCGGGTCGCCGTCCCCGACGGAGTGCGCGCCGAGCCCGACCGCGAGTCGCGGCCAGGAGGCCGGCCGTGATCCCGAGCCGCCGATCCATCCCCCTCGCGCTCGCCCTCGTGACGCTCTTGATCCTCGCCCACGGCCGCCCGGCCTCCGCGACCGACGCGTTCGACCCGGCGAAGGCGATCGCCTGCGAGACCGACCGCTGGGCGCGCCTCGAGCGCCTCGAGGACGGCGACGAGCATCTCATCGCCGAGCGCTTCATCCCGCTGCTCGAGCACGAGGACCCCGAGATCGTCGCGGCGTTCGGCGGCGACGCCTCGCCGCCGTCGTCGAAGATCCTCCTCCACTACGCCGAGGGCTGGGACCGCCCCGAGCTCGACCCGGTCCCGGTCGTCCTCGTCCACGGCGCCGGCGTGAACGCCGACATCTGCTTCGGGAAGGACCCGCTCCAGCAGCCGGGCGAAGGGCTCGCCGCCCGGCTCGCCCGCGCGGGGAAGGCGGTCTTCGCCGTCACGTTCGCCCACCCTCACGGCGACAACCTCCTCCAGGCCGAGGCGCTCGCGAACGCGATCGCCCGGGTCCGGCATGTGACCGGCGCGGCGAAGGTCGACCTCGTCGGCTACAGCAAGGGCGGCATGTCGACGCGGATGTACCTCGCCTCGTTCGGGAAGAAGGCGCACCGCTGGCGCACGCCCTACCGCGGCGACGTCCGGCGCTACGTGATGCTCGGCTGCCCGAACGCGGGGATCGACGTCGCCTTCGCCTACCCGAACCTCAACTACTGGGTGCTCGAGCAGGGCTTCCCCGCCCCGCTGAGCTGGACCCGCTATCTCTGGCGCGGCGTCTGGTACGACACGCCCGAGCGGTCGATCTACCGGGACGGCGCCTACCCCGGCCAGGCGCAGATGGTCGCCCGCCTCGACCGCCGCTACGGGCGGACGAACGCGAAGGGGCAGTACGACGTGGCCACGACCTACGCCGGTGGCCGCGGGCTCGTCAGCGAGGGGCGCGGCGCCGACGCCGCGATCCACGACGGCGGCGACGCGATCGAGCGGCTCCGCGCGATCCCGCTGCCGCGCGAGCTCGAGCTCGCCGCCCTCGCCGGAACCAGGCCCTGGGTGATGAACATGCTCGGCGAGCGCCGCGGCCCGAGCGACGGGCTCCTCCTCGCATCGAGCGCGCTCGACCTCGACCCGATGACGAAGCGCGGCGCGCGGGTGATCCGGCGCGGCCTCCTCCACCTGAACCACCTGCAGCTCGCCTACGACTCCCGCGCGAGCGACTGGGTCGCGGAGGTGCTGCAGTGAGCGCGATCGCTCCGATCTCCGACCGCCTCACGACCGGCCCGTCTCTCGCTGGCGACGTTAACGAACGGTCGTTCGTTCGTTTTCATGAGTCCGAGGTTCTCGGCGACCGCCTGGCCTGGATCGAGACGTGGCCCGATCACGTGAGCTCGCTCTGCCCGGTCGTCGGCATCCACGGCCTCGGCTCCTCCGCCGAGGATCTCCGCCCGGTCGCCGCGCGCCTCGAGGCGCCGTCGGTCCTGATCGACCTGCCAGGCTTCGGGCGATCGTCCCGGCCCGACCGCACCTACCCCGTCGGTCGAGCGAGCGCGGCCGTCGTCGCGCTGCTCGACGCGATCGGCGTCCGGCGCGCCGTCCTCCTCGGCTGCTCGTACGGCGGCCACGTCGCCCTGCGAGCCGCCCTCGACGCGCCGGACCGGGTCGCCGGCCTCGTCCTCGTCGCCTCGGGCGGGCTCGATCCGAGCCCGCCGGCCGAGCTCATCGCCGCCTACGACCAGGCGGCGATGATGAGCCGCCCCCTCACCGCGGTCGCCGCCGCGTGCTCGGCGCTCATCGCGTCGCCGAACAGCGAGACCCGCCGCTTCACCGAGCGTCGCCTCGCCGTCCACGCCGCCGCCCAGTCCGGCGCGTCCGAGAGCGCGCACGACTACCGGGCGATCGCCCGGAGCGTCGACGGCGCGATCCGCGACGACGCCGCGCGGCAGCTCCATCGAGTCGCCGCCCCCGTCGAGCTCGTCCACGGCGCCCACGACCCGCTCGTCGCGCCGGCCGTCGTCGAGCGCGCCAGCCGGCGCCTCCGAGACGCGACGCTCACCGTTCTTCCCGCCTCCGGCCACGTCCCGTGGCTGGAGGAGCCCGATGCGGTCGCGGCGCGCGTGCGCCGCGCGCTCGCCCGGGTGAGACCGCTGCGTGCAGAGACTTCCCAGGAGATCGACCGATGACCACGTTCACCAAGGAATGGGAGAAGGCCGCGACCCAGTGGTGGGACGCGACGCTGCAGAGCCCCGCCACCCTCGAGAGCCTCGGCGCCGCCCTGAACGCCGCCTGCGAGGCAAAGGAGCGGAGCGACCGGGCGCTCGAGCAGGTCTGGGGTCAGTGGCGGCTCGCCTCGGCCACCGACGTGGAGCGGATCCACGAGCGCCTCGGCGAGATCGACGACCGCCTCGCCGGGATCGAGGCGCTCATCCGCGACCCCGACGCGGCGCCGTCAGCCGACGCCGAGACGACGAAGGAGAGCTGACCCGATGCCGCTGCTCCGCGAGCTCCGTCGCGCCCGTCACGCCGCCGGCGGCGTCCTCCACGCCGCCGCGCGGAGCCGCGGCGCGACCGCCCACGACGTCATCTGGCGCCGCGGTCCGGTCGCCCTCCGGCGCTTCTCGCCGGGCGGCGAGACCCCGAGGGTCGAGACGGCGACGCCGCTCCTCTTCGTGATGCCGATCATCAATCGCTGGCGCGTCGTCGACCTCGACGAGCCGACCTCGCTCATCGGACGTCTCGTCGAGCGCGGCCTCACCGTCGACCTGATCGACTGGGGCGACCCGCGGCGGATCGACGGCGCCCGCGGCCTCGACGAGCTCGTCTGCGACGAGCTGCCCGCCGCGCTCGACGCGGCCGGCCACGAGCGGGCCGACGTCGCCGGCTACTGCCTCGGCGGGACGATCGCTTCCCTGTTCGCGGCCCGCTTCCCCGAGCGGGTCCGGCGCCTCGTCACGATCAACGCGCCGATCGACTTCGCCCCGATGACGACGATGCGGCGCTGGGTCGATCGCCGCTGGTTCCCGGTCGAGCGGCTGACCGCCGCGTTCGGCAACATGCCGGGCGTCCTCGTCGGCCAGGGCTTCCACTGGCTTCGACCGGTCGCGAACGCTCTCAAGGGCAAGCACGTCTGGCCGCGGCTCGACGACGAGGCGTTCGCCCGCTTCTTCTTCACCCTCGAGAGCTGGAACGCCGACCCCGTCGACGTCCCGGGCGCGGCCTACGTCACCCTCATCGACGAGCTCTACCGCGAGAACCGCCTCGCGGAAGGGCGCCTCCGGCTCCGCGGCGAGCCGGTCGACCTGGGCCGGATCGATCACCCGCTCCTCATCATCACGGCGAAGGGCGATCACATCTGCCCGCCCGCCGCGGCCCGGGCGCTCCTCGACCGGGTGAGCACGCCGGTCGATGCCCGCGCCTCCCTCGAGGTGCCCGGCGGTCACATCGCCGGCGTGGTCGGCCGCAAGGCGCGCGCGACGTTGCACGACCCGCTCGCGGACTGGCTCCTGTCATGAGCGCGACGGCCACGACGACGAAGAGGCGCGCCCCCGGGCTCGACCTCGGCATCGCACCGACGCCGCACGAGGTCATCCTCGAGCGGGGACCGATGCGCGTGCTCCGCTACCGGCCCGACGGAGACGGAGCGACGGCGCCGATCCCGGTGCTCCTGGTCCCATCGATCATCAACCGTTCCTACATCTTCGATCTCCGCGAGGGTCAGAGCGTCGTCGCGGCGCTGCTCGAGCGCGGCCTGGCCGTCTATCTCGTCGACTGGGGATTCCCGACGCTCGCCGATCGGGCGCTCGGGATCGCCGACTACGCGGGTCGGCTCCTCCGCGCCGCGATGACCGCGGTCCGGGCCGACGCGGGCGCCGACCGCTGTCATCTCTTCGGCTACTGCCTCGGCGGGACGTTCTCGCTCATCGCCGATGCCTCCCGCGAGCGAGCGCGACCCGGTCCGATCGCGGGCATCGTCGCGCTCACCACGCCGGTCGACCTGGCCGAGCCCGGCCGCCTCGGCGTCCTCACCGACCGCCGCCTCGTCGACGTGGCGCGCCTCGCCCGTGCGCTTCCGATCGTCCCGGGCGAGCTCCTCTGGGCGGCGTTCCAGTCGCTCGACCCGGTCGGGATCGGCGCGAAGTGGCGCGGGTTCGCCGAGCGCGCCCCCGACGATCCCGACTTCGTCGCCCGCTTCCGGGCGCAGGAGCGCTGGGTCGCCGACCCCGTCCCGATGACGGCGCGGGCGCTCGGCGACCTGGTCACCCTCTACCGCGAGAACCCGCTCGTCGATCCCGCCGGCCTGGCCCTCGGCGGCCGCCGGGTGCGCCTGGCCGACGGTCACGCGCCGGTTCTCAACGTCCTCGCGAGCGCCGACGGGATCGTCCCCGCGAGCGCCAGCCGCGCCCTGCACGCCCACTGGGGCGGCCCGGTCGAGACGGTCGAGATCGCGGGCGGACACCTCGGCGTCTGCGTCGGCAGCAAGGCGCCCGGACGGATGTGGAAGGTGGTCGGGGACTGGCTCCTCGACCACCAGTAGGAGAGCGCGCCATGTCGATCGGGCTCTGGCTGGAGAGGTGGAACGTCTTCGGACCCGCGCGCGAGGCGCTGGTCTTCGACGAGGGCGACGACGCCGTCCTACGGTTCACGTATCGCGAGCTCCATCGGCGCGTCCTGCATCGCGCCGCCTGGCTCCGCGACGTCCACGGCGTCGGGCCGGGCGACCGGATCGCGTGGCTCGATCGGAACCGGCCGGAGCTCTTCGAGCTCCTCTTCGCGGCGGCGCGCCTCGGCGCGATCATCGTGCCGGTCAACTGGCGCCTCGCGGCGCCCGAGGTCGCCTGGATCCTCGACCACTGCGGCCCGAGGGTCCGGATCGCCGACGCCGTGGCCGAGCTCCCCTCGCTCGACGACGATGGCGGCGACGACGACGCGTGCCCCGAGGTGCCCTGCTTCGAGGCCGACGACGCGACGCCGCTGATGATCCTCTACACCTCGGGAACGACGGGCCGACCGAAGGGGGCCGTCCTCACCCACGGCTCCATCACCGCGAACTCGATGAACACGACCGTCGCGTGCGATCTCCGGGCCGACGACTCGACCGTCACCTACACGCCGCTCTTCCACACCGGCGCCGTGAACGTCCTCTCGATGCCGCTCCTGTACCGAGGCGGAAAGGTCGTCCTCCTCCCCGAGTTCGACGCCGGCCGCGTCCTCGCGACCGTGGAGCGCGAGCGCGTGTCGATCCTCTTCGGCGTCCCGACGACGTTCGAGATGCTCCGCGACGCGCCGAGCTTCGATCGGGTCGACGTCTCGAGCATCCGGTTCGCCCTCTGCGGCGGCGCGCCGTGCCCGATCGGCCTGATCCACACCTACGCCGCCCGCGGGATCGTCTTTCGTCAGGGCTACGGCCTGACCGAGGTCGGCCCGAACTGCTTCTCGCTGCCGCCCGAGGATGCCGTCCGGAAGGCGGGCACCGTCGGCTTCCCGGTCATGCACTGCCGCGCCCGCGTCGTCGACGCCCGCGGCCGCGACGTCGCCGCCGGCGAGGTCGGCGAGCTCTGGCTCGCCGGGCCCCACGTCTGCGGCGGCTACTGGAACGACCCCGAGGCGACCGCCGCCGCCCGCCCCGCGCCCGGCTGGTGGGCGACCGGCGACCTCTTCTCGGTCGACGAGGACGGTTACCACCGGGTCGTCGGGCGCAAGAAGGAGATGTTCATCTCGGGCGGCGAGAACGTCTACCCGGCCGAGGTCGAGCAGACGCTCGTCACCCACCCCGCGGTCCGCGAGTGCTCCGTCCTCGGCGTCGCCGACGAACGCTGGGGCGAGGTCGGCCGCGCGTTCGTCGCCCCCGCCGAGATCGACCCCGAGGCCGTGCGGAGCTTCCTCGAGAGCCGCATCGCCCGCTACAAGATCCCGAAGTCGATCGTCACCGTCGACGCGCTCCCGCGGAACGCAAGCGGCAAGGTCGACCGCCGGGCGCTCGCGGAGCTCGTCCCCGCCGGGGCCTAGCCCTGGAGCCTCAACGACGCTGGCGGAGCTGCGCCTCGATGTGATCGAGGATCCTCTCGGTCTGACCGACGAGCTGCTCGTGGGTCTCGTCTCGCACGAGCGACGCCCGGGACTCGGCCGCGGACCGGCGCGCGTCCTCGAATCGATCGGTCCGGAGCTCGGCGATCGCGCGGGCGGCCAGGCTGATCGCGAGGTAGTACTCCATCGCCGACTCGCCGCACGCGTCCACCGCCCGCCGGGCGAGGACGAGCGCCTCCTCGGCGGCGTCGCGGCGGCTCTTCCCGAGCGCCTCGCAGGGCGGTCCGTTGAGGTAGAGGTTGGTCGCCAGCTCGTACATGGGGCGAGGGTGACTCGGCTTTCGGTCGATCAGGTCGAGGTAGAGCGCCTCCGCCTCCGCCCAGCGCTTCTCGCCGACGAGGGTGAGCGCGCGCGATGTCGCCGGCTCGAGCTCCCGGATGATCTCGCCCCGGATCCCCTCGATGAGCTCCCTGGCCCCCTCCCTCGTCACCCGGAGGAGCTCGTCGCCGTCGAGGTCGAACACGCGGTCGGCGAACCCCTCGAAGTACTCCGGGTCACGGCTCCGGGCGAGCTCGAGGAGCTCGACGCAGGCACGGGCGTCGCGGGCGTCGCGTCGGACGAACCCGATCCCGCCCGTCCGTGCCTTGCCGACCATGCGGATCATCGCGCCGACGAGCGGGACGCGGACATCCTCGCCCGCCGATCCGTCGATCTCGTCGAGGGCCGCGAGCCCGCGGTCGATGTCTCCGAGGAGCGAGCTCGAGATCGCGAGCGAGAGGAACGCCTCGTCCGGGTCGGCGCACCGCTCGCTCCACTGCCGGGCCGTCCGCTCGCACGCCTCGAGGTCGCCCTGTCGCTGCTGGATCTGCATCATGATCTGGTAGCACGCCTCGAACCGCGGATCGCGCCGGAGCGCCTCGCGCCCGGCGTCGTCCGCTCCGGCGAGGTCTCCGTCGAAGACGGCCGCCCAGGCGCGGCTGACGGCGCTCTCGACCCGCCCGGGCTCGACCCGGACCGCCTCGGCGACCGATCCGTTCAGGCTCGCGCGGAGGCGGGCCTCCTCGCTCCGAACGTCCGAGCTGCCCCGCCGGCGGTAGACGGCCAGATCGGCGACCGCCATCCGGACGAGGCCGAGGTGGGGGCCGGCATCGTTCGGCGCCCGCGCGCGGGCCGCCTCGAACCAGCGTCTCGCCGCCTTGCCCCGGAGCTCGGTCGCGTCGATCAGACCCCGGTGGAGGAACGGCTCGGCGAGGTCGGGCCGCTCGGCGATGAGCTGGGCGAGGAGCGTGACGGCCGGCGCGCGCTGGCCGTCTTGAACGAGCCAGGATGCCTTCATCAGACGCGCGGGAACCGACGCCGGGTCGATCGCCAGGCCTCGATCGAGGTCGCCGAGGGCGGCGTCCCACTCGCCGGCGCGCCACCGCCACCACGCGCGCTCGCGGAAGGCGCGCGCATCGGTCGCGTGCCGCTCGGGGAGGACGATGACCTCCGCGGGCATCACGCCCGCCGCGCGTCCGCCGAGACGCGCCCGGGCGATCGTGGCCGCGACGACATCGTCGCCGTCGGCCACGACGGCCAGGACCCGCCGGCGGGCCGGGTCGAGCGACTCGCGGTCGAGGTCGGTCTCGAGATGCTCGACGATCTCGGCCGGCGCGAGCTCCGCGACGGCGTCCCAGGCGGCGCCCGCCTCGTCGAAGCGGCCGGCGCGGCCGAGGGCGCGCGCCGCGATCACGTGCGCCGCGACCGAGCGCGGGTCGAGGTCGATCGCCTCGCGCGCGAGGGCGAGGGCGCGCTCGACGTCGGGCGCGGCGGCGGCCTCGGCGGGGCCGAGCGCCGCGAGAGCCTCCGCCACGCGCTCGAACGCCGCCGCCTGCGCCTCGGACGAGACCGTGACCGCCGTCGCGGCGCTCGAGCCTCCCCCGCTGCCCCCCGGCGGGCGCATCGCGGCGGCGAGGACGAAGCCCCCGAGGACGGCGCCGAGGACGATCCCCCCGACGATGAGCGCGAGCGTCGCGCGGCTCAGACCGAAGCTGACGATCGGCGACGACGGCTCCGAGACGCGCCGGTGCCCGGCGGCGGGATCGTCGGCGTCCCCGCCCTCCTCGTCTGCGCCGCCGAGCGCATCGAGGGCCCGGTCGAGCGCACGGGCGAGGTCGGCGGCCGTCCGGTAGCGCCGGTCCCGGTCCGCCTGCGTGGCCGTGAGGCAGATCGCGTCGACCTCCGGCGGGATCGAGCGATCGACCGAGCTGGGCGGCTTCATCCGGCCGCGGGCGGCGTTGCGCATCACCGTCGGAACGTCCTCGGCGGCGTAGGCGTGCTGGCCCGTGAGCGTCCAGAACAGGATGAGGCCGAGCGAACAGACGTCGCTCCGGGCGTCGACCGGCCCCTGGCCGGTCGCCTGCTCGGGCGCCATGTAGAGCGGCGTCCCGACGACCATGCCGGTCTGGGTGAGGCGGAGCGAGGTCGCCTGATCGGCGGCCAGGCCGAGGTCGGTGATCACGGGCGACCCGTTGGCGCGGACGATGATGTTGCCCGGCTTGAGGTCCCGGTGGATGATGCCGTGCTCGTGCGCCTGCTGGAGCCCTCGGGCGACGTCGCGGACGAGGCGGACGGCCGGGACGACGGAGAGGCGCCCGTCCTCGCGGATCATCTGGGAGAGGGGGCGTCCTTCGATGTACTCCATCACGAAGTAGGGGACGCCCTGGTAGCGCCCGCGGTCGTAGATCGCCACGATCCCCGGGTGCCGGACCCGGGCGAGGAGCTCGGCCTCGCGCTCGAGGCGCTGGACGTCGACCGAGCTCATCCGGTCGGCCCGGAGCGCCTTGATCGCGACCATCCGTCCGATCCGGATCTGGCGGGCCAGGAGGACGACGCCCATGGCGCCGCTCCCGATCTCGCGGATGATCGCGTAGTCGCCGAGGTGACGCGGCAGACCACCCCCGACCGGCTCGAGCGGCTGCAGCGCGGGCCTCGATGCCGGGCGGATCGTGCCGGGCACGCGCCCCGAGGGCGGAGGATCGTCGTGAGAGGAGATCGGCTGCGACATGGACGGCCCGATGATGGGCGAAGGCCCGCCGCGCTCGCCAACGGCCGGCGGGGAGAGGTGCCACCGAGTGCGAAGGAAATCGAGACCATGACCACCCACCGATCACCTCGACTCGTCGTCGCGGCGCTGGGCGCCGCCGTCGTCGTCCTCGGGACGGCCGGCTGCAGCTCGCCGCTCCTGGCGACGCTCGAGGGGCATTCCGGCCCGGTCGAGGGCGTCGTCTTCAGCCCCGACGCCGCCCGCATCGCGAGCGGCAGCGGCGACGGGTCGGTCCGGCTGTGGTCGCCGGACGGCGACGCGCTCCAGACGATCGACGGGCTCGGCGGACCGGTGAGCGGCGTCACCTGGAGCCCGCGCGGCAACGTCCTCGCGAGCAGCGGCGACGACGGCAAGGTCCGCCTGTTCAGCGCGGCCGGCGGCCACCCCCTCCGGACGATCGCCGTCGGCCGGGGCGACGTGCCCGCCTCGGTCGCCTTCTCTCCCGACGGCGACGAGCTCGCCGCGGGCAACGCGGCCGGCACCGTCGCCGTCTGGGCCGTCGCCAACGGCCGCCGCCTCCGGACCCTCGCCCGGCGCGAGGGACCGGTCGCCGCCGTCGCCTGGTCGGCCGACGGGAGCCTCCTCGCGACGGCCGGCCTCGAGGGCGCCGAGATCCGCGACGCCGAGAAGGGGAAGATCATCCACATCCTCGAGACGCGCGGCCGCGGCGTCCGTCGCCCCGAGTTCTCCGCGCGGGGCGACCTCCTCGCGATCGGGCACCGCGACGGCGAGGTGCTCCTGTTCACGACGGCCGACGGCGCGCTGGCGAAGGCGCTCCCCGGGCACGCCGGCCCGGTTCACGACGTCGCCTTCTCGCCCGACGGGGCGCTCGTCGCGTCCGCCGGCGAGGACGGATCCGTCCGGGTCTTCCGCGTCGAGGACGGGGTCGCCCTCGCGGCGTGGACCGGTCACGACGGGGCGGTGCTCTCGCTCGCGTTCGCGCCCGACGGGGCGCTGCTGGCGACCGGCGGCCTCGACGGGACGGTCCGGCTGTGGCGCGTCGGCGCCTGGTGATCCGTCCGGGCCGCCCTCGCCGCTGATCTCACCCGCCCGTCCTCCAGGTCGAGCCACGCCGCGCGACCGATCGCGAAGACGAGCGCGTCGGCCAGGAGCAGCAGCGGCGGGAACAGGATGCAGAGCCCGAGGCAGATCATGATGAACGGCCCCTGGCTCTGGTCGCCGTCCTCCCGCCCGACGCTCGCCCAGAACGAGGCCCGGAACAGCCCGACGACGGCCGCGAGGAGCGCCCAGGGCCAGAGGCCGGCCAGCTCGGGGGCCGTCGGCAGGGTCCGGAAGAGGAAGAGGCTGAACAGCGAGCAGAGCAGAAAGAGGCCGGCGACCGGCACGGCCGAGGCGACGGCGACGGCGCCCCACCGGAGGAGCCGCCGGGGCTCGGTGTAGCCGACCGCGACCGCGGCGCCGGTCGCGAGGTTCGAGGCGAGGACGGCGAGGCCGATGGCGAGCTCCCAGGTGCTCGGCGTCGGCAGGACGCCGCCGAACCACCAGACCAGGAAACGCCAGGCGCCGAGGAGACCGACGGCGAGCGCCGTCGCCGCGACGGCGCCGGCGGCGGCCGCCCGGAGCTCGACGCGGAGGGGGCGGGGGCGCAGTCGTCGCGCCAGAGAGCTCTTCAGCATCGCTTCCTCCTCTCCCTCTCGCCCCCTTCCTACCCGTCGAGACCTCTAGAGGTTCGATCGTTCCCCGAGGACCGTCGAATCGCCGGCCTCCGGGCGCTGTCTCTCTCTGTCCCGACGCGACGATCCACGAAATCGTCCGAGGCGCTCCCCCGACCGGTCTCTTCCGAGCGGGTCGACCCGGATCGGGGGAGCGGCCTCATCCCCGTGACGAGCTCTCGGGCGCCGCCCTGGCGGCACACCTCGGCCGGCGCTACCCTGCCCCCGACGGGGGCACGGATCCGGGGACCGGGATGATCCGCGCCAATCGCCGCCGCGGCCGAGCGATGCTCCTCGCCGCCTTCGCCACGACCGGCCTCGCCCTGCTCGGGTGCCGCGCCGCTCCGTCACGCCCCGAGGGCGCCGCGCGGACGACCTCGCCGAGCGTCTCACCGACCTCGCCGCTCGCCGTCCTCGACGACCCGGCCCTGGCCGCTCCGCCCGGATTCCGGGCGTGCTGCGTCTTCGGCTACGACCTCCGCGCGCTGATCCCGTTCGTCTCCATCGAGAACGTGCTCGACCCGTCCGAGCTCACCGAGCACCGCTACGGCGGGGCGCTCCTCGAGGACAACGGCCTCCTCTACACGCGGCGGGGCGGCTTCCTCGACACCGGCCACGTCCGCGACTACGCCGACTGGACCGGGCACCTCGCCGCGGCGATCGCGCGGCTGTGGTCGCGCGGCGGACCGATCCCGCTCCCGCCGCACGGGGGCGGCCCCGTGATCGTCCGGCTCGCCCCGCAGCGCGGTCCGCTCGACGCCGAGGTCGCGATCCGGATCGCCCAGCGGATCGCGTTCGAGCTCTCGGTGTGGCACGAGATCGCGACCTGGTACGGCTGGCGCTCGGTGAGGATCTACCCCGAGGAGCTCTCGGCGTTCTCGCCCGAGGACATCTACAGCAACCTCATCGGGGTTCAGGTCGGGGCCGCGGCGATCCGCCGCCGCCTGGCGAGCGGCGGCGGCCTCGACTGGGGCGACGCGGTCGACGGCGCCCTCGCCGAGGTGATCGATCCGCTCGGGCCGGTCGACGCCGCGGGGACGCGCCTCGCCCTCGACCTCGTCCAGGGCGAGCACGGGTGGTGGGACCGGAGCAAGCGCATCCCCCAGGCGGCGATCGTCCGCCGGCGCTACGTCGAGGCGGGCCCGAGCCTTTCCCCCTGGCTCGTCCCGGTCCCCGGCGGCCTCGGAGGCCCCGAGCTCGCCGGGCGGCCGCGCGCCGCCAGCGTGCCGACGACCACGCCGAGCGGCGCCCTCCTCGCGACGCTCTACCGGCTGGAGATCGCGCCCGACCGCGCCCTGATGCCCGCCCTCCCCGCGGCCCCACCGGGAGCGCCCGCGATGATCGAGCCGAGCGCGTTCCCCGCGATCCTCGCCCACGCCCGGGCCGGGATGCGCGCGCGCTTCGGGCCCGACGCGCACGCGCGGCCCCGGCGCGCCGCGCCGATCGCGCCGCTGCGCTGGCGACCCGACGACGGCCGCGCCGACCTCGAGGTCGAGCTCCTCGCCATCCCGCGCGCCGGCGTCCGCGTCCCGGGTCAGGCCATCGAGCTCGGACGTGGGCTGGCCGCGCGCGTCGGCGTCGGCGACCCCGCCCCGATCGGCGTCCTCTACGCGGGGAGCCGCCACGGCCTCCGGGGGCAGTCGGGCGAGCTGCGCGTCCACTCGCTCTTCGTCGAGCTCGGCCCGGGCGGGACGATCATCGAGGAGCCGGTCGGGATCTCGGTCCACGCCGGGGCGGGGCTCGGCGGCAGCTTCTTCGACTTCACCCGCCGGGCCGACGCGTTCGGCGCCTCGCTCGAAGTGCGCGGCCAGCTCGGGGTGAGGGTGCGCGAGGGGATCGAGCTCCGGGGCGGCGCGGGCTACTTCTTCTCGGGCCGGCCGGGCGAGACGATCGGCCACGGCAACTTCATCACGGCGGGCGCCGGGCTGCGCTTCTGAGGATCGGCGAGGTAGGCTCGGGCCGCGATGAGCGAGGCCGACCGAGCGCGCATCCAGGAGATCCTCGTCGAGGCCGACGGCCTCGGCCGCGTGCCATCGCGCGTGCGGTTGTTCGAGGAGGCCGTCCGCCTCGCCGACGCCGACGGCGACGAGGCCCTCCGATTCGAGATGCGGCACGAGCTGATCCACGCGGCCTCGTTCGCCGGCTACCCCGAGGTCGCCCTCGTCGCGTTCGGGTGGTGCCTCGGCCTGTGCGACCGTCGCCCCGACGCGTTCGACGAGCGGTCGCTCCTCTGGGAGTACACCTGGGTGGTCCGATCGCTCGTCCGGTTCGCGGCGATCCCGCGGAAGCGGATCGAGGAGACGCTCGACGACCTGAGCCGCCGCTACGAACGGGCCGGGCTCGGGATGATGTCGGTCCACTCGGTCGCGCGAAGCGTCGCCACCGCGCTCGGCGACATCGAAGCGGCCGCCGAGCACGACGAGCTACATCGGAGCGCCCCGACTGGTCCGTGGGGCGGCGACTGCCCCGCATGCGAGACGACCTACCAGGCCGAGTACCGGATGGCGCGCGGCGAGCCGGCCCGCGCCCTCGAGAGCGCCAGGCCCGTCCTCGAGGGGAGCTCGTTCTGCGAGGGGATCGCGCCCCGCCTCCTCCTCGGGCTCGTCCTGATGCCGCTCGTCCACGCCGGACGCACCCGGGAGGCGGCCGCTCACCATCGTCGAGGGATCCGCCTCGTCACCGAGAACCCGAAGGCCGCCGAGATCGTCGGGCACCACCTCGGCTTCCTCGCGGTGACCGGCAACCACGACCGAGCCCTGCGCCTCCTCGCCCGCCGGATGACCTGGGGCCTCGCGACCCGCGACGACGAGAGCCGCCTCGGCCTCTGGCTCGGCGCGCGCGTCACCCTCGGCCAGGTCACGCGCAAGTCCAGGCGACCGACCAGGAAGCTCACCCTCCCCCGAGCGTTCCCCGGCTGGCGCGCCGAAGGAACCTACCGCCTCGACGACCTCATCGCCTGGCTCGACGAAGAGCTCGCATCGCTCGCCAACGACTTCGACCGCCGCAACGGCAACGACCTCGTCGCCCGCCGAGTCACCGAGACACGCGACCTCGAGGCCCTCGACGCCCCGTTCCCGATCCGCGGGCGCTAGCGCGCGACGACTGTCGATGGCCCCCCTTCTCTCGAGCGCCGTCATGGAGAGGGAGGGCCCATCGGGGTGCGAACCGTCGGGCGAGAGTCGTGCCGTCCCGTGCCTGCCGTCCCGCGGAGGGCAGAGTACCGGGTCGCGATGACGGCGAGCTGTGCGATCACTCGCTGACCGCGGTGGCCACGCAGCCGAGCCTTTCTCCCTTCGCCGGCGATGCGCGTCGGAGTCGGAGTTGCGCCGCGCATCCGAGGCCGAGCTCGACGGGATCGGCTCTTCCGCCAGGACGTGCTGCAGCGCTACGGCTGGATCTGCGCGGTCCCCGGCTGCGGCTGCCGGGTCAACCTGGAGGTCGACCACATCGTGCCGCGATCCCGAGCTCCCGAGCGGCGCTGGGACCCGGACAACGTCGTTCCTCTCTGTCGAGGCCATCACCGGCTCAAGACCGACGGCATCATCAAGATCTCGGGGAAGGCGCCCGACGGAACCCTCATCGTCGAACGACCGCGGGAGTCCCGGGATCGTGCTCTCGTCTGAGCGAGCCCGGTGGTAGGCGGGCAACAGGGCGCCCGCGCAACGACAAGAGCGCCCGCCCGGGCGGCGACGAGCGGGACCGACGCTCGGTCGTGAGGCCGACCGCCGATCCGACTTCCCGGCTCGCCTATCGTGATTCCAGGGGTCAGGTCCAGGATTCACACCAGAGGGGCGGGTCACACGGACGCTGCGACAGATTCGCTCGTGTGATTCCTGGACCTGACCCCTCGATTCACGATGCGAGGCAGGGGGCCGCGACGGCTCTAGGATGAGGCGACCTGCTCCCGAGCTGATCTGGGGCCGTCACCCGAGGTCGAGGTAGCGGGCGCGGTAGTAGACTAGCCTGCTGGCCGCTCCGGGATTTCGGCGTCTGCGCCTGGCGCGGTTGAGGTTGCGTGCGCGGTGGGGGCGGGGGCTAGGGTGTGGTGGATTCGAGGGGTGATCGGGCGCCGTCTGGCGGTTCGGTTTCGTTTTCGACGGGATCCTGACCTTGGCGCTTTCGCTCCTCACGGGGCGATCACCTTTGCGTCGGGGAGCGTCTCGATGGTCGCCGACAGCTCTCCGTACATTCGTTCGAGCGCCTCGCGACGGGCGGGTGGTTGGGCTTCGAGGCTCGTTCGGCGGCCTCTTCGGGCCGGGAAGTCGGCCCTTGCGGTTCTCGGGAGCTCGAGGAAGTCGAGGAGCTCGTCGATGCGTTGCCACATCGTCTCGTAGCGGAGCATCAGGATCGGGTAGCCGGCCCCTCCCCGCGTCCACTTCTCGAGCTGCTCGGTGCGGCGGAACGCGTCGACTCCTCGCTCGAGGTAGTCGTCGAGGTCGCGGAACGCCTCGCGGGCGATGCCGGTGATCATCGCCCTCGCGTCGGTCCTCGCCAGCTCGAGGCTGATGCGGCGCTCGCCGAGCCATTCGATCGCGCCGACGTCGTCGGCGTAGCGCCCCTCGGCGTCGATCCAGACTCCCGGCCGCACGGGGTGCGGCCTGAGGCCGAATCGGTCGCAGGTCTGGCGCCACGCGTCCGGCCCGGGCCAGCGGAACCCGACCGGGAACCTTCCGGCCACGTTCACGTAGTGGAGGTCGGCGTAACCGCGCTCGAACAGGCTGATGAGGCTCGCGTAGGGACACCCGAAGATGAAGACGGCCCTCTCGACGCTCCCGAGCTCCGGCGGGGCGACGGCGTGCTTGAGCGGGTTCACGACGCCGGTCGGCGGGTTGACGGCGAGCTCGTCGCGCGCGGCGAGGAACTCCATCAGCATCGTGGAGCCGACGCCGCCCATCGAGGCGACCAGGTGTCGCGGCCGCTCGACGATCATGATGCGCCGCCGTCGAGCTCGGGGTCCTCACGGCGCGCCGCGAAGTAGTCGCGACACCAGGCGTGCAGCTCCGGCTTGTCGGACGACCAGCGGTGCAGACCGTTCTCCTCCCGGGCGAGGTCGTCGTCGGGGTCGTAGTCGTTCTCGATCAGGACCGTCAGACGCCGATCGTAGAGCCGATCCTTCTTGTCCCCGTGCCAGAGATGCCGGAGCAGCCCGTCGACGCAGCCGACGCTGCCGCCGACCGCCTCGTGGAACGGCCCGGCCCAGCGCTCGAGGTGCGTCGCCGCCTTCGCGCTCAGCCTGGAGGTCTTGACGTAGTCCGGCCCTCCGAACATGGCGTGGGCGATGTTGAGGTCCGCGTTCCCGAGGATGTTCGCGTCGTAGAGGCCGTGCTCGGCGAGCAGCTCTCGCCGCGCCGCCCACGCGTAGCCGCTGTGGCCGTGCTCGAGGTAGCTCCCGAGGCACCCCCGCCCCTTCGCCGCGACTCCCCACGCGATCCCGTGGAGCACCTCGTGCTCGGCCGAGCCGATCGGCAGGTCGTCGGTCGCGCAGTCGGTCTCGCCGGCGCGCAGGCGCACCGAACGCGAGAAGGGCTGCACGACGATGTGCTCCTCGAGGAGCGCTGCGGTCCGCTCCGCCCACCGCGGCTCGGAGAAGAGGACGTCGGCGTCGAGCCAGACGACCTTGTCGCAGTCGCCCGGCAACGCGGCCACGCCGAGGTTCAGCAGGCTCTCCTTGTGCCAGAGGACGTCGCCACTCCGGACGCGGACGACCCGGTCGGCGTCGTCGTCGGCGAGCTCGAAGCCGCCGTCCTCGCCGAACGCGAGCTCGACGGTCAGGAGCGGGAGGCCGACCGCGGCGAGGCCGGCGCGGAAGAGGTCGTAGCTCCGTTTCTTGAGCTTCCACCCGGCCGGGTTGAAGAAGCTGGTGACCGCCCACATCGAGCCCGGCAACGCGCGCGGCCGGCGCGGCGGCGGCGTCCGCTCGGTCACCCGGAGCACCCGGGCCCGCTCGCGCCGACGGGCGAGCGTCGCCACCGCGCCGGCGTCGAACCCGATCGCGCTGACCAGCCGGTCGCGTCCGTAGGCCTCGAGGTCGGCATCGATCGCCGGCGCCAGCCGCTCCTGGAGCGCCTTGTTCTCGGCGCGACACCGCCGGGCGGCCTCGTCGACCGGCCGGAACAGGAGCGCGCCGACGATCCCGTCGAGCTCCTCGACGTCGGTGAAACGACTCCTCAGCCGCCGCATCAGCTCGAAGCCCTCGTCGCCGAGACCGACGAAGCCCTCGTGGAGCCCGCCGAGGGCGAGCAGCACCGCGCGGTCGACCGCGTAGGAGGCCTTGCCGATCGCGCCGCCGAGGCGCGTCCGGCCGTCCAGCTCCTCGGCGGGGAGCAGGCCGCGGACCCGGAGCGCGTCGGTCGCCCGCTCGGGCAGCTTGACGATCCACTCGAACGGCTTGATCGCGACCGCCGGGCTCGCGACGAGCCGCCGCGCGGTGACGCCGAACGGGAGGTGGAGGTCGGCGTCGTGGATCCAGACGAGCTCCTCGGTCAGCGCCGGGACGACCGCGTTCACGAGATGCGCCCGGCTGAGCGCGTCCGCCTCCGATCGCACGATCCGATGCTCGAGGGGCGCGCCATCGCCGATCCGGCCGCGCGCGCCGACCGCGCCGAGCTCCTCGATGATGTGAGCCACCGCGGAGCGCTCGCCCTCCCGGCGCTGCTCGATCACGACGACCCGGTCGAGGCGGGCGTCGGAGACGCCGGTCAGGACGTGGCGCAGGTTGGCGATCGCGTGGCGGTCGACGGGGTGGACCGGGAGCAGCAGGGCGGCCCGGCGCGCCGTCATGGGGTCTCGACGTCGCGCGCGAGGCGGAACCCGATGATCGGGCCGCGGAACGCGGGGTCGGGGAGCTTGCGGAGGGCGACCCGCGACAGGATCTCGAACGGCGCCGTGCCGTGACCGCCGCCCTTGGCCGCCGCCCGCGGGACACCGTTCACGCCGGGGCCGGTCGCGATCGTCCACTCGTGGACGTTGCCGGCCATGTCGTAGCAGCCGAGCGCGCTCTTGTCCTCGGGGAAGAGGCCGGTCACCTCGACGCTCGGCGTGCCGAGGTTCGCGTAGCGCGCCTCGAAGACGTCGCCCCAGGGGTAGACGCGGAACGCGCGGCGCCGCGGATCCCAGCCGGCCGCCACCTCCCACTCGACGTCGGTCGCGAGGCGCTTGCCGACGAACCGGGCGTAGGCGCGCGCCTCCCAGAAGCTGATCCCGCGGACCGGGTGCCGCTGCCGCCCCTCGGGCGGCGCGCCGTCGGACCAGCCGGCCGGGCCGGGCTCGCCCGTCTGGTCGACGAACCGGGCGCGGAGCGGCCTCGCCTCATCGTCCCAGTGGGCGTCGTCGGCGTAGCCGCCGGCCGCGACGAACCGGGCGAAGGCCGCGTTGTCGATCTCGTGGGCGTCGAGGTAGTAGGCGCCGAGGCGGACCTTGCGGGCCGGGTTCTGATCGAAGGCGCGGTCGGTGCCGACGTCGTAGAGCCCGCCCGGGCAGAAGACCATCCCTTCGGGCGGCTTCGCCCGCGCGATCGCCTCGAACCTCACGGCCGCCGCGTCCTCGGCGCGCCGCTCGTCGCCGCGCACCTCGATCGCCCGACCGGCGACCGCCGCCGCCCGCTCGAACTCCTCGGCGTCGAGCGCCGTCCGCGCCTCCTCGAGGAGCGCCGCGTAGAGGCGGTCGCGGCAGGCGGCGATGCCGCGGTCGGCCTCGGTCGGGTCCTTGGCGAGGTCGCGCGCGGTCGTGAACTGGCTGATCGCGTCCTCCCATCGCGCCTCGGCCTGCAGCTCGCGGGCGAGGGCGAGGGCGGCCCCGTAGCGGGCCCGGGCGAGCCGCTCGGTCGCCTCGGCGTCCTCGGGGAACGCGGCGAGGGCGTCGCCGAAGAACGCGATCGCCTGATCGAAGCGGCCGGCGGCGAGCGCCTCGTCGCCCTTCTCGATCGCGCCGACGTACTGGGTCTCGCGCTTCTCGGTCCGGTCGATCTCGGCGTCGAACGCGGCGACGCGGTCGGCGTCGAGGGCGTCGGCCCCCGCCTCGGGCGGCGCGCCCGCGGCGGGCAGGAGCGCGCGCGCCTGCGCCGCGAGGAACCGGGCGAGGGCGTAGGCGCGGTCGCCGAGCGAGATCTCCCCGAGCTGGAGCGCCGTCTCGAACTTCCGGACGCGCGCGGCCACGAGCTTCGGGTAGATCGCGAGGGCGCGGTCGAACTCGCCGATCGCGGCGAAGAGATGCTCCTTGGCCGCCGCGCCGTCGCCGGTCTCGGCCGCGGTCCCCGCCTCGAGGAGGGCCGCCTCGCCGCTGCCGACCGCCGCCTGGGCGGCGTCACGCGCCTCGCGCTCGCGCTCGGCGGCGAGGCGCTCCTGCTCGAGCGCGCTGATCCGCGCGTTCGCCTCGACCAGACCCGACTGCGCCGCCTGGTTCTTGCCGTCGAGGAAGAGCGCCTCCTGGAAGAGGCGCTTGCTCTCCTCAAGCTCGCCGGCGGCGAGGCGCTCGGCCGCGGAGCTCGCCTTGCTCCGCGCGTCGGCCTGCCGCTTCGCCTCGGCCTCGCGCCGGGCCTCCTCGCGCCGGGCCTCCTCGACGGCCATCGCCGCCTGGGTCCGCCCCTCGATCGCCTCGGGGTGGCCCTCCTCCATGCCGAGGACCTGCACGAACAGCTCCCGCGCCTCCTCGTGCATCCCCTCCTGATAGGCGGCCTGGGCGGCGCCGAGCGTCTCCGCGACCTGGCGCTCGCGCGCGGCCGCCTGCCGCATCCGGTCGCCGACGACGAACGCGACGATCGCGAAGAGGACGAGCGCCGCGACCGCGGCCGTCGCCGACGCCGCGCGGTGACGCCGCACCGCCTTGCGCATGCGGTAGATGATTGTCGTCCGCTTCGCGCGGATCGGAAGCCCCTTGGCGTAGCGCTCGAGGTCGTCCTTGAGCTCGGCCGCGCTCTGGTAGCGCCGCGCCTGCTCCTTCTCGAGGGCCTTCAGGACGATCGTGTCGAGCTCCCACGGGATCCCCGGCACGAGCTGGCTCGGCGGGCGCGGGTCGACGTCGCTGATCATCCGGAGCACCTCGCGCTCGTTCGCCGCGTCGAAGGGCACCCGGCCGGTCAGCATCTCGAACAGGACGACGCCGAGGCTGTAGACGTCGCTCCGGACGTCGACGTCGGTCGTCCGTCCCTCCGCCTGCTCGGGCGGCATGTAGCGGATCGTCCCGAGGACGTTGCCCGTCATCGTCATCGCCGTCTTCTTGCTGCCGTCGCCCTCCTTGAAGACGCGCTTGGCGAGGCCGAAGTCGAGGACGTGCGGCTCGCCGCGCCTGTCGAGCATCACGTTCTCGGGTTTGAGGTCGCGGTGGATGATCCCGCGCAGGTGGGCGTAGTGCATCGCATCGCACACCTTGACCGCGAGCGGCACCGCCTCGGCGTCGGGCTCGAGCGGGCGCTCGCGGAGGCGGTCCGAGAGCGGGCGGCCCTCGATGAAGTCCATCGTGTAGTAGTAGTTGCCCTTGAGCTCGCCGACGTCGTGGACCGCGACGATGTTGGGGTGGCTCAGGTTCGCGGCGCTCTCGGCCTCGAGCCGGAACCGCTTCTTCTCGGCCTCGCTCGCGAGCGCGCCGGCGAGGAGCACCTTGAGGGCGACCATCTTGTTCAGGCTCGGGATCATCGCCTTGTAGACGACGCCCATCCCGCCGCGCTGGAGCTCGTCGATGATCTGGTACTTGCCGAACTCGCTCCCGCTCGTCGGCAGCTCGGTGGCGCTGTCGAGGAGGAGCTCGAGCGAGTCGCGCTCGTCGGCGACCGTCTCGGCGTTCGTCCCGCGCTCGAGCACGCGCATGGGCGTCCCGACCTGGGTCACCCGCTCCGACGGCGGCCCGTCGGAGGCGACCGTCTGGTCGTCCGACCCGGCGATCCGATCGGCGACCGCGCCGGCGGCCGACGCCGGGCGCGTCTTGCGGCGCGCGTCGCGCGTGCGCTCCGCGACCCGCCCGACCCGCTCTCCGAGCTTCGGCGGGAGCCCGTCCGCGTCGAGCCCGGCCGCCTCGCGGAGCGCCGCGTCGCCGAGGATCTCGTCGATCGCCGCGAGCATCTCGTCGGCGCTCTGGTAGCGCTCGTCCTTCCCCTTCGCCATCGCGCGGGCGACGATCGCGTCGAGGTGGCCGTGGAGCCGGCCCGTCGCCTCATCGACGCCGGCCGCCTCGCCCTCGCCGCCTTCGCCCGCCGCGGCGGCACGCGCCCGGAGCTTCGCGCTCGGCTTCGGCGGCGGCCGCTTGACGTGGCGGAGCAGCATCTCGTTCGGGTTGTTCGCGGGGAACGGCGGCTCGCCGGTCAGGAGGAAGTGGAGCGTTCCGCCCAGGGCGTAGAGGTCGGACCGGTGATCGACCTGATCCTCCTCGCCGGCGCCCCACTGCTCGGGCGGCATGTAGTAGGGCGTGCCGAGCACCTGGCCCGGCGTCGTCAGGATGATCGACTCCTTGTCGCGGCGGGCGAGGCCGAAGTCGGTCACCTTCACCTCGCCCGAGCGGTCGATCATGAGGTTCTCGGGCTTGATGTCGCGGTGGATCATCCCCTTGGCGTGGGCGTGGGAGAGACCGCGGGTGGCCGCGCGGAGGACGTGAACCGCCTCGCCGACGCCGAGCGGACCGGCCGTCTTGACGAGCGCCTTCGCATCGACGCCGTCGACCATCTCCATGACGTAGTAGTGGAAGCCCTTCTCCTCGCCGTGCTCGACGAAGCGGACGACGTTGTCGTGTTGCAAGACGCGCGTCGCCTTCATCTCCCGGACGAAGCGCTGGGCGAGCTTCGGGTTGCGCGACAGGGTCGGCGTCATGAGCTTGAGGGCGAAGGACCGCCCCTCCAGGGCCGCGAGCACCGCGCCCGCGTCGTCGCTCAGCTCGGGGATGCTCGAGACGTCGCTCCCGGGCTCGGCGACCTCGACCTCGTAGACGCTCCCCATCCCGCCCTCGCCGAGCTTCCGGAGCACGCGCCAGCGGCCGAGGACGCGCCCGATCACCCCGCCGGTCGCGTCGGCCTCGAGCGCGGACGGCGCCGCGCTGATGACGGCCGGGGCGGAGCGCGGCGGGACCGGGGCCGACGCCGAGTGCTCGCGCCACGAGCGGGTCGCGTCCGCGTCGGTGACGACCGTCAGATCGCTCGCGCCGGCGACGGTCACGCCGGGCGACGCGCCCGAGCCGGCGCCGCCCCCCGCGGCCGGGACCGGCTCCGGCGGCGGCGTCTCGATCAGGCCAGCCGGCGCGCCGTCGGCGGACCATCCGAGCGCCGCGAGGCCCGCCTCGTCGGCGACCCGGTCGATCGCCGCGAGAAGCTCGGCGGCGCTCTGGAAGCGCTCGCCCTGCGCCTTGGCGAGGCATCCGGCGACGAGCTCGTCGGTCCACGCCGGCGTGCCGGCGACCTCCTCGCTCGGCCGCGGGATCGCCGCGTTCATGTGCTTGTAGTGGACCTCGGCCGGCGTCGCCCCGACGTAGGGCCGCTCGCCGGTGAGGGTGAAGAAGAAGGTCGCGCCGAGCGAGTAGATGTCGCTGCGATGGTCGACGTCATCGGCGGCCCCCTCCCACTGCTCGGGCGGCATGTAGTAGGGCGTGCCGAGCGCCTGGCCCGGGCGCGTCAGGGCGATCGACTCCTGCGCCCGGCGGGCGAGCCCGAAGTCGGTCAGCTTCACGACGCCGGCCCAGCCGACGAGGATGTTGTCCGGCTTGAGGTCGCGGTGCAGCACGCCCTGGTCGTGGGCGTGGGCGAGGCCGCGGGCCGCCTCGCGGAAGACGAAGAGGGCGCTCCCCGGATCGAGGTGGTTCCGCTCGCGGACGAGGCTCTTCGCGTCGCGCCCGTCGACGAGCTCCATCACGTAGTAGTGGAACCCCTTCTCCTCGCCGCTCTCGACGAAGCGGACGACGTTCGGGTGACGGAGGACGCGGGTCGCCTTCACCTCGCGGAGGAAGCGCGCGACGAGGCGGGGGTTACGGCTCACCGCCGGCGGGAGCAGCTTGAGCGCGAAGTCGGGGCCCAGCTCGCCGAAGGTCGACGCGAGGTCGGGGTCGCTCGCGGAGTCGACGGTCGCGTCGGCCAGACGAACCCGCCAGACGCTGCCCATCCCGCCCTGGCCGATCTTGCGGACGACCTCGTAGCGGCCGAGCCGGCGGCCCTGGACCGACCCGGCGGTGAGGCGCCCCGAGGCGGCCGGCGCCGGCGTCGCGTCGACCTGCCCGCGCCAGCTCCCCGGTCGCTGCGTCAGCGGCGGCGCCGCGACCGTCTGGTCGCCGTCGTCGATCGCGATGCCGGTCGCGCCGCTCCCGAAGCCGCTCCCCGAGCCGCCCGCGAGCGCGGACTGGGCGGGCCCGGGCATCGGCTCGCACACGGTCAGGTCGTCGGTCGAGATCACCTCGCGGAGGGCCGCCGGCGGGCCTGTCAGCGACCACCCGATCGTCGTCCGCAAGCCGTCGTCGCCGACGAGCGCGTCGATCTCGGCGACGATCTCCTCGGCGGACGCCCACCGATCCGCGGGCTTCTTCGCCATCGCGCGGGCGACGATCCGGTCGAACGTCTCGAGGACCTCGGGCGGCGGAGGCGGATCGCGATCCTCCACGATCTCGCTCGGCCGCGGCACGGGCGCGCGGAGGTGCTTGTAGTGGACCTCGTTGCCCGAGGCGCCCTGGAACGGATGCTCGCCGGTCGCGAGGTAGTAGAACGTCGCGCCGAGGGAGTAGAGGTCGGCCCGGTGGTCGACCTCGTCGCCCTCCCACTGCTCCGGCGGCATGAAGTAGGGCGTCCCGAGCACCTGCCCCGGACGCGTGAGGATGACCGACTCCTGCTCGCGCCGGGCGAGGCCGAGGTCGGCGATCTTGACCGCGCCCTCCCAGCTCACGAGCAGGTTCTCGGGCTTGATGTCTCGATGGATCATCCGCTGCCCGTGGGCGTAGGCGAGGCCGCGGGCGGTCTCGCGGAGGATCCAGAGGGCCGAGGCCGGGTCGAGACGGCCGCCGCGCTGGACCAGCGACCGGGCGTCGCGGCCGTCGACGAACTCCATCACGTACCAGTGGAAGCCCTTCTCGTCGCCGTGGTCGACGAACCGGATGATGTTCTCGTGGCGGAGCGACCGCGCCGTCTTCATCTCGCGGATGAACCGATCGACCATCTTCGGGTTGCGGCTGACCGACGCGGTCAGGAGCTTGAGCGCGAAGAGCGGCCCGAGGCCGGCCATCGCCTCCTCGCCATCGGTCGACGGCGGCGCGGCGTCGGCGGCGGCCCGCACCTTGTAGACGGCGCCCATCCCGCCCTCGCCGAGCTTGGTGAGCACCTCCCACCGGCCGAGCTGACGCCCGCCGACCCCGGCCGGGCGCGCCGAGCCGACGGCGCTCGGGCCGAGGTGGCGCGAGGCGCTGCCGAGCGAAGGCGACGAGCCGTCGTCGGAGCCGGGCGGCGGGGAGTCGGCGACCTGCGTCGACTCGGCGTCGCTCGCCGGCGGGCCGACCTCGGGCGCGTCGCCGATCGCCGTGGCGGCCAGGGCGAACCCGGCGTCCGTGCCCGGCGGATCATCGACCGACGTCGTCATCCCCGCGAACGGATCGTCAGTGATGATCGTCGCGTCGACGCCGACGTTCACGAGCGTCCGATCGAGCTCGGTCAGCAGCTCGCCGTCGCAGCTCGGGCAGCGCGGTCGGCTCCGCGCGTCGAGGCGCGCGTTCCACTGCTTGCCGCACACGCCGCACGCGACGATCTGCTTGTTCTGGCTCTCGAGGAGGCGGACGACGTCGTCGCCGTCGAGGGCGCCGTGGGCGATCAGGATCGTCCCGATCCGCGCGTCGGTGCCGAGCTGCTGGCGCTGGACCTGCTCCTGGAGCGCGCGCGCGAGCTGGTCGGGCGTGATCAGCCCCTCCCGGAGCGCGATCGAGCCGATCGCCTCGCCCTCGAGCGCCTCGCCCTCCATCGCGTGTCGGGTCGCCTCGAGGTCGTCGCCGGCGCCCGCCCGCGACTCGCCCATCGCCTCGATCTTCGCGTGGACGGCGTCGACCTCCTCGCGGGAGGCGAGCCCCTCCTCGACGAGGAAGTCCCAGAACGGGATGGGAGGGCTCTGCGACTCGTACCGGGCGACCGCGTCCGCGTAGGCGTCGCGCGCGAAGCCGGAGTCGCAGAGGACGTTTCCGAAGAGAAAGACTCGGGTTGCGATCGTCACCGCGAGCTCCCCGGGCTGCCGAGGGACCCGCTCATGATAGCAACCCGGGGTCTCTCGAGCCCAAGGGCCGACCGAGGGCGCGATCTCCCCCGGGCTTCGCGGGGTCTTCGTCTCCCCGAACGGCTCGGTTGGTTGACACTGCCGAGAGCGATGTGCCACAGTCCGGCAGTCGGGAGAGGTTGGCCGCAGGGCCCGCGTTCTCTCGGATCCGAGCGACTCTTCTGGGGGGAGAGGGAGCACCACGCTCGAGGGCGATTCGCCGCGGTCCGCGGCGTCCCCGCGACCCATCCGTTTCACGAGTCGGACGCGTTCGTCGCCTCACGCCCGGAGCGGGCTCGGGCACGGCGCGATCGTTTCATGCCGCCGGGCCGGTCCGCCGCGCCCGCAGAGGGGAAGCACCCATGACGACGCTACGACGTGCAAGCACGATCGTCGCGGCCGCCGCCGTCCTCGTCCTCGCGACCACGCCGATCGTGCTCGCGCAGGGGGCCAGGCCGGCGCCGGCCGTCCGCCCGGTCGAGATCGGCCGGGGCAGCGAGATCCCGGACTCGGCCATCTCGGGAGAGGCCATCATCCTCGACCTCATGGGGATCATGAGCTCGGCCGACACCTTCGAGGAGGTGCGGGTCCGGAGGATGGACCTCGTCACGATCCCGCCGCTGCGGGTCGTGAAGATCGACGCCTACGCGCGGAGCAACCTCGGCGCGGGGATCACGGCGCCCTTCCGCGCGAAGAAGGACCTCGCCGATCTTCGCCTCTCGCCCGGCGAGTGGACCCTCCGCTTCAACGAGGCGTTCGGCGAGCAGCACGTCTTCGAGAAGAAGCTGACCATCACGACCGCCCTGCCGCTCGGCGACGTCGAGTTCGAGACGATCGCCCGCGGCGTCGGCAGCGGCATGCGCACGCCGCGCCAGGCCGTCGCCCGGACCCAGGCCGAGTGGGACGCCCTCTGGCGCGAGCACGTCGGCCGCGGCCTCCCGACCGGAGGACGCGTCCCGCCGGCGCCGGCCATCGACTTCGACACTCACGTGGTGATCGCCGACTTCATGGGCACCCGCAACACCGGCGGCTACGCCACCACGATCAACGCGATCCAGCGAAGCAGCCGCGGCTACATCGTCGACGTCCTCCACCGGAGCCCCGGCCCCGGTGAGATCGTGACGATGGCGATCACCTGGCCGTTCCACATGGTGAAGGCGCCGAAGCCGACGATGCGCCCCGGCGACGACGTCGCCCCGTCGATCCAGTTCCGCGTGCGCGCCGCGCCCGACCCGGTCCGCCCGGGCCCCGTCACGTTCGAGACGATCGCGCAGGGCGCGATGAGCCGGATCCGCAGCACCGAGAACGTCGTCATCAAGGACACGGCGAGCTGGGACGCTCTGTGGCGTCGCCACACCGGGTTCAGCGTTCCGCCTCCGCGTCCCGGCGGCCCCGAGCTGCTCCGGCTGCCCTCGGCGCCGGCCGTCGACTTCACCCGCGAGATGGTCGTCGCGCGCTTCATGGGCACGCGCAACAGCGGCGGCTTCGGCACCGAGATCCAGCGGATATCGCGCGACGCGACCAACGACTACACCGTCAGCGTCGTCGACCGCAGCCCGGCGCCGGGCATGCCGGTCACCCGCGTGATCACCAGCCCGTTCCACATGGTCCGGGTGACCCGCACCGAGGGCCAGGTCGCGTTCGACGTCCGCGAGGGCGAGGGCGAGGCCGGCGTCCACGCCGTCGCGATCCTCCAGAGCTCCGACATCCCCGAGCGGGGCGTCGCCGACGAGGAGATCATCCTCGGGCTCGACGGACGCCTCGGACCGAACGACGTCTTCCGTGAGTTCCGGGTCCGCCGGATGACGCTCGAGAGCTTCCCGCCGCAGGAGGTGATCGTCATCGACGCCCTCGCGACGACGGCGCGCCTCGGCGGCGGCCTCCCCCGGTCGTTCGGCCGCAAGCTCGACGTCGGCCCGCTCGCCGCCGGCGAGTACACCCTGCGGATCAACGCGGAGCTCGGCGGCGCCGACTTCTTCACCCGCAAGCTCCACGTCGCCGCGGCGCCCGACGGCGACGAGGTGCCGATCGAGACGATCGCGGCCGGCGACCGGAGCGGGATCACCGACGCCCGAAGCCTCGTCATCCGCAGCCCGCGGCAGTGGCAGGCGCTCTGGGCGGAGCACCAGGGCGTCCAGACGATGGAGGCGCCGCCGGTGCCGCTGCCGGCCGTCGACTTCAGCCGGGAGATGGTGATCGCCCGCTTCCAGGGGCGGCCGGGTCCGGGCAAGACCGGGATCCGCAACGTGACCCGGACCGGCGACGACTACCTCGTCAACGTCGACGAGGTGCTCTTCGACATCCCGGCGAACGTGCGGATGGCGCCGACGAGCGCGTTCCACATCGTCCGGGCGCCGATCAACCGCGGGAACACCTCGTTCAACGTGGTCGTCGACGACCGCCGCGCCGGCAGCGTGAGGCCCGAGCCGATCATCGCCGACCGCTCCGACATCACCGCGACCGGCGCGCCCGGCGAGGCGATCACCCTCGGCCTCTCGGGCGACCTGCCCGACGGACGCGTCTTCCACGAGTACGAGGTGAAGCGCGCCACCCGGATGGGCTCGATGCGGCCCGGCGGCCCGCCGTTCACCGAAGAGATCATCATGGTGAACGCCTACAGCCGGATGCCGATGCCGGGTCAGACCGGACCGGGCAACTGGGGCCGCAAGCTCGACGTCGGACCGCTCGGCGACGGCGTCTACACCCTGCGCTTCAACGCCGAGCTCGGCGCGCCGCACCAGTTCGACCGGCAGCTCACCGTCAGCGCCGGCCGCGAGGTCGCGTTCGAGACGATCGACCAGGGCCGGGTCAGCGCGATGCGCGGCGCCGGCGAGCAGGTCGCCCGGACGCAGGCCGAGTGGGAGCAGATGTGGCGCAACCACGCCGGCGACCCGAGCGCCACGCCGCCGGCCGTCGACATGGACGGCCACATCGTGATCGGGCGGTTCATGGGCACGTCGGCTCCGTCGACGACCGAGATCGTGCGGATCGACCACCGGGGCAGCGACTACGTCGTGAACGTCCTCGACTCGTTCAGCTGGATCCCGCCGTTCGCCCGGATCGCCCCCACCTCGGCGTTCCACATCGTGAAGGCGCCGACGATCACCGGAGCCGTCCGCTTCGAGATCGAGACGCATCACGAGGAGGCGCCGACGCGGGTGCGCGCCGTCGAGATCGCCGAGGGCAGCAGCGTCGTGCCCGATCGGATCGCGACAGGTGAGGACCTCGTCCTGAAGCTGCGCGGCCTGATGCGGGTCGGCGATCGCTTCGAGGAGGTCCGGATCCGTCAGCTCCAGCTCGAGCGGTTCCCGCCGATCAACGTGATCCAGGTCGATGCGTTCGTGCGCAACGCCCGGTTCCCGGGGATCGTCGGCACCGAGACCGGCTGGGATCAGGAGAAGAACGTCGGCCCGCTCCCCGACGGCGAGTACTCGGTCCGCTTCAACGGCGAGTTCGGAAGCGCCGAGTGGAGCCGCCAGGTGATCGTCGGCCGCGGCGGCGACCGGCTGATCAGCGGAACCGTCTCGGTGAACGGCCGGCGGATCGCGATCAGCCAGAGCCTGCCGGCCCTCGACGGCAACGGGCGGACCGTCGGGCGCCCGGTGATCGAGGTGCTGAACGTCGTCGACGCGCCCGCCGAGGTCGCCCGCTATCTGCGGATCCTCGACGGGAAGCAGGTGACGGTGCTGGCGAAGGACGGCCCCAGCAGCGACTCGATCGAGGTCGAGCGGCTGATGGAGCCGAGCCTGACCCAGGTCGTCGGAACGGCCGGAGTCGCGGGCGCGGTCGCCCAGCTCCGGACGCGCCGGGAGACGTTCGACGTCGGCGGTCGGCTCCGCGGCGCGATGCGGCAGTTCGACGGCGAGAGCGTGAGCGCGTGGGGCTTCATCGTGCAGGAACACTCGGGCAACCGGGAGCTCGTCGGCGTGAGCATGGACGCGCGGCCGGGCAACCGGCGCACCCGCGTCCAGCGGTGGCCGATGCCGTGGGGCGGTTCGCGCGATCGTGTCGGACCGCGGACGCCGATCAGCATCGAGGGAAGCGTCGACTCGCCGTGGTTCGGTCGCTGGTTCTTCGTCCGCTACAAGGACCGGCAGGGCCGCGAGCGGACCGGCTGGATCGCCGGCCGGCAGGTCGAGCCGCGCTCGGCGCGAGGCATGCTGCGGGCGCTCGAGGAGTCGGGCGACGAGGGGGACTGACCCTCCCGACGACTCGGGACTCCGGGAAGCGTGGACTGCGGGCGGGCTCGAAGGGGCCCGCCCGCTCCACGTACCGCGTTCCGGGAACAGGGCGTGCGATTGCCGTCGCGATGAACGATCCACAGATTTCACAGATTCCACAGATTGCCGCGGGCGGGTCCGAGTCGTTGCCGATGCCGAAACGGGCCCCTGCGCCCTTCGGCGAGGGATGACCGCCTTCGGCAGCTCGTGATCTGTGCAATCTGTGTAATCTGTGGATCGTCAGCCGTTCGGAGCGGGGACTCTCGTGTTCCGGGAACACCGCGCCTGCTCGTGGGAACCACCCCGAGGGGCCGCGAGGCCGCAAGCCAGGCGGGTTCCCGGCCGCTGGGAAAGATGCCCCGCCGAGGTCACGATGAGCCCCGGAGACCGAAGGCTCTTCTTCCTCAGGAGGTGAATCGATGCGTCGTTCCCTACGCGTGGTGGTCGTGACGTCTGTGGTCCTGGTCGGGCTCGGCATGGCGCCGCCGGCGAAGGTCGACGTGGACGGTAGCGACATCAAGTTCGACGCGACGATCTCGATGGAGGTCGACGGCGCCAAGGTCTCGATGGACTGCACCGGCACCGGCCTGCGCGAGAAGTACTGGGTCAACGTCTACGCGATCGCGAGCTACGTGAAGTCGGGCGAGAAGGTCAAAGGCGCGAGGGGCCTCGTCAGCTCGGACGCGGCCAAGATGATGCACCTGACCCTCGAGCGCGAGGTCGCCGGCGACGACATGGTCGCCGCCCTCAACGACGCGATCGCCGCGAACTACCCCGACCAGTTCGCGACCGAGCTCGGCAAGTTCAAGCGGTACTTCGAGCCGAAGACGCTCAAGGCCGGCGCGCACGTGAAGTTCATCCACCGCCCCGGCAAGGGCGTCCGCTGCGAGATCACCGGCTACGACGCGCTCGAGATCGATGCGAAGAAGTTCTCGCAGGCGATCTGGGACATCTGGCTGGGCGCGGAGAACGTCGGCGACGAGATCAAGGACGGGTTGACCTCGCGTTTGAAGTGACGAACCCCTCGGAAGGCTCGGAGCCACCGTCGCGACGTGCCAGCGACGGCTGGGCGACGTCGAAGGCCCTCCGCGCAATCCGCGAAATCCGCGGTTCCATTCTCTCGAGCGCTCCGCCGCGCAACGGTCGGCGCCGGGGAAGCGCGATCGCCGCTCGCCTGATATCGTCTCGGGATCGGCGGGCGCCCGCCAGGCTCCGAACATCGGCAGAGGTCACGGCTTGGACGAGCTGTACGAGCGTCGGATCGTCCTGATCACCGGCAAGGGCGGTGTCGGTCGATCGACCGTGGCCGCCGCTCTCGCCCTCGCCGGCGGCCGGGCGGGGAAGCGCGTCCTCCTGGCGGAGATGGGCGAGCCGAGCAAGGAGGTGCAGAGCCCGCTGGCGCGGCACTTCGCCCTCGAGCGCTTCCCCCACGTCGAGCCGATCCCGATCGCGGACGGCGTGAAGGGCGTGACGCTGAAGACCGAGGTCGGGACCGAGCTATTCCTTCAGTCGGTCCTGCGGATCGGGATGATGGCGCGCCTGGCGATGCGCACGGCGCCGCTGCTGCGACTTCTGCACGCGGCGCCTTCGTTCTACGAGCTCGGGATCTTCTACCACCTCCTGAGCCTCATCCAGGCGACGCGACCCTCGGGCGAGCCCGAGCACCAGGTCATCCTCTTCGACATGCCGGCGACCGGCCACGCCCTCGCGCTCACCGGTCTCCCGCAGATCCTGCTCGGTCTGGTACCACGCGGTCCGATCGCCGAGGCGCTTCGGGCCGGCCAGAAGGTGCTGAACGACCCGAAGACGGGCGCGGCCTACGTCGTGACCCTGCCCGAGGCGCTGCCGGTGACCGAGGCGCTCGAGCTGATCGATGGACTCCGCGAGACGAACATGCCCATCGGCGGGGTGATCGCGAACCGCCTCGAGAGCAACGCCTTCGACGACGCCGAGCGCGCCGCGCTCGTGCAGATCATCGCCGGCGCGGGCGAGGGCCGCCTCTTCGGGGTCGCCGGCCTCGATCGGATCGAGCGGGCCCGCTCCGCGATCGATCGGCTCCGGCTGAGCGTCGACGTCCCGATCCACGAGCTGCCCGAGCGCCCCGAGGAGGGGCGCGCCCTGATCGACGGCCTCGGGGGCCACGTCGCCGAGATGCTGTCGGGCGCCGGAGGGTCGGGCTCGTGAGCGCGATCGCCGGCTACATCCGCGAGAAGAAGATCATCGTCTGCTGCGGCGCGGGCGGCGTCGGCAAGACGACGACGTCGGCCGCGATCGCCCTCGCCGCGGCCCGGGCCGGCCGCCGCGTCCTCGTCCTCACGATCGACCCGAGCAAGCGCCTCGCCGAGACGCTCGGCGTCGAGCGAAACCTCCCCGAGCCGCGCCCCCTGCCCGAGGATCGCCAGCGCGCCGCCGGGATCGAGGCGCCCGGCGAGCTCTCGGCGTGGATGCTCGACCCGCGCCTGGTCAGCGACCGCGCGGTGAAGAAGTGGGTCAAGGACCCGGCCGATCAGGAGCGGCTGCTGCGCAACCCCGTCTATCATCAGGTGACGGCGATGGTCGCGGGGATGCAGGAGTACACCGCGATGGAGGCGCTCCACGACTTCGTCGAGAGCGGGCGCTACGACCTGGTCGTCCTCGACACGCCGCCGTCCCGGAACGCGCTCAACTTCCTCGAGGCGCCCGGCCGGCTGTCGGACTTCCTCGACGGCCGCATCTTCAAGCTCTTCCTGCCGAGCGAGGGCGGGATCATCGCCGGCACCACCTCGCGCCTGATCGGCGGCGTCCTCGGCTCGATCTTCGGCGAGGAGTTCTACGGCAAACTCCAGAGCTTCTTCGGCGTCTTCGGCGGGCTCTTCCGACGTCTCGGCGGCAACGCGATCGAGATGCGCGAGGGGATGAAGCGGCCCGAGGCGCGCTTCCTCCTCGTCACGTCGCCGGCCCAGCTCGCCCTCGAGGACGCCTTCTTCTTCCAGCAGAAGATCGAGGAGCTCGAGCTCCCGTTCGGCGGGTTCGTCCTCAACCGAAGTCAGGCGACCCGAACGGGGCTGTCGTTCCCCGAGCGGAGCCTGCTCCCCGACGACGCGGGTCCGGCGCACCGGTCGGCCTTCGAGAAGCTGGTCCGCCTCGCGGAGCGCGAGCGGCGCCTCGTCGACGAGCACATCGGGCTGCTCGAGACTCTGATGGAGCGATCGGGGAGCGCCGTCCCGGCGATGGCCGTGCCCGAGTTCGCCGAGGGGATCGACGACCTGCCGGGGCTGACCAAGGTCTCGGACTGGCTCATGCGCCCCACGGACGACGACTGATCGATCGCGGGTCGGGGCGGAGGGACGGTACAAGCCGACGCCCCGGGCCGCATGGCGATCCGGGGCGTCGAGTGACCCTACGGGGATTTGAACCCCGGTCTGAAGCTTGAGAGGCTTCTGTCCTAACCGGGCTAGACGATAGGGCCCTGTCTGTGTGGTTGCCGGACTAGGATTCGAACCTAGACTAGGTGGTCCAGAGCCACCCGTCCTACCGTTAGACGATCCGGCATCGATCGAGGAACCCCTCGAGCGGTTTGGAATTGTAGCGAACCGCCGGCCCCCGTTCAAGACCTCGGATGAAGCCGGCCGAAGGGGCCGACCTCACGCCTAAGGCGTCCATGGAGACTGCGTTACGCGGCCGGGAGTGTCGGACTTTCTCCGATCTCCGGGCAAGCTGCGGCGCCCCAGAACCGATAAACCGGTAAAGGACTTACCGATGCGGACGAACATCGAAGCCATCCGCGCCCGGATGATCCTCGACAGCCGGGGCCAGCCCACCGTCGAGGTCGACGTGACGACCGCCGGCGGGGCGACCGGCCGGGCGGCCGTCCCGTCGGGCGCGAGCACCGGCACCCACGAGGCGCTCGAGCTTCGCGACGGCGGCGACGCCTGGCTCGGCAAGGGCGTCGACAAGGCGGTCGCCAACGTCAACGACGTGATCGCCGACGTCGTCCGCGGGCACGACGTGATCGACCAGGCCGGCCTCGACCGGAAGCTGCTCGACCTCGACGGGACGCCGAACAAGGCCAACCTCGGCGCGAACGCCATGCTCGGCGTCTCGCTCGCGGCGGCGAAGGCGGCCGCCGCGGCCAGCCAGCTCCCCCTCTACCGCTACCTCGGCGGGGCGGGCGCCCGGCGGCTGCCGTTGCCGATGATGAACGTCCTCAACGGCGGAGCGCACGCCGACAACGGCCTCGACATCCAGGAGTTCATGATCGCGCCCATCGGAGCCCAGAGCTTCGCCGGCGCCCTGCGGATCGGCTGCGAGGTCTTCGCCCACCTCAAGAAGGTGCTGACCGAGCGCGGCCTCTCGACGAACGTCGGCGACGAGGGCGGCTTCGCCCCGAACCTCGAGAGCAACGAGGCCGCCCTCGGCCTGCTCGCCGAGGCCGTCGACCGGGCCGGCTACCGCCTCGGCCTCGACGGCGACGTCGCCCTCGCTCTCGATGTGGCCGCGAGCGAGTTCCACGAGGACGGCGGCTACACGATGAAGGCCGACGGCAAGAAGCTCAGCTCGAGCGAGCTGATCGGCTGGTACGAGGAGCGGCTGAAGAGCTACCCGATCTACTCGATCGAGGACGGCCTCGGTGAGGACGACTGGGACGGCTGGGCCGACCTCCGCAAGCGCCTCGGCGGCTCCGTCCAGCTCGTCGGCGATGACCTCCTGGTCACCAACGTCGAGCGGATCGGCCGCGCGATCGACGCCAACGTCGCGAACAGCGTCCTCGTCAAGGTGAACCAGATCGGGACGCTCACCGAGACGCTCGACGCGATCGGCATGGCCGGCCGGGCCGGCTGGACCGCGGTGATCAGCCACCGAAGCGGCGAGACCGAGGACACGACGATCGCCGACCTCGCGGTCGCGACCGGCGTCGGACAGATCAAGACGGGCAGCCTCTCCCGGACCGACCGGGTGGCGAAGTACAACCGACTGCTCCGGATCGAGGAGGAGCTCGGCGACGCGGCCCTCTACGGCCGCCCCTAGCTCGCACCCAGGAGGACGAGGATGGAGACGGCGCGCGCGACCCTTGGCGAGTGGGGCCTCTTCCTCATCCTCCTGACCGTCGGAAGCCTGGCGATCATCGCCACGACCGTCGCCCCGCACCGCCGCAAGACCCAGGAGTTCCGCGCCCGCGCGGCGCAGCTCGAGGCCGAGGTCGAGCAGCTCGACGCCGAGAACGCCCGCCTCGAGGCGGAGATCGCCGCGATCGGCACCGACCCGTTCATCGTCGAGCGCGAGCTACGCCGGCGGACGGGCTTCCTTCGCCCGGGAGAGCACCGCTTCGCCGCGGTGACCCCGCCGGCGGCTCCCGCCGGCGAGACCGGCGACGGAACGGACACGGCGGGCGACGGCGAGTAGCTCCGACCAGCCTCTGGTGTGATTTCCAGGGGTCAGGTCCAGGAATCACACGAGCGAATCTGTCACAGCGGCTCGTGTGACCGGCCCCTCTGGTGTGACCTGGCCCCTTTGGTGTGAATCCTGGACCTGACCCCTGGAATCACACTAGCGGGTGAGTCCGTCCGTACATGAAGACGCCCTCCCCGAGCCGAGGAGGGCGCCCGTAGCCTAGCCGACGGCGAAGCGGATGAGCGCGACGACGATCGGCAGGCCGAGGAGGACCGCCGCCTCGATCTGGAGCAGCTTCCAGAGTCGATCGGTGTCGGCCAGGAGAACCGGCGCCGCGACGAACATCGAGCTGTAGGTTCCGAGGACGACGCCGAAGGTCAGCGCCAGCGCGAAGCCCTGGATCGTCGCCAGGCCGGCGCCGAAGACGCCGGAGAAGAAGAGGACCAACGTCACGAGCAGCGTCGTGGTCGACGTGAGCACCGTTCGACTCAGCGTCTGGTTGATGCTCGTGTTGACGATCTCCTTCATCGTCTGGCCCGGCTTCTTGCTCGCGAGGTTCTCGCGAACCCGGTCGAAGATCACGATCGTGTCGTTGACCGAGTAGCCGAGAATCGTCAGGAGGGCCGCCACGACCGGGAGGTCGATCTTCGCGTCCATGAACGGCAGGACGTCGAGGAGGGCGAGGAAGCCGAGCGTGATGATTACGTCGTGGACGAGCGCGACGACGGCGCCGAGGCCGAAGCGGAACTCGAACCGCAACGTGACGTAGATGATGATCGCGATCGAGCTGAGGAGCACGGCGAGGATCGCCTTGCTCGTCAGGTTCTGCGCGACCGCCGGGCCGATCGTGTCGACGCGCGGGAAGGTCAGGGCGACCTCGAGGTCGCTCCGCTCGAGCGTCTTCTGCATGAGGCGGACGACCTTACCGCGGATCTCCTGCGGGTCGCCGCTCGACATCTCGATCTCGCCGCTCTTGACCTCGAAGACCCCGTAGCGGCCGTCGGCCGACTTGGTCACCTCGGTGACCTCGGCGTCCTTCGCCCCGGGGAGCGGGTTGAGCGAGGTCGCCGTCTTGCCGGCGTCGTTGATGACCTTGGCGACCTCGGCGGCCGTCGGCAGCGTCTCGCCCATCTTCTGGACGGTCACGCGGAACCGGGTCCGGATCTTGCCGTCGCCGGCCTCGTCGATCGTGAAGCCGAGCTTCTTCTGGACGTCGGTCCAGCTCGGATCGACCGGGTAGGGATCGACGAGGCTCTCGCCGAGCACGTCGGTGACGGTCTGCTTGATGAGATCCTGACTCAGGAGCGCCGCCTTGGACGTCGTCTCCTCACGACTCGGACCCGCATCGACCGGCTCGCGCTCCTCGCCCTCGAGCGAGATGCCGGGCTCGTCGCCGTCGTCGTCATCGTCGCCGGCCGTGCCGCCATCGTCCCCGCCATCGGCGGGCGTCGGGGCCGGACCGTCGTCGCCGTCGGCCGGCTCGGCGCCATCCGCCGGCTCGGCGCCGTCACCGTCGGCCGGCGCGGCTCCGTCGGCCGGATCATCGTCCGTGCCCTCGGCGGGCGCCGGAGCCGGAGGAGCGGGCGGCGTCGGCTCGCCCTCCTGCGGCATCGCGCCGGCGCCGCCGGCGCCGCCGCCCGGAGGCGGCTCCTCGCCCGCGCCGCCGCCGCCCGCTCCGGGAAGCTTGATCGGCTCCTCGGGGGGCTTGGAGGGTCGCTCGTCGCCGCCGCTCGCGCCCGGAACCTTCGTCGGGGCAGAGGGCCGCGAGGTGGCGAGCTCGGCGCTCGTCATCGGTGTCCGGATCTGGAACTCGTAGCCGCCGTCGGTCGTATCAGGCGCCTGCTCGCCGACCCGCTGGACCGTGACCTGAGCGAGGCCCTTTTCGTGGAGGTCGTCCTCGAGCTTGGCCTTCTCGACCGGCTCCTTGAGCTTCACCTGCACGACGTTGCCGCCGGTGAAGTCGATCCCGTACTTGTCCTCGCCCCGGACGTGGAAGATGAGGTAGCCGACGTTGAACACGATGATCGACGCCATGATGAATCGCGCGCGCTTGGCCGCGAAGTCGATGCTCGTCTTCGCGAGCAGCTTCTGCATGTCGAGCTTGCCGACCAGGCCCCGCTCGACGAGCGTCGCCATCACCGTCTTGCCGATGAACAGCACCGAGAGCAGGGTCATGATCACCCCGATCCCGAGGGTGACGGCGAAGCCCTTCACCGGGCCGGTGCCCGCCTTGAAGAGGATCGCGGCGGTGATCAGCGTCGTGATGTTCGCGTCGAAGATCGTCCAGAAGGCGCGGTCGTAGCCGTTCTGGACGGCTTGACGCAGCGCCATCCCCTTCTCCTTCTCCTCGCGGATGCGCTCGTTCACGAGGATGTTCGCGTCGACGGCCATACCGGCCGTCAGCACGATGCCGGCGATGCCGGGCAGGGTCAGGGTCGCGTCGAACAGGGCCAGCGTGCCGAGGATCATCACCAGGTTGCAGACCAGGGTGACGTCGGCGACCAGGCCGGAGGCCCGGTAGTAGAAGACCATGAACCCGATCACGAGCAGGAACGAGAACCCGATCGCATACATGCTGACGGTGATCGCGCTCTTTCCGAGCGACGCGCCGACCGTCTGCTGGCTCTGGTAGACCGGCTTCGCCGGCAGGGCGCCGGCCTTGAGGATGATGATCAGCCGCTTGATCTCCTCCTCCCGCGCGTTCCGCGCGTTGAGGTCGGAGCCGGTGCGGCCCATCGTGATGATTCCGTTCGCGCCGATCTGGCTCTGGATGACCGGGGCGCTCTTGGTCTTGCCGTCGAGGATGACGGCCATCTTCTCGCGAACGTTCTTGCCGGTCAGGTTCCGGAACTTGCTCGCGCCCTCGCTGTTGAAGCTGAAGCCGACGCAGGGGACGTTGTTGCTGTCGACCGTGCGGATCGCGTCGATCAGGAACTCACCGCTGACGGTCGGCGAGTTCAGGACGAGGAGGTCGGAGGCCGGCTTCTCGATGAACTTGTTCGTGTCGCCGTCCCACGTCTCGTTGACGTAGGTGATGGTGTCGTACTTCTCCTTCGCCGGGTCGTAGGTCCCCTCACGCTTCTTCCGGTTGATCTGCCGGACGTTGCGGTCGATCTCGGGGCGCGCCATCTGGTAGCGCTGCGAGCCCTCGTCGACGACGATCTTGAAGTCGAGGCGACCGGTCTTCTCGACCGTCTCCTTGATCAGATCCATCTCGTCGCCGACCGCGCCGGGCAGCTGGATCACGATCCGATCGCTGCCCTCGGGCCGGATGATCATCTCGCGGATCGCCAGACCGTCGAGGCGCTGGCTGAGCACCCCGATCGTCGTCTCGACGAGCTTGCTGTCGACGCTGACGTCGCTGCCGCTGCCGTCGAGGCGATAGGTGATCTCGCTACCACCCTGGAGGTCGACGCCGAGCGTCATCGGCGCTCGATCGGCGTAGAGCGGCCCCCACAGGAGGGCAAACCCCAGGAACCCCAGGGTGGCCGCGATGCCGATGTACTTCCAACCACGATTCTCGTACATTGATGGACCGTCTTTCCCCGGAAAGGGGACGGGCGACGAGACCCGCGATGCTAAAGGACCGAGCGCGCCGCTCCGTTGCGAGCGAGGAGACGCGACGGCGCCATACGAAATTTCGAGACCAGCCGAGGGAAGCGCGGACGACCCGCGCGTTCACGTGCTACGACTTGTCGTTGTTACCGGACTTGTCCTGTGCTTCGACCACCCCGGCGATGGCGTCCCGCCGGAACTTGATCTTCACGTTGTTCTGCTCATCCACGCGGAGGACGATCTCGTTGTCCTTCACGTTCATCACGACGCCGTACATCCCGGACTTCGTGACGACCTTGTCGTTCTTCTTGATCGCGCCGAGCATCTCCTTCTCCTGACTCTCGCGCTGCTGCTGCGGGCGCATCACGAAGAGCCAGAGGAGGAGGAAGAACCCGCCGATGTAGAAGAGCGTGGGCGTCCACGGGAACGAAGGGTCGTCGGTGGACCCCTCCGCTCCCTGAGCGAGAACGAACGCGAGAACCTCCATGGGGACGGAGCTCATCTTTCCAAGCGCTGGGGAGTCGATCTCAAGTTCAATTCGTACAAACACCTACTCCACCCGCGGAGCGGGGGTCGCGCATTATAGCAGCGGCCCCCCCTGCATCAAGGTCGGGAGGCCCCCGACCGACCGAAGCCCCGACCGCCCGAGGGCTTTGCAGCGGCTCGACTTGTAGAGATAGGCCATCGTTGGGGTCCCGGCGACTCCGGGCCGACCACCCGTACACGACGCAGGGCGCGATCCCGCGCCCCGCATCTCCCCCCAAAAGCCAGCCGACCGAGGTCGGCGTTCTTTGGTTTCTTCTACTACTTCGGGTTGTCGGCCCCGAAGAGCTGCGTCCAGTGATGCCCCTCCTGGCCGAGCCCGATCGAGTTGTGGTTGCCGAGGATGTTCCGGTGGTGACCGCTCGAGGTGTACCAGGCCTTGAACGCCCCGACGCCGCTGCGCTGACCCATGGCGATGTTCTCGCCGGTGAAGCTCGCGCCGTGGTTGCTCGCCCGCTTGCCCGGCGACGCGTTCGCCGGAACCGGCGAGTTGTGCGAGAAGTAGCCGAGCTTGACCATCTCCTGGCTGTGACCGCGCGCGGCCTTGACGAGGGGCTCGAAGATCTTGAGCGCCTTCTTACCCATCATCATCCGGTACTCATTGGTGGCGTCGATGCACGCGCGCTCCTCGTCGTTCACGCTCGTCTTGTAGGACTTGTTGAACGCGAGCACCTCGACGCTCGCCTGGATGCGACCGCGGTCCGCGGGGTCGACGGGGAAGCGCTTCATCGCGAGCTTCTCGTTGACCTCCGCCTTCACCTCCTCCTCGACCTTCGCGATCTCGAGGCCGGCGGGCGCGCCGCGGGCGTACTTCTCCTTGTCCTCGAGCAGCCGCTCGATGACGGCGATCTTCTCCTTCACCGTGTTCGACTCGTGCTTGAGCGCGGCGTAGGGGTCGTTCCAGATGTCCTTCACCTTGTCGACGAGCGAGTCGACGAGCGGCTGCCCGGCGGCGCCGTGGTTCTCGTCCGGATACTTCGCCTTGTCGAAGATCGTCGACGTCGCCTCGACCCGGCGCTGCTTCAGGAGGGCCGCGAGGCCGGTCTGGAGCTTCGCGCGGTTCGCCTTGAAGTACATCTCGAGGTTCTTGCGCGCCTTCTCGATCTCCTTGTCGAACTTCTCGCCGAGCGCGTCGGTGAGGGGCGGTCCTCGCCGCTCGATCTCCTCGAGCGCGGCGAGGCGCTTCTCGTCCGAGCGGCTGAACGCCGCGGCGACGAGCGCCTTGTCGTCGTCGGGCAGCTCGATCACGCGCTTCTTCTCGGGCTTCGGCGTGCGCTCCGGCCTCACCCGATCCGGCTTCTCCCGCTTCGGACGCTCGGGGCGCTCGCGACGGACGCGCGGCTTGGGATCGCTGCGGTAGGCCTCGGCCTTGTCCTCGGAGGTCCAGCGTCCGCCGGCGAGGACGAGGCCCTGATCCATCCGCGCCTTGTCCTCGTGGGTGATCCACTCGCCCTCGTGCTTCACGAAGCCGCGGGCGATCCAGATGTCGTCGCCCTGGAGCCACTCGCCATCGACCTTCTCGTAGCCGAGGCGCTCGCGGGCGACCTCGTTCTCGGGGTCGGCGACGACGACGGCGCCCCAGCACTGGTCGCGCTCGGGCAGCATCGCCCGGTCGGCGCACCATTCGGCGAGGAGGAAGAACTCCTCGACGTCGCGCTTGCGGATCTCGCGGAAGCGGCGCTTGAAGATGTCCTCGGGCGTCTGCCCGCGATCGATGGACTCGATGTCCTCGCGGTTGATGATCGTGATTCCGGCGGCCGTCTTGATGCGGATCTCGTACTCATCCTCTTCGATGATCTCGCCGCGAATCTTGCCGCCGGTGTTGGTGACCACGATGTCCGCATGGGCCGTCTGGGCAGGGAACGCCCAGAGCGTCGCGACGGCGACGGCGGCGATCGCCGCGAGCGCGCCGGCCGACAGCCTCGAACCGCGGACCGTGGTCACCCTCTCTCGTGCAACCATCCGTTCTCTTTCCTCCGGAGGAGGGGGCGAGTCGCCCCCGTGCTCGTCTCTGACCGTTTGCGGACCCGTGGATCGATCGGCGAGATGTCCGCCGGGTCCGGTGCAGCAAATGGAGTATAGTCCTGGCGCACAGGGACGTGTCACGCATCTGTCAAAACGAGCTGGAGATTCGGCGCCAGATGGAGGCCCCGGGCCTCGTCTTCATAGATTAGCCTCGCCGCGCCGGCTCGACTCGCCGCGTCATCTCTCGATGGCGTCGGGATCTCGGTCGGCGCTCCCCCCGAACGAGGCGCCCGAGCCGAGCGAGGCGACCGATGGACCGCCGCATCCTGCGCCTCTCCGCGATCGCCGTCGCCGCCCCCGCCATCGTCCTCGCCTGGGTCGGCGTGCGGACGATCTCGGCCGAGCGAGCCGAGGCCCGCCGAAAGCTCGACGAGCGGGTCGACGCGGCCGAGGCCGCCGTCGCCGAGCGAGCCGACGCCCTCATCGCGACCCTCGAGGAGGCGCTCGCCGAGGCCGAGCGCGGCGGGACGAACGAGGACGAGCGGCGCGACGCGCTCCGCGCGATCGTCCAGACATCGCCCCTCGCGGTCGCCGCGTTCGGCGCGGACGCCTCCGGCCGATTCATCCTGCCGCGCGACCGCCCGCCGCCGCCGCCGCCGCCGGCCGCCAAGGATGCCGACGAGGTCGCGCAGTGGCGCCGCCTCACCGACCGGGCCGACGAGCTGCTCGCCCGCGGCGCGCCCTCGGACGCCGCCGTCGCGGTGACGCTCCTCGGCGTGACGAGCACCACGTTCGCCGACGCCGAGCTCCGGGCGTCGCTCCTCCGACGCCTCGCCGACGCCCACCTCCTGAGCGGCGACGAGGACCGGGCCGTGGCCGTCCTCCGCGGAATCCTCGCCGACCCGAGCCTCGCGACCGCCCGCGAGCCCCTCGGCGCGGCGATCGCCCCGGTCGTGTCGCTGCGCCTCGCCGAGCTCCACGTCGCCGCCGACGAGACCGAGGCGGCCGTCGGCGTCATCGCCGACCTCGTCGCGAACGTCACCGCCCGGGCGCTCCGCATCGACGACGTCGAGGCGGACCTCGTCCTCGCCCGCGCCGTGGCCTTCCTCGTCACGGTCGTCCCGATCCGAGCCGCCGCGATCGTGGCCGCCGCCCGCGCCGACGCCGAGCTGCTCACGACGGCGCGCGCCGACGTGATCGCGCGGCTGGCCGACGGCGCCGGCGCCGAGCGCGTCGTGATCGCGGCCGCTCCGGGCGCGAAGCTCCCCCGCCTCTTCGTCGCCCGGCGCGGCGGCGACGGCGCCGTCGCGGGCGTCGAGGTGGGGCTCGGCCGGCTCGGCGAGGCGCTCGCCGCCGAGGCGAGCGCGCTCGAAGAAGCGCTCGCGCTCCGCATCGCCGTGCTCGACGACTCCGGCGCGTCCGTCCTCGACGCGACCGGCGACGCGACCGGCGGCGACGCCCCGCCGCCGGGCACCGGGCGGTACCTCGCCGAGACCGTCCCGACCTGGCGCGTCGTCGCCGCGCCGGTCGACGGAGACCTCGCCCCCTGGGGCTCGCTCGCCCTCTGGGTGCGGATCGGCGCGATCTCGCTCGCGGTCGCTGTCACCGCCGGCGCCGTGTGGCTCGCGGCCGGCGCGGCGAGCCGCGAGGTCGAGCTCGCCCGGATGCGGCAGGAGTTCGTCGAGAGCGTCACCCACGAGCTGCGCACGCCGATCACGAGCGTCCGGTCGCTCGCGGAGGTGCTGCTCCGCGCCGACGGCGGCCTGCCGCCCGATCGGGTCAAGATGTATCACGAATCGATCGCCCGCGAGAGCGTCCGCCTCGCTTCGCTCGTCGAGAACGTCCTCAAGGCGGCGCGGCTCGAGCGCGGCGCCACCGAGCTCGCCGTCGAGATGGTCCACCCGAGCGAGATCGTCGACGAGGCGCTCGCCACCTTCGGACGTCTGCCCGAGGGCGAGGGGCGGACCGTCGACGTGGTCGACTCGGCCGCCCCCGACGAGGTCCGGATCGACCGCGCCGCGGCGGTGCAGGCGCTCCTCAACCTGGTCTCGAACGCGGCGAAGTACTCGCCGACCGACGCGACGATCGACGTCACCGTCGAGCCGCTCGCCCGCCACGGCGGCAGCAGCTCGAGCCTCTTCCGCGACGACGGCCCGCAGCTCCCCGGCGTCCGCTTCCTCGTCCGCGACCGCGGCGAGGGCGTGCCGGACGAGCTCGCCGCGCGCCTGTTCGAGCCGTTCTTCCGCGCCCGCCCCGACGACCCGAGCCGGCGCGGAACCGGCCTCGGGCTGCGGGTCTGCCGCGGGCTCGCCCGCGGCCACGGCGGCGATGTCCGGGTCCAGCGCGCCGACGACGGCCCCGGGAGCGTCTTCGTCCTCGACCTGCCGAGCCAGCCCGAGCCGGGGCCCCGCGACTCGGCGTCGCGACCGGGCGGCGGCGCCGGTTAGGATGACCGCCCGTCCGAGAGGCCGACCCTCCCCGAGGGGACCCGCACCATGACCACGCCCGCGCCCCACCCCGACGCCCCCCGCATCCTCGTCGTCGAGGACGAGCCGCCGATCGCGATGGCGCTCGAGGATGGCCTCGGCCTCGAGGGCTACGCCGTCACCGTCGCGAGCAACGGCACCGATGGCCTCGCCCACGCCCTCGCCGAGCCGCGCCCCGACGTGATCCTGCTCGACCTGCGGATGCCGGGGATGAGCGGCCTCGACGTCCTCAAGCGCCTCCGCGCCGAGGGCGTCCGCACGCCCGTCATGATCCTGACCGCTCGCGGCGCCGAGGCCGACCGGGTCGCCGGGCTCGAGTGCGGCGCCGACGACTACGTCGTGAAACCCTTCTCGATGGCCGAGGTGATCGCCCGAGTTCGCGCCCACCTCCGACGCGACCGGGAGTACGGGACGACGGCGGCCGACGAGGCCGAGGCGGCGAGCGCCGCCGCGGAGGAGACGGTCACCTTCGGCGACGTCCAGATCGACTTCGTCGGGCACCTCGGAAAGAAGGGCGAGACCGACCTCGCCCTCTCGCCCCTCGAGATGAAGATCCTCCGCCTCCTCTGGGACGAGCGAGGCCGCACCGTCAGCCGCGAGCGCTTCCTCCGCGAGGTCTGGGGCTACGAGCGCCTCCCGGTCACCCGCACGGTCGACTTCCACATGGGGCGGCTGCGCCAGAAGATCGAGGACGACCCCAAGACCCCGCGCCACATCAAGACGCACCACGGCGTCGGCTATCGCCTCGAGGTGGACTGACCGGCCGACGGTCTCACGGCTCGTTTTGCACTTCGATGACGCGACCGTAAGAGCCTTCCGCGTCGCGGCTTGACCTCCTTACATCGATCTCGCATTTCCCTGCCCGTCATCTGCCACGACAGGGCGGTCGCGACGGCTATGCTCGGCAGTGGACCGAGAGAACCCGGGCCGCGCCCCGGACGAGAGATCGAAGAGAAGGAGTCACCATGCGCCCGCTGCGCCGCTTCACCCGCGCCGTCTCCCTGACGGCGCTCGGCCTCGCGATCGTCGCGACCGCCCCGACCATCGTCGCCGCGAACGACGACGAGGCGGACGAGACCCGGCGCGACGCCGATGCCGACGCGAAGGAGCTCTTCGCGAAGGCGGCGTACGAGGAGGCCGCTCTTCGCCACGAGAAGGCGATCGAGCTCTACGAGGAGCTGCTCGGACGGTTCGACGCCGCCCCGGAGCACGCGACCCTCGCCGGCATCCGCCTCTCGGCCCTCTTCCGTCACCACGGCCAGCCCGAGCGGGCCGCCAGGGTGCTCCACCGCGTCCGGAGCAACCTCGAGAAGGCGCGGGTGCGTCCTCCGCGGAGGGTCGTCGAGGCGCTCGAGCGCGAGCTCGAGGCCCTCGAGCGCGACGAGAGCGGCCGACGGCGCGACGAGGATCGCGGCCGGCGTGACGACGACCGCCGCCGCGACGGCGATCGTCGCCGCGGCCCCGACCGGGAGCGCGCCGATGGCCCGCCGCCCGGCCACCCGTTCGGCCCCGGCGGGCGGCAGGGCGATCGTCCGCCGCGCCCCGACAGTCCCCCGATGCCGCCGCGCACCGGAAGCGGCCGCGCCTTCGCGCCGCGCTCCGCGGCGCGTCCCGCCCGACCGGGCGACCCCAAGCTCGAGCGGGTCATCGCCGAGGCGACCCAGCTCCGCACCAAGGCCGAGGCGCTCGTCGCCGAGGCGGCGAACCGCGAGGTCGACGGCGACGTGGAGGGAGCGAAGAAGCTCGCCGCGACGGCCAAGGACCTCGTCGCGACCGCCGGCGCGATGGAGCGTGACGCCCTCGCCCACGCGATCGAGCGTGAGGAGCGCGAGGTGGACGAGGCGCGCGCCGAGCTCGACCGGACGCTCGACGGGGTGGTGAAGCACCTCCTCACCCAGCGCGGGATCGACCCCGACGAGATCGAGGAGCACATCGCCGACGCCCGCGCCCGCGCCCTCCGCGAGATCGACCGGCACGCCGAGCCGCTCGCCCACGCCCGCGAGCTGCTCGAGGGCAACGCCCCGGCCAAGGAGATCCTCGGCGTCCTCGGACGGATCCTCGCCCGACCCAACCGCCCCCGCGTGGCGATCGGCGTGCCCGGCGGTCGCGAACACGGTGAGCGCGACGGTCCCCACGAGCACGGCGACGGTCCGGGCGAGCACGACCGCCGCCGGGATCACGACGACCGCGAGCATGGCGACCGGCGCGATCACGATGACGGCGACGAGGAGCACGCCCGTCGCTTCGACGAGCTCGCCAAGGCCGAGATCGCCGAGCTCGAGGCCGAGCTCGAGCACCGGATGCAGGTCGTCGAGACGATGGTCGCGGAGATGAACGCCCTCGAGCGGGAGCCGGAGAGCGAGGACGTCCTCCGGCGCCGGCGCGAGCTCCGCGACCACGCGGCCGGCCAGAAGAAGGCGGTCGAGCGGATCGCCGCCCGGATCGCCGGTCTCCGCGCGCGGATCGACGCCGAGAACCAGGCGCGGACCGACCGCGTCCGCGAGCGGGCAGCCCGGCGGGAGCGCGCCGACCGAGCGCGCCCGGACGAGGGCGGTCCCCGCCGGGTCATCGTCTCCCCCGGAACGCGGCGGACGGCGAAGGTGCTCGTCGAGCGCCGCGACGCCAACCGGGCGAAGAAGATCGACGCGTGGCGCGCCAAGAACGAGGCCGAGCTCGAGCACTACCGGGTCCGCCTCGAGAAGGAGCAGCTCCCGCCCGAGGAGATCGAGCGCCGCCTCCACGAGGCGCGCGGAAAGATGGACCGCGAGATGAAGCGGCAGCTCGCCCGCGACGTCGAGGTCGAGGTCGAGGGGCATCACGCTCAGGACGAGCTCGCCCGTCACGTCGACGAGCGGGTCGCCCACCTCGAGCGCGAGCTCCATCACGCCCTCGAGGAGCTTCACGGGCGCGCGGAGAGCCAGGACGGTCGGATGCGCGACGTCGTCGCCGAGATCGAGCAGCGCACGGCGCGGCTCGTCGAGGCGTTCGAGGAGCGGCAGGCGCGCCTCGAGGCGCACATCGCCGAGCTGACGGCCGAGAGCAACGCCCGGATGGCCGAGATGGCCGAGCGGCTGGCCGTCCTCGAGAAGAAGACCGGCGGCCGGTGACCGGGTAAGGTCTCGGGGCCATGGGCGAGCCCGTCCTCGAGATCCACGACCTGGTCAAGAGCTACCGCGCGCCGGACGGCGAGCGGACGCCGGTCCTCTCGATCCCGCGCCTCGTCCTCGACGCCGGGGCGCAGGTCGGGCTCCGCGGCCCGAGCGGCTCGGGCAAGACGACGCTCCTCCACGTCATCGCCGGGATCGTCCGGCCCGATGCGGGCCGCGTCCTGATCGCGGGGCAGGACGTCCACGCCCTCCCCGAGGCGGCGCGCGACCGGTTCCGCGGCGCGAGCATCGGCTACGTCTTCCAGTCGTTCCACCTCCTCGCCGGCTACACCGCCCTCGAGAACGTCGCGGTCGCGATGATGCTCGGCGCCGGGCTGGACGCGCGACGCGCCCGGACGCTCCTCGACCGGGTCGGCCTCGCCGATCGCCGCCGGCACCGCCCGGCCCAGCTCTCGGTCGGGCAACGCCAGCGGGTCGCGATCGCGCGCGCCCTCGCGAACGCGCCGCGCCTCGTCCTGGCCGACGAGCCGACGGCGAACCTCGACCCGGTGCGCGCGGGCGAGGCGATCTCCCTGCTCCGGGCGGTCTGCCGCGAGCAGAACGCGGCGCTCCTCGTCGTGAGCCACGACGAGCGGCTCCTCGGGGAGCTCGACACCGTCCACGAGCTCTCCGAGCTGAACGCGCCGACCTCCCCCCCGTCGACGGCCGCCCCCTCGTCGCCGGCCGACGCCGCCTGACCGATGCGGCTGCTCTCGCTCCTCGTCCGGAAGAGCCTGGCCCAGCACGCGCTGTCGAGCGTGGTGACGGCCCTCGCGACGGCGCTCGCCGCCGGGCTGGTCGTGAGCGTCTTCAGCCTGAGCGCGCAGGCGCGGCGCGCGTTCATCGCCGGCGACCCCGGCTTCGACGCCGTCGTCGGGGGACGCGGGAGCGAGCTCCAGATCGTCCTGAACGCCGTCTACCACCTCGAGACCTCGCCGGGCACCGTCCCCTGGTCGCTCTACGAGGAGCTCATCGTCGACCCGCGGGTGCAGCTCGCGGTGCCCTACGCGGTCGGCGACAGCTACCGCGGCTACCGGATCGTCGGGACGACGCCGGAGCGCTTCGAGGCGGTCGTCGCCCCCGACGGGCGGCCGTTCGAGCTCGTGCGGGGCGAGCGCTACTTCGACGCCACCCTCCGCGAGGCCGTGATCGGCGCCGTCGTCGCGCGCGAGCTCCAGATGGGCGTCGGCGCTCGCTTCCAGCCGAGCCACGGCCTGAGCGATCTGCAGCGCCACGACGAGGAGTACGTCGTCGTCGGCGTGCTCCGCCCGACGAGCTCACCCCTCGACCGCGTGATCTGGATCCCGATCGAGGGGGTGCTCCGGATGAGCGGCCACGTCCTCCGCGACCCCGACGGCGAGCAAGACGACGAGGCCTACGAGCCGAGCCCGGACGAGCCGATCCCCGACGAGCTCCGTCAGGTGAGCGCCGTGATGCTGAAGCTCTCGGAGAGCAGCGCCGCCGGCTTCCAGCTCGCCGAGGACATCAACCGGCGCGGCCGAGAGGCGACCCTCGCCTGGCCGATCGCGAAGAGCGTCGGCCAGCTCTTCGACCGGCTCGGCTGGGTGACGAGCATCCTCTCGCTCGTCGCGTCCCTGACCGTGGTCGTGGCCGCCGGCGCGATCCTGGCGAGCCTCACCAACGCGATGAACGAGCGACGCCGCGAGCTGGCCGTGCTCCGCGCCCTCGGCGCCCGCCGGACGACGCTGCTCGCCGCCATCGTCGGCGAGGCCGCCGCGATCGCGCTGATGGGCGCGGTCGTGGGACTCGGCGTCCACCTCGGGATCATGGCCATCGCGGCCGAGGTCGTCTGGCGCCAGACCGGCGTCGCGATCGAGGTCGCCGCCTGGCACCCGGCGCAGGCGCTCACCCCGCTGAGCGTGACGCTCCTCGGGGCGCTCGCCGGCCTGATCCCGGCGGCGCGAGCCTACCGCACCGAGGTCGCCGACGAGCTGACCCCGGCGTAGCGAAAAGAAGGGGTCAGGTCTCGGATTTTAGCAATTAAGGGGGTAATGCGAACAAACCAGACCAGACCCCATAGGTCCGAAATAGAACAAACCAGACCAGACCCCATCGG
>JAJDCQ010000276.1 GCA_029260755.1 Planctomycetota bacterium | reverse complement strand
GGGAACCCGTCTGGCGTTCGCGAGGCCGCGGAACGAAGGCCTGCGCGGCGATGTCCGGCGAGACGCCGCGAGTGAAGCGACGGCGAGGAGCCTGCGACGAGTCGTCGCTTCACGCTCATTCTGCAACAGTCTCCTAGCGCGCGAAGCGCTTCGCCGCCCGGGCCTTCGCCTTCGCCGCCTCCTCCTCGCGGTTCTTCGGCGGCGCCGTCGTCACGAGCGAGTCGACGAGCCTGCGGGCGGCCGCGGTGACCTCGTCGACCGCCGCCGCGAACGCTGTCTCGTTGGCCGCCGAGGGTCGCGTCGAGCCGCTCAGCTTCCGCACGAACTGGAGCGATGCCGCGCGGACCTCATCGTCGGTCGCGGGCGGGTCGAAGTTGAAGAGCGTCTTGATGCTTCGGCACATGAGGATCCTCCGTCGGTCGCGATGGAACGCGGAGGGTAACCGGCGCCCCGTCGGGGGCCAAGCGGTGATCCGAGGAGCCGGCGCCCGTCACCCGAGATCGTCTCGACGCCAGACCCTCGACGATTGATCGGACGGGCCATCGTCGCCATCATCGGGCGCAGGTCCAGCCACGCGAGCGACGCCGATCTGGCGGATGAGGTGGCTCGCGCGTCGAGGGATCCGGGTCGCCGATTGGGTCGGCACATCTGGGAGTGGTGTCGCGATCGAATCGCGGACGACCTGGTCGATCCGGTGCGCGACCCCACGGGGCCGTCGGTCGCCTTCGATGGCGGCCGGGTGATTCCCGGGGGGAGCTGGAACACGGGCATCCCCCCCTCTCGAGTCGCGTCCCGAGCGACCGCGGCGATCCCGGGTTGGTTCGACGTCGGGTTCCGCGTCGTGGTCGAAGCGCCCTACTGAGCCGCGCGGCTCTTCTCGGGCGATCTCCCCTCCACGTCGACGAGGGGCCGCTCCGTCTATCGCTCCTCGCGGACCCCGGTCGGCGGCCAGCCGTACGGATTGTTCGGCGGGATGTAGAGGCGCTGGCTAGCGGTGTTGTCGGTGCCGTCCCCGGCGTCACCGGACTCGTAGGCCGGCAGGTAGAGCACCGGGCCGACCTCCAGCACCCGGCCGTCCTCATCGAACGCGACCGTGAACCAGTGGGCCTCGGGAACCGCGATCCCTTCCTGTGGGGGGCTCTCGAAGCGAAACGTGATCTCGTAAGGCCATCCGAACGTCTCGGGGTCCTCCCGCATCGCTTCGAGCATCTCGGTGAGGGTCGGGAAGCTCCGCGAGTGTTCCTCGGACCAGCTTCCGTAGGTGGGATCGTCGAGCGTGACGGACCACTGAAGCTCCCAGCCGTCGACGCCCTCCTCCGGACCGCCGAAGTAGACTCCGCTGCGCGTGTTGCCGCCGCGGCAGTGAGTGTGTCCACGCACGTCTCGGACGACCGCCTCGATGCTGGCGCCCGGCGCGATCGCGCGGCGGACTCTCCGCGCCTTCGTGACCGGGCGGTTGGCGTGGTGAGAGAAGCCGAGGCTCGCGGTGAGTGCGACCACCGGGATGGCGAGCCAGAGCGACCGGAACGAGAGGGCGGGCAGCTGCCAGCGCTTCTCCGTCTCCGTCGATCGAGTCACCTCGGATCTCCTCGCCTGGTCGGCGTGCGTGGCTTCGCAGGAAAGGCTTCGCAAGTCAGGTTCCAGACGGCGTTGCGAGGCTCGATCCCTGCACCGCCTGGCCTTACGGCGGTCGCAACGGTGGGGTTGCGGCGGATCCAACCCGTCTCCGTGAGACGCGCCGGGCACGGCGCCCCGCTCTGGAGCAAGAATTCACGCAGACGATCTCCCCTCCCGACCGCACGGGTCTCCAGCGGACTTGCTAGAGACTCGAAGGAGAGGAGACCCATGAGACGCCGAACCCCCATCATCGCCACCGCGGTTGCGCTGGCTGCCCTGACGGCCGCCGCGCGCGCGGCCGACGCGCAGGAGATCGACCCGAACGCCGAGACCGGCATTCTCGAGGCCGAGGGCCGGTCCGAGAAGCGTGAGCTCGAGGAGGCGCTTCGCCTCCGCCAGAAGGACATCGACCGCGGCCGCGCGTACGAGGCGCCCGGCGCGAGCAGCTACTACGGGCTGATCGGCCACGACGCCGAGGTCCGCGATGCCTACTACCGGATCGCCAACGGCTACCAGGCGGCCATCGAGAAGGGCGCGCCGCTCGACCATCCGCGCGTCGCGGCGGTCCGGAGGCACCGCGACGCGATGCGGGCGAAGGTCGAGGCGGCCGGCGTCTTCCTCGCGACGCAGTCCGACGACCCGCCGTTCCGTCAGTTCGCCGACCCCGACGACGTCGCCGCGAGTCGGCGCCAGCGCGACGAGCGGGAGATCTTCGAGCGAACCTACATCGGCGACCTGCACACGGCGTTCGATCACGCCCACGACGGGCACCTCCGGCTCACCCGCGAGAACGACGTCGACGCGGCGGTGGAGTGCCTCGAGAAGGCGCGCCGCGAGCTCGACCCCTCGCGCTTCGTCGATGGCCTGCCGGGAGTGGAGAGGCACCCGGCCTGGGCGAGAACGCGCGACGCGATCGAGTCGCGCTTCGCGCCGGCGATCGAGGCCGCCGAGAAGAAGACCGCCGCCGACCGCGAGGCGGCCCGCGCCGCCGTGGCGGAGCTCTCGGGCGGTCGAAGCGCCGTCGAGCGGTTCGTCCAGAGCCACGGGCGGACGCCGACCGAGCCCGCGGCGCGGCGGGAACGCCTCGCCGAGGTCGAGCGGTTCGAGCGCAACGAGCTGCCCAAGCTGATCGGCGCCATCGAGCGCTTCGAGGCGACCTACGGCAAGGACGGTGACGCGGTCGACGCGCGCTTCGAGAAGATCTGGGGCGGTCGCCGCCTCGCCGACCGGCCGACCAGTCCGAGCTCCGCTCTCGCCGACGCGTACGAGGCCGGCGAGGCGATCGTGAAGCTGCGCGCCGACCACGCCGCCACGATCATGAGCGGCGTCGCGACGACGGTCTCGCTCATCGAGGAGTACAACCCCGACATCCAGGTGGAGACCCTCGAGAGCACGATTCCGGAGGTCGAGCTCGCCCTGCGCTTCGATCCCGAGAACGCCGAGGCGAAGGCGCTCGCGCCGCGCCTCGAGGGGATGACGGCGGACCTCGCCGACGCGTTCGTCGAGCGGGCGAAGAGCGCCCGGATGCCCGAGCGGAGCTACTCGGGCGGCGATGCCGCCGCGATCGAGGCTGCGATCGTCGACTACTTCCGCGAGGACGACGGCTGGGGCGCGGCGTCCGAGCACGCGTCCGAGCCGCTCGGCGCCGTTCTGACGTCGGACTGGCTCGTCTCGAGCACGAACATCCTCGGCGAGCCGCTCAACTACGAGGTCGAGACGGCGGTGGTCTTCCAGCGGAGCACCGCGGACGGCTGGGAGCGGGACCACTGCGTCGTCTTCGCGATGACGATGTACACCCTCTCGGGGCGTGAGGCGGCCCGGCAGGGTCCCCCGTTCGAGGCCGTCTCGATCGGCGAGAAGACCGAGATCCTCCGCGAGAACCTGCCGTCCGACGTCGGCGGCGGCTCGGGCGGCGAAGCGTTCTCGCTCCTCTTCTCCTGCTTCGCGTTCGTCCTGCTCCTCGGCGCGACCGCGGGGACGGGGCTGCTCTTCTACCGGATCGCGACGTAGCCGTTCCGGCGAGCGTGCGCCGTTCGGTCTCGGCGGGTCGTCCGGTCGAGGAGGGGCTCAGTCCTTCTTCTCGGCCCAGGGCGGCCCGCCGTAGATGAACTCGCCCCGGTCATCCCAGACCGAGGCGTAGTCGACGTTCCAGCCGTCGCGCTGGTTCGAGAGGTCGTCGTTGATGCGCTTCGCCTCGTCGAGCGTGTCGACGTCGACGTAGCACGTCGGCCTCTCATCGAAGTCGATGTGCCAGGCGGTCACCCGGAAGCGTCCCTCGGGCGCCCGGATCTCACCCGCCGGCGTCCGGTCGAACGAGATGCCGGTCTTCTCGGCGACCGGATCGGGGCCACCCCATCGCTGCCAGTCAGGCATCCTCGCGTCCTCACTCGGTCTTCGCTCGCGCCGTCAGTCTAGCGCCGGTCAACGAGGTCGGCACGTCACGTTGCGGTCGCGTCCGCCCGGCAGCCACAATCGCTCCGGAGGCGTCGTGACGGATCGAGGCGGCCAGGACGGATTGAGAGCGCTCCGCGGGGCGACGGCGGACCCGCTCCTCGGCCGCGTCGTCGGGCGCTGGCGCGTCGAGCGGATGCTCGGGCGCGGCGGCTTCGGTCGCGTCTACCTCGTCGTGGACGCGGCGGCGCAGCCCGCGGCTCTCAAGATCTTCGATGCGTCGTCGGCCGATCGAGAGACGGCTCGGGCGCGGTTCCTTCGCGGCTGCGAGCTCGCCGCGGGGTTCCTCCATCCGAACATCGTCCGGGTGCTCGACGGCGGCGTCCACGAGGAGACGCACTACCTGGTGATGAGCTACGTGGAGGGCCGCTCGCTCGCGGCCGTCATCCACGAGCGCGGCGCTCTCGGCGTCGAGGTCGCCCGCGCGATCGTCGTCCCGCTCGCGCGCGCGATCGGCTACCTTCACTCCCAGCGCGTGATCCACCGGGATGTGAAGCCGAGCAACGTCCTCATGGCCGTCGATGGCACCCCGGTCCTGACCGACTTCGACCTGGTGCGCTCCGATGATGCCGACCAGTCGAGCCTGACCCGGACCGGAACGGCGATCGGCACCGCCGCTTACATGAGCCCCGAGCAGCTCCAGGGTCGCGGGGTCGGTCCGCCGACCGACGTCTATGCCCTCGGCGCGCTCTGGCACGAGCTGGTCGTCGGCGAGCCGCCGCACGGACGCGGCGCGGCCGTCGAGCTCGCGGCGAAGATCATCCAGACCGACCCGGCGCCCGTCCGACGGCGCGCCCCGTCGATGCCCGATCGCGACGCCGCGCTCCTCGACCGGATGCTCGCGCGCGATCCCGCGGCCCGGCCGGCGCGACTCGACGCGCTCGCGGACGCTCTCGCGTCCCGCGGGGGCGCGCAACGGCGATCCTCGTCGGGTCGGATCGCGGCCCGCCGTCGTTCGAGCGGACGGATCCCGGCGGGGAAGGCTGCCGCGCCCGGAGCGAGCTCGAGCGATCGGAGAAGGGTCGCGCTGCAGGCTGGCGCGCTCCTCGCGGTGCTGCTGCTCGTCGCGGTCGCCGCCTTCGTCCTCGGCCGCCGGCGGTCCGGCGGCGTGGACGTCGCGCTCGACGCCGGGCCGGCGCTCGAGGCGAGCGAGGGCACGGCGACCGACGACGTCGAGCGGCGTCCGGATCCGCGGTCCGACGCGCCCGAGCCCGCGCCGGAGTCCGAGCCCGAGCCGGACCCGCCGCCGCCGCCGCCGACCGGGGCGCCGCCCCCGGAGTCCGAGCCGGCGGCATCGAGCGGCGCCGGGACCGAGGAGGGGAGCCCTGCGCCCGGCGAGGCTGATCCGCGGGCCGATCCCACGCCCGATCCCCCGTCCGATCCTCCCTCTTCGGGGCCCGACGTCGTCGACGTCGCTCCACCTGCGGAGGAGCTCGATCCGGAGGCCGCGCGATCCGCGGCGCGCGCTGCCGAGAGGAGCGAGGACTGGGGCGTTGCGCTCGAGGCGTGGCTCCTGCTCGCCGACGCCGACCCCGGGGACGACGAAGCGATCGAGGGGCTTCGCCGGATCCTCGTGCTCGCCGGCGAGCTTCCGCGCTTCGAGCTCCTCCGCGAGCTGTCGGGTCGAGCCGGAGCGACCTGGGGCCTCGGGTTCTCGGTCGACGGTCGCCTCCTCGGCGCGGCCGGGGCGGACGCCTGCGAGGTCTGGGAGACCGAGACGGGGACCCGCGTCTCGAGCTTCGAGGGGCACACCGGCGAGGCCTGGGCGATCGCGTTCACCCCCGGGGGGCGGGTCGCGTCGGGCGGCCGCGATCAACGGGTCCGCATCTGGGACCCTCGGACGGGCGCCGAGACGCACGTGATCGAGACGACCACGAGCGTCTGGGACGCGGTCCGGCCGCATCCGCGGAGCGAGCGCGTCTGGGTCGCCTCGGGCCCGATCGAGCTCTACGACCTGATCACCGGGGAGCGAGTCCGCTCGTTCGGAGGCGTCGGGTCGGGCTCGAACTCGATCTGCGTGAGCCCCGATGGACGTCTCATCGCCGCCGACTGCTGGGTCGACGGTCGCCTCCGCATCCAGGACGCGGTCACCGGCGACGTTCGATTCAAGACCAATGGCGGGGCGGGCGAGACCTTCTGGAACCTCGCCTTCGACTCGACCAGCCGGCTCCTCGCCGCGGGCGGAAAGGGGAAGGCGGTGACGATCGTCGACGTCGAGGCGGGCGCGATCATCCGGAAGCTCCCCTCCCCGTTCGACGCCGGCGTGGCCGAGGTGACCTTCGGCCGCGACGGCACCCTCGCGTTCGCCACCGGCCCCGCCGTGATCCTCGCCGATCCGCTCACGGGGAAGATCCTAGGCCGCCTCGAGCCGGCGGCCGGCAACCCGGCCCCGCCGAAGCTGACCTCGGTCCTGGTCGGCCCCGCTGGCCGGCGCCTTGCCATCGCTGACGGAGACGGGAAGATCGGCGTGTGGGGCGTGCCAGGCCTGGCGGGAGAGTCGCTCGAGCGAGCGGCCGTCATCGTCCGGGTCGCCGACGGCGGCCCCGGCGCCTGGCTCGACGATGCCCGCGAGGCGGCCATCGCGTGGCGCGAGCTCCGGACCGCCGACGCGATCGACGCCTGGCGGCGCGTCCTCGCCGTCCGCCCGCACGATCCCGACGCCCGCGAAGGGCTGGCGCGGATCGAGGCCGGCGAGCGCGTCGCGGGGTTCGCCCTCGAGCGCTCGGTGACGCTCGACGCGATGCCGGAGGCGAAGCGCCATCCGCCGGCCTCGCCGACGACGGGAGCCCGCTTCGTCGTGGCCGGCGACGATGGAAGCGCCCGCGTGATCGACGCGGCGACCGGCTCCCTCGTCGCCACCATTCCGGTGGGAGCGTCGTCCGCTCACGCCCTCGATCCGACCGGCACCCTCCTCGCGACGATGCCGAAGAGCAAGGCCGAGCCGGGGCGAATCTGGAGCGTCGACCCACCGGGCTCGTCGACGTCGCTCGACGAGTCGGTCGGCTCGATCGGGTGCCTCTTCACGCCGAGCGGCGATCGCCTCCTCACGTTCGGACCCCTTCTGCGTCTCCACGCGGTCGAGGGGCGAGGCGGACGCGATGCCGACCTCTCGAAGGGGTCGACCGGCACGCGCGACGCCGGCTGGGTGACGATCTCGCCCGACGGCGAGCGGGCGCTCGCCGTCGCGTGGCCGGAGCCGGCGACGTTCGTGAGTCACGCGATCGGTCGACGGCGCCGCCGCCCCGAGAAGCTGGTGATCTCCGAGACGGGCCTGATCCTCCCCGATCTCCGGATCGTGACGGGCGACGCGCCCGTCTTCGCCGGTGTCGCGAAGAAGGACCTCCTCGTGGCGAACCTCGCGACGGGAGAGGTGGTCGTCCGGATCGTGGGCGCGGGGAAGGGCGTCACCTCGCTCGCCTTCGACATCGGCGGCGAAACGCTCGTCACCGCGAGCGAGACCGGAGCGGTCCGTCGCTGGGACGTCCGGACGGGGCGCGCCTTGCCGCCGCTCGATGTCGGGGCGAGCGATCTCCAGTGGATCCGGACGGTCGACGGCGGGCGGCGCCTCATCGTCGTCAGGTCCGATCGCGTCGACATCTGGGCCGCCCCGACGCTCGACGCGACGCCCGGCGGCGAGCCCGAGGACGTCGCCGCGCGGCTGATCGAGCTCGCGGCGGTCGACCAGGCCGCGGGCCGACTCCGCGCCGCCGCCGCGGCGTGCGCGATGCTCGCCGACGACTACGCCGAGACCCGGGCGTACGCGGAGGCCCGGACCGATCTCGCTCGCCTCGCGAAGAGGATCGAGGCAGCCCGGAAGAAGCTCGAGAGCCTCGCCAGGCGCCGACTCCAGGCCGCGGACCGCGCGGCCGACGACGCGCCCGAGCAGGCGCGCGAGCTCTACCGGCAGATCCTCGACGAGCTCGGCGAGGCCGACCTCGTCCGGTCGCGACGGTCCGAGCTCGAGGCGCTCGTCGGCTCGGCCGACTGACGCCCCGGGCGGGTCGGGCTGGGCATCCGGTCGCCGATCGGGTCGAATGACGCGGATCGAACGGGGTCGGGCCGAGGAAGCGCCAGGGAGAGAGGCTGATGTCCAGAGCCGCGAAGAGCATCGCCGCGTTCGGCGTCTACCTTCTCCTCCTCGGGCCGACGCTCGTCGTCGTGCCCAACCTGTTCCTGACGGTCGTCCGGGTCCCGGAGACGGACGAGGTGTGGATCCGCGTCGTCGGCATGCTCGCCTTCTTCCTCGGCTACTACTATCTGCGCGCCGCCCGGGCGGAGCTGACCGAGTTCATGCGCTGGACGGTCCAGGCTCGCCTCGGCGTGCTCGGATTCTTCGGGGCGTTCGTCGTCCTCGATCTCGGACCGCCGATCCTCCTGCTCTTCGGCGGAGTCGACGCCGCCGCCGCGATCTGGACCGGCCTCGCCCTCCGAGCGGATGATCGCACACGGAGGTCGTCGTGAGTCGAGCGCCCCTCGCGATCGCGGCGTTCGCGGCGTTCGCGATCGTCCTCGAGGTGAGCCTCTCGCCCGCTCCGGCGCATGCGGGCGGCGACGAGCTTCGCGCCGACTTCCTCGGTGTCGACAGCCACGGCGACGCGTTCGTGCTCCGGACGCCCGGCGGCAAGACGGTCCTGGTCGACGGGGCGATGCGCGGGGCGGGCGGCGAGGTCGCCGAGCACCTCCGGCGCCTCGGCGTGCGCCGGATCGATCTCCTCGTCCTCTCGCACGACGACCCGGATCACGTGGGCGGGCTGCCCGCCGTCGCCCGCGCGTTCGAGGTCGGCGCGTTCTGGGAGTCGGCCTACGGCGGGAGCAGCCGCGGCCGCCGCGAGCTGGTCGAGATCCTCGCGAAGGTCGGCGTCGAGCCGGTGGCGGTCTCGGCCGGGCGCCGCCTCGAGCTCGAGGACGACGTCCTCCTCGAGGTGCTCGCGCCGGCCGAGCCGTGGATCGGCGGAGCGCGCTCGGCCGAGAATGCCAACTCGATCGTCGCCCGCCTGACCCATCGCAAGACGCGGTGGCTCCTGACCGGCGACGCCGAGAAGGAGACCGAGGAGCGCCTTCTCGCCGCCGGCGCCGACCTGCGCTGCGACGTCCTCAAGGTGGCGCACCACGGCAGCCGCACCTCGAGCACGAAGGCCTTCATCGAGTCGACCCGGGCGAGCGTCGCGGTGATCTGCTGCGAGCCCGACAGCCCGCTCGGGCACCCGCGCCCCGAGGTGCTCGACCGCCTCGCCGGCGCCGGGATGGCCTGGTATCGAACCGACGTGAACGGCACCGTCACCATCCACGACGCCGGTCGCGGCCCGCGCGGCCTGAGGATCGAGGTCGAACGCGGCGAGGCGTCCGACCGCACCGAGAACGCCGTCCGTCCCCTCGAGGCGGCCCGACGGTTCGCCGAGCGATCGCGCGGCGACCCGGCGCCCGACGGCGAGGGCGGTGAGGGCGGGTCGGGCGAACCGGCCCCCGCCGCCGGCCTCATCGGGAAGGTCGGCCGGTCGGCCGTGCACCGGCCCGACTGCCTCGTCGGCTCCCGGATCCGGCCCGACGACCGCGTCGAGTGGGACTCACTCGCCGCCGCGCGGGCGGACGGGCGCACGCCCTGTCGGGTCTGTCGTCCGGACCGGTAGCCTCGGGCCGTTTGGCGTTCGCGAGGCCGCGGAACGAAGGCCTGCGCGGCGATGTCCGGCGAGACGCCGCGAGTGAAGCGACGGCGAGGAGCCTGCGACGAGTCGTCGCTTCACGCTCATTCTGCAACAGTCTCCTAGCGCGGCGGGAGCTGACCCAGGACGAGCCGCGCCTCGTGAGCGAGGTCGTGGTTCGGGGCCGCGGCGAGGGCGCGCTCGAGGTCGCGGCGGGCGGCCTCGTTCCGATCCTCCGCGGCGTGCGCGAGGCCCCGGGTGTAGAGGGCGCCGGGGTGGTCGGGCGCGGCCTCGAGCGCCGCGTCGAGGTGGGCGAGCGCCGCGTCGGGGTCGCCGCGTTCGATCAGGAGTCCGGCGAGGCGCACCCGGAGGGCGGGATCCTCCGGGCTCGCGGCGACCGCCCGCTCGAGCTCGGCGGCGGCGGTCGCCCGGTCTGCCCCCTCGTCCAGGAGGAGCTCGGCGCGGCGCGAGAGGGCCCGGGCATCGTCCGGCGCGACGCCGAGGGCGATCTCGACGAACCGGAGCGCGCCCGCGCGGTCGCCGCGCTTCACCTCCGCGTCGGCGCGCGTCACGAGCTGATCGACGAGGTCCGTCGGATTCCCGGCGTCGATCGATCGGGCCCGCTCGACCGCGGCCCGCGCGCCAGCGGCGTCGCCGGCGCGCCGGCGGAGGTTCGCCAGGGCCGCCCAGTTCCACGCCGAGGACGACATCTCGCAGGCGCGGGCCCAGTCGGCCTCGGCCTCGGCGAGCTCTCCGCGCCGCTCGTGGGCGTAGCCGCGGAGGAGCCATGAGCGGGCCTGATCGGGCGCCAGCTCGACCAGGCGCTCGGCGTCGGCCAGGGCGCCGTCGAGGAGGTCCTTCCGGCCCGACCGCGCTTGACTCCGGTGGCCGAGCGGCATCGTCGCGTCGGGCGCGATCTCGAGCGAGCGGTCCCAGTCGGCGAGGGCCTCATCACGCTCGCCGCGGATCCACCGGATCCACGCGCGCACGCTCCAGATCTCGAAGTCCCGAGGTGCGAGCGCCACGGCGCGGTCGGCGTCGGCGAGGGCGCCCTCATGGTCGCCCATCCGGGAGCGGACCTCGGCGCGCCGGGAGAACGCGCTTCCGTGCGCGGGGTCGAGCTCGACGGCGCGGTCGAGCGAGGCGAGCGCGCCGGCGTCGTCGCCCGAGCTCACGAGGATCCCGCTGCGGATCATGTGAACGCCTGCATGGTGCGGCGCGAGCTCGAGGGCACAATCGGCGTCGGCGAGCGCCTCGGTGAGGTCGCGGAGCTCGTGATGGGCGATCGCGCGATTGGCGTAGGCGCCGAAGTCACTCGGGCTGGCCTCGACCACCCGGTTCCACTCGGCGAGCGAGTCGCTCCGGCGGCCGAGCCTCCGGAGGAGCCCCGCCCTCTCGAAACGATGGCTGACGACGCCCGGCTCGAGCTCGATGGCGCGCTCGGTGTCGGCGAGCGCTCCCTCGAAGTCGCCGGTGCGGGCGAGGACCGCCGCCCGGGCGATCAGACCGTCCGCGCCGCCGAGGGCGACGGCCCGGTCGGCCGTCGCTCGCGCCGCCTCGTGCTCGCCTGCCGACAGGTGGAGCTGCGTCCGATCCGCGAGGAGCCTCGCGGTCTCGCCGCCGAGCGCGATCGCCCGGTCGAACGCGACGCGCGCCTCGACGAGCCGCCCGAGTCGGCCCAGGATCATTCCGCGGAGCCGGAAGAGCTCGGGCCGGTCCGGCGAGATCGCGATCGCGCGGTCGGCGTCCTCGAGAGCCGGATCGAGTCGGTGGAGCGCGGCCAGGACACGCGACCGGAACTCGAGGGCGGGGGAGTCGTCTGGCAGAGCCGCGACGGCTCGGTCGAGGTCCTCCAGGGCGCGTTCGTGCCGGTCGAGTCGGTGGAGGATCCATCCGCGGAACATCCTCGACTCGGCGCGATCGGGGTCGAGCTCCAGGCACCGGTCGTACGATGCGAGCGCTTCGTCGAGCCGCTCATCCGTGCGAAGGCAGTTCGCCCGATCGTTCCAGGCCCACGCGGCGTTCGGCTCGAGCTCGACGATGCGCTCGGAGTCGGCGAGGGCGCCTTCGTGATCGCCGCGGCTCATCCGGGCGAGGGCGCGGGAGGCGTAGGCTCTGGCCGTGGTCGGGTGGTCGGCGACGAGCTGCTCGAGCGCGGCGAGCTCCCCATCGGCGTCGCCGAGCCCTCGCAGGCAGATCGCGATGCCGAGCCGGGCGAAGTAGTCCGACGGTCGCATCGCGAGGACCTGCTCGTAGAGGGCGATCGCGTCCCGGCGCCGTCCGGCGGCCTCGGCGAGCTTCGCCTGCCCCTTCAGCGCGTCGGGGTCACCGTCGGCATCGGGCCCGGACGAAGGCGGCTCGCCGGTCTTCACGGCGGCGCCGTCGCTCTCGACGTAGGCCGCGATCCGGCGGTGAAGGGGGCCGTCGAGACCCCAGCGGACCGCGGCGCGCTGGAGGATGTCGCGGGAACGAGCGCCGCCGAGCCGGCCGATCGCGATCGCGGAGGGGACGGCGCGTTCCCAGGATCGATCAATGCCGAGGTGGCGCTCGAGCGTCGCGAACGCGGCGTCGTCCGGCAGGCCGATCCGTCCGATCGCCTCGGCGAGGGTGGGGAGGAGGTCGAGACGGGAGCCGAGCTCGACCGCCTGGCGCTCGCGGATGATCGCGCCGTGCTCGACCCGCTGGTGAGGGTCGCGCGCGTCGCGCCGCGCCCGCGAGATCAACCGGGTGCGGGCGAGCATGATCGGGCCGCCCGTTCGAAGGAGGCGGTGGTCGGTCTCGAGCCCGTTCCGATGGTGCGCATCGATCGCGTCCTCGAGCCCGAGGATCGTGGTGCCGCCCGCTCGCGCCTCGTCCTCGTCCGGCTCGGCGGCGGAGAGGTAGACCTCCCGCTCGATCCGGAACAGCTCGTCGATGACGGCGTCGAACGCGGTGACGAGGAGCGCGACGACGTCGGGACCGGCGAGGCGGGCGAGGGAGAAGACGGCGTCGGTCGCCCCGTCGGGTCGGCGGCTCGCGTCGCCGGAGGCGATGTCCGCGATGATCGCCTCGACGGCGGCGCGGCGGCGTTCAGCGTCCGCCCGGCGGGCCGCGTCGACGCGGGCGACGGCGGCGGCCGCCGCGACCTCATCCACCCCGAGGCCGAGCGCCTGCGAGAAGGCCTCGGCGGCGAGATCCCACTGCTCGGTCGCGAGGGCGACCTCGCCGAGGGCGAGGGCGGCGTCGAAGCTCGCCCGGGCGGCGGCCGGATCGCGCGGCGCCCGTTCGTGCCAGCGCTGGGCCGTCTGGACGGCGGCGAGCGCGAGCCCGAGGCGACGCCCGGGGTCGGCCGCGTCGTCGGCCGTGAGGGCCGCGGCGGCGAGCTCGCTCCGGGTGCGGGCGTCGGCGGCGAGGGCGGCGCGGGTCTCTCCGACCGCCCGCTCGCGCTCGTCGGCGGCCCGGACGGCGGCGGCGGCGCGCTCCCGCGCGGTCCAGACGGCGACGCCGACCGCGCCGAGCGCCAGGGCGGTGAGGGCGACTCCTCCGACGGTCGCCGTGAGCGGGTTCCGGCGAGTCCACTTGCGCGCCCGATCACCGAGCGACGGCGGGCGGGCGAGGATCGGCTCGTGGCGGAGCCACCGATGCAGGTCGGCGGCGAGCGCCTCGGCGTGCGGGTAGCGGCGGGCCGGCTCCTTCTCCAGGCAGCGGAGGCAGATCGTGTCGAGGTCGCGGTCGATCCCGGGCCGGGCCCGAGACGGGGGCGCCGGGTCGATCCGGGCGAGCATGGCGAGGAGCGCCAGGATCGAATCGGCGTTGAGCGGCGGCGTCCCGGTGAGGAGCGCGTAGAGGGTCGCGCCGAGGCCGTACACGTCGGTTCGGGGATCCGCGAGATCGCCGCGTGCCTGCTCGGGCGCCATGAACGCCGGCGTTCCGATGATGCCGCCGGTCCGGGTCGGGCTCGAGTCGTCCTCGTCGTCGATGAGCTTCGCCAGGCCGAAGTCCGTCAGGACGTACCGACCCTCGGACGTGCGGAGGACGTTCTCGGGCTTGAGGTCGCGGTGGAGGATGAGGTGCTCGTGCGCGTGATGGACCGCCGCCGCCACCTCGGCGAGGGCGGCGGCGGCCTCGCGCGGCGGCAGCGGTCCGCTCGCGGCGACGACGGCGGCGAGGCTCTCGCCGTCGATCAGGTCCATCACGATGAACGGACCGAGATCGGAGTCGCCGACATCGTGGATCGCGACGATGCTCGGATGGCGCAGGCGGGCCGCCGCGCGTGCCTCGCGCTGGAATCGCTCGCGCTGCGTCGCGTTCGCGCGACCGCCGGCGAGGAGGACCTTGATCGCGACGTCGCGACCGAGGTCCGGGTGGCGAGCGCGGTAGACCGCGCCCATTCCGCCTCGTCCGATCTCGGCCTGGACCTCGTACCGTCCGAGACGAGCGGGAGGCCCGGGGTCGTTCGACATCGCCGTGTGCCTATCCGCCGCGCTTCGCGCCAGGGGTCGCCGCCTCCTTCTCGACGGAGACCCAGTCGGGGACGGTGGCGCCGCGCCCGCGCGCGCCGTCGAGGGCGCGCTTCGGGAGCTCGAGCGCGCGGATCGCGCCCCGGAGCCCGGCGTGCTTGCTCTCCATGTGAAGGAGGGCGAGGACGGCCCAGCTCCGCACCGTGTCGGAGTCGTCCCGCGTCAGCGCATGCAGGATCGGCACCGCCTCCGGGTCGGGGACGTGCTGGATCGTGTGGAGGCAGACGTAGCAGAGGTCGTCGAAGTCGCCCCGGAGCGGCGAGCTCTCATCGGTCTGCGCGGCGACGCGGCTCTCCAGGATCGTCTTGAGGTCGGCGACGTCGACCGGGTTGCCGAAGACGTGGATGGGGTCGAGTCCGCTCGTCACCTCGACGATGGTCGCTCCGTGCTTGATCGTCAGCTTGCCGACCCCGCATCCCCGGGCGCCGCCGTTCGCCTCGCGGGCGATCTTCTGGAGCTCGTCGACCCGGTCGAGGATCGAGTCGGACGACTCGGCATCGCCCGGGCGCGCGGGGGACGCGATGAGCAGCGCCGCCATCGCGACGGCGAGGCAGAGAGAGCCTCGAAGGCGAGTCGACATGGATCCCGGGCCTCCATCGGGGCGACGCAGCTCGCCGCCCTCCGCCCGAGGATAGCTCGGCCGCCGGCGCTCTTCACCTCGGCCCCCAGACCGTTCGCCGGTTTGGCATGCGGTGTGTTAATTCCGCCAGCATAGCTCGAGAACAGAAACGACGGAGAGGACGAGATCGATGCGTAGAAACGACAATAGTTTGAGGCGGAGTCGCCGCGGCCGGGGGATGCCGCTCACGGCTCTGGCCGCCATCACCGCCATCGTCGTGACGGCCGGCCTGGCCGGGCGAGTCGAGGCGAATCCCGATGGCGTAAGCTCCGAATCTGGAGGGGCTAGTGACTCGGAGCACCCGCGCTTCTCGACGACCCGGTGGGAGCGCTCGCCGAACGCCGTCCGCGCCGTCCTGAACGAGCGGACGGCGGATATCCTGGCGGAGGGCGAGACGGCTGGGGTCGCAAGCGAGACGGGCCCGGCGGGCCGCGAGTCCTTCGGGCGGCGCGCCCGCCGCACCGCCGGCGCCGCCGGCCGGATGCTCGCCGATCCGCGCTTCGCCGGAGCGATCGTCGTCTCCGATCTCGCCCGCGCCGGCCTCGAGGGCAACCCCGACGCGGCCGGCGACACGTTCGCCGCCCTCGAGACGCCCGAGTTCTGGGCCGGCATCGGAATGTTCAACGCATCGATGATGGCGGGCGAGGCGGTCACGGCGCCGGCCTTCAAGCGCCTCACCGGACGGATCGGCGCCAACAGCCTCGGCGCGCGCGCCGCCGGGGCGCTGAAGCACAACCTCGTCCTCGCCGGCGCGCTCACCGTGCCGCGTCTGTTCGAGGTCGACTTCAACGGCTTCACGTTCGGCGATGCGGTCAACGGCGAGTTCGGCGAGCTGAGCGAGGCGAGCATCTCCTGGAGCGGCGAGGTCTCCGCGCAGGACGTCGGCATCACCCTGGGCGCCTTCGCGATCGCGCAGCCCGTGTGGAAGGCGATCAAGAAGGGCGGCGCCTACATCGGCAAGCGTCTCCTCGCGCGCCTCGCCCGGACCGCCGCGGTGAAGGGCGCGCTCGCCGTCGCGCCCGTGCCCGGAAGCCGGGTGGTCGCTCTCGCGCTCACGATCGGCGAGGTCCTCTGGACGGTCGTCGACCTCGCGGGGCTGCTCTTCACGGCCGGGAAGATCGAGGAGCAGGTCGTCGAGTGGAACGACCACCGACGGAGCGTGAACGCGGTGCAGGAGGCGACCGACGCGCTCGTCGATGCCTTCGAGGACGGCGAGCCCGACCGGGACCGCCTCGACGAGCTCATGGCCGAGGTCGGCGTGGCGTTCGGCAACCACCGGGACTTCCTCTACCTCCCGACCGCGATCGAGGACGTCGAGCACGTCGACCGGATCCTCCGGATGGGCGAGACGCAGGAGAACATGCAGCGGATCTCGAGCTCGGTGATGGATGACTTCGGCGCGTGGCTCGCCATGCCGGGGCAGACCTCGATCCTCCTCGAGGAGTACGCGGCGCGGATCCGCCACGCCCGGCAGACCGGCGACACGAGTGACATCCCGGGCGGCGACCTCGGCGCGTTCGAGGAGCTGGTCGAGCGTCACGCCGAGCGGGTGCGCGAGCACCTCGCCGAGCTCGACGACGCCGAGCGGGTCGACCCGATGGACTTCTCGCCGCTGGTGGAGAGCTTCGAGCCGTCGCGGAATCGCGAGGAGCTCTACGAGCAGGAGCTCCACCTCTACCGCCAGCTCCTCGACCGGGCGACCGACCCCGACGTCCGCGACCGGCTCCTCGGCGAGATCGCCACCCTCGAGGCCGTGGCCGAGGTCGACGCGCGCCTCTTCGACCACGCTCGCCTCGGCGCCGCGACGCCCGCGACGGCGGATGTCGCCGTCGGCGTCGACGGGGAGACGATCGAGGACGACTTCGCGCCGGCCGTCGCCGCCGACATCGTCGTGACGACGAAGGACGCCGAGCCGACGCGGACCGCGCCCGGCTTCGCCGACGCGCTCGGCGGGAGCTTCGGCGACGCGACGACGACCGACGTCGACCACGCCGGAGCCCGCAGCGCGTTCGATCTGCCGGAGCCCTTCGTCGCCGCCCGGGACGAGACGTTCGTCGCGCCGCCGGTCGGCCTGGGCTTCTCCGAGGACGTCGAGCCGGTCACCCTCTTCGAGCGCACGGCCCGGGCGGGCGGACGGTGAGGAGCGAGGTCCGTCGGCTCGACGATCGGTCGAGCCGTCGGGTCACGTCTTCACGTAGTCGCCGCGCAGGTAGCGCTCCATCGCCTCGCTCTCGTTGCCGGGCGTGGTCCCCGCGGTTCCGGGCTTCCAGGGCCCCTTCCCGTCGATGCCGCCGTCCTCGGCCTTGGTGATCCGGATCAGGGTCTCCTTCGGCACCGAGTTGATCGCGTGGTTGTCGATGTCGAAGCCGAAGACGAACCCCATCGCGCCGACCTTCTTGTGGAAGAGGGTGTCGGTCTGGTGCATGGGCATCATCCACGCGCGGGTGATCGACTGGTGGCTCCCGCTCCGGTACGAGGACTGGTAGCCGGTGTCCTCGGCGAGGGCGCGGCCGTCCTCGCGCTTCCGCGCCGCGAGCACCGTTCGCTCCGACGCCATCCAGCCCGTGTGCTTCATGATCGTGAAGTTGTCGGGCAGGCTCGAGTCGAAGACGGCGCGGACGAGGCAGCGGCTCGCCTCGTACTTCTCGGGCCGCTTCTGCCATCCGACGAACGGCCGATCGGTCGGGTTGGCGTCCACCCAGACGTAGTCGCCGTCCGCGATGCCCTGGGCGCGCCCCGCCGCCGGGCTCATCCGGATCTGCCGGTCGGCCACGCCCGGGCTGCGCTTGTCCTTGCGGAACGGGTCGCCGAAGTTGCACGACCAGATCCAGTGCCAGTCGACCGTGCTCCAGCTGCTGTGGACGGTGTGGCGGCTCTTGGGCGTGCTGCAGAAGAACCGGAAGCCCTCCTCCCAGAGCGGGTTCACCGTCGTCTTCACCTCCTGCCACGACATCTTGAGGTTCCGCACCTGCCGGAGATCGGCGTCCATCGCGTCGGGCGGGATCCCGTAGTCGTTCGGCCGGATGAAGGGGTTCGTCGAGACGATCACGTTCGGCAGGTACGGCGTCGCCTCCGGCCCCTCGCGGTGCACGATGAAGTTCTCGCCGTACTCGATCGCCTCGGGGATGTCGCAGTAGGCGTTGAGCCGTCCCGTGTCGGTGTAGAACGGGATCGAGTCGTGGATCTGCTCGTAGAACGGGATCCGCGGATAGGTCCGGTAGAGCATGAGGACGCCGCCGGGCTCGTTCCCGTACTCGCCCTTCATGATGGCATTCGCCCGGTACTGCTTGCCCTCCTTGTTCCGGGTCGTCGTGCAGCTCCCGAAGACGCGATCGAGGTACACCTCGGTGTCGCCGTTGAGGACGAACTTCCACAGGTCGCGGAAGCGGTCATCCTTGGTGAGCTTCGAGAGGGCGACGGCGACCTTCGCGAACACCATCCCATCGTCGACCGAGTCGTAGAGGGGGTCGATGCCGCGGGTCACCTCGTGCTTCTTCCCACCCCAGAGCTGAAGGAAGGGGTTGCTGCAGCTCGCGCCCGCCTCGAGCGCCTCGAACTCGAGCCAGCTGTTGACCGGGAGGACGATGTCGGCGTACTCGGCCGAGCCCGTCCACTCGATCTGCTGGTCGACGATCATGTCGACCTTCGGGTTGACGACGTGGACCAGATGGTAGGCCCACTTCGCCTGATTGATGAAGTTCGCGTTGTTGTACCAGATCAGCTTCGTCGGGCAGGGCATATGGGTGTCGCCCGTGAACGTCTTCTTCCCGTGCGGGGTGTCGACGATCAACGGCTTGTCGCCGGCGCCCCAGTAGCCGACCTCCTCGCCCATCATCGTCCCGCGGAGCTTGATCTCGTGGGGGTGCTTCTTCGGGTCGGTCTCCGGCGCGAAGGGGTCCTCCTTGACGTAGACGCCGGCGCCGTGGCCCGCCCACGGCGACCCCTGGAGAACCGCTCCCTTGTAGTTCCCGGCCCACGTGCCGACGCCGCCGCCGGAGTTCCCGATCTCGCCGATCAGCATCATCGGGAGGAACACCGCGCGGTTGTGGAGCGTCGCGTGGAAGTAGTGGTTGATCCCCTCGCCGTGGTGGATCGCGACCGGACGCAGCGTCGCGAAGTCGTCGGCGAGGCGCTGGAGCATCTTCGGGTCGGCGTGGGTGATCTCGGCGACCGTGTCGAGGTCGTAGTCCTTGAGGTGAAGCCGGTAGAGCGAGAACAGGGTGCGGACGCGGACCTTGCGCCCGCCGACGAGCTCGACGTCGCCCTCCCACTCGAGATCCGGATCGATGCCGCGGGCGTCGAGCTTCTCGCCGACGTCGTCGCGGGTGACCGCCCGGAGCGCCTTGGTCTTCGCGTCGAAGACGACGAAGTCGCCGACCTTCTCACGCTGCTCCCCCGTCATCGCGTGGAGCCGGAAGCTCGGCCCGTCCGAGATGTCCGCCGGCCGGTACCCCTCGATGAAGTCCTCGGGCTTCAGGCGCGCCAGGGTGTCGGTGCGGACGAGCAGGGGGAGGTCGGTGAAGCGCTTCACGAACTTCGCGTCGTAGCTCTTCCGCTCGATCAGCGAGTGGGCGAGCCAGAGGAAGATCGCGGTGTCGGAGAGCCCTGGCCGGACGCCGAGCCAGTAGTTCGCCTTGGTCGCCGGCGCGTTGTACTCGGGCGCGATCGAAACGATCGTGCCTCCGCGCTCCATCAGCTCCACGAACCAGTGGCTCTCGGGCATCTTGTTCTCGACGAGGTTCTTTCCGACCTGGATGTGGAGCTTCGCGTTCCGGAGGTCGTTGAAGTCGCAGTCGCTGGTCTGCAGCCCGTGCACGAACGGCTGCCCGGGCGCCTGGTCGCCTCGCCAGGTGTACTCGGTCCAGTCGCGCGGACCGAGGGACTTCTCGGGCGGCACGCCGCGGGTGTGGTGATCGAGGAGGCCCATCATGTTGGCGAAGCGGAAGAGGCCGAACTTCCCGATGACGCCGTGAATCGGGAGGCAGGACCCGATCTTCATGGTGCGCGTTCCGGCGCCGCCCCAGTGCTGGAGCATCTCCTTGGCGTAGCCGTCCGCCTCGAGCCGCTTCTTGCCCTCGTCGCCCGAGTAGGTCTTCGAGATCGCCTGGAGCCCCTTGGCCGCGTAGAGCGAGGCGTCGTCCCAGCTCACCCGGACGAACTTGTCGCCGCCGCGGTCATCGAACTTGTACTTGGTCCGGAGCTCGGGCTTCTCGGAGAGCGACGGGAAGCCGTCGTCGGCCCAGCGCTTCCAGCCCTCGCGGACGACCGGCCCCTTGAGGCGGTACGGTCCGTAGACCCGCCGCTGGACCGTGTAGCCCTTCGGGCAGCCGCGCGGGTTCCACTCGGCCCCGGCCCGGTTGCCGTAGAGGTCCGTGTAGTTCTGGTGGTCGTAGTTCTGCTCGGTCCGGACGACGACGCCGTTGCGAACGAACGCGCGGAGGCGGCACATGTGGGTGTCGTTGGGCGCGCAGATGAAGGTGAAGCTCCGGTCGAACGCGTACTGGTCGCGGTAGACCTTCTCCCAGTCCCGCTTCGGGTAGTGCTCGAGCGGATTGGTCACCCCCTCGTCGCCCTCGAGGCCGAAGAGCTGGAGCGGGCTCGCGGCGAGGTACGCGCCGACGCCAGCGCCGGCGCCCAGGAGCTTCAGCGCGTCGCGGCGCGTGATCGGGCGACCTTCGGGTTTCTGCTTGCCGTTCACGGCTCTCTCCTCTCGTCGCGTCCGCTACTTCGCGAGGCGCAGCACGTTCCAGATCGAGATGGACTTCTGACCGTCGCGGTCGCCGATGCTTCCGTTCCAGATGGCGAAGGCGCAGAACGCCTCGCCGCCCGGAGTGAACTTCACGTCGCGGTCGCTGGGCGAGACGAGGTCACGCTCCAGGACCAGGCTCCAGACGCCCTCGTTCCAGGACGACGTGCCGCCGACGTTCTGATCCTCGGGCGGCTGCGTGGAGAGGCTGCCGAACCTCTCCGCGTTCGCGTCCTCGACCGGAGTTTTGCGTCCCGTTCGGGAGAGCGGGTTGCCCCGCTCGGCCGCCGGGCGGTAGAGCGGGTCATCGAGCGGCTTGGCGCCCCAGCCCTTCTTCCGGCCGTAGTAGCCGTCGGTCACGGCGCGCGGGAACACGCTCGTCACGTCGCGGAACGCCTCGGCGTCCTCGTCCCAGAGCGCCTTCCAGTGCCAGATGTTCACGCGGTGTTCCGGGTCGCCCATGGTGAAGAGCGGCGCCTCGTCGGCATCAGAGAGCTGCACCGCCGCGCCGTCAGGGAACTCCGTCTGGCGGAGGCCGCCCGTGTCGCGGCTCGGGTCCTCCCACTGGATGAGGATCTGGATCTTCTTGCCATCGTGGACGGCTCGGGCGAGCACCGCGTCGCGGAACTCGTCGCGCCAGAAGAGCGGCATGAGCGCCACCCGGGTCGCCGGAACGTCACGCCACGCGGCGTCCGTCGGGCTCGCCGGGAGGGCGTCGACCCGCGGGACGTCGATCCGCTCCTGCTTGATCCGCACCAGCTCCTGCGAGATCGGGTTGCTGAGGGACTGGACGTAGTGGACGATTCCCCACATGTCCTCGACCGGCAGGTGCTTGTGCGCGGGCATCGGCGAGCCCGGGATCCCCAGCCAGACCCGGCGGTAGAGCGACTCGCTCTCGCGGCCGCCCTTGAAGATCCCCGAGAGGAGGTCCCGGGACCACATCGGGAAGCCCTCGGCGCTCTTCCACTCCGGATCGGTCATCCCGCGGCCGTCGACGCCGTGACACTTGGCGCACTGACTCACGAACACGAGCCGTCCCCGGGCGACGCTCTCGACCGAGACGGGCGGCTCCGGGGGGATCGCGAGCGGGGCCCCGGGCTTCGTCCGGATGTCGACGATCTCCTCGATCTCCTCGGGCTCCATCTCCTCCTCTTCCTCGATGTTCCATCGCTCGACGACGTCGCGCATGCCGGCGCGCTCGAGCTCGAGGACGTGGTCGACGATCCCGCCGAGCGTCTCGTCGGACAGGTGCGCCCACGACGGCATCCCGGTGCCTGGCATCCCCTCCCGGACGACGCGGAGGATATCGTCGCGCGAGACGATCGCGTTCTCGGTCGAGACGAGCCGGAACTGGGCGGTCGCGAAGTCGCGAGGCCTCGGCCGGAGGAGGTAGCTGGCGGCTCCGTCGCCGCGCCCCTGCGTTCCGTGGCAGACCGAGCAGTGCGCCTCGTAGTCCGCCTTGCCGCGGGCGTCCTGCGGCGGGGGCGCCGCGTCGACGCTCGGGGGGCCGAACGTCAGCCCGGCGACGATCAGGGCGGCGCCGCCGATCAGGAGCGTCGCCGCCGCCCGCGGGCTGGCCGCCATCCCCGCTCCCCTCCCGGGCGATCCCTCGGCCTGGAGCTCCCGGAGGAGCCGGACATGGGGTGTCTTCGACATCACGCACCTCCCGACATGGGGCAGGTCGAGCAGCCGGCATCGTCCTCGGCGGGCACCGGGTTCGGCCGCGGAACGCCCTCCGCCGGTGGCAGGCCGTGCGCACGGCGCTCGGCGCAGACGAGAGCGGCGAGCAGACGAGCCGCCGCCTGGAAGAAAGGAGAGTCGGAGTTCGCGTGGAGGAGGCTCGCGAACGCGGGCATCCACCATCCGTGCTCGTGGAAGAACGTCCCGCGGGCGCCGGCGCACGTCTCGGCGACCTCGGTCTCGCCGGCGTCGCGGGCGACCGCCTCGCGAGCGCAGAGAAGCGAGAGGAACTCGACCTCGGTCGAGACGTGGTCGCAGCGCTCGTCGCCCTCGCGCGCGGGGCGAACGCCGAAGGCCCGATAGAAGCCTCCAATGTCGGCCATGCGCTGGGCGCGGAAGCTCGCCTCGTGACTGCTCTCGTACTCGAGCTCGCACGGAGGGCAGGCGGGCGAGATCGTCAGGCCGAACACCGCCCGGTAGGGGACCTCGAGGTCGCCGTCGGCCTCGTCGAACGCCGCGAAGAGCGCCGCGGCGCTCGCGGGGAGCTCGGTCGGGTCCACCTCGGCCGGCGCGATCGGCTCGTCGCTCGACCGCTCGGCGGCGAGCAGCCGCGCGGCCGCCTCGACGCGCTGGCGGAGGCCGGCATCCGAGAGGCTCCGCCAGCGGTCTCGGTGAAACGGATCGGAGAACGCGAAGGAGAGGAGCTGCCACAGCTCCCGCGCGGCGAGGACGGGCGCGAGCTCGAGGGCGGCGTCGTCGCTCGGCCTCTTCTTGGTATCGGTCGTCATGAGTTTCCCCACTCGGTGGTCGGTGTGCTCCGCGGAGTCAGCGCGCTAGATGCTGTTGACGTGCTCCGAGGGGCGCTCGAACTGCTGCTCGCGCACGCCGACGCGCGCCATCTCCTTGCCGTTGCCGTCGTAGCCGATGGCGACGTCGTCGTAGACCGCCTGGGTCTTGGTCGTCCCGTCGGACATGGTCACGGTGCTCTCGCCGATCTTCTTCCCCTCCTCGATCTCGAAGCGGAAGATCACCTTCCGGGCCACCCGGAAGAGCTGGAGCAGGCCGAGGAGGCGGCGTGACGGGAGGGCGTAGCGATCGATCGCGTCGCCGACGCCGGGTCCGAACATCTGCTGCAGGTACGCGCGCGGGACCCAGCGCGGCGGGATGTAGAAGCCGTTGGGCTGCGTGCCGAACTGCGGGTAGATCGGCAGGGCGACCTTCTCCTCGTGGACGAGGTAGTAGATCGGGTTCTCGGGGTCGCGCTCCCACGTCCCGTCGTCGGCGACCTTCACCAGCCCCTGCATCCGGATCTTCCCGACGCAGGCGGTCATGCACCGCGTCTCGATCGGCGCGCCGTCGGGCGTGATGACCGGGTCCTTGCCCTCGAGCCTCGGGTAGCAGGCGATGCACTTCTCGGACGTGCGCGTCGTCGGACGGTAGAGCGACTTCTTGTAGGGGCAGGCCGCGACGCACTTCCGGTAGCCGCGGCACCGCTCCTGATCGATCAGGACGACGCCGTCCTCGGGGCGCTTGTAGATCGCCTGACGCGGGCAGGCGGCGAGGCACCCGGGGTAGCTGCAGTGGTTGCAGATGCGCTGGAGGTAGAAGAACCAGTTGTCGTGCTCGGGGAGCTGCGCGGCGCCGCCCCACACGCCCTTCTTCGCACGGCTCCGCGCGACGTCCTCGTGCATGTTCGGCGCATCCCAGTCGTCGTCGTCGGGGAGGTAGCCGAGGACGCGGGCGGGCCCGGTCGGGTCGGGGCGGTCGTTGGGCGTCTCGAAGATCGTCCGGCCCGCGTACTCACCGTAGGGCGCCTTCCGCTCTTCGGCGTCGTCGCCGCTCGCGCCTTCGCCGCTCTTCCAGCGCTGGCCGCCCGGGTCGATGCCGTCGAGCATCGCGAGGAGCTTGCTGTCCCAGTTCCGCGGGTAGCCGCCGTAGGGCTTCGTCTCGACGTTGTTCCACCACATGTGCTCCTGGCCGCGGCTGAACGTCCAGGTGGACTTGCAGGCCATGGAGCAGGTCTGGCAACCGATGCAGCGGTTGATGTTGAAGACGAAGGCGAACTGCCTCTTCGGGAACGCGGCCTCGTACGGATACTCCATCTCGCGGCCGAGCTGCCAGTTGTGGACCTTGGTCATGGCTGCCTCTCGTCTTGGATCATGGGGAGCGGCCGACCGGTGGCCGATGGGCAACGAACGGGGTCGTCCTCGACCACCTCGACGAAGCGGAAGGTGCCGATGCGCGCCAGCGTCTCGTCGACGATGCGTCGAACCCACTCCTCGCCGTGTTCCACGAGGAGTCGATGCGTGTGAAACTCGGGGTCGGTGAAGAGAGCGAGGATGGCGTCGCGAGTCGCGCCCATGCGGGCGTACTCCTCGACGATGCAGCGGGCCATCAGGGCGGGATCGCCGGGCAGGCCGCCGACGCCCTGGAGGCTCATCGGGTCGTCGGGGTCGGGGTCCTTCTCTCGCCCGTGGGGAAGCGGTGCAGGGTCGTCGATCGCCACGTCCACCTCCGTGGAAGGAGCCGGACCGTACGACGCCCCCCCGGTGTGGCGCCCATAGCAACTACCTTGCCGTCCCGTCGAATCGCGGAGGTCCCCGCGGCTTCGCTCGGTAGCCCCTTGCAACGAACGGACGCGGAGAATCCCGCGAGATTCTTCGAGGTGGGGGTGAGATCTACGCGCCCGGCAGGCGGGCGCCCGCGAGGGCCCCCCTTCTCCGTCCCTTCGGTCTCGAGTAGCTTCGGAGCGACCCGGCCGGAGTTCGGGAGGAAACGGTGATCACCCCGGGTCAGTCCTCCGAGTGGGTTTTCCTCTCGATGATGAACGCAGGGTCTCCATGAGCGACGGCACCGCCTTCAAGTACTGGGCTTTCATCTCGTACTCCCACCGGGACAAGAGGTGGGGCGACTGGCTCCACCGCGCGCTCGAGACCTACCGGGTGCCGAAACGGCTGGTCGGAACCGAGGGGCGCGATGGCCCCGTTCCTCGACGGATCTACCCCGTCTTCCGCGACCGCGAGGAGCTCCCGACCGCGACCGATCTCGGCGAGGTGATCAACGAGGCGCTCCGGCGGAGCCGCTACCTGGTCGTGATTTGTTCGCCGCGCTCGGCGACGTCGAAGTGGGTGAACGAGGAGGTGCTCGCGTTCAAGCGGATGGGGCGGTCGGACCGGATTCTCTGCCTGATCGTGGACGGTGAGCCGAACGCGTCCGACAAGCCTGACCTGGCGAGCGAGGAGTGCTTTCCGCGGGCGATTCGGCTCGAGGTGAGTGAGGATGGAGCGATCACCGAGAGGCGGACCGAGCCGATCGCCGCGGATGCGCGAGAGGGGAAGGACGGTAAGGGGGACGCGAGGCTCAAGCTGATCGCGGGCGTCCTCAGCGTCGGGTTCGATCAACTGAAGCAGCGCGAGCTCCAGCGACGACAGCGCCGCCTCCTTGCGCTGAGCGCGACGATGACGGCGATCGCGTTGGTCATGGGGGCGCTCACGGCGTGGGCGCTCATGGCGCAGGACGAGGCCACGAGACAACGGGTCCTCTCCGATCGGCGGCTCGTCCGGCACTACGCCCGAGAGGGCGTGCGACTCATGGACGCCGAGGATCCCGCGGGCGCCCTGTCGTGGCTGGTGGAGGCCGCGGCCGTTGCGGAGGACGACGACGCCGCCGAGGGGCTCCGTGTTCTGATCGCTTCGGTCATGCAGTCCTGCCCCTGGGTGCAGGCCGTCGTCATGCACGACGACCACATAAGCTCCGCCGCGTTCAGCCCGGATGGCGCCCAGATCGCCACGGTCAGCTGGGATGAGACCTTGCGCGTCTGGGAGACGGCGACGGGCACGGGGGTCACGGCGCCGATGAAGTGTCAACACGGGGCGCCGCTCGGGCCGATTCGATTCACGCCCGACGGTCAGCGCCTCGTTACGGATGAGGGTTTTCCGAGCGAGAGCGTTTGGGATGTGAAGTCCGAGCGAGCTGCTCCCTACGCCCTGCTTCCCGAGGACGGAGTGTTGCATGGCGCGACGTTCAGCCCCGATGCCGATCTGCTGGTCACGCCCCGCGAGGACAACGCCGTGGTCGTGTGGGACGTGGCGCGTCGGCGGCTCGTCACACCGCCGATGCAGCATTCCGAGTTGGTGTCGAGCGTCAGCTTCAGTGCAGATGGCAAGTCGATCGCGAGTGTAAGCGGCAGGACGGTGCACGTCTGGGACCTGATGACGGCGACGCGCCGCGCGATCGTGACCGACGAGGACGACGTCCAGTCTGCGAGCCTGAACGCGGATGGCCGTCGCGTGGCGACGGTGAGCTCGGAAGGCGCCCGCGTCTGGGACGCAACGACCGGCGAGCCACTCATGCCCTTCGTCGGGCGCGACACCGACGTCGTGAGCGCCCGGCTCGGGCCGAGAGACGAGCTGTTGCTCACGTGGGGTGGATCGACGGCGCGGGTGTGGCGCATCACGGACGGCGAGCCCACGACGCCGCCGTTGCGGCACGAGGGCCAGGTGCATCATGCGGCGTTTGCTCCGGACGGAACGGCGGTGATCACGACGGGCGGCGACGACCAGACGGCACGGGTCTGGTCGTCGGGAGCCGTGGGGAGGTGGGAGAGCTCGTCACGCGACCGCGGGAAGATGCTCGACGAGTGGAACGCACTGGCGGTGCTTCACCACAACGACGCGGTCCGTAACGCGAGCTTCGGTCCGGGCGGTCGCTTCATCGTCACGACTGGATCTACCGAGGCGCGCGTCTGGAGGACGGACGAGTTCCTGGGGGAATCGCCATGGGAGCGACGCATCTCACTGGCTCAGCCCGGCCACTTTCCGGGGCAGTCGCATCGCGTGACATTCAGCCCCGACGGGCTGTCGATTCTGACGTGGTTCTCGTGGCATCACTCGCTCGACGGGCCTTCGAGAGTCTGGAGCGTCGCATCGGGTGCCCTGCGAACACCTCAAGTCGATCACTGTCGTGACGCTCGATTCAGCCCAGATGGACGATTGTTCGTGACGGTCGGCCGTGACGAAGCGCGAGTGCGGGACGCGACGACGGGCGAGTCGGTGGGTCCGACACTTCGACATGACGGCGCGCAGCTCTTTCATGCTTCGATCAGCGCCGACGGCACGCGGGCCGTCACGAGCGGAGTGGACGGCGCCCGCGTGTGGAGCGTCGCGACCGGGATGCAGGTGGGGTCGCGGCTGCCGCACTTGAATGGAGCGGAGATCGCTGCGTTCAGCGTCGACGGGGCGTTCATCGTCACGGCTGGGGGGGCGGCGGCGCGAGTGTGGAGCGTCGCGACCGGCGATCCGGTGACTCCTCGGATGGAGCACGAGGACGGCATCGGCCACGTGAGCTTCAGCCCCGACGGCAAGCACGTCTTGACCGCGAGCGACTGGGGCACGACGGCGCGCGTCTGGGATGCGATGACCGGCGAGCCGATCTCGAGGCCGCTCCCGCACCGCGGACGGATCCTGCACGCGAGCTTTCGTCCCGACGGAATGCAGGTTCTGACGACGAGTGAGGACGGCGCGGCACGCACCTGGAGTGTTGCGACGGGCGAGCCGACAGCGGCGCCGTTTCGGCACGCGGACTCCGTGACTCACGCAAGTTACAGCCCGGACGGACGGTGGATCGCGACGGCGAGCGCCGATCAGACGGCGCGTGTGTGGGATGCGGCGACGGGCCTCCCGATCATCATGCCCGTCCGTCTTGCCGGGAACGTCGAGTTCGCTGGATTCGGACCAGACGGCAAGCGCCTTCTCGCCGCGAGCGCCTATCGAGCCGTCGTGCTCGATCTCACCCCGACCGCGCGGTCGATCGAGGAGCTCGTCGCACTCGCCGAGTGTGTCTCCGGAAGGCGTATCGATGCGACGGGTGCTCTCGTACCGATCCCCGCGTCCGGGCTGATCGAGAGAATCAACGAGGCGAAGGCGAAGTATCCACATCTGTTCTCCGCGCGATGAGCGGTCGTCGCCCCGTCGGCGAGGTGAGGTCTCCGATGCGATCGACGATCAGCTCCGTCGCGTGCTGCCCATCCTCTCGGGCTACGCCTTCACCTTCTCCATCTTCGGGTCGTAGAGCGGGCCGAGGTGGAGGCCGGCGGGGAAGCGCCTGGTCGCGACCTCGAGCTCGTAGCGGCCGGCGCGGAGCCAGTCGGCCTTGATCCCGGGCTCGTCGCGGTCGACGTAGCCGAAGCCGATGTTCTTGCCGACCGTGTAGCCCCAGCCGGCGCTCGTCAGCCAGCCGACCCGCTCGCCGTCGCGGAAGATCGTCTCGCGTCCGAGGAGGGTCACCTCCGGGTCGTCGACGGTGAAGCAGGCGAGGCGGCGCCGAAGCCCGGCGGCCTTCTGCTTCACGAGCGCCTCTCGGCCGAGGAAGTCGATGTCGGTCTTGAGCTTCGCCGCCCAGCCGAGGCCCGCCTCGAGCGGCGTGTGGCCCGGCGTGATGTCGCTGCCCCAGACCCGATACCCCTTCTCGAGGCGCAGGCTCTCGATCGCGCGATATCCCGCGTTCACGATGCCGTGCTCGCTTCCCGCCGCCATGAGCGCGTCGTACACGCCCGTGGCGTGCTCGACCGGCACGTGCAGCTCCCAGCCGAGCTCGCCGACGTACGTCACCCGGAGCGCGAGGACCGGCGCGCCGGCGATGCGGATCTCGCGCACCGTCGCGAACGGGAAGCCCTCGTTGCTGACGTCGTCGTCGGTGACGGCCGCGACGACGTCGCGGGCGCGCGGGCCCATCACGGCGAGGACCGCATTGGCGCTCGTGACGTCGACGACGTGGGCGTCGAGGCCGTCGGGAACGTTGGTGCGGATCCAGTGATGGTCGTGGGTCGCGAAGCCCGTCCCCGTGATGATGTAGAACCGGTCGTCGGCCAGGCGCGTGACGGTCAGGTCGCACTCGATCCCGCCGCGGCTGTTCAGCATCTGGGTGTAGGTGAGGGCGCCGGGCGGCTTCGTCACGTCGGCGGCGCAGATCCACGAGAGCGCCTCCTCGGCGTCCTTGCCGACGACCTCGAGCTTGGCGAACGAGCTCTCGTCGAAGAGGGAGACGCGCTCGCGCGTGATCCGGTGCTCCTCGCCGACCGCGTCGAACCAGTTCTGGCGGCCGAACGAGTAGACGTCCTTCGCCTCGACGCCGCGCGGCGCGAACCAGTTCGGCCGCTCCCAGCCGAGCTTCTCGCCGAAGCAGGCGCCCTGGCTCCTGAGCGACTGATAGATCGGCGACCGCCGCAGCGGCCGGCCGCTCTCGTGCTGCTCGTGAGGCCAGGCGATCGTGTAGTGCTTGCCGTAGAGCTCGAGGGTGCGCTCGCGCACCCACCGGACGTCCCGGTGGTGGCCGCCGAAGCGGCGGATGTCGACGGGCCAGAGGTCGTAGGGCGGCTCGCCGTTGATGATCCACTCGGCCAGCGCCCAGCCGGCGCCGCCGCACGCGGCGATGCCGAACGCGTTGAACCCGGCGCCGACGAAGTAGCCGGCCACCTCGGGCGCCTCGCCGATGATGAAGTTGCCGTCGGGGGTGAAGCTCTCGGGGCCGTTGATGAGCTTGCGGACGCGGGCGGACTCGAGCGCCGGCACCCGCGGTGTGGCGAGCTCGACGAGCTGGGCGAAGTGGTCCCAGTCGGGGTCGAGGAGCTGGAACGTGAAGTCCTCGGGGACGCCGCGGTTCGCCCACGGGATCGGGTTCTGCTCGTAGCCGCCCATGATGAGGCCGCCGACCTCCTCCTTGTAGTAGGTCAGGCGGTCGGGGTCGCGCAGCGTCGGGAGGTCGCCGCGCACGCCCTCCATCGGCTCGGTGATCATGAACTGGTGCTGCACCGACACGAGCGGGACGCTCACCCCGGCCATCGCCCCGAACTGCCGCGCCCACTGCCCGCAGCAGTTGACGAGCACCTCGCAGCGGATCGGGCCCTGCGCGGTCTGTACGCCGGCGACGCGCCCGCGCTCGATCACGACGCCGGTGACGGGGCAGTCCTCGATGATGCGCACGCCGCGGCTGCGCGCGCCCTTGGCCAGCGCCGCCGTGATGTCGGACGGGCTGACCGAGCCGTCCGTCGGGATGAAGGCGGCTCCGACGAGGTCGTCGATCTCCATGAGCGGCCAGAGATCGCGCGCCTCGGTCGGCGAGATGATGTGCATCTCGAGGCCGAAGCTGCGGGCGGTCGTCGCCGCGCGCCGGAGCTCGGTCAGGCGCTCCTTCGTGCAGGCGAGGCGCAGGCCGCCGTTCATCTTCCAGCCGGTCGCCTGGCCCGTCTCCTTCTCGATCTCGTCGTAGAGGGCGACCGAGTGGCCGAGCAGCCGCGTGATGCTGGCCGAGGAGCGGAGCTGGCCGACCAGGCCGGCGGCGTGGAACGTGCTCCCGCTCGTCAGGCTGGCGCGCTCGAGGAGGACGACCTCCTTCCAGCCGAGCTTCGCCAGGTGATAGGCGGTCGCGCAGCCCATGATGCCGCCGCCGACGACGACGGCGCGGGCGTGCGCCGGGAACGAGCCCATGGGCGTCTCCGTGTCAGGTGGCCTGGAAGTCGGCCCAGGCGCGCTCGAACCGCGCGAGGTTGGTCGTGGTGTAGCCGACGAAGTCGAAGTCGATGCTCGAGTGGAGCTCGGCGGCCATGCTCCACATCGTCTCGCGGAGGAGCGAGGCGCACTTCATCGCCGAGTAGCGCCGCCAGAGCTCGTCGGTGACCGGCGTCCCGGTGTAGGTCTGCAGCAGCCACGCCTCGTCCTCGGGCGGGAGCTCGCTGTTCGAGGCGAGGCCGGCGAGGTCGAAGAGCGGGCTGTTGAGGCCGGCGTAGTCCCAGTCGATCAGCCAGAGCCGGTCGCCGTCGTCGACGAGGTTCGCGGCCAGGAGGTCGTTGTGGCCGAAGACGAGGCGGATCGGGCCGACGGCCTCCTCGAGCATGCCGGCGATCGCCATTAATCCCGGGATCCGCTCGGCGAGCCGTCCGCCGTCGGTCGTGACGGTCTGGGCGTAGCTCCGGAGGACCTGGAAGACCCAGAAGGCGAGGACCGGGCCGCGAAAGTGCGCCGGGACGTCGTCGTGGCACCGTCGCAGGAGCGGGACGATCCGCTCGAGCTGGCTCCGCTCGCGGACGTCCTCGGCCGTCAGCGTCTTGCCCTCGATGAAGCGGAGGACGATCACGCCCGGCTCGTCGTGGACGACCTCGGGCGAGATCCCCGCCGCGTGCGCCGCCCGACTGGCCGCCACCTCGTTCCAGCGGATGACGCCGTGCATGGGGATGTCGTTCCCGATGCGGACGAAGAACCGCTCGCCGCCGTGCTCGACGGCGAAGTTGCTGTTGGTCATGCCCCCCGTGATCGGCGTCGGCTCGACGGGGTCCGACCAGCAGGCGAGGCTCGCGGCTCGAGAGCGGGCGGCGTCGGCGGTGTCCATCGGTCGCCTCCGGCGGGCTAGTCGCCCGCGGAGAACGGCTGGACGCCGCGCTCGCCGTCCGCGCCGATCAGCGGGATGACCGACTTCGTCCAGTCCATGTCGCCCTCGCCCTTCTTGAACGGGCGCGGGTAGCGGCTCATGTCGTAGTTCGTCCGGCCGCCCGGGAGCTTCGCGTAGGTCGAGTAGGTCTCGTCGTAGCCGGCGAGCTTCCAGTCGCCGAGGCCGGCCAGCTTGCGCGCCGCGACGATCTCCTCGTCCTTCGCGTAGGGGTCCTTGACGTTGCCCTTCTTCTGGCTCCATCGATCGAGCCAGGCCTGCTCCATCTTGGTGATGAACTTCGGGCACTCGTGCACGTTGCCCTCGTTGTTGCAGTCGAGCTCGTCCTCGAACTCGTCGGAGTTGCAGGTCGGGCTGCCGCCGTCGCCGGCGTCGCCGCCCACGAAGAGGAAGAAGAGGTTGTCATTGAGGGTGAGCGCGTCGCCCTTCGCGCCGAACTTGGTCATGACGCCCGACTGGGCGCCGAAGGCGAGCACGTTCCTCTCGACGACGTACTTCCCGTAGCCCTTCTTGTCGCGCGGATCGATCGAGAGGGCGCGCCCCTCGTCGCTGGAGCCGAAGGCGATCGTGTTGTTGCGGATGCTCCACTTCGGGTCGCCGCCGCCGCCGGTGGCGATCGCCTCGATCCCGCGCCCGCGGTAGCCGAGGACGAGGTTGTTCTCGATGATCAGCTCCCCGTCGGCGCTCTTGACGTAGATCCCCCACCAGGGGCTGTTGATGATGAGGTTGTTGCGGACGGTGAACGCCCCCTTGCCGAGGAGCTCGATCGACGGGTCCGAGCCCGACTTCTTCTTGTTGATCGCGCGGTAGCCCCACGGGCTGTTGTCGACGTGCCCCTCGATCTTCTTGTTCGCCCCGGCCTCGCCCTCCGAGTAGTAGTAGCAGCCCGGTCCGCGGTCGATGCAGAAGCCGTCGATCGTGATCTGCGCCTCGGTGCCCTCGTACTGGAAGACCTCGCGCGTCTCGCCCTGCTTGTCGGGCGCGGCGCAGATGATCGTCAGGTGCGCGAACGGGTCGCGCGCCGAGAAGTCGGTCGTCCATCCGCCTTCAATGACGACCTGGCCGACCGTCAGCTTCGGCATGACGCCGAGCTTCTTCTGGCCGTTGTAGACGCCCTCCGCGACGTAGATGTGGTCGCCGGCCTGGAGCTCGCCCTCGCTGAGCACCTTCCAGAGGAGCTTCTTGGGCTCCTCCTTGGTGCCGGGGTTCGAGTTGCTCCCGGTCGCCTTCGAGACGTAGACGTCACGCGCCTCCGCGGCCCGGGCCGGCATGGCCAGGATGACGATGGCGATGATGGGGATGATCTTGCGCATGGGACTTCCCTCCTCGAATCGGTGCCGGGGGTGGCGTCGACGGCGCGCGAAGCTACCCCGCGTCCTCGTCGAGGGCAAGCGGGCGCGGTCGCTCCGGTCGCCTCGAGCTCCGCGTCACCTCTCCCGCTCGAGGGCGTCGATGAAGCCCTCGATCTGGGCGCGGAGCGGCCAGTCGTCCGGGGCGATCGCGAGCAGCCGTCGCAGGTCGAGCAGCGCCGCGTCGTGGTCGCCGAGCTCGACGTGGCACACCGCGCGACCCTGATGCGCCTGGAGATGCTCCGCGTCGCGCTCGATCGCCGCGGAGAAGTCGGCGATCGCCGCCTCGAACCGGCGCAGGAGCTGCTTGCACCGCCCGCGGTTGGACCACGCCTCGACGTCGTTCGGATCGCGCTCGATCGCCCCGTCGAAGCTGCCGACCGCCCGCTCGAGATCGGTCGGGTCGTTGCTCGCGCCGAAGCGGCCGAGGTAGAGGTTGCCGCGGGTGTACCAGGCGTCGACCTGATCCGGATCGATCGAGAGCGCCTTCTCGAGGTCGGCGAGGGCGCCGGCGGGGTCGCCGCGCTTCAGCCTCAGATTCGCGCGGTTGTGGTAGGCGCCGGCCTGCTCGTCGGGCCCGAGCTCGATCGCGCGCTGGTAGTCCGCCCCCGCCTTCGTCTCGTCGCCCAGGGCCGCCCAGGCGTTGCCGCGGTGCTGCCACGCGTCGGCGAGGTCGGGCTCGAGCTCGATCGCCCGGTCGAGGTCCTCGATCGCCCGCTTCGGATCTCCCCGGCGCGTCCGGGTGAAGCCGAGGTTGCTCCAGGTCGAGGCCACCAGAGGCCCGAGCTCGGCGGCCTTCTCGTAGTCGGCGAGGGCCCGGTCGAGGTCGCCGAGGTCGTCGAAGACGCCCGCCCGCTCGGCCCAGGCGACGGCGAGGTCGGGCTGGAGCTCGATCGCCCGATCGAGGTCGGCGCGCGCCGCGTCGAGGTTCACGGCGCGCCGGTGCGTCTTGCCGCGGTTCACGAACGCGCCGGCGAACCGGGGGAAGATTCCGATCGCGTGGTCGAGGTCGGCGATCGCCGCGTCGAGCTCGCCGATCTCCATCCGGACCGTGCCGCGGTTGCTCCACGCGAGCGCCGCCTCGGGCTGGAGCTCGATCGCCCGGGTGAAGTCGAGCAGCGCCGCCTGGGCGTCGTCCTCGTCGTGGTGCAGCCCGCCGCGCAGGTTGCGCGCGTCCGCGACGTCGGCGCCGCCCTCGATCGCCCGGTCGAGGTCGGCGATCGCTCGCCGGCGCCACTCTCGAGCCTCGTCGCGAAGCCCCCGGTCGAGCGCCGCGCGCGCCTGGAGCGCGCCGACGCGGCCGAGCACCTTGAACGCTGCGCCGAGGCCGCGGTGCATCGCGATCGCCGCGGTCGCGTGGTCGACCGCCGCCTGATGGTCCTCTCGCGCGAGGGCGATCTCGGCGAGCGAGACGAGCGCCCGGGCGTGGAGCGGCTCCGCGACGAGGACGGCGCGGAGCTGCGCCTCGGCGTCGTCGAGCTGGCGCCGGGCCCGGAGGAGCTCCGCGCGGCCGAAGAGGGCGTCGGTCTCGCGGAAGTACGAGCTCTGGCCGACGGGCACGCTCAGGTCGGCGATCGCCCGCCGCCGGAGCGGACCGAGCGCCGGGTCGGCCGCCTCGACCTCCTCGGACGACGCCGAGCTCCGCGCCTCGTCGCCTCGATGGGCCATGAAGATCACGTCGGCGACGAGCGCGAACCGCGCCGTGTAGCGCCCGGCGAGGAGCAGGCCGCGCTCGTAGCGCGCCTCGCCGAGCTCGGGCGCGAGGGCGATCGCGCGGTCGAGCGCCGCCTCGGCCTCGGCGATGTCGCCGCGCGCCCGGAGGAGCCGGCCGAGGAAGTAGTGGGCCGTCGCGTCCTCGTGATGCACGAGGTGCGCGCGACAGACGGCGATCCCGGCGTCGAGCCGCGTCCGGGCGTGGGCGAGCTCGCCCTGGCGGGCGTAGAGCTCGGCGTCGGCGAGCGGCGCCGAGATCCGCGTCCACAGCCCGAGGGTTCGCTCCGCGGCGGCCCGCGAGGCCGCCTCGCGGATCAGCCACGGCCCGACGATGGCGAGGACGGCGAGGACGCTCACGACGCCGACGGCGACCAGCGCCCGCCGCCGGACGAGCCGCCGGCGGAGCCGTTCGATCGGCCCTGGCGCGCGCGCGGAGACCGGTTCGCCACGAAGCCAGCGGTCGAGGTCCTCGGCCAGCGCGCCCGCGCTCTGGTAGCGCGCCGCCGGCTCCTTCTCGAGGCAGCGGCCGACGACGGCCGAGAGGTTCGCCGGGATCGCCGGGGCGAGGGCGGCGAGCGAGCCCGGCTCGTCCTCGACGACGCTCTTCACGATCGCGTAGAGCTCGCTCCCGCCGAACGGCGGCCGGCCGGCGAGGACGGCGAAGAGGGTCGCGCCCAGGCCCCAGACGTCGCTCCGGGCATCGATGTCATGGACCCGGCCCTGCGCCTGCTCGGGCGACATGAACGACGGCGTCCCGAGGAGCTGGCCCGAGACCGAGAGCGATGCGTCGACCGAGCGTCGCTTGGCGAGGCCGAAGTCCATCACGAAGACGCGCGCCTCGCCGCTCTCGTCGGCGCCGACCATCAGGTTCTGGGGCTTGAGGTCGCGGTGGACGACGCCGCGGTCGTGGGCGTGCTGCACGGCCCGGGCGGCGTCGCGGACGAGGCGGACGAGGCGGCGGGTGTCGTCGCGCGGCAGCGCGGCGAGGGTCGTGCCCTCGATGAGCTGCATCGCGATGAACGCCTGGCCCGCCTCGTCGACGCCGACCTCGTGGATCGTGGCGATGTTGGGATGGTCGTCGAGGCCGGCGACGGTGCGCGCCTCGCGCTCGAAGCGCTCGACCTCGGCCCGGTCGCCGCCCCGGAGGAGCTTCACGGCCACCCTCCGCCGGAGCTCGGGGTCGGTCGCCTCCCAGACGATGCCCATGCCGCCCCGCCCGAGCTCGCGGACGAGATGGTAGCGGCCGGCGCGGCGCGGCTCGTCGAGGAGCGGCGCGGCGACATCGAGGAGACGGCCGAGGGCGCCGGGCGAGAGCCCGGGGCTGCGCCCGCCGGCGGGCGGCGAGGGGAGGGTCGTGTCGCCGGGGCGGGCCTCGGCGTCTCGGTCGGGGGCGGGCCCCGTCTCGGATTCGGGATGCGCCACGGGCTAGTCGCCGCTCCGGCCGAGGAGCCAGCGGAGCTCGTCGTCGAGGTCGGCGAGGTCGCCGCCGGTCGTCTCGGCGACGAGCGCCCGGAGCACCTCGCGGTACCGACGCTTCGCCCGCTGGAGGTGGTTGCTCACCGTGTGGCGCTCGATCCCGTGGCGCGCGGCGAGCGTCGCGTGGTCGACCTCGTCGCCGTCGAGGACGTAGTCGCGGAAGACGGCGAAGACGGTCTCGGCGTCCTCGTCGCGGAGGACGGCCTCGAGCTCTTCGGTGGCCCGGGCCAGGAGCTCCGCCCGCCAGGCGTCGTCGAGGATCTCCTCGGGGCTGCGCGCGGCGCCGTCCTCGATGTCGAACGGCGCGTCGTCGGCGTCGATCCGGACGACGGCGCGACCGCCGCCGCGCTTCGCCGCGAGCGCGCGCCGGGCGGAGTCGGTGAGGAAGTTCCGGAGGGCGACCTTCACGAACGCGCGGAACCGCCCGCGGCTCGGATCGGCCCGCGCGACGAGGTCGCTCTCCAGCAGGTGAAGGAAGAAGTCCTGGGCGAGGTCCTTGCTGTCCTCGATCGACTTGCCGGTGCGGCTGCGGACGTAGGCGTGGATCGGGCGCCAGTAGGTCCGGGCGAGCGCCTCGAGGGCGGCGCGCCGGTGCTCGGCGTCGGGGCCGGCCGCCGCGCCGCCGAGGACGAGCGACCAACGGGTGGTCGGGAACTGATCGCCCGCCGGGCGCGCGCTCGAGTCCATGAGGCCGTTTCGTACTTTCTCGTACGCGCCCACCGGGCGAGGACGTATCGGAGGGTGTGAGAAGGAGCCTACTCGATCGGTCGGCGGGTGGGCAACGACGGGATGCTCGAGACAACCGGCCACACCGTTGGAGGTTAGTGCCGTGCTGAGGAAGATCGGAACGATGGCGCTCGCGCTGTCCGGGGTCGGGCTGGTGGTGCTCTCGGGCGTCGCGTTCGTGGGGGTCGCCGTGGCCTCGGACGGGGCGGCCGACGATGATGATGCTGGAAGGAGAAAGCCGGTGAGCTACGAGGTCGAGGTCCGGGAGCTGAAGGAGCAGCCGTACGTCGTCCAGCGCGGCGAGTGCAAGAACGAGCCGGCGGCGGTCGGCGCGAAGCTCTCCGAGCTCCTCCCGGCGGTCGCCGGATACCTCGCCGCGAAGGGCGTCGACATGGTCGGCCCGCCGTTCACCCGCTACCTCGTCATGACCGACGAACGGATCGAGCTCGAGGGCGGCTGCCCGACGGCCGAGACGATCGCGGTCGAGGGTGAGCTCCGGGCGGGAGCGCACCCCGCCGGTCCCGCGGCGGTGACGATGCACGTCGGGCCCTACGAGAAGCTCGGTGAGGCGCACGACGCCGTCACCGAGTGGGCCAAGGCGAACGGCCGCGAGGTCGCCGGACCGGCCTGGGAGGTCTACTGGACCGACCCCGGCTCGGAGCCCGACCCGGCCAAGTGGCGGACCGAGGTGTTCCTCCCCTTGAAGTAGCCGACCTCGAAGGATCCGACGAGCCGACGAGGGCCCCTTCGCGAAGTCGCGAAGGGGCCTCGTCACGTTTCAGGGGTATTGCGCATCTCGATCCGCTAGACTCTCGCCCCCATGGACCGGCTCTACGGCGTGACCCTGTTCCTCAGCGCCGCCCTGCTCTTCTGCGTGCAGCCGATGATCGGGAAGATGGTGCTGCCGCTCCTCGGGGGCTCCCCGTCGGTCTGGAACGGCTGCATGCTGTTCTTCCAGGCGGCGCTCCTCCTGGGCTACGGCTGGGCCCATCTGTCGGCGCGCCTTCTCTCGCCGAGGAAGCAGACGGTGGTCCATCTGGGGCTCCTGCTCCTCCCCGTCGTCCTGCTGCTGCTCCCGATCGAGATCGCCCCGGAGGCGGGCGCCGCGATCCCGAACGGCGAGAGCCCGGTGCCGTGGCTGCTGCTCACCCTCGCGGCCGTCGTCGGGCTCCCGTTCTTCGTCCTCAGCGCGAGCACCCCGATGCTTCAGCGTTGGTTCGCCGCGAGCGGGCGAGCGGGCGCGGGCGATCCGTACTTCCTCTACGCGGCGAGCAACGCGGGCAGCCTCCTCGCGCTCCTCGCCTATCCGGTCGTGCTCGAGCCGTGGCTGCCGCTCGGCGATCAGAGCTGGCTGTGGGCGATCGGATACGGGGCGCTCGCCGCGCTCTCGCTCGCCTGCGCCGTCCCGGTGTGGCGCGCGCGTCCGTCGGTGGCCCCCGCCGAGCCGGTCGAGGGCGGCGAGGTCGACCCGCCGCTCGCTCCGCTCCTCTGGCGGCGCCGGCTCCGTTGGATCCTCCTCGCGTTCGCGCCGACGAGCTTGATGCTCGGCGTGACGAGCTACCTGACGACCGACATCGCGGCGATTCCGCTCCTGTGGGTCGTTCCGCTCGCCCTCTATCTCCTGAGCTTCGTCCTCGTCTTCGCGCGGCGACCGGTTCCGATCCCCCCGAAGCTCGGACGCGTCCTGTGCATGACGAGCGTCCTGCTGCTCGTCGCGTGGATCACCGAGTCGACGCACCCGGCATTCATCCTCATCCCGGGCAGCCTTCTCCTCGTGCTCGTCGCCGCGATCATCTGCCACGGCGAGCTCGCGAAGGACCGCCCCGACCCGCGCCATCTGACCGAGTTCTTCCTCCTGATGAGCGTCGGCGGCGTGCTCGGCGGGCTGTTCAACGCGATCGTCGCGCCGCTCGTCTTCTCGCGCGTTCTCGAGTATCCGCTCGTCATGCTGCTCGCCTGCGCCCTCTGGCCGCGGGAGCGACCGGAAGAGGAGGAGGTGGAGGAGGACGACGAGGAGGGCGGCGGCGCGGGGGAGGTCGACGAGGCGAGCGACGAGGAAGAGGACGAAGACGTCCCCCCGCGTCGCGTGGCGCCGCTCGACGTCCTCGGGCCGATCGGCGTCGGCGCCTGCACGCTCGCGCTCGTCCTCGGCATCCAGGCGAGCGGGTTCGAGGCGAACCGCTCGCAGGTGATGATCATGTTCTGCGCGCCCGCGATCCTCGCCTACGGGTTCGTCCTCCACCGGCTGCGCTTCTCCCTCTCGATGCTCGCGATCCTCCTCGCCGCGCACGTGAGCTACGTCGGCCCCCACGGAGACGCGATCGCGATCGAGCGCAGCTTCTTCGGCGTATCGCGCGTCACCGACGACCCCGACGGACCGTTCCGACGGCTCGTCCACGGCCACACCGTCCACGGCCGGCAGTGGATCGCCGAGCGCGCCCCCCTCGGGACCGACGCGACCGAGCCGCTCGTCTACTACCACCGGACGGGCCCGGCCGGGCAGCTCTTCGCCGCGCTCGCCGAGCGCGCGGCGCCGGGCTCACCGCCCGCCCCGGTCGCGGTCGTCGGCCTGGGCGCCGGGGCGCTCGCCAGCTACAAGAAGCCGGGCCAGGAGCTCGTCTTCTACGAGATCGACCCCGCCGTCGTGCGCATCGCGAGCGACCCCCGCTTCTTCACCTTCCTCGCGAACGCGCCCGGCGGCCCGCCGCCGATCGTTCTCGGCGACGCGAGGTTGCGCCTGCGCGAGATCCCCGAGGGGCACCTCGGTCTGCTCGTCATCGACGCGTTCAGCTCGGACGCCGTCCCGGTGCACCTCGTGACGCGCGAGGCGATCGCCCTCTATCGCTCGCGGCTGAAGCCCGAGGGGCTGCTCGCCCTCCACATCTCCAGTCGGTTCGTCGACCTCGAGCCGGTGCTCGCGACGCTGGCGGCCGACGCCGGCATGGTCTGCCGGGTCCACGACGACGTCGCCTCGCCGGAGGACGCGTTCGCGCCGGGCAAGACGCCGAGCCGCTGGGCCGTCCTGGCCAACTCGGAGGAGGCGCTCGGCTCGCTCGGGGACGATCCCCGCTGGAAGCGGGCGCGTGCCTGGCCCGGAGCGCGTCCGTTCACCGACGACTTCTCGAACCTGCTCGGCACCCTGAAGGTGTGGGGCGAGCCCCCCGAGCGCGAGGGGCCGCGATAGAATATGGTCCGGGAGAGTGACCCATGATCTTCACCGAAGAGCACGAGATGATCCGCCAGACGGTCGCGAAGTTCGTCGACCGCGAGCTGAACCCCCACATCGATCAGTGGGAGGAGGAGGGGAGCTTCCCCGCCCACGAGGTCTTCAAGAAGGCGGGGGACCTCGGGCTGCTCGGTCTGACCAAGCCCGAGCGGTGGGGCGGGGGTGAGCTCGACTACTCCTACGGCGTCGTCATGGCCGAGGAGCTCGGACGGTGCCGCGCCGGCGGGCCGGGGATGGCGATCGGCGTGCAGACCGACATGTGCACGCCGGCGCTCGCCCGCTTCGGAAGCGACCCGCTTCGAGACGAGTTCCTCGCCCCCTCGATCGCGGGCGATGTCGTCGGCTGCATCGGCGTGAGCGAGACCGGCGCCGGGTCCGACGTGTCGTCGGTCGAGACGTTCGCCAGGAAGGACGGCGACGACTACGTGATCCGCGGCGGCAAGATGTGGATCACGAACGGGACGCAGGCCGACTGGATGTGCGCCCTCGTCAACACCAGCGACGAGGGGGGCCCGCACCGGAACAAGACGCTCGTCATCATCCCGATGAAGGAGAAGGGCGTCGTCATCGAGCGGAAGCTCGACACGCTCGGCATGCGCAGCTCCGACACGGCGCAGATCTTCTTCGAGGACGTGCGCGTGCCGCAGCGCCACCGGATCGGCGAGGAGGGCGAGGGGTTCCGCCTCCAGATGCTCCAGTTCCAGGAGGAGCGGCTCTGGAGCGCGGCGGTCCAGCTCAAGCGGCTCGAGGACGGCATCCAGGAGACGATCGACTACACCCGCCAGCGGAAGGCGTTCGGCCGGTCGATCCTCGACAACCAGGTCGTCCACTTCCGTCTCGCCGAGATGCAGACCGAGATCGAGGCGCTCCGCGCCCTCGTCTACCGCGCGACCGAGCTCTACATCGGAGGGAAGGACGTCACCCGCCTGGCCTCGATGGCCAAGCTCAAGGCCGGCCGCCTCGCCCGCGAGGTCGCCGACGGCTGCCTCCAGTACTTCGGCGGCATGGGCTTCATGTGGGAGACGCCGATCAGTCGTCTCTACCGTGACGTCCGCCTCTGCTCGATCGGCGGCGGCGCCGACGAGGTGATGCTGAGCATCATCTGCAAGCTCGAGGGGACGCTGCCGCGGGGGGGATGACGGCTCCGCCCGACGTCACTCGGCGCGGCAGAGTTCGGCGAGGACGCGATCCAGGATGGAGGCCGCCTGCGCGGTGTCTCCCTCGGCGATGAGCTGCTCGGCCCGGTCGATCTGCGTCATCCAGCCGCCGCACTGATGCTCGATGTCGTACCTCATCGACGCCCCGGCGGAGGCGGCCGAGAACTGCTCGTTGTCGGTCTCCGGGTCCGGGTACCGCTCCGCCAGGAGCCGACCGGCGCGTCCGAGGGCGCGCCCCTCGAATCCGGAGACCTGCTGGCGGAGATACGCGCACTCGCGGTCGGGCGGCGTGATCCCTCGGGACAGGATCTCGGACGACCACCATCGGTCGTCCGGGAACAGGAGGTCGCGGCAGAGACGGACGAAGGCGACGCGGACCGGCGGGAGTCCGAACGCCGTCAGCAGCTCGACCGCCCAGGCCGAGTGCGCCGCGAGGAAGCCGCCTTCGCGAATCTCCTCGCTGTCGAACGCGAGCGTGATCTCGCGAAGGTACGACTCGCGCTTCGGAGAAGGCCAGTCTGGACCGGTGCGGACGAGGGGGTCGCTCTCGGGAACCTCGCGAAGCTCGTAGTCGTGGGTGAGGGTCAGGGAGCGCCCGGCGAAGACGATCGCGAGGGCGCGCTCGGTGACCAGCTCGGGGTCGCCCCATTGGTCGACGCGGCGCTCGGTCAGCTCGGCGCGGTGGGTCTCGCGGCCGGTTCGCCATCGGAGGAGGCTGGTGTCCGAGTCGTCCGGGCGCTCGCGGCGGAGCTGGACCCGAAGGACGTCGATGCGCTCCTCGATGCGCCGCTGGATCTCGGTGCGACCACGCTCTGCGGTCATGAGCCTCTCCCTTCGAGCATCCCGAGCCGTGTCCATCGGTACCGACGCACGAGCGGCCGGAGCATTACGCGAAGTCGCTCTCCGCGTCTTGGCAGGTTCGCGGGGTCGGGTCACGATGGCGGCGACACGGATCGGAGATCAAAGGCCCATGCGTCGCAGCCTCGTTCTTCTCGCCTCGCTGGGCGTGCTCGCGGCGGCCGAGCTTCGGGCGGATCCGCCGCCCGACGTTCCCCGCACGGTCGAGGCGCTCTGGGCCGACGTCGACCCACGCGCGGACCCGCTCGAGGTGAAGATCGTGCGGGAGTGGACGAAGGACGGCGTCGTGCTCCGGTACGTCACGTTCCGCATCGCCGCGTTCAAGGGGAAGCCGGCCCGCATGGCGGCGTTCTTCGGCTTCCCCGAGGGGGGCGAGGATCGGGCGGGGCTGCTGCACATCCACGGGGGCGGGCAGCGCGCCTCGCTCCACCAGGTCGAGCACTCCGCGCGGCGCGGCTACGCCTGCCTGTCGATCAACTGGGGCGGGAACGCGATGGAGGGCGCCGAGCCGGGCGATCCCAACACCGACTGGGGAGCGATCGATCCGACGATGGGGAACGCGCGCGCGCTCTACAACGTCGCGCCGGTCGAGGGGGTTCTCGACCCCGTCGAGTCGCCGCGGAACAGCAACTGGTTCCCCCTGACGCTGGCGGCGCGGCGAGGCCTGACGTTCCTCGAGCGCCAGACGCAGGTCGATGCGGATCGGCTCGGCGTCTACGGGCACTCGATCGGGGGGGAGCTGACCCTCTACGTGGCCGGGACCGACGACCGCGTGAAGGTGGCGGCCCCATCGGCTGGCGGGGTGGGGTTCCGCACCGAGCCCTGGGCGCTCCTGCCCGAGCAGCCGCGCCACTGGATCAACGGGGACGTCGAGCTGTTCCGGTCGGCGCTGGATCTCGAGTTCTACGCGCCCCGGGTGCGCGCGCCGCTGCTCTGGCTCGGAGCGACCAACGACTTCTGCGGTCTCATGGACGACACCTACCGCACCGGTGCGCTGATCCCGCACGGCGAGGTGCGGTACGCTTTCACGCCGCACTTGAACCACCGGTTCACGCCGGAGTTCGCCGTCACGCAGCTCCTCTGGATCGACCAGCACCTCGGGGACGGGTTCGAGCTCCCCGAGACGCCGGCCTCGAAGCTGCGCCTCGACACGGACGACCACGTCCCGGCGCTCGAGGTGACCCCGGACCGATTCGACGAGGTCGAGCGCGTTCACATCCTCTACTCCATCGATCCCGAGCCGAGGGCTCGGTTCTGGCGAACGGCGGAGGCGACGAGGGAGGGAGATCGCCCCGATCGCTGGAGGGCGCCGCTGCCGATCCTCTCGACCGACCAGCCTCTCTTCGCGTTCGCCAACGTCCACTACCGGCTCGGCGAGCCCCGCGCCGCGCTCTTCACCGCGCCGACGTCGACCTACGCGATCAGCTCGGTTCTGCGCACGGCCGCGCCGCGCGAGCTGGCGCACGCGAAGGTGAAGGCGGCGGACACGCCGTCGGGCTCCCTGATCGAGGACTTCGCCCACGGCTGGCGGGACTGGTACCGCCTCTTCCCCGCGAACCCTCATCACTGGCAGCTCTGGACGAGGAAGATCACCGATCCCAAGTGGCGCGGGCCGAAGGGAGCCGAGCTGACGTTCGAGGTGACGAGCGAGAAGCCCAACGAGCTGGTCGTCATCGTCACCGAGAACTTCTTCAGATCCTGCCGCGGAAAGCAGAGAGACCTCGTGGCCGTCGTCCCGCTGACGGGAGGCGAGCCGGAGACCATCAGCCTCACGCAAGCAGACTTCCAGCCCGTCGTGGGGGACGCACCGCTCGAGTCGTGGGATGAGGTCGACGAGCTCGGCTTCCGCGCCTACTACGGCCAGCCGCCGAAGGTGAAGTACGGCTCGCTCGGCTGGAAGGGAGGACCGCCGGCCCTCGCCGAGATTCGGTGGGTGGCGAGCGAGCGGAAGTGAACGCTCTCGCGCCGGCACGACCCTCGGGGCGGCGCCAAACGGCCCCGCGGGCCGTGTAGCCGGTCGCCGGGCACCCGTGCTACCCTTCGCCCCCGATCACACCCAGACAGGACTCTGGACCCTTGGGGGACAGCATGCCCCGCGAAGACGATCGCCTCCTTCACGAGACGACGAGCCTCTGCCGGGTCTGCAAGAACGGCACACCCGCCCGCATCGTCGCCCGGGCGGACGGTGAGGTCTGGATGCGCAAGGCGTGTCCCGACCACGGCCCGCAGGACGTGCGGATCGGGACCGACGCCGACTGGTACGAACGGACGCGTGCGATCGGCACGCGCGCGGTCCGGCCGCCCGTCGTCCGTCGGGAGATCGAGCGCGGCTGCCCCTTCGACTGCGGTCCGTGCGAGAGCCACGAGCAGAAGGTGCGCCTCCCGGTCGTCACGATCACGAGCGCCTGCAACCTCGACTGCCCGATCTGTTACGTCCACAACAAGAACGACGGCGCGTTCCACATGGAGCTCGACGAGTATCGGGCGATCCTCGATCGCCTGGTGGCGGACGCGGGCGGCGACCTCGACCTGGTGAACCTGACCGGCGGCGAGCCGACGGTCCACCCGCGCCTCCTCGAGCTCCTCGAGGTGAGCCGCGAGGCGGGCGTTCACCGGGTGAGCGTCTGCACCAACGGCTTGCGCCTGGCGAGCGACGAGCGGCTCGTCGAGCGGCTGGCCGAGCTGGGCGCGCGCGTCGCCCTGTCGTTCGACACGTTCGAGGGCCACGCGGATGTGGCGTTGCAGGGCGTCGACCTCCTCGAGCGGAAGCTCCTCTGCCTCGATCTGCTCGAGAAGTACGACGTCGACACGACGCTCATCCCGGTGATGACCCGCGGGGTCAACGATGCCGAGATCGGGCGGATCATCCGCTTCGGCCTCGAGAAGCCGAACGTCCGGCATGTCGAGGTCCACACCATGACCTACACCGGTCAGGGTGGGGCGAGCTTCGACCGGTCGGGGCGGATCTCCATGAACGAGACCCTCGAGGAGATCGTCGCGCAGTGCGACGGGCTCCTCCGCCGCGAGGACTTCGTCCCCTCGCCCTGCGCCCACCCGCTCTGCTACCAGATCGCCTACCTCATGGTGGACCCCGTCGGCGGGCCGCCCATCCCGTTCGGCCAGCTCCTCGACCGCGAGACGATCTACGACTGCCTCGGCGACCACCTCTACCTCGAGCCGTCGTCGCGCCTCGAGCAGGCCCTCCAGGAGGCGATCGACAGGCTCTGGGTCGAGGACGACGACGAGTCGAAGCGGCGGCTTCGCATCCTCGACCGGCTGCTCCGCGAGGTGCTGCGCGGCGGGGGCACGCGCGACGATGCGCTGCGGCGGAGCGAACGGGCGGCCAAGGCCGTCTACGTCCACTCGCACATGGATGAGGAGACGTTCGACACCGAGCGCGCCTCGCAGTGCTGCGCCAGCAACTGCTATCCGGACGGCACGACCATCCCGGTGTGTAACTACAACGTCCTCTACCGGGAGAAGGAGCCGCGCTTCATGGCGTCGCCGGTTCCCTGGAACGAGCGGTCGGGCGGTCAGGTCTCGTTCGCGGGGGCGGGATGCTCGGGCTCGGGCTCGGGCTCGGGCGGCCGCCAGGGGATCGAGGTCTAGCGATGGGGCGACTCGACGGGAAGCGGTGCCTCGTGACGGGCGGGACGCGCGGCCTCGGCCGAGCGATCGCCCTCGACTTCGCGCGCGCCGGGGCGACGGTCGCCATCACCTACGCGCGCGATGACGAGGACGCGCGGGATGCGTGCGCGGCGATCGAGGACGCGGCCGGCGCCGAGCCGCTCGTCTTCAAGGGGTCGGTCGCCGACGCCGGGCACGTCGACCGGACGGTGCGCGAGCTCACCCGGACGTGGGAGGGCATCGACGTCCTCGTCCACGCGGCCGGCGTGAATCAGGTCCTGCCGCTGGCGCTCATCGAGGAGGCGGACTGGGACGCGATGATGGACACGAACGTGAAGGGGGTCTACCTCTTCTCGCGCGCCGTCATCCGGCACATGATCCGCGCCCGTGCCGGGCACGTCTTGACGATCGGCAACTTCGCCTCGGAGCGGATCGTCGAGGCGCCGCTCCACTACGCCGCGTCGAAGTCCGCGGTGCGCGGGCTCACCGACTCCCTCGCCCGTGAGGTGGGTAAGTACGGCGTCCAGGTGAACCTCCTCGCGCCGGGGCTCGTCGACGTCGGGATGACCCGGGTCCTGCCCCAGCACCGGATCGACGAGTATCTCGACCAGTGCCCGCTCGGCCGGCTGGCCACCTCGGAGGAGGTGGCGAAGGTCGCCACGTTCCTCGTGTCGTCGGAGAACTCGTTCATGACCGGCGCCAAGGTCGTCGTCGACGGGGGCGTGTGATGGCGGAGGAGCTGCTGCGCCGAGAGGCGGCCGACACGGTCGAGGATATCCTCCGCACCGGCTTCGACGAGCATCGCGCCTACGTGAACCCGATCGTCTCGCAGCGGGCGGGCCTCGCCGGCGAGCCGGTCAAGCTCGTCGGCACGAACGCCGGCGCGCTCGTCGACCGCCAGGGTGGCGAGATCGAGGACTTCCACGGGACGCAGGCGTTCGGTCATCGCCACCCGGCGATCGCCGCCGCCGTGCGCGCGTTCCTCGAGTCGGACGCCCCGTCCTGGTTCCCCACCCGGGTGAACCCGTTCGCCGGGCGGCTCGGGCGACGCCTCTTCGAGCGGACGGGCTACGACAACACCTACCTGGCGTGCACGGGAAGCGGCGCGGTCGAGGCGGCCCTCAAGCTGAGCCGGGCGCTGACGCGGCGCCCGCGCCTGGTCGGGCTCTCGGGGGCGTATCACGGCTGCACCTTCGGAAGCGTCTCGCTCATGGGGGAAGGCTTCCTCCGCGAGCCATTCGGTCCGCACCTCCCCGGCGCGGAGACCATCCCGTTCGGCGACGTCGATGCGCTCGCCCGGGCGCTCGCGCCGGGCGACGTGGCGGCCGTCGTCGTCGAGCCCATCCAGGGCGAGGGCGGCGTGCGCGCGCTCCCCGAGCCGTTCATCGAGGCGCTCTGCGAGCTGACCGAGCGCCACGGGACTCTCCTCGTCGCCGACGAGGTGCAGACGGGGATGGGCCGAACGGGGCGTGGAATCCTCGCCACCCACGACTGGCCTCGTCGCCCCGACGCCGTGATCATGGCGAAGCACCTGGGCGGCGGGCTGGTTCCCGTCTCGGTCATGCTCACGAGCCGCGAGCTCTTCATGAAGGCCTACGGGTCGAGCATCGCCGCCGGCGAGGCGCACAACGAGACGATGGGAATGAACGGGGTGGGATGCGTCGCCGCGCTGGCCGCCCTCGAGCTGCTCACCGACGAGACGATCGAGCGGATCGCGACGACCGGCGCGTGGCTTCGGGGCGAGTTCGCGGGCGCCCTCGAGGGCCTCTCGCTCTTCCGCGAGATCCGGGGCGCCGGGTTCCTGCTGGGCATCGCCCTGACCGAGTCCGATCACCCCTGGCTGACCTTCGAGCACTTCGAGCTGCCCGGGCTCGAGGGCAAGGCGGCGATCGCCTCGCTGCTGGCCCATCGCCTCTACCGGCGCGGCTTCTTCTGCTACCCGTGCGGACACGACTGGAGCGTGATGCGGCTTCAGCCGCGCTACGACATCCCCGAGGAGCGGCTCGCGGAGCTCGTCCGCGCCATCCATGAGGAGCTCGAGAAGCTGTGTCGGATCGCCTAGCCCTGGTGACGGGTGGGACGGGGGCGGTCGGCCGCGAGGTCGTCCGGTCGCTCGTCGCCGCCGATGTCCGGACCGTCTTCACGTTCCACGAGAACCGCGAGCTCGCCTCGGAGCTGGCGCGCGAGGAGTCGTCCCGAGCGGAGGCGCTCGACCTCCGCGACCCGGCGGCGGTCCGCGGGCTCGTCGCTCGCATCGAGGATGAGGACGGGCGGACGCCCGACCTGTTCGTCCACGCCGCCGCGATCACGGGAGGGACGGCCTCGATCGAGGAGCTCACCGACGAGGCGTGGCGGGAGGTGCACGAGGTGAACGCGCACTCCGCGCTCGTGGCCGCGCAGGCGCTCGCGCCGGGCATGGCGAAGGCAGGAGGTGGCGACGTCGTCCTCGTCGGCGCCCTCGATCGCGCCCAGTCCCTGCCGCTCCCCGTGGCGTTCGCCGCGAGCCAGGGCATGCTCTCCGCCATGACGATGGCGCTCGCCAAGGAGCTCGGTCCGCAGGGCATCCGGGTGAACGTCGTCTCGCTCGGGTTGCTCGAGGGAGGGCTCAGCGACGGCCTCGACAAGAGCCTCCGCGAAGACTACCTCCGCTTCAGCGCGTTGCGCCGCGCCGGCACGCCCGCCGAGGCGGCGCGCGTCATCACGTGGCTGGCCCTCGAGAACAGCTACGTGAACGGCCGCGTCGTCGCGGTCAACGGCGGGATCTAGATCGAGGTGCATGAGAGAGCTCGACGCCAGGCGTGGTGCGCAGCGCGGAAGCCGTCGTCGGGGATGACCTCCTGGGGTGAGCTGAAGGTGGTCGGCCTGCTGGCCCCTGTCGAATCACCACGCGTCCGAGCCCCATGGACGCGCCGAACGGAGCGGATGTAGTCTCGGCCGCATTCCAACCACCCTCTCCGAGGAGCGAGCGATGACGCCAAGAAAAGCGGCGGCCAAGAGAGCGCCGGCGAAGACCAGAGCGCCGACCCAGCGACGGACGCACGAGCTCGCACCCGGCGAGAACCGCATCGTCGTCCTCGGCGGGGCGGCCCACGCCGCCACCTACCACGTCGAGCTGCTGACCGACGAGGCGAGCGTGACGGTCCAGGACCTGGCCGGGGGCGGCGGCGTCGCCCTGACGCCGAGGCTCGGGCTCTACATCGAGTCGGGAAGCATCCGGCTCGACAACACCGGCAGCGAGCCCGCCGAGGTCACCTTCGCCCGGCTCACGCCCTCCTAGCCTCGGAGGTGTCTCTCGTCATGACTCGTGCCCCCACGCTCGCGCTCTGCGCCCTCGTCGCTGTCGGCCTTGCCCAGGCGCTCGTGGCATCTCCCGCGCGCGCGCAGATGGGTCGCGGGGATGCGGACCGCGAGCAGCTCCGAGCGCTCGTCGGCCGGCTCGTCGAGGAGCGGACGCGCCGCTCCGCCCTGGCCGGCCTCTCGAAGCTCGGGCCCGCCGCCGGGCCGGCGGCGACGGCGGTGGTCGAGGTCTACGCCGACGCGGATGCGGCGCAGTGGGAGCGGGTCGTTCGACCCGCCCTGGCGAGGATGGGACGGGCGGCGATCGACCCGGTGGCCGAGCTGCTCGACCGGACCGAAGATCCGGCCAAGCGTCAGGCGCTTCTGCTGACGCTGGCGGACCTGAGCCGCTGGACCGACGAGGCGGCCCGGCCGGTCGCGGCGTTGCTCGCGCGGGATGACCTGAGCAAGGAGGAGCTCTGGAAGCTCATCGAGGTGGTCCGCGCCATGAGCTTCCAGGCGACCCCGGCCGCGGAGCCGCTCGGGAAGATCTTCATCGAGAACCGCCACGGGTTGCGGCCGATCGTGTTCCCATCCCTCTCGGAGCTCGGTGAGGCCACCGAGGCGACCTTCCTCGCGGCGGCCGCCGCCGGCGACGACCCCGATCTGCGAGGGCTCGCCCTCCAGGGGCTGGGGTACGTGAAGACGAAGAGAGCGGTCGACGCCCTCGTCGTCGCCCTCGCCGAGGAGGAGACGCCGGAGCTACGAGCGCGGGCGGCCGAGTCGCTCGGCTGGTGCGAGGAGCGGGCGGCGTCGGCCGCACCCGAGCTCGCCCGCGCGGTGGCCGACGACGACGCGCGCGTGCGGGGGAAGGCGGTCGGCGCGCTGTCGAGGATCGGCATCGTTCCCGAGGAGGCGATCGCCCCGCTTCTCGGCCGCCTCGAGGTCGCCGAAGAGCGGTTGGCCGCGATCGGGGCGCTCGGCCGGCTCCGCGGCGCGGCCGTCGTCGCCGTCCCGCGGCTCGTCGAGCTGCTCCACGCCGACGGGGCCGACGCGCGAGACCGCTTCGCGATCGTCCGCGCCCTCGGCCTGATCGGATCGGCCGAGGCGGTCCCGGCGCTGCGGCGCGTGATCGAGGGAGACGACCGGGGGCTGCGGGTCGGGGCGGCCCGCGCCCTCGGCGGCATCGGCGCCGAGGCGCGCGAGGCGGTCCCGACGCTGCTCCGGTGGTGCGAAGGAGATGACGCCGGGCCGCGCGCCGCGGCCATCGCTGCGCTCGGCGGCATCGGGAAGGACGCCGCCAAGGCGGCCCCGACGCTCGCCGCGCTCGCCGAGAAGCACCAGAGCGACGCGCGGGCGCTCTTCGCGATCGTCCGCGCGATCGGAGCGATGGGCGACGCGGTCGATCCGGAGGTGATCGAGAGCGTGGTCGCGCTGGCGAAGCGGACACGAAAGCCGCGAGTGGCCGCGGCGGTCCTTCAATGCGGCGAGGCGGGCTGGAGGCATGCGTGGCCGGTCGTGCGCGAGGCCATCCGGAAGGCGGGCCCGCGCGATTGCTCGGCGCTGCTCCACGCGGCCGTCGCGACCGGACGGAGCGACGAGGACCTCGTCGACCTGCTCGTCCTGGCGCTCGGCGATCCCCGGGACCCGAGTCTGCGGGCCGGGTCCGCCCGCATGCTCGCCGAGCTCGGCGACGCGGCGCGCGGAGCCGCGGGGCCGCTGATCGGAGCCCTCGAGGACGACTATCCGAACACGCGCGTCGACGCCGCCCGGACCCTCGCGAAGCTCGGACCCCATGCCGAGGCCGCCGGCCTGCCGCTGCGCGCGCTCGCCGATCGCGATCCGGTCGACCGCGTCCGCGCTGCGGCTCGGGAGGCGATCGCGATCCTCGAGGCGGCCGGCGTCGCGGTGCCGACGACCGAGGCGCTCCCAGAGCCCCCGAAGCCGATCCTGCTCCCCGAGCGAGCGCCCGCGGCGGGGTCGGGAAAGGGAGGCTAGAGGCCCGAGGATCTCGACCCGTGAGCGGTCAGGTCAGTCTCAGCGGAGCTTCGCCAGGAGGCCCGCCCACCTCTTCCACGCCGCGTCGTGCGCCGCCCGGTTCGCCTCGCTCGCATCGGAGGCCTCGCCGCGGCGCATGAAGGCGTGGCCCGCGCCGTCGTAGGTGACCGGGTCGTAGGTCTTGCCCGCGGCCGCCATGAGCTCGGTCGACCTCGGGATGGTCGCATTGACGCGCGCATCCGCCCCGCCGTAGAAGCCGTAGACGGGGCAAGCGATGCGCCCGATCGCATCCGCATCGTCGGGGCCGGTGCCGTAGAAGACGAACGCGGCGCCGAGGTCCGCACGGTTCGTCGCGAAACGGAACGACTGCGAGCCGCCCCAGCAGAAGCCCGCGACGGCGAGCTTGCCGTTCGCGGCGGGGAGGGCGAGACCGAAATCGGCGACCGCGTCGAGATCGTCGGTGACCTGATCCGGGTCGAGGGCGTAGATCGCCGTCCGGGCCGCATCGGAGCTCTCGAAGTCGCTCGTCTTGCCCCCGTCGGGGCCCGCGCCCGAGAGCAGATCGGGGGCGATCGCGATCACCCCCCGCTCCGCGAGCTGGTCCGCGACGGACCGGGCCCAGTCGTTCAGGCCACGGTTCTCGTGGATGACGAGGACGACCGGAGCCTTCTCCGAGGCCTCCGGATAGACGACGAACGCATGAATCACGCGCTCGCCCCGCTTCACCTCGACCCACTCCCCATGCCGAGGAGAGCCCTCGAGCCGCTCGGTCGGCCCATCCTGAGCCGCGACCGGAGCCGGGGCGACGACGCCCCCGACGACCATCCCGAGACCGAGAGCCAGCCCGATCCGACCGATACCGATCCGTCGCATGAATCACCTCACGGGGCGCGCCGGGCGCCCGCTCGACCAGCCGGCCATCCGAACACGGTCCCCGGAGAAAGATCAATGAGGCCGGCCCGAGCGGGTGCGAGGCGCCGGGCGCCGCAGGCGCGTCGTCGAGGTTACGGACGGTCTCATGACCGAGAAATGACCCGGCGGGCCCGGATCAGGCCGGGGTCGTGGTCGCCGATCGACTACAATGACGAGACGCCCGGGTCGAGCCCGGCGTGCCCGCGGGGCTTCTCCCGCGAGTATCCCCTCCGAGGAGTTCCGCATTGCGACGCAAATACCGAGGCGACAAGAGGAGCATCGAGGCGAGGAGTGACGACGGAGGGCAGACGTGGTCGGTGAAGCTGTTCGACGCCGGCCGCCTCACCGAGCATGCGAAGGCGACGCTCGCCGAGGTCGACGACCTCGCCCGCAAGCATCAGATGCATCAGGTGGACCCGGGCAAGGCTTGAGGCTGACGACGTCAGCCTCTCGCGCCTCGAGACCGGAGACGAGCGAGCGATGAACTCGAGGAGCGACCTGATCGCCGCCATGGCGCAGAAGTGCCGCGAGATCATCGAGGCGGCCCCCGTGGAAGAGTCGGGCCTGCCGGCCGATCTGCGGCCGGCCCACCTGCTCTGGATGTGCGACCGGATCGAGCGCCACGCCTCGAACTGGCCAGAGGTGAAGCTCCACCGGTGGCTCGGGTTCCTCCAGGGCGCCATGCTCGCCCACCGGATGGTCGACCTCTTCAGAGCGAAGTCCATGTTCGATGAGGCGAAGCGCGCGTTCCTGCCACCGAACGATCGGGACCTCCTCGATCACCTCGACCCCGACAGCGCCTTCGAGCTCGAGCTCGGCGGAGAGAGCTGAGGGTGCGACTGCGATTCGGGGCCTCGCCGTGACATCGTCCGGCGGTTCTGCCGGCGCCGAGCGATGCCCCGAGAGCGGCGCCGAGGGCGAGGCAGTCGAGGTCGAGGCGGCCGAGGGCGCGGCGGCCGAGTCGGGGCGGGACGAGACCGACGGGGACCGCCTGCGGGGAATCCTCGCGCACGACGCGGTGTCGGTGGAGCTCGTCTCGGCCCTGGCCGGGGACCGACCGCGGACGGCCATCGAGGACGTGGTCCTCACCGAGATCCAGGACCGGCGCGGGGACCGCTTCTTCTCCGACGTCCTGTACGCGATCACCCACCATCACTTCGCGCCGGTCGTGGCCCGGGTGCTCTGGGAGGACATCCTCCGGCACAAGGCGACGATGTCGCGCCTGCTGGGTCGGAACGCGCCCGTCATCGTGGCGGCCCTCGACTACCTCGTCGGCCCGGAGAGCGACCTCCGCTCGCCCACGCTGGTCGGCGAGGGGCACATCGCGGAGATCGTGAGCCGCTCGATGCGCGACGGACAGACGGGGCTCTTCAATCACACGAGCTTCTACGAGATGCTCGACCTGGAGCTGAGGCGATGCATCCGGCACGGCACGGTCGTGTCGCTGATCCTGGTCGACGTCGACCGGTTCAAGGACCTGAACGACGCCTGCGGCCACCTCGAGGGCGACCGCGTCCTTCGGGAGCTGGCCGTACGCATCGCGCGGGCCGTGAGGGAGGCCGACATCTGCTGTCGCTACGGAGGGGACGAGCTGGCCGTCATCCTCCCGATGGCGGACGCCCAGGAGGCGGGCCAGGTCGCCGAGAGGATCAGGGCCGCGGCGAAGACCGTCGACGCCGGAAGGCCGATCACCGTGAGCGCCGGGGTGGCGGAGTGCCGCGCGGCGGCGCCCGCCCGGACGCTCGTGGAGAGCGCCGACCGCGCCCTCTACGAGGCGAAGACCCAGGGAAGGGACCGCGTCATCGTCGCCGGAGAAGAGCCGGCGGTCCCGTAGCCGCTCCGGCGAACGACCGACATTGCCCGAAGGGCCAGAGCGTCGGATTCCGCGTTCAGCGGGTGATCTTCGCCGTCTCGAACAGCAGGACCACGTCGCCGTCGCTCTTCCAAGCCGCGAGGTGTCGCCCGTCGGGCGACCAGACCACCTCGCGGAAGACGCCGGAGAACGGTCGCAGCGCAGCGCGTATCTCGAGCGTCTTCGCGTCGTGGACGTACACGCCGTTGGGCTCGGTCATCGTCAGCCACGTGCCGAGGGCCCAGGAGCGGCCGTCCGGGGAGAGCGTGATGTGCTGGCCGCCGGAGAGCTGGACCGGTCCGACGAACTTGCGACCGGCGACGTCGTAGATGCTCGCGAACGAGCCCATGAACCCGCTCACGATCAGTCGGCCGCCGTCCGGGGTGAACTGAAGGTGATCGGCGTGCTGGCCCCTCTCGAAGCCCTTCGTCACCGGCTGGAGCTTCGCGACCTGCTTGCCGGTCGCCGTGTCCCACAGCGTGGCGGTCGAGCCGTGGCGGTTGCCGAGCGCCATCAGCTTGCCGTCGGGCGACAGCGCCGCGCTGGCGACCTCGCCTTGCGGCGGGTCGAACTCCCGGACGACCTTCCGGTCGGCGACCGACCAGGCGACGACGCGCTTGCTCAGGACATAGAGGGTCTCTCCGTCGGGAGAGAAGCCGATCGGCCGGCCGGTCTCGTGTTTCTCATCGGACAGGGGCGCGGCGACCTCGCGGGTGGCCGCGTCGACGAGCAGGATGCCCTTGCGCGACTCGTAGGCGATCAGCTTCCCGTCCGGACTGAACGGTCCGACCGAGGCGGTGCCGTCGAGCTTCACCTTCCCGACCGCCTCGCCGGTCGCCGTCTCGTAGAACGTCGCGCCGACGACGATCGTCTTGCCGTCGGGTGCAAAGGCGACACCTCGGCCGCGCCCGGCGCCGGTGAGCACCGCCGGCTCACCCGGGGGTGGATTGCTCTCCTTGCCGTGGCCGGGATCGGTGAAGATCTTCACCTGGACCGCCTGGCCGTTCTTGTCGCCGGGTCGCAGCTCGACCTCGAGGCCGACGAAGTTGCCGATCACGATCTCCATCTCGAGCTCGTGCGATGGCGTCTTCTTCCACGCGGCCCACCTCTTCGCCTGCTCCCCGTCGAGCTTCGCGCCGAACGCGCCGAGGGCCGCGTCGACGTAGGCGCCCATGTCGGCCGGACTCATCGCATGGTTCCACGCAGGGCGCAGCGTCACCCCCGTCACCCAGCCGCGCGTGGCGTCGACGCTCGTGTACCGGCTGTTCGCCGTGAGGCTCCGGCCGTCGGGGAGCGTCACGGTGACCTGCCGGTTCTCGGTGTCGTGCACCGCGTCGTAGGCCCGGCCAGTCTCCGGATCAGATCCGAAATCCAGCCCCTCGACCGCGTTCTTCGGGCCCAAGATCGTGATCGAGACCGGCTCGGCGGCATGCGCGCTCGAGGTCGCGCTGGCGAAGACCAGCCCAATGGCCAGGAGGAATCGTCGCATCGGCTCACTCCTTCCACTCGAGCTCGACATCGTATCGGCTCGGCGGGCCGTCGTGCAGTCTCCAGGGGCCGCGGGCGCGAACAGGCTTCGCCTCGTGCAGGCGCTCCGCGGGCTGGGGTGTGGCGGGGAGGCGGCCGAGCGGCCGAGCTTCTGCGCGCCGGCCTCGGCAACGAGGTCGTTCGCCGCGCGGTGGCGCGGTTCTCCACGCTGACCGGTTGCGACGACAGACGCCCGGTGTAAGATCAGTCTCTACAAGCAGTCAACTTCACCCAGCCGGGGTGGCGGAATGGCAGACGCGGCGGATTCAAAACACGGATATCGCCGACGAAACGCCCGACGGTGCAGATGTTTGTGAGGGCCAATCACCAAGCTGTGCCCCCACTGTGCCCCCGGACAGCGCCCTCACGCTCGCACTCGAGCTTCTCGAGGAAGCGAAGACTGCGGTGGATCCTCTTCCGCTCGTCCACGCGGCTCAAGCTCTCCTGGCGCGGAGGAACCGATCGTCGACCGAGTAGTCTTGGGTACGCGTGAGCGACGAGGCGATTCGATGGAACCGCGGTGGGACTTCTACCTCTTGACGCTGGTCTCGGACGAGGGGGAGGAGCCGGCCTCGATGCGCGTCGATCTGGCGCTGCGAGATGTCGCGCCGGTTGCCCGGTATCCGGTCCGAGCTCAGGTTCGAATCATGTACTCGGAAGTGCATCCCGATCATCCGCTGGTTCCGTCGATCGACAAGGACTACGTGGCCTCGATGACGAAGCTGATCATCGACGGCCTGACGCGGGGGGGACGCGGGGTTCACGTGGGGCGTCTCGCAACACGCTTCTTTCACGAGCTCTTCTTCTTCGTCGAGGCGGAGAGCGCGATGCCGGAGACTGACCCGAGTCCCACCGGGGCGAAGGTCATGTATTTCTTCGAAGAGGATCGTGATTGGAGCGAGTATCTCGAGAGGATCTACCCAGACCCGCTCTTCATGCGTTGGATCTCGAACCGCCGCACCGTGGAGGCTCTCATGGCGCGAGAGGACGTCCTCGAGTCACCTAGAGAGGTCTCGCACTGGCTCTACTTCGGTAGCGAGGCAGCGAGGAAGGCCTTCCTGGGGACGATCGCGCCGCTCGGATTCTCCGTCGCCGAAGAGTTCGAGACCGACGGAGAGTCTCGCAGGTTCGTTCTGACGCTGACGCGAGCCGATCCGGTGGACCTTCCGCACATCCACAAGGTGACATGCGATCTGGCTGACGCTGCCGATCAGTTCGACGGCGAGTACGATGGCTGGGAGGCGGTCGTCACGAAGTCGTGATCGGCCGGCGTTGCTCCCGACGACCACTCGTGTTCTCAGTTCGGGTCGCGAAAGGTGGGTTGCCTGAGTGCCCTACGCGCGCAGAATCCCAGGGCTGGTCCGAATCGCTCAGCTTGAGCAAGTTCGCCGGCTGGAGCTCGGCACGACCTTCTCGGCGCGCGGGACAAGTGGCGGCTCAGTTCTCGTCCGCCCCGATGGCAGCCCCTTTGTGATCGTCGTCGACGCGCGCCTCAGCCAAGCTCGACGAATCGAGGCCTCTGAGGCCTGCTTGGCGAAGGCCATGGCCCTCTGCGAGGAAAAGGACCTTCTGGCGTTGGCCGGGCCTGACGTGCTTACTATGCTCGACCAGGAGGGGAACACGCGTTGGGTTCTTCCCTATCCTTCTCCTTTGACCGAGAGATCGCCCTGGGTCACCTGCCACTTCTCCGCGGACGCGTCGCTCTTCTGGCTGCTGCTCCCCACGGGGATCTACCGCGAGCGCGGAAGCACCCTCCTTGTCGTAGACCCGAGCTGCGGCGAAGTCCTCGAGGAGCGTGAGATACAGATCGCGCTTGATGAAGGGCCGAGTTGGTGGATCGAGGGGCCGCATCCGACAGCCCCGGCGATCTTCCTCGAGGGCGGCATGGGTCAGGATGGGTCGATCTCCGTCCTGGCGACGTTCGAGAGCGGCCGTCTGGCACTCGACCGTGGAAAGCGATCGGTCACTTTCGTCGCGTACGGTGACTCGGGATCGAGCTATGCGAGCCTCTCCCACTACGGCCACCGGCTCGATTGGGATCGATATCCCAGCCGAGAGGGCCTGAGCTCTACCGATCTCGGTCGGCTGTTCGAGGAGCTCGATGACGGCCACAACTGGGGGGCTCACTCGCTGGGTGGCAGACGCCTGCTCGTCCCAAGCTGCGAGGGTCGGCTCCTCGTGGTCGATCCACGGCAAGCGGAGGCCGTAGAGCTCCGCTTGGAGGGCGACGAGCGCACCTCCTGCTGGTCGACAATCGTAGTCGCGGGCACGTCCCTGGTAACGGCGAGGTCGGGCGATGGCACACTGACCGCCTGGGGGCTTGGTGAGTTCACCTCCAGCTGACGACGGCCTTTCTCTCGTTCGCTTCTCGGAGCAATCCATGCAGCACGTCATTAGGGTCCTCGGTAAGACCGATGCCGGTGTCGTGATGACCAACCGAATCCGGGCTGACGACGAGACCTACCTGCGTGGGTCCGTGCCCCTCTTGCGGACGAGGATTACCAGATCGGCCCGCTCGGAATCCTCGAGACGGCTGCGCGATTCAGCTACATCCTGGACGGGGCAGACCTATTCTGGTGCGTCGAATGGGATCCAGGCCTTCTGGTCCTCCGTTTCCGTCCAGATGGCTCCATGGCCTGGATCGCCCTTCCCTCACCGAATCCCGAGTCCGGCGGCCGAGAGGCGACGGAGGAAGAGCTCGACGCTTTCGACGAGGACGCCCACAACCCGCAGTATTCTCTGGTCTTCGATGCGTGGGATGCGCAGTTCGACGAAAGGGACCGACAGGGCTGGTCGATCGCGCCTAGCGACGTCGAGGAACGCTGGGACCACGCACTCGCTCATGCGAAGGACTTGCGCGATGCGCTTCGAGATTCGATCGGAGACTCGGAGGTTCTTCGGGAGGAGTGGCTAGAACGGTGCCGAGCTAGTCCAATCTGGAAGGGGACGTGGTGAGGTTGCCGCCGGTAGGCTACTGCGCGGCGCGGGCCTGCTCCAGCTTGTCCGCCAGCCCCACCACCAACCGCATGTAGTCCAGCGTCCGCCCCGGGACGTTGCCGAGCAGCTTGAGCAGCATGGCGATCTCCTCGGCGGTGAGCTCGACCGCCTTCGTCTCCGTCGTCGTTGCGTCCATCATCGTCTCCTCTCGGATGTCACCGAAAACTCTTCGCCAACCTCGACCCCACCCGGCACCGCGCCAAGCAGCCCGTAGTCCTGCAGAGCCCTCGTCATCTCATTCAGCTTCCCGACGACCAAGCGTCGGAACCGTGACTCGTTGGAGAGCGAGTAGCGTGCCGAAGGGATGAGCGCCATCCCCCGCTCGTCGAGCTCGGCGACGAAGGTCTGAGGGACGGGCTTCGCGCCGAAGAAGCCGAGGCCTGTCGGGGTGACGGTCAAGCCGGTGACCTCGTCCCCGATCACCATGCCGCCGTCGATCGCCAGACTCCCGTCCGCCCTCGCTCCGATCGTCGGTCCACCATGGCCGAATTTGATCTGCGGCTCGTCCTCGACGTCGACACCAACCCACGTCTCCGTCGGCAGGGTCATCCCCCAGTCAGCTCCCGCCTCGTCGCCCTGGGCCACCATGACTACGGTGCGATCGCCGTCTGGTCCCTGGCCGACGGCGAAGACCATCTGGCCGTAGAGGGACGGGTCGAGGACGTTGTCGACCGCGGGAGACATCCCGTTCGCCGACCCCGGCATCGCGAGGATGACCGGCGTCCCCGTTGCGCTGCCGGAGGGCACACCGTCGGGAGGCTCGAGCTCGGACCTCGGCGGCATCGGCGGCTCGACGATCGGCCCACCCGGGTTGCCCTCCTCGGGGACGAAGAAAGTCGCCCGGTACCACGGGGCCCACTGACCCGTTTCGTGCAGCCCGGGGTTGTTGGCCACCGCAGGCCAGTGCCTGAGCGACGCGGGGAAGATCGGACCGTGACCGCCCGGCTCAGCGACCAGATCCGTCTTGTCGAGATGCAGGCTCCCATGCTTCGGCCCCCACTCGAAGTGGGCGATGCGGCGAAGGCCCTGGATCCCGCACTCGGTGCCTTCCCGTCCCGCGCCGAGGATGTCGTCGGGGTTGATCGGGTGGAGAAGAGTAGAGAGAAGCCCCGTCCTCTGCCCGTCCCATGTGTATCCGGCAGCGGCGACCCCGGCAGTGTTGGAAGGCCCGAAGTCGGGAGACGAGGCGAGGGCTGATCCACTCGCCGCGTCGGGATCCGGCCCCGTGCCGAGGAAGGTCCCCGCTCCCATCACCTCCGGGCCGATGGGGATGGCCGGGACGTATTCGCCCCTCAGGTCGTCGACCACCTTCACCAGTTGAGCGAGAAGGGCGGCCCTGCCCTTGGGATCGTCGTAGTCGATGATCCTGGTCGACTTCTGGTCGAACCCCCAGTCGTTGCCGAAGGGGTTAGCGGCATCGGGCTCCGGGTCGAGCGTGAAGCCGTCGAACGCGTGCTGATCCTCGGCGACGAGGGACAAGCCGAACCGCTTGTCCTTGAGGTCAGGGAGATCGACGAAGAGAGGGTCGTCGCTCTCGACGTAGTGCCAATTGCGAGGTTGGAGACGGCCCGTCCTGGCCTTCACCACCGCACCGGTGACCGGATCAACCTCCTCGACGAACGCGAAGACGTCCCCTCGGAAGTGGCCGAGCTCGGCGTCGACTCCGTCGGCAGTGCGGCTCCGATCGACGAGGGTGAGCGGCCGGCCAAACGGACTTCTGCTTTCAGGCTCCAGACTCACAGCTTCCACCCCCGCGGCATCACCGCGATGTCTCGGACGGCCGGCTCTGCCGGGTTCCTCGCCCTGGTGGTGATCGGTTCGTCGGCAGGAGCGAACGGTTCCTTCGTGCCGATGAAGAGGCGGACTCGGGGGAGCTCAGCTTCGGTCGACCAGGTGATGGACTGGACCATCCCGGTGTTGACGGCCGGCATGGGGCGGTGAAGCTGGACCTCGCCTCCGAGCGTCGAGGTCGGTCTCTTGAACACTTCCTCGGCCACCCCTCGAGCGACCTCGTCGAGAAGGGCGCGGTTGTGGTTCCCGGAGACGTCCCTGACCTCCTGGAGGTCGGGCCGGTGGACGACGAGGGGGAAGGCGTCGACGGGGAGGACGGGCTCCTGGCGGGCACCGTCGGCACCGTCTCGAACCCAGACAGAGAAGTAGCGGTGGGAGATCGTCAGCTGGTCGATCGCCCGGGGCTTGCTCCTGTAGCCAAACTCGACGGCCACTCTGGCGGGCTCGTTGAGAGGAACTTCGTGGGAGAGCACCGCATCGCCGAACACCGTCCCCATCACTCGATCGAACATGACGATCCCGCGGTCACGGTCCAGCCGGTATCCCCCACTCGCCTCCTGGAAGGGGAGGTTGACCAGGGCGAGGAGCTCGCTGCCGTTGGCCGCTCTCAGACGCTGCCGGAGGAGGTCGGCGGTCGGCCCTGTCGTCCCCCGGTCGAGGAGAACGGCCACGTCGGCAACGGTGACCGACTCGGAGAAGACGCGCGGTGGGAGGAGCAGGCCCTTCGTGTCGAGCGCAGGGCGATCCACCATCGGCAGGTGATCGAGGTGGGCGAGCTCACCTCCCGGCAGCCGATACCACTTGAACGCCCAGCGGTCGAACTCCTTCACCGCCTCGGGGGTGACGTCAAAGAGGGTGCTTCTCTCCTGCGGAGTGGCGAGGGCGAACCTCATGGCCTGGGCCATCGTCAGGCCGATCCCGCGTAGAGCATCCTCGAGCGGGACGACGGTGCCGAACGTCTCGCCGACTGCCTCCAGGTTGTCGATCCGGGTGCCGAGGATGCGGGCTGGGCCGAGGACGAGGACGACGGCGGGCTTGTAGTGGTAGGCGATCAGCGGGAGGTTGTGGGAGACGACGTTGGGTGGGATCGGGTCGCCGTTCTGGAGTTGGGCCGGGCCCTCCTCGGGTCTCCACAGCGAGATGGACGAATCTGGGTTGAGGGCCAACACCAGATTGAACTCCTCAAGCAGGTCGGCCAGCGCCCGCTTGGTCGGCACCCCGTCCCACACGTGGTTGATCGGCACGGCCGTCTCGAGGTCGAGCGGGAGACGACGAAGCGGAGGTTGGCCCGGCAGCCTCGGGATGATGATCTCCTCGAGCACCTGACGGAGTGTGTACGGCTCGGCACCGTTCGTCAGCGACCCCTCGATCCAGACGTCGGCTGGGAGGTCGGCGAGAGTAGTGATCGTTCGCCGAGCTGGGAGCGTGGCGGCCTGGGGGAGGACGTTGACCCAATCGAAGACAACCCCTCGGCGGGACCACAGATACCGGATGTCCGTGATGCTGACTCGGACGAGGTCGCTGGCATCGTCGACCGGGATGACGCTCTTCACCGCGTCGGTGGTGACGAGGACGTGTCGGAACGTCGTCGAGTAGGTCTTGTCTTCGATCTTCTCGGTGACGACGAGGTCGCCCGAGGACATGAACCCTTGCCCCGGTTCGTCGACTCGCGTGGTGAACCGTGGCGCCTCAGCTCCTCTCAACGACTCCGTGATCGTGAAGTCGCCGAAGTCCTCCCTGAGGATGTGGACGTAGCCGAAGTCGGGCTCGAGGCCGAGGGAGCGGGAGTAGGAGAATAGGGGGGTGCAGGTGTAGCCTTGGTAGTTGATGGAGAGGCCTTCGTCGTGCAGCGGAATGACCATGTCCGTCACTCCGCAAACGCGATGCCAAGGAGAGCGTCTCCTACCTCCGAGACGGTCCGCGGATCGCTTTGGACGAGTTCTCGCCCGTCACTCTCTCCCGTCCTGGAGGCCCGACCAATCCACCCTCCCGTTGCTGTCCTCGGACACCACGGCGGCGACCACAGCGACGTCCGGCCCTTCCCTCCGCCGAGTAGCGACGTAGCACTGCGCCGAGTTGAAGCGCGACCCCCGCGCTTGCTCGCTCGTTTCCCCCGCCGCGTCGACGAGGCCGTCTAGGATCACGCCGAAAGCGTGAATCTCTCCGGTGTCCGAGATGAGTACGGCTCCGTCCACGCGGCTCAGGTTGTCGATTCGATCTTCGCTCAAGGCGATTGGCAGAGTCTGCGTGCCTTGACGCGCCAGCCGGGTGGCCTCACTCGACGCCTCGTTAGTGATCACGATGAGACCGCCGCGCGAGCTGTCCGACAGTGTTTGGAGAGTGCGCAGTAACTCGCTGAGCCTCTCAGGCGGCAGACCGGGGAAGGTCGCCCTCAGCTGATTGACCTCGGCGGTTTCGTCTAGTGGCGGGGCGGGAGGTCGGGGCTCCCCGTTCTGGACCCGCATCAGCACCTCGTCGCCGCGAGCAAGCTCCCACGTCCCCCTCCCCCTGAAAGAGACTTGGAAGACGCCCTCGCTATCCGCTCCAACACAGCCGATGCCGAAGAGATCAACGCCGAGAGCCCCGCCTCTCGCAGCAAGCAGCTGCTGTCCGTCGCGACAAGCCTCGAGCACCTTCCGCACGCGTCGGTGCTGCTCAAGCTCGACGGGTTGCTCGAATTGGACGCCAATCTCGTACGCAGACGGCGACGGCTCGGACCCGGGCCAGATCGCAATGCCGCCCGAGGTATCTGCACCCTCGTAGCGCGAGAGCGAGATCGTGTTGAAGGTATCGACGAAGCGTCCCGAACGGGGATTGAGGCGGAGCAGCCAGCGTAGGTAGAACTCCGCGGCCGACCTGATCACCTCTTGAGGAGCGGTCTGCACGGCGCCCACCGCGTAGGGCGAGGCCGGGTCAGGCGCAAGAGGTAGCTTCCGATCGTACATCTGGACGAGCTTGTATGCGACTGCATCGACGAAGAGCGGCGGCGTGCGACTCTCTCCCGCGATTTCAGCAACAAGAAAAGCCCAGCAGGGGTTGCGTGCGTCGGTCCCAACGAGCCGCTGGCCGCTAGAGGCATGACGACGGCATCCCCGCGTATCCGGCGCTGGGCCGATGCCGGGCTGGTGAAGGAGTCGGTAGATCCGGTTGTGGTATCCCTCACTCTCCTCGCCGTCCCGGCGGGGCAGCTCGCCAGCTCCGATCTTGCTCCACTGCGGATCGCGAAGGCGCATGATCCAGGCGGTTTCCGAGAAGGAGCCCGGACGCCACACTGGCGGCTCGGGATCACGAGACTCACCGCGCCGCGGATCCTCGTCATGGAGCACAACGAGGACTAGATCGATCGGGGTTCCGACGATCTCCGCGATCCTCTCGACGAAGGTGATCGCCTCGAAGCGGAGGCCGGCAACCCGGCGGAGGACGTCGTCGTTCACTGCCGGTTCACTCTCGGTGCTCCCGCCGGTCACGGCCACTTCGTCTTCTTGATCGTCTTTCACGAGCCCGTCCCTCTGTGCGTTCGACTTTGGGTTCATCCCCGGGTGCATTGAAGCCACGGTTGCGTCGACCGCGCACGTTCCGGAGCGACGTTCCTGGAACGGCCTGAAGGAGCGCGTCCGGAAAGGCTGTCGTCCCTCACGACGGCGCCGGCGCCAGACACGCCGACGCGAGGCGTAAGCGCCGCCGGGATGGTAACTTGCCAGCGTGTCCGTATCTGACGCCGAGGGTCGTATCATCTCAGCGGAGTGTCCTAGAGAGGAGGTCGGCGCGTTGTCGTCCGCCGCGGCTGCAAGCACGAAGGAGGTGATCCAGGCCAAGCCGTCATCGCAAGGTGCTGATTCGATCGGAGGTGATCTAGCCAGATACCGTTCAGCCAAGAAGGAACCTGATCCAAGCTCATCGGAGGAAGCTATGTCTTTCTTTCTGCTTCTTCTCGGCGTCGCGGGCGGCTTTGCCATCGCTAGCATGTCGAGTTCCTCGCCATCGAACGTCCGTGCGGAATCGGCAACCAGCAGTGCTGCGCCAGACGACGGTCGTGTCGACGGGGGTCCCGCCCCCTCGGGGGTGGACTCCGGTCCCGAATCCGAGTCGGACTCGACGACGCCGGACGAGCAGCGCGGACTGCCGCAGGGCGCTTGCGCAGTCGGGGCTGGCCTCGCCGGGTTGAGCGTCGGAGGTGGGCTCGCGCTCGCCGCGTACCGGACGACATCAAACCTGGGCGGATACATCGTCGCGGCGAAGACCGTGGCGATCCTCGGAGGTCCGGCGACCTCTCTCATCGTTGCTAGCGTCCTCGTGGGCCTCGCAACCTTCTCACTTCTCGCCCTCGTCTAGGGCGGACTGGGTTCAGCTTTGCGGCGTCCGTGGCCTGCGCTGCGGACGCCGTCTCTCATCGAGCAGTTTCTGCCGCAGGATCACTTCCGGCAGCGTCGACCTCGAACAGCGCTCGTCCGAGCCCCGACGGAGCCAGTTCGAGCTCCTCGACCCGATAGACCCGCCGCAGCCCCATCACCCACCGATCCCCATCCCGATCGGCACCGATCACCGCCCTCGTTGGCCAAGGGCTGAACTGCCGAGCGTCGGTGTCCTCGGGAAGGTTGAGCGGCTCGGGTAGCTCGAAGTCGTCCAGGTCCGGCGTTCCCTGCACCTCAACCCTGATCGTCTCGACGAGCTCGACCTCAGAGTAGGCGAGCACATGCCGGGCAGGACGACGGCCGCCCGTCCTTCGGGTGTAGCGGATCGGCCTCCCCCCACCTCGAGACGAGAACGAGTGGGTGCGGAGGAGGCGTCGCTGGTTGTCGCTGTTCCTCTGGCTGACGTAGACCCCCGTTGCCGTCCGGTTCCCCTCGTCGACGTTGACCTGGTCGAGGAGGAGCGCGCCGGCAGGGCGCTCGCGTTCAACCGCCGCTCGAGCGTCAGCACCTCGGGCCGTGACGGTCGTCGTGGTCGTCGTCTGGCCGTCCGCCTTCACGACGGACACCGCCAGGCCGAAGACGGGACTGACCCCTGCCGGGATCGCCGTGCCGAGCTGCTGGAGGACGGAGGTGAACCGAGCCTTCGTGTCGGCCTGGTTGCTCTTCTCCGCGTTGACCCCGTCCGGCCCCCGGGTGAGGAAGCCGAAGTCGGGGCCGGGTGGAGCCAGTCCAAACTGCCGGGCGGCCTCCACCGCGCTCGTCCCGGCCTTCGTCTCCACACTGCCGGTCAAAGTCCGCGTGAGCAGCCCCCGGTCGTCGTAGTTGAAGACTTCGGTCAGCTCGACGGCGAGAACGTCCGGGCCAACCCGTCGTCTCCCGACGATCTCGATCCTCCACGGCATCACCCCTCGCCACTGCCAGAGGGGGTCACGAGGGGAGGTCAGGTTGAGGATCTTGAATCCCTCGTAGCCGGCGTCGCGCGAGATTCGTTCAACCACCGTGCCGTCGCGGACGAGCTCCACGGCATCGGGGTAATTGGTGGCGTCCTCGAGCACGCCGGTGAGTTGGTGCCAGGCGTCGAGGGTCTCCTCGGCATCGGGTCCGAAGATCCGTCCCTCGATGACCCACCGCTTGTTGACGGCGAGGAGGCGCGGGGGCTCGTCGTCGGTGTGCTCGTAGGTGTGGGACGGGTCGACGAAGGGGGTGTGGGTGCCGAGCTCGAGGAGGGGCTGGCCGGCCTTCACCAGGCGAACGATGTGGGTCGTCATCGGATCCGCGAGCCTCCGAGCCGCTGGCTCATGACGTCCAAGGCTGCCGATTTCACGATCTCCTCTCCGTCCTTCCTCCTCTCAATCTCGTCGGCGACCGCCTTGGCCGTCTGCTCCCGCTCCTTCGCCCTCTGCTCCTCGATCCGGCCGAACCCCTCGTAGAGGGATGACCCCCCGGCGAGCACACCCGCGCCGATCGCCACGCCACCCTTCACGAACGGGCCGCCGGGCGTCAGGACGAAGGCTTGAGCTCCGGTGCCGACGGCCTCACCGAAGGCTCCGGCGACGACCCCGACTTCTTCTGGGGCTCCAGCCCGCTGAGCCACCCGTGTGGCCGAGCTTGCCAGCCCGGCCACCTGAGCCAGTCGCCCGAGGGCCTGCTCCGCTCGCCGGGTGAGCTCCTCGGCAGTGCGGGCTGCCTTCTGGGCGGCGGTGTCAGCCGCCTTCGACGCGTTCTCGGCCCGCTGGCCCGACCGCTCGACCGAGGTGAGATCCGCGTCGACCTGGTTGGTCTTCCGCTGGGCTTCCAACGCTCCGCGGACGACGAAGTTGACGATGGCCTGCTCGACGGCGTCAGACATGACAGCGCCGCAACCCACTTGCGTCCATGGTCGTGCGGATGAAACTACCGACTGGAGGCCCGCGGTGATGACGCTCGAGGGAGCGAAGTTCAGGCTGCTCATCCTCCTCCGCGGACGGTACGCCGGGAGGGCGCACCGGGCGGGCGGGCATGGCTCGATCCACTTCGACGACCAAGCGACGATCGAACGGACTTGGGGCTGGGCACTCTTCCCGAAGTGGCGGCCGTGTGGGCTCTGCCCTCAGGACTACTGGCTCTACGCCGCGGGAGGTCCGAGAGGCTTCCTCGTGGATCGTCATGCCGCGACGATCAAGGGGATCGCCTCGTGGATGGCAGTTGACGCAGCGATCCGTGAGTACGAGGACATGCTCAAGAGCCAGGGCTGACTGTGACCTCATGACTGGGCCCCTGGGCCGACCGCCCGCACGATGTTGTCGAGAACGACCTGTCCGGCCTCGTCGATCGCGTCGGCATCGCTGAGCTGCCACTGCCGGGTCAGCCGTCGGGCGATCTGGACGAGGAAGGCTCGGTGCTCGTCGAGCTCGTGGCGGAGGACTTCGTGGCGGGCTGCCGCTCGGCAGAAGGTGATGCAGTCCTCGAAGGTGAGGCTACTGGTCAGTGGCGGGATGGGATCAGCGGCGCGTCGAGCCTTGCGGTGATCCACTTCCTCCCGCCCTTGCCGTTCGTTCGTCCGTGCCCGCTCCCGAAGACCTGGAGCACGATCAAGCCGCCGTCTCGAAGTCGGTCGCGCAGCTCGCAAGACTTCACCCGGGAGTCCACTTGGAACGACACGAGAGTCCCGCCGGGAAGGCAGCAGAACGGGATGTCTCCCTGTATCGGCACCCGCGAGAACTTCCGGCCGCGCTTCCGTTCGCGCTGAGATCTCAGTTTCGGCATTGCTGAGGAGGGGACGCTCCACCGGCGTTGGGGGTGTCATCGCTTGTCCAGACTCTCGGTGAAGGTGAAGGTCACCCGGACGACCGACCGAGCGATCTCGGACGACTCCGGGACCTCGTCGACGTCGGTCACCTCCGCGACGCTGTGCCGGAAGGAGGCAGTGCTGGGGAGATCGAGCCTCGTCCTCCCGTGGTATCTCCGCTCGAGGATGGCGGCGACGGCCTCGACCTGGTCGAGCTGCTCTTCGCCGGCGGCAGTGGCCTTCCCTCGAAGGGTGGCCTTCATGTCGAGAGCGACGTCGCGTTCGACCCAGCCGATGCCGATGGGGCGTGGCGGCGATGCCGGTCGGGGGACGATCTCGATGTTGAGGGCGGGGGCCTTCGATCGACGTTGCTGACGACCTCGGTGGTCTCGCGCAAACACCACGGCGGCCTCGTCGAGGGCGTTGGGCAACTCGGCGTTGACCGAGGCTCGGACGTCGCCGCTAGCTCCAGCCAAGAAGTCCCTCAAGGCTCCGAGCGTGCTGCTACTCACGAGTCGTCTCGTGGAACGAGCTCCTCGCGACTGCGATGAAGTCCTCCATCTGGGCGAGCAGGCTCTCGCCCCTCAGCGTCCTATCGAGAAGCTCCTTGAGGACGAGCGCATTTACGAACGGCTCTTCTTGGTCGAGGTCAATGGCGTCGGGGGTCGGAACGATGCACTCATCGCCGAACGACTCGCAGGACTCGAAGATGTTCAGCCAATGAGTGGCGTCGGCGTCCGTCTGGCCGCGCACTCGGAAGATGTGCGCCGCGGCTCCAGCCAAGACGTCGGCCACTTGGAGGCCATGCACGTTCTTCGAGTTCTCGAACTGGATCGAACGCGTGAGGTTGGGCGTCATGAGAGTGCTGCGTCCCGACCAGCGGCTGTAGGCCCGATCGGTCCGCCCGACGAACACGTCGAGCAGATCCTGATATGCCCGCAGAGGCTTGGACTTGTCGCACGTAACCTCGATGGATCCGTGCCTGTCGCTCCAGTGCGAAAGAAGCGCGAAGAGCGATGTCATGCTGAGGTCGAGCGCCCAGCGCGCAGAGGCGAGCTTCCGGATCGTGTCGAGCTCTTCGGCCATGCGAGCTCGATGACACGTGAGAAATGTGCCGATGTCGCCAACGACTCCCTCAGCGACCACCAAGTCGTCTGGCGCGTCGGGGGCGGAGAAGAGTCCGATCAGCTCCTCGGCGTCGAGCGATCGCATCGTGGCTTCAAACCGCTCGAATAGGGCCTCGGCCGGCTCGTCCTTCGATTCGAAGAGAGCATGCAGGATGCCAGAGATGAACCTGTGGAAGTTGATCGAGTAGAAGAGCGCGTTGTTGGCAGCAAGCGCTGGCTCAAAGCCGTTCTCGAAGATGAACGACGCCAGCGCGAACTTCTTGTCGTGGGCGACGATCCTCGCCTCCTTGGCGACACTCTCGATGACCTCCGTCATCGCCCTTCGGCCCCGCTCATGCTTGAGGAGATTCGAGGACTTGAACTCGACCTTCTGAAGCTTGTTGTTCTTCCGCACGCGATCGATCAGCTCGTCTGCATCGGCCGCGTTCATGCTCACGCTTGCGTAAGTGAAATACGGTTGGGCTCGATCCAGGAGCTTGCTCCCGGTGAAACCTGACTCGTCACAGTAGATCTGGGCGTTCATCTCTGGTTCTCCAAGCGAGCCATTGTAGACGGAGCCCGCGTCTGGGGCTGTCATCGTGACGCCCGGGGACGCCGCCTCAGCCCCTTCACGATCTGATCCCGTCCGGCACGCGCCACCTCACGGGTCGCCTTGCCGACCTCGGCACCGCTCATCCCGCCGACGGGACGGGCCGGCTGGCCTCCCGGCCTCCTCGAGCTCGGCTTCGCCCCCGCGTTGAACACGATCCACCTCAACAGCGCTGCCGACGGTCTGATCACGAAGCCCGTCGGCTTCATCTTCACGTTGCTCCGCTTGGCGAGCTCCCGGAGCATTCGGCCGGTCCGGATGCCGGGTCGCCTGACGGCATCTAGAGCAACCCGGATGCCAAACGAAGTCGTCCTTCGCCCTTCTCCGTCCTTCGTCGGCGCGACGGGACCGCCGGTGACCTTCTGACCGGCGATGAGGCGGGCGACGATGCCGTCCTGGACTCGCCGGGCGGTGGCCTGGAGCTGGCGGCGGAAGTCGAGCTTCACGCGGCCCACCGCTACGTCCCTCGGAAGAAGAGGGGAGCGCCATGACCCGGACGGCGGTTGTCCCTCGGCATCGTCATGCTCGGCATCGCGTCGAGGTTCACGACCCGGGGCAGCCCTCGATCCCCCAACGCTCGAGCATCGGGCTGATCGTCCGTCTCCACGATGATCGCCCGCAGCTCGTCGAAGTAGCGCTGGGCATACCTCTCCGCCTTCCTCGCGTTCTCCTCGTCAGCCTGGGGTTGAGCCGCGAACACCGTTGCACAGATCCAGTAGGCCGCTGCCGCCTTGAAGTCGTCGACGTTGGTGATCCGATCCGGGTCGACTCCTCTCGTCTTCGCCCAACGCCTCAGCGCGTTCGTCGCTTGTCGCGTCGCCCCCTCGACCGTCGCCTCCCCGAGGTCGAGGTTGCCGAGATCGCCCTCGAAGGTGATCTCGGCGACCTCTTGCTCGGTCACGATGGGCGAGTCCTGTGCTAGGCTCACGACTCGCTCCGCTGATAGAGAGGCATGTTCCGTGGCGGAAGACCCGACGGTGGACGATGAGTTCGCTCGAGCCGTGGAACAGAGATCGAAAGGCAACCACGCCGCAGCGCTCCAGATCCTCCTCCCGCTTGAGTCAGAGTTGTCAAACGCACGTGGCTACCTCGCAGTCGTAGCGCACAGCTATTGGCAGCTGAGCAAGTTAGACGAGGCGATCGCCTGGTTTCAAAGAGCCACGGAGGTGGCGCCGAGCTACGAAAAGGCCTCCCTGGGGCTGTTCCATTGCCTCTACGAGAAGGGTCTGGTCGACGCGGCCTTTGACGAGTGGAAGCGATTCGCGCGCGTACGCCCTTCGAGCCCACGGTACGCCGAGCTAATGAAGGACCTGCGCTCGGAACTCGAGTTCTGAGCCACCCCAGGCGGTCAAGAGCGGCCACCCTCATCGCCTACTGCCGGACGGTCGCGACGAGGATGCCCTGGGGGAAGAGGACGATCGGCAGACCGACCCAGCCCGCGTAGAGCCGGACGCCGGGCGGGTTGCTCGTCGCCTCGGAGTAGGCGTACCACCCCGGGCTCGGAGCGAGCTCGATGCCCATCTGCCCCTCGTTGCCCCAGAGGTTGCGGGGGACGATGCCGTGGCCGAGGGCGAGGGCGAGGACGTCGGGGAGCCGCTGGTCGGCCGGAAGGATGACCACCCGGTCGTCACCCATGAACCGCTGGAAGGTTCCGGCGTTCGGCCCCTCCTTCGGCACGTAGCCGCCGGGGTTGCTCTGCCAGCTCATCCCCGCGAGGTTCATCGACTTCAGCAGCCGCGCGTCGGTGATGGACGACGTGAGCGCCTCGGCCGCGTAGACCTCCTTCGCCCAGTCGCGCACCTCGTCGTTGCCGTGGAAGTAGCGCTTGGTGACGTCGTTGAGGATCGCGGAGGAGGGCAGCATCCCCGAGCCGTGGAGGTAGGCGGCCTCGATCTGCGGCAGCTCGTCGCTGACGATCTTGGTGTCGGGCTCGCTCCAGTTCGCCTGCCGGAGGTAGGTGGAGACGTTCCAGGCGAGCTCGAACGAGGACTCCGACCCCGGCACGGTCCGTTCGTTCACCGACAACCGGCCCTGCAACGTGCTGGCGCACGCCCATTCGACGGTCTTCATGACCGCCAGGGCCAGGTCGCGGAGCTCCTTCGCGATGACTCCGCCCGCGTTGGGCCGAAGGCTGCCCGCCGCCCGGTCGAAGAAGAGCCGCTCGCCCGGAATGTCCTTGTGGAGCTTCACGTGCATCATCGACGACGTCTTGTTGATGCGCGTGGTCTCCTCGAGCTTCGGCGACGGGGAGGTGTGCCCGACGATCGGGGCGAGGTGGCGGTGCATCCGCTCCTCGTCCCACTCGACGAGTCGGCCTTCGGGTCGGATCTGATCCGCTCGCTCGAAGATGCCGAGGAAGAACTTGTCGAGGCTGTCGTCCGCGAAGGTCGTCAGGACCTTCGTCAGCGTGCGAACGCCGAACGTCGCCTCGAGCTGGGTGCCGGCCATCTAGCTTCTCCTCTCAGGTTGGTTTCGATCGATTCCGCCGTGTGCTACTCGAACTGCGACCCGCGGCGGGAGAGCACGGCCCGCGCCTCGGCGGTGAGGGCGACGAGGTTGGTGGTCTTGTAGAACCCGACGAGCGAAGTCGTGACGGGCGTGTCGACCGGGTTGCCCGCGGCATCGCGGATGTCGGCCCAGTCCTCGGTCACCCGGTAGTCGCCATCGCGCCCCACGCCGTCGATCCCCGCTTGCCCGAAGGCCGACCCGAGGCTCGAGTGGACGTGGATGTAGCGATCGGCACCGGCGAACCGCGTGCGGATCCGGACGAACCCCTGGTCCTCGTCGGCGATGCAGTGCGCGGCGAAGATGGGGTGGGCGTTCAGCGCGGCGATCACGGCGGCGTTGTCGTCGTCGCTGGTGCCGAGCTGGATGCCCAACGTGACCCCACCGTCGATCGCGATGCCGATCGTGGTGCCGGGCCACTGGCCGTCGGCAGCCTCGGAGGCGAGGACGGAGGCCGGCTGACTACCGGCTCCTACGGGATTGCCGGCGACGACGAACTTGTGCGTCCCGACAGCCCGCACGATCACGGTGCCGGGGCGAATGAGGGTGGGGCGACTGCTGCCGGGGTCACGAACGCTCGCGTCGAGCACGGCATCCTGGCCCTGGACGTAGGGCTCGGCACGGCTGCGTACGACTCGGTCGACGATCTCGACGTTGGTCACAGAGGGAAGAACTTGTCCGGGCATGGCTGGTTGAGTCCTTTCTAGCTGGCCTTCGCGTGGGGCGGGCTGGCCTCGACGATTCGGCCGGTTTGGGGGTCGCGCTTCACGGTGTAGCCGCGGGCGAGCAGCATCTCGGCGGCAGCGGCGTCGCTCTCGGCATCGGCACGGCCCTGCGCGCGGGCGCCGGGGCTTGGGAGGACGGAGAGGTCGGTCTTCACACCGGCCCGCTCGACGGAGAGGTCGAGGAGCTGGCGAGCCTCCTTCTCGAGTCCGCCCTTGAAGAGCTTGATCGCGGCTCGACGAACGTCCTCGCTCATCGGGCGACCCAGCTCGACGGTCCGCTCGCGGACAATCTCGACCTCACGCTCGGCAGCGGCCTGGCGGACCTTGGCGTTCTCGGTCTCGAGCTCGGAGACGCGGGAGGCAAGACGGGAGAGCTCGACGTCCCTCGAGAGGCTCATGGGCGTCATCGGGTCGGCCGCCGGCTCCTCGGGAGCCTCGGGAGGGGGCGGAGCGAACTCGGAGATCACCCGGCGCAGAGCGTCGATGATCGCGGGCTCGTCGGCGTCGGCGGGAAGCTGGAGGATCGACCGGATCTGGTCGATGACGCTGCCGGTCGGCGTCTCCTCCTCCTCCGGCGTGGTCTCCTCGGCTTCCTCGGGGACGGCGCTGGCCTGGTCGACGACGGGCTCTTCGTTCATCGGGGTTTCCTCCTGGGCATCGGTGGCGGCGTCGAGCTCGCGGGCGAGCCGGACGAAGTTGTCCTGACCGGGGATCACGGGTGCCGGCGTAGCCGCGACGTGGACGATCACGGCGTCGAAGTGCTCGCCGGTGCTCGCGTTGACGTCGAAGCGGATGCCGGCGGAGACGTCGGTGATCGTCTGGCCGATCTTCTCGGCGACCTCGGCAGCGGGAACGTCGACGTCGGCAACGAGGCTGCCGGCGTCCACCCGGAAGCGAGACCAGAAGCCGATGTTCCGAAGGGCGTCCGCGTTGTGCGGGCGGGGCCCCGAGCTGAACCACACCTTGTTGCCGAGGTTGATCCACTGGTTGGTGGCGGCTGCCAGCCGCTCGAGCTCGACCTCGTCGAAGGCGATCCGCTGGCCGGTGTCGGGGTGGACCCAGCGGCCGACTCGAAGGACTTCCTTCGTGAACCGTGCGGCGCCGGACGCGGCGAGGAAGACCCCTCCCGACGGGAAGTGGACGATCGATGACGACGAGCTATGCGGCACGGTCGACCTCCTCGGCCTTCGCGGCCTGGTGCTGGGCGAGCCAGTCGTGGAGCTCTCGGGGGTTGAAGCGGTAGCGACCGCCGGGAAGCGGGAGGCACGGAGCCCCGGCCTTCGCCCATCGGCAGACGGTGTGGCGGGAGACCCCATACCGCCGGGCGACGCACGCGGTGGTGTCGCTGTGCCGGGCGAGGTCTTCGGCGGTGGGGGCAGACGGTGCCGAGGGGGCCGCGGTCTGATCTTGCCGGCCACCCTCTGGCGCGACCGCCACGTCCTGGGGCCGCCGGTGGGGGATGTTCAGGGCCTCGAGCGCTCTGATGTCATCAATGATGGAAGCCGTCGAGTAGACCCGTCCGTCGTCGAGCGTCCTCGGGATGAGCAGCGCCTGCTTCACGATGTCGGCCAGCAACGCCTTGCTCTGCCGGGAGAGCTCGCTCGCGGCCAACCTCGGCACCGGGGCCTTTGCGCCGAAGTTGTTCCGGACGAGGAGCTGGACCGGTCCGGCGTTGAGCGTCCCGAGGATCAGGAACCGCTTGATCACCTCCAGGTTGGAGAAGAAGACGTCGAGGTGCGTCTCGCTCATGCCGAAGGAGCCGACCGTCGACTGCTGAGTGACGATCCGCTCGGGGACGAGCATGGCGCGGAGCTTGAGGTCTTCTAGGTGCTGGATCGCGGGAAGGAACTGGTCGAGGCGGGCCGAGTGCGTGAGCTCGGAGATGTCCCAGCGCTGGTGGCCCTTGGCGTCGACCTCGTGAGGGATGGTCGCGTTGCCGCCGCCGCGCAGCGTGGCGAGCTCGGCGCCGAGCAGATCGAGGCAGTTCCGGGGTGGCCCGCCGTCTTCGGACGTCCGGTTCTCGTAGGGCGCCCGGCCGATCAGCGGCGGGTTGCCCTTCTGCTCGAGGTAGCGGGTCATGTAGAGGTAGAGGTGGTTGACCCAGTACCACGGGTGGTAGGCGCGATCGAGCGCGGACTCGCCCCACCAGTTCTGGTGCTCGGCCTGGTGGGTGGCAAGGAGCACCTTGTCGGACGGGAGGTAGACGCTGCCGTCGACTCGAATGCCGGCGAGGCGTCCCGTCTGGCGGTCGGTGACGAGCTCCACGCGCTCGGGATCGAGATCCTTGAACTCGCGGAGGGTGTAGGCCCGGAAGAACGTGCGCTCGGGGAGGCCACCCGGGCCGTCCTCGTCGACCGTCACGTCCTCGATCCGCCAGAGGAGCTCGTGCGCTTGGAAGCCGAAGTCGATCGCGTTCAGCACCGACCAGAGCAGCTTCTCGAACACCTCGCGCCGCTCGAGGAGCGTCTTCTGGACGAACGCCCTGATCTCTGGTGTCGATCCCTCGACCCGATACTCGATGCCGAAGAAGGGAGCCTTGAAGGCGATGAGGCCGAGGGCGATCTGCGGGTCCCGCCGCATCAGCTTGCGGACCCAGTGGGGGACGTTGCTTGGCGTGTAGGGGCCGAGCCACTTGGCATCGGCCCAGCGACGCCAGGGGCCAGCCATCGCCCCAGGCACGCGCTCTCGAAGGTCGGGCAGCGGTCGTCTCATCACGCCCACCACCTGTTGATGTGGACCGTCGGTCCGAACTTGTAGAGGAGCTCGGGCGGAGTCGGCTTCCGCTTGGCGAGGAGGCTCAGGTCCGGCAGTGGGCTCTTCGTCGGGATCTGGCTGACCTCCTGCCAGGCGAGGGCGAGGGCGACGACGCCATCGTCATGGCCCCCGGACGGGTGGTCGTAGCGACGGCGGCCCGAAGACAGGTCCTCGACGACGAGCTCGTTGATCTCGCGGCGGAGCTGGCCGACGTGGGAGACGCTGATCTCACGCCCGCTCTCGTCGATCCAGTTGTCCGGGATCCGGAGGTCACCCCTGCCGAAGGCAACGTCGAGGGCGGTGATCGCTTCGGCCTTCCGCGAGGGCTGGTCGGTCCGATACCCGTCGATCCGGATGCCCCGAGCTCGAGGGCTGACGTGGAGGTTCTGGACGAATGCCTTGCCGTGGAGGGCTTCGTCGACCTTGATCCGCTTGGCGCCCCAGAGCTGGACGAAGTCGAAGAGGCGTTGCTCGACGAAGGGGTAGAAGTGGCGGCGATCGACGTTGACGGTGTCGCCCTTGAACCGCTCCTGAGCGAGCACGACGCCCTGGCGGTTCATCGCGACGAACCAGGTCCAGTCGCGAGACTGCCCGAGGTCGACGCCGACCACGTACGCCTTTTGCTTGTCGCCGGTCAGCCTCTCCTTGTGCTGCCCGCCGAACGCGAGGTCGAGGCCGCGGAAGACGTCCCGACGCACCTCGGTGCCGAGGAAGAGGCCGTCGAGCTCCTGGGCGGCGAGGTCGGGGTTGGCGCCTCGGAGCGCGGCATCGATCGTGGCGATCACGTCCGCGTTGTTGGTCTTGTTCTCGGTGGTCTTCCACCGGTGCAGACGGAATGGCGTGCGCTTGCGGAGATCGCTGTAGGCGTCTCCTTCGTCGTTGGCGATCTTCCAAAGCCAGTTCGCCTGAGGCGAGCTCGTGATGATCGCACGGACGACGCTCGAGGCCCGAAGACGCGTCATGGCGATGGAGAACGCCTCCTCGCTCATGACGGCGGCCTCGTCCATCCAAAAGCCGTCGAACTCGTGGTTTCTGAGCGCGTTGGGATGCGTTCCCGACTTGCCGAGGATCTGAACGCCGTTCCAGAGCTCGAGCCGGGGCTGATTGCCCGCAACGCACTTCTTGATGATCCCCTTCTCGCCGACGTTCGTCTCCCGGCAGCGCTCGACGATCGACTCGAGCTGGACCTTGCCGACGGTGGGGAAGTCCGGGCCGAGAACGAGCCAGTTGGTCGGTCGTCCGTCCTCACGCCGCGGGTGCCGGAGGGCCCACGAGAGCATCTTGAAGGCGGCGAGCTGCGTTTTGCCGCCGCCGACACCGGTGATGACGACGTCGATGCCGGTGTCGTGGTGAATGGCGGCGCGCTGGGCGGTCCCGTCGAGGGGCTCCCAGCGGGCGCGAATCGATCCGCAGGTGATCAAGACGACACCTCGTCGTCGTCCGCCGCTTCCGTGACCACCCCGTTCGATTGCGCCTCCTCCGCCTTCGCTGCCAGGTCGGCCCGAATCCCCTCGAGCGCGTCGTGCTCGCGCGCCGTGAGAAGCTCGATGCTCTCCCAGACGTGCTTTTCCTGCTGGGCCTTGAGCTGCTTGTCGAGCGTCTGGCGACGACGGTTGACGAGGTCTCGGGCTGCCGCGGCGAGCCTGTGGTCGAGGTTCTTCCGCAGCAACTCGACGGCGATCTGCTGGAGGGCCTCGCCGATCGACTCGTAGTCGTTCGCGCTCTCGATGAGGGCGATCAGGCGCTCGCGTGCGTCCTGCTCGTTGCTCGCGTCGGCTTTCGGGCTGGCAGCGTCAGGGGCCTTCCTTCTGTCGAGGGCCTTTCGCAGGTGAGTAGGCATTCCGTTGCCAGGGGTCTTTTCGTTGTTCGTCGTGTTGGGTTGCATGCTCGGTCTCCTCGGCGGGAGTAGAGCAACCGGGATGCCAAGCGCGGCGACATCCCGGGTGCTCGGGGCCTCCCGTGCAAACCCGTGCCTATCCGGCCTTGCGCCGGGCCTCGGCGTCCCACCGCTTGGCGATAACACGGACCGACTGCGACACTCCGGCGTCCTCTCCATGTCGTCGCTCGGTGTTGCTGGCGTGCTGCTCGGCGAGCCAGGCCCGCACGATCGGCCACGACCACCACCGATCGGCAACGGGCTCGAGGAAGCGCCCCGTGCGTCGCCAGTCGCGCAGCGTCTGCACGCCCACTCCGAGTCGAGCAGCGACTTCCTTCTGGTTGAGAAGCTCCTCGTCTCTCACTGATCCTCCTCCAGGTAGTAGTTGTAGGCCCGGTGATCGATTCCGAGAGACCAGCGCCCCTCGATGTCCCGCGTCGGGGTCAGGGCGTAGTTGAGCGGCGTGTTGAAGCGGGGGCGGAGGCGGACCCACTCGTCGAGCGTCGTCTTCTCGAGCTCGCTGTGGCTTTCGCAGTCGAAAATGAAGACGCGGTCGAACGGGATGTCCTCCGCGTGGAAGGCGACCGCCTTCTCGAGCCGGGTCGTCTTTCCGACGTAGAGGACCTCATGCTCGGTGGCGAGGTAGAAGACACACGGCACCTTGGGCGGTGGTGAGGACGGGCGGTACTCGCGAACGCCGTCCTTGTATCGGATCACCTGGGGAAACCGGCCGAGAATCAGGCGTATCGTCCTCTCGCCCGGCGTCTCCTCCATGCCGGTCGGGACAGGAGCCGGAGGCCCGGGCGGCTCACCCTTCGACTCCTCGAGCTTGCGTTCGAAGTAGTCGCAGATCGCTTCCACCTCGGGGTTGTTGGTTTCGTGACTCTCGCTACTCATGACGCTCCTTCTCTCTCGTCTGCCGGCTGCGCGATCGGGAAGACCTCGCGACTTCCCGCCGGGAGGTAAAGCAAGCGCGATGCCAATGGAGCAACTCGAGGCCGCGATGCCGGTTGTGATTCGGTGTGGTTGCGCTCGAGATCGGGGAGGGAGGATCCGGTGGATCGGAGGGGAGGGGAGTTGGCCGCCGTGCGCGTCCTCTATAGGGAGCTCACGAAGCCCTTGTCGTCAGTGTCCATGACACTGACATCGCAATCGCCAGAAAAAATGGTCCGATGGTCCGAACCTCCCGTCGGTGTCTCTGACACTGCCGACAAGGGGTTTCTGGGAGTCTCTATAGAAGTGGAGATCTGGTCGGCGGCATCTGCGAGCTTGGCAGCGACCTGGTCGAGGTCATCCTCGAGCTCGGCGAGCCTTCGTGTCGACTCGTAAGGCGTCGTGTGAGGGTGTCGAGATCCGTGTAGAGTTCATCGTTCCCCGTGACGGTCGGTGGTGGCTCGTGTGAGAGTGGGCGAAACCGTCTCTAGGGTTTTTCTCCGACGATGTAAGCCCTGCCCCTGATGCGCCTTCCGCCTGCGACAACAGACTCGTGTGAACTCGTGTGAGAGTGTGCGGCGGCATCGGACCGAGCGATGTAAGTCGTTGGCCAGCTGGGGGTCTTGCTAGCCATCACATCTCGTGTCAGGTCGTGTGAGACCTGGGCTGATCCGTGATTTCGTCAAGCGCCGGGATGTCGTAAGTCAAGCTTCAGACGCGCCTTGCTGCCTCGGGCCTCCGTCGCCGGCAGGGGTTACGGAAGTCATCTCGACCTCGGGGTCGATCGGCCGGGTGGGGAGGGGTCGAGCGGGGGTCGAGGAGGTCTCAGGGGCCCCAAGCCGGGGTGGGTGCTCACCTCCCCCGGAGTTCAGCCAAGGGTGGGTGGGTTGGAAAATGGAGGGGAGGGGGTGAGGGCGAGCAGAAGAGCGGCGAGCTGAGGGCCGAGCTGGGCGCCGACGTCCTCGAGCTCAGCGACGACCACGGTCAGCTACT
>JAJDCQ010000275.1 GCA_029260755.1 Planctomycetota bacterium | reverse complement strand
TGCGTTCGGTGCCACAGACTCAAGACCGCCGGCCTCATCCGTATCCACGGCCGGCGCGAGGACGGCACTCTTCAGATCGAGCGTCCGGTCCGCTATCGCGTCTTCGCGGGACGGGACCGGCCCGACGATCCGCCGCGCCGTGCCGCGGGAGGGTGAGCCGGCTCGGACAGGTCGGCGACCCGAGCCCGGAGACTCGCCTGGCGAGTCGTCCGACCGAACCGGGCGACCCGCGGGCCTGCCGGACCACCCCCGTCGCCCCCCCGCGGCAAACGGCCGCCGCGCGGGTCCCGCGACGGGGCCCCTCATCCTCGCGGAAGAGGCCTGGGATCTGATTTTCGACGAGTCGAATGGCTGCACGCTCTGCGTTTATGCCACGCACAGAACTAGGACGGAGTAGGAGGAGGCGAGGCTGCTTCGCGGCAGGGAGTTGGAGCTCCAGCCGGACGAGGAGGAATCCGCGAGCGAGTTGCACACTGCAACGGACGAAGGTGAGCCGGAAGCGAACACGGGGGCCGAGGCCGAGGAGGCGGACGAGATCGAGCGCGGTCGAAGCCTCCGTCGGCAGAAGCTCGAGGAGGCCGACTACCACGTCTTCTTTGCCCTGCGTGCAAGAAGACCGGGCGTCACCGGCGAGACCGCTGACTCCCGTTGATGGTCCGCACTCCCGGACGGGAGCTACGGCATCGTGGCGGCGGACGCCTCGCTCCGGAACCGGCGCGGCTCGATCCCGTGCCGCGACGCGAGCCGATAGAACGTCCCCCGGTCGATCCCGGCGCGGCGGCACGCCGCCGAGACGTTGCCTCGCTCGGTCTCGAGGAGCTCCTCGAGGTAGCGCCGCTCGAACCGCGACGCGGCGGTACGGCGCGCCTCGGCGAACGGGAGGTCGCCGAGCGCCTCGACGAGGAGGCTCGCGGCGCCGGCGGCATCGGGCGCCTCCGCCCGCCCGCCAGCCGAGGCGCGCTGGCGTTCGAGCGCGCCGCGGAGCTCGTCGACCTCGCGCTCGAGTTCGCGCAGCCGCTCGATGCGGACGAGCGCCTGCTCGACCCGGTCGGGATGGACCGGGCGGGGGACGGTGTCCGAGGCCCCTCGACGAATCGCCTCGACGGCGGCGGACCCATCGTCGGAGACGATGACGACGACCGCATCCGCCGCGCGCTTCGCCTGGATCCGATCGAGCGTCTCGAACGCCGGGGAGTCGGCGAGCTCGTCCGCGAGGAGGACGACGTCCGCGCGCCGTGCGCGCAGCGCCGCCAGCGCACCCTCGCCGGTCGACGCCTCCCGGATCACGTGCCCTCGACGGGCGAGCAACCCCGCGAGCGCCTCGGCGGTCCGGGGATCGTGGTCGACGAGAAGGAGATCGGTCACGGGGTCAGCCTCGGGGCCTCTGGTCCGTCGGGATGAATCGGGGGCTGGAGCCGTGGTCGGCTCCAGCCCCTCGGGCGCATCGCCAGGTGGCACTCGGAAAGTAGGGGGATGGTGAGGGTGGCGACCCGCCGTGTCTGACTGCGCCCAAACGGAACCCGAATGAGCGTCTCTCCCCCTCCAGGCTTGCCTCGTCCGCTTGAATGGAGGATCGAGCCGGCTCTATTCGGAAAATCTCGGAGCGATTTCCGAGACGGCGGAGGCCCTCGAAACCCGGACGATGTAACGTCGCGTCAGGCATTCGGACCGGTGGGAACCGCTCGACGTCGAAGCGCGAGAAGAGGAGCCACCGAGATCATGAGACCTCGTTCGAACCCTTGGCGAGCCGCCGCCGTGGCCCTCGTGGCGGCCGTCGCGATCGCCGCCCTGGGCGCGGCCGTCGCCCGCCCGGTCCGGGCCGATGAGCCCGAGGCTGGTCGCGTCGACCACACCGCGTGGACGACGCTGCTCGGCCGACACGTCGACGACCGCGGCCTCGTCGACTACGCCGGCTGGAAGCGCTCGGACGTCCCCGCATTGAAGACCTACCTCGACTCGCTCCGGCGCGTCGACCCCGCGAAGCTCGCCGACGACCACGAGCGGATGGCCTTCTGGATCAACGCCTACAACGCCCACACGATCGAGTTCATGATCTCGAAGTGGCCGACGGACAGCATCCGCGACCACACGGCGCGCTTCTTCGGCTTCAACGTCTGGGAGGACTACCCCCTCCGCGTCGCGGGGCGGAACTACAGCCTCGAGGAGATCGAGCACGAAGTGCTCCGTCCGATGGGCGAGCCGCTGATCCACCTCGGCCTCAACTGCGCCTCGATGGGGTGTCCCCGCCTGAGGAACGAGGCGTACACCGGCGAGCGGCTGATCGAGCAGCTCACGGGCGACCTCCAGGCGATGCTCGCGGACCCGACCAAGTTCGAGATCGACCGCGACGACGCGACGGTCCACATCTCGAAGATCTTCTCCTGGTTCGAGGACGACTGGGGCGGGAGCGAGCGCCGGATCCTCGACTGGATCGGCGCGCGCGCCGAGAGCGAGGACGTGAAGCGTTTCCTCGCCCGGACCGACATCGACGTCGACTACAAGAGCTACGACTGGGCCGTCAACGCGCAGGGCGAGTAGGCGAGAGCCGCGCCGAGAGAGCAGGAGAGAGACCTTCCGATGGAGCTTCGCGACGACACCGTCCTTCACGCGCCCGGCCACACCCGGCGATCGACCGACGGGGCGGTCACCCTCCTCGACGCGCACGCGCCGAACTGGCTCGCGACCGACGCGCGCGGCGCCGCGATCCTCGGCGCGTTCCGCGGCGGCGGTCGCTTCGGCGAGGTCGTCCGGCGCCACGGCGCCGATCACGGCCTCGACCCGGTCGCGGCGCGGCAGGAGGTCGAGACGATCGTCCACGACGCCCTCCGCCAGAAGTTCCTCGCCGCCGAGCCGCTCGTGCCCGCGCCCTACCCCGGACGCGCGCGCGCGCTCGGCCTCGACGAGCCCGGCGGCTCCGCGCCGACCCTCGACGAGCTCTGGGTGCACACCAACAACAGCTGCAACCTGGCGTGCAGCCACTGCCTGGTCAGCTCGGGGCCGGACGGCGACCCGGGGATTCCAACCGAGCGCGTCCTCGACGTGATCGCGCAGGCGCGAGCGCTCGGGACGAAGCGCTTCTTCTTCACCGGCGGCGAGCCGTTCGTCCGCAGGGACATCTTCGCGCTGATCGACGCCGCCCTCGCCGACCCCGAGGCGGAGCTCGCGATCCTCACCAACGGCGTCCTCCTCCGGGACGGCCGCCTCGAGCAGCTCCTCGCGCGCAACGGAAAGGGGACCCGGAACGGCGGGCACGCCGACCGCCTCCGCCTCCAGGTCTCGCTCGACGGGAGCCGTCCCGAGACGAACGACCCGATCCGGGGCCGCGGCTCGTTCGAGACGATCACCGCCGGCATCCGTCGCGCGATCGCGGCCGGTCTGCCGGTGACCGTGACGAGCGCGATCACGTCCGAGAACGCCGACGACGTGCAGGAGGTCACCCGGCTCGTCGCCGAGCTCGGCGGCGACCGCCATCACCTCCTCTGGCTTCACAAGCGCGGCCGCGCCGACGGGAGCGGCCCCGACCACACGCCGAGCGTCGAGCGGGTCATCGAGGTGGTCCGGCGCTGCGTCGCCGTCGGGCGCGAGGTCGGCGTGACGATCGACAACGCCGAGGCGACGACGGCGCGCCTGGCCGCCCCCGCCGGCGTCAAGCGCGACCTGAGTAACGCCTGCGTCGCCAGCCTCTGCGTCTACAGCGACGGCAAGGTCTACCCGAGCGCGGCGATGGCGAACGTGCCCGAGCTCGTCTGCGGCGATCTCGCCCAGGCCGACCTCGCCACGATCTGGCGCGAGAGCGCCGTCTGCCGCGACTTTCGCGCGGCGACCGTCGCCGACAAGGAGACGTGCCGCGACTGCTCGCTCCGGTTCCTCTGCGGCGGCGGCGACCTCGAGCACGCCTACTTCTACGCCGGGTCGATCGGCGCCCACGACCCGTACTGCGAGCTCCACAAGGCGATGTTCTCCGACGCGATCGAGCGGCTCGTCGCCGACCGCCGCGCCGTCCACGGCAACGGCGAGACCGGCTTCAAGGCGCCGATCGCGTTCACCGGGATGGGGGAAGGGAGCGTCCACTGCGCCGCCGGCGACGCCCCCGGCGAGGTGATCACCAGCCACAGCGAGTGCGTCCTCAGCTTCGACCTCGACGCCCCGCGCGCGCTCGTCCGCGAGTTCTACGGCGACGCCGCCGACGAGCCGCAGGAGGAGCTCTGCTGCCCGATCCAGCCGAACCCCGAGGACCTCACCCACATCCCGGGCGAGGTCGTCGAGCGCTTCTACGGCTGCGGCTCACCGGTCGGCATGGCCGAGATCCGCCCGGGCGAGACGAGCCTCGACCTCGGCAGCGGCGCCGGGATCGACGTCTTCATCGCGGCGAAGAAGGTCGGGCCGGGCGGCCGGGCGCTCGGCGTCGACATGACCGACCGGATGCTCTCGGTCGCGAACGAGGCGAAGGCGGTCGTCGCCGAGCGCCTCGGCTACGACGTCGTCACCTTCCACGAGGGCTTCCTCGAGGAGGTCCCCCTCGCGGACGCCTGCGTCGACGTCGTCACGAGCAACTGCGTCGTGAACCTCTCGCCCGACAAGAAGCGGGTCTTCCGCGAGATGTGGCGGGTGCTGAAGGACCACGGCCGGGTGGTCTTCTCCGACATCGTCGCCGAGGCGGAGGTGCCCTCCTGGCAGCGGCGCGACCCGCGCCTCTGGGGCGAGTGCATCAGCGGCTCCCTCACCGAGGAGGAGCTCCTGGCCTACCTCGAGCGGGCCGGCTTCTACGGCCTGGCGATCCTCGAGCGGCGCTTCTGGCGCGAGGTCGAGGGCCACCGCTTCCACTCGGTCACCGTCCGGGGCTACAAGCTGGCGAAGGGCGCCGGGTGCGTCTTCCGCGGCCAGCGGGCCGTCTATCAGGGCCCGTTCCGCGGGGTCAGCGACGAGGAGGGGCACTTCTTCCCGCGCGGGGTCGCCGTCGAGGTCTGCACCGACACGGCGGCGAAGCTCGCGCGCCCGCCCTACGCCGGGCAGTTCCTCGTCGTCGACCCCGACGACCCGCACGCGACCGACTTCGCGTGCTGCGTCCCGGGCGCCGCGGCCGACGACGCGTGCTGCTGATGCCATCGATGCGGCCGCGGCCCCGACGGCGAGCGGATTAGCCCGGATGCGGATCAGCGTCGTCATTCCGGCCTGGAACGAGGGGGCGATCATCGGATCGACCCTCGAGGTCCTCTCCGCGCAGTCGCCCGACGAGGTGATCGTCTCCGACGGCGGGAGCGACGACGCGACCGTCGCGATCGCGCGCGCCGCGGGCGCCCGCGTCGTCACCGCCTCCCGCGGCCGGGCCGCCCAGATGAACGCCGGGGCGGCCGGGGCGGAAGGCGAGGTGATCGTCTTCCTCCACGCCGACTGCCGCCTCCCCGAGCACGGCCTCGATCGGATCCGGACGGCGATGGCCGACGGGCGGGTCGTCGGCGGCGCCTTCCGCCTCCGGCTCGACACGGATCGCCCGCTCCTCCGGGGCGTCGCGGCCCTGAGCAACCTCCGGACGGCGCTGAGCTCGATCGTGATGGGCGACCGGGCGATCTTCGTCCGCGCGACCGCGTTCCAGGCGCTCGGCGGCTACCGGCCGCTGCCGCTGATGGAGGACGTCGACCTCGGCCACCGGCTGCACCGGGTCGGTCGGATGGTCCGGCTCCGGGAGGCGGTCACGGCGAGCGCGCGACGCTGGGAGGCGCGGGGCCCGCTCCGGACGATCGTCCTCATGTTCGGGATCCTCTGGCTCTGGGAGCTCGGCGTCTCGGTTAAGCTGCTCGCCCGGCTCTACCCGAGCCAGCCGTCGCCGGGCGGGCAGCGAGCGGATCGCGGAGTCGACCGCCGCGCCGCCGTGATCACCTTCGCCAAGGCGCCCGACGAGGGCCGGGTGAAGACGCGGCTCGCGGCGACGATCGGCGACGCCTCAGCCGTCGCCGTCTACCGCGAGCTCGGCGCCCGCGTCGCGGCGACGTGCCGCGCGCTCCCCGGGGCGCGCTTCCGCCGGATCGTCGCGTTCAGCCCGGCGGATGCCCGCGCGCGCACGGCCGCCTGGCTCGGCGATGGCTTCGACTGGATCCCGCAGGCGGACGGTGACCTCGGGGCGCGCCTCGTCGCGGCCTTCGACGCGGCGTTCGAGGACGGCGCGACCGCGGCCTGCGCGATCGGGACCGACTGCGTCGGGTTCGGGCCCGAGCATCTCGAGCGCGCCCTCGCCATCGTCGGGCGCGGCGAGGCGGACGTGGCGATCGGACCGGCGACCGACGGCGGCTACTGGACGATCGCCCTCGCCGCGCCGAGACCCGAGCTGTTCGCCGGCGTCGCCTGGAGCACCGAGCGCGTCCTCGATCAAACCCTCGAGCGGGCACGGCGGGCGGGGCTCCGGGTGAGGCTGCTCGAGACGCTCACCGACGTCGATCGGGTCGAAGACCTGGCGGCGGCCGGCCTCGCCGAAGAACACTCGAAGGTCGCGACGTAACACGAGCGACCCTTCGGGAGACCCGGACGGTAGAGAACAGACCCGGAGAAGGGAGGCAACCTAGATCATGCCCGAAGCGACCGCGCCGTCCGTCATCCCGAAGGAGAAGGAGTGGGCCGATGGCGTCCGACTCCCGATCAAGGACCCCGGCCGCTCGTGGCTCGAGATCGCCTTCATCGTCCTGTTCGTCCCGGCCGTCGTCGCCTTCTACTCGATCTACAAGTGGCCGACCGTCTTCGGCAGCCACGAGGGCTCGTTCTACCTCTTCGGCAAGAGCCCGGGCTTCTTCTACGGCAGCGTCTACTCGGGGCTCGTCTGCGGCATCGCCCTCTGGGCGCTCATCAGGAACGAGAACCTCTACAAGCGCGGCAAGAAGCCCGCCCCGATGGGGCGCTACCAGCGGGCGAAGTTCACGAGCATCTTCCTCGTCCAGCTGATCGTGTTCTGGATCCTCCCGTTCATCGTCGGGCCGCTCATCGCCGGACAGAGCCTGCTCGAGGACGCGATCAAGCCGCCCAAGCGCGACTACCACGTCTACGTGAGCGGCGCGTTCATGAGCCTCGGGACGGGGATCTACATCTTCGGCGTGATTCCGATCGCGGTCTACTTCTTCGGGAAGCGGTACTGCGCCTGGTTCTGCGCCTGCGGCAACCTCGCCGAGACGATCGGGATCACCTCGTGGGGCAAGAAGTGGGTCTACCACGGGACGCCGCGCGGGCCGGTCGCCCGGCGCCTCGAGGTGATCCAGACCGTCTGCCTCGTCTTCGCGCTCGCCTTCGGCGTCCTCTTCTTCCTCGACGGCCTGAAGCTCTTCAACGCCACGAGCGTCGTCGGGGCCCTCCAGAGCACGCAGGACCTGGTGATCGACTTCATCTTCGGATCGGTCATCGGCGTCGCGGCCTACCCCTTCCTCGGGTCGCGCGTCTGGTGCCGCTACGGCTGCCCGCTCGCCAAGGGAATGCAGCTGCTCGGCGGACTCACCCGCAGCCGCTTCCAGGTGGAGGCGAACGAGGCGTGCAAGGGGCTCAACCTGTGCACCCAGGCGTGTCCGATGGGGATCGACGTCGCCGCCTTCGCCCACAAGGACCGCCGGCCGACGAACGACTCGTTCGGCCTCGCCGAGACGCCGTGCATCGGATGCGGCGGCTGCATCGAGATCTGCCCGACCGAGGCGCTCTCGTTCGCGCCGGTTGGAAAGAAGAGCCCCGCGCCTCCGGCGACGCCGGCGCCCGCCGAGGAGGTGAAGGCATGACCGCGAACGGCGAGGGCGCCGGCCCCGAGGAAGCCGAGCTCGCCCGCTCCGAGGACGAGCGCGGCTACTGGCTCCCCGAGGGCTACGAGGCGCCGGTGAGCGACCCGCCCGCGCCGTCGCGCACGCCGGTCGGCGCGATCGCGATCGTCGTCTCCGTCCTCGCGATCGGCGGCATCGTCGCGGCGGCGCTCGCCGGCGGCCGCGGGATGCTGATCGACCAGAGCAAGGTGCTCCTCGCCCGCGGCGACGCCCTCCACGCCCAGCTCCTCGCCGGCGCCAAGGTCGGCGACGCGGTCGGGACCGCCGTCGCGAAGAACGTCGACCTCTTCGCCGGCTACTCCGGCGTCGGCGGCGCGACGTCGGTGGCAAGGTGCGCCGACGCCCTCGGGCTCGACGCGGACGCCCTCCCCGGAACCGAGACGGCGTCGGGACACGCGATCGCGCGCGGCCCGGTCCAGAGCTTCTGCGACGGGTGCGAGGTCTGCTACGTCGTGTCGTACGCCTGCTGCGGCGAGCCGTCGACGGTGCTCGCCGTCCCGCGTGACGACGCCTTGATCGAGCGACTTAGGGCCGAGCTCGCCGGCGCCACCACGCCGCGGCTGGCCGTCCGCGAGGAGGCGCTCTTCCTGATCTGGGGCGACCACGACCTCGACGCCCTCTCGGAGCGGCTCGGCGAGGCGCCCTGACCGGGCGGTGGGCTACTCCGACGGCGTTGCACCGGCCGGGCCCAGCGCCCACGGCAGGACCGAGTCGCGGACGAGGTCGACGAGCTCGGCGAGCGTCGGCGGCGGCGCTCGGCGAGCCCCGCCGACTGTCGCGCTGGCGAGCGACTCCCGGGTGTAGTCGGCGAGCTGCCTCAGGTGTGAGGCCGCCTCGGGGCTGACCGTCACCCTCGTCTCCGCCACCTCGCCGTCGGCGTCGAGGCGGTTCACCTCGACGACGCTCTCGTTTCCGCGCGGCTCCCAGCCGGCCGTCTCGGCGACGACCCGGATCGGTTGGGCTGCCCACGCGCTCGCTCGACTCTTCAAGCTCGCCTGATCGAGGGCGCCGGCGGCTCTCGCGCAGCGGGCGACGCCCTCGGCGCTCGGCTCCTCGAGCCAGCTCTCGACGGCGTCGACCGCCTCCTTCGCCGCCGGAGTGAAGCGCGCCCTCGGGCCGCAGTGCGGAAGGAAGCGGCGCGCGATCGAGAGGCCGGCGCGGATGGCCGCCTCCTTGCCGCCCCAGCCGAGGCCGACGAGAACGCGGCGGAGATCGTCGGGGCCCTCGGGCGGCATGGGGGCGTCGTCGCCCAGAACGCGGCGCGCCGCGACGTGGCCGAGGGCGGCGGCGCAACCGAGACGTCCTCGGCTGATCCGCTCCGTCCGGACGAGCTCGCCGAGGAACGCGACCTCGTCCTCGATGTCGCCCGAGGCCCGGAAGCGACGCTGGAGCTCGCGCAGGCGCTCATCCACTCCGAGTCGCTCCCCCGTCCTCGAGCCGAAACACGAAGAATCGGCCGGGCAGGCTCACCGTGACGAGCGCCGCGCCGGCCAGCGGGATCACCCGGAGCTGACGGCACTCGAAGAGGTGGAACTCGGCGTCGAGGTGGACGCCGTGCTCGAGGACGCGCTCGCCGGTCGCCAGGTCGAACGCGTGGAGGTCGACCCGCCCCACCTGCTGCCAGAAGACGGCCAGGTAGGCGAGGCCATCGGCGAGGACGAGGTCCTGGAGCGTTCCCCGGGCGATCCCGCTGGCGCCGTGATCGGACTCGGCGAGCGGCCGCTCCCAGCGCGTCGTGCCGTCGCTCCGGTCGATCGCGACGATCTGCGTCGGCCCTCCCCGGCGGTCGAGGGTGAGGACGCACAGGTCGACGCCGAGGGCGAGGTCGCTCTCGTACTGACGGAGGCGCCCCTCGAGCGACCAGCGCGTCTCCCCGGTCGCGGCGTCGAGCTCGCGGAGCGTCTCGGGCGCGAGCGAGTCGATCTCGACGGGACCGTCGCTCGCGTCGAACGCGACGACCACGCCGCGGCGGTCGGCGGCGAGGAGCGTCCCGGCCTCGCGCCGGGTCCAGGCCGATCGGGCCCGGAGGGCGCTCCGCCAGTGAAGCTCCCCCGTGCGGGGATCCCACGCCTCGACGCTCCGACCGTCGCGGACGTAGACCTGTCCGGCCACGACGAGGCCGGTCGCGCTCGCGACGCCGACGTCGAACCGCCGCACCTCGGCGCCGAAGGGCTCGCGCAGCGACACGACCCGGATCCCCTGGCTGCCGGTCGCCGGTCCGCCGTCGTCGCCCAGCGCGCCGTGGCCGAGGGCGAGGTCGCCGTCGATGGCGAGCGACCGCGGCGCGGACGTCTCGCTCTCGGCGAGGATCGCGCCGTCGCGGAGACCTCGGAGCCGGACCCGTCCGTCCTCGGCGGTGAGCACCTCCTCGCCCGAGAGGCCCTTCACGAGCGCCCGCCGCCCGTCGATCCGCCATCGCTCCTCGAGGGTGACGACGTCGAGGGCGACCACGCCCTCGGGACCGGAGATGAGGACGACCTCGTCGCTCGCGGCGGCGGTGATGTCCCAGCGACGCGGCAGGACCACGTCCCCGACCCTTCCGACCCGCCGGACGCCGCAGCGATGCGAGCGCTTCGTCCCTCCGGGCCCGCGGAGGGTCGGCCAGGGCGTCCGGCCGATCGTGGCGGCGTGCGCCTCGCCGTCGCCGAGGCGGGCGAGCCGGCACAGCTCGAGGAACTGCCGGCGGCGCTCGCCGGCGCGCTCGAGCCCGTGGGCGAGGGCCCAGCCGGCCGCCCGATCGTCGGGGCGCTCGCGGGCGCGGCGCTCGAGGCCTCGGAGCTCCGCGTCGATCACGGCCCGTCCGCCTCGTCGACGCGGAAGAGGGCGACGCCGCCGGGCGTGGTCGCGACGACGATCACCCGCCCATCGAGCGGGACCACGTCGACGGCGCCGGCGTCGCTCGGCATCCAGCGGGGGAGGGTGAGGCTCTCGGCGAAGAGCGGCTCCCCCCGCGGCAGGTCGAAGCCCTGGAGCGAGACGCGCGCCTCGCGCCACCAGAGGACCGCGACGTAGACCACGTCGGCGGCCGCGACGACGGTGCGGATCCCCGCGGGGAAGGCGTGGGCGCCGGGGCCGGCGAGCGAGGGGATCGGCTGACGCCAGCTCGTCGCGCCGGTCGCGCGATCGATCGCGACCAGCTCTCCCTCCGCGAGCCGGGCGTCGCCGGCGATCTCGCGCGCGAGGACGACGTGGGACTCGGCGAGCGCGACGTCGTCGGGCCAGACGTGGCCGGTCCGCACGGCGAACCTCGATCGACCGGTGACCCCGTCGACGCCGACCAGCTCGAACCGCTCCGACGCGAGGCCGAGCGTCCCCGCCCGGTCGGCGATGGTGACGACCATCGCGTCGTCCGCGGCGAGGACGCCGCGGAGGACCGGCGGCGGCTCGCCCGCGACCGCGGCCGGCCCGGACCAGGCGAAGAGGAGCTCGCCCGTGCCGACCGAGAGCCCGTGGAGCCGCGGCCGCGCGAGCGGGGAGACGGGCGGTCCGATCTCGGGCCAGACGAAGAGCCGCTCCCGGGTGAGGAGGGTCGTCGCGGCCGAGAGGCCGAACGGCTCGCCGCCGAGCTCGCGGCTCATCAGGAGCGCGCCGGAGCGGACATCGACCGTCGTGACCGTCGGCCCGCTCGGCCCGAGGGTCTCGAGGAGGAGGACGTCGCCGAGGCCGGTCATCGCCCCCCCGACGGCGATCTGCTCGGGAAACGCGGTCGCGGGCCGCAGGAGCGTCCCGTCGTCGAGCGAGCGGTGCTCGACCCGCCGCCCCCGCAGGATCGTCGCCTCACCTCCGCCCGTCCACGCGGTCCAGCCGCCGCGATGGTCCCAGGCGCGGGTCAGGTCGTCCGTCCCGATCGCCACGACCCGGCCGCCGCCGTGGAGCAGGATCCGATCATCGCTGGCCCCGCACGGACGGAGCCGTCGCGCGTCGATCCGACCGGTGACGATCCGGCCGGGCCGGCGAACCCCGAGGCGCGGCGACCATCGCGCCCCCCGGCCCGGCGCCGGCCACGGCGACAGGCGGTCGAGCTCGTCGCGCGCCGACGGATCGCCGAGGGCGGCGAGGCGTCGGAGCGTCCGGTGACGCTCCGGCCGGTCGCCGTTCCCCGACCGGGCGAGCCCGCGGAGGTAGGCCCACGCCGCGTCGGAGTCGTCGGGCCGGGCGCGGGTGGCCCGCCGCAGGGCGCGCAGCTCCTCGTCGATCGTCGGCATGCTCGGGCCATTGTCGCAGCGGGCGACGCCGGCCGCCACCGCCGCGCCGAAACGGTAGAATCTCAGGTGACCATGCCCGAGGAGCGACTCCGACTTCGAACCCGGATCCGACGCGCGCTTCGCGCCGCGGGGCGTTGGCTCGTCACCTGGGCCCTCGGGGAGCTCATGATCATCGGCCTCACGGTCGTCCTCGTCTCGGCCGGGGTCGTCTACCGGGCCGAGGACGACCGCCTCCGCGAGGCGGTCCGCGAGGTGGCGACGGCCCTCGAGCGAGATGACCTCGCCGAGCCCATCGACGCGAACGCCGAGCGGCTCGAGGCGGCCCGGGAGGCGGTCCTCGAGACGTTCCCGTTCTCGGTCGTCGCCGCCGGGCTCTCGACCCACGGGCTGGCCTTCGGCGTCGCCCTGTTCGTCGCCGGCCTCCTCGGGTTGACCCTGCGGGTGCGGCGGGGCGCGAGCGTCGCGGGCGAGATCGGGCGATCGCTCGCCTGGACCGGGATCCTCATGGCCGCGGCGGCGCTCGTCCTCGAGTGGCACGTCGCGACGGTGATCGACGACGTCGTCCACGGCGAGACCGCGGCGCTCGACGGGGGCGCCGCCGAGGTCGCGGCGCCCGTCGCCCGGCTCCTCTGGCCGGTCGGCGCGGGCGCGCTCGCCGCCGCGGTCGCCGCCCTCGCCCTCGGCCCGGCGGCGCGCCGTCGCCGGCCGCTCGCCCGGCCGGCCGTCGCGCGCCGCTTCTGCGTCGTCGCCGCCATCGCGCTCGCGGCGCACCTCATCGCGGCCCTCGGCGCCGCCGTGGCCACGGGCGGCGCGACGGCGTGGGCGAGCGTCGCGCCGGTCGCCCTCGCGCCGGCGAGCTACGCGGTCAGCGTCACCCTCTTCGCCCTCGGGATGAGCCTCTGGCTCGGCGCCCGGGCGGAGGAGGCGAAGGCCCCGGCGTAGCTCGGTTGGGCCTCGGCTTCGGCTTCGCCTTCGGCGAAGAGGATGGCACCACGGAGAATGGGATGGGAAGGCCAACCTCCGTTCGCGGGATGCCGATAAGGCTCCCAGGAACAGCCGGGCTCGAGGCCCAGAACGGAGGTTGGCGTGACTCAGTCTATGGTGTCGTCGACGCGGATGAC
>JAJDCQ010000274.1 GCA_029260755.1 Planctomycetota bacterium | reverse complement strand
GCACTCCGCGTAATCCGCGTAATCCGCGGTTCCCACTGATTCAACGCCGACAGAGACCGAACCGCGGATTTCGCGGATTGCACGGATTGGTTCGGGCGTCGCCGAGCCATTGCCGACGCGTCGCGGCGCCCGCCCGAGACTCCTGTTCCTGGAACGATCCCCACCCCCCTCCCTACACTGAAGGCATGCTCGACGCCTCCCTCCGCCAGCTCCAGCGCGCGACCGCCGAGCGCCCCGATGACCCCCAGGCCTGGGTCCGGCTCGGGCGCGCCCTCGGGCGCGCCGGTCGGGCCGTCGATGGGATGGAGGCGTTCTACCGGGCGCGGGAGATCGACCCGGGCGACGCCGAGGCGCGGGTGGGCGCCGACCCGAGCCCGGCGCAGATCGCGGCGGTCCGGACGGTCGCGCGGGTGCCGACGGGCAACGCGACCGCGTTCGCCGTCGCGTTCTCTCCCGACGGGACGCGTCTCGCCGTCGGCGGCAGCAGCCGCAGCGTCGTCCTGCTCGACGTCGCGACGTGGCGGGAGGAGGCGGTCTGCGCGCTCGGGGGCCATGACACGGCCGTCCACTTCATCGCGTTCTCACCCGACGGCCGGCGGCTGGCGTCGGCGGGACGGTACGGTCGTCCTCTGATCTGGGAGCTCGACGAGCCGGGGGCCCCCGGCGTCGAGACCGATCGCGCCGGGCCGCGGCGGCTCGAGGCGCGCGTGCGCCTCGGCGATGAGGATGTGCCGCGCTGGGGGCTGCTCTTCTCGCCCGATGGCGACCACGTCCTGACGGGCGCGGGCGGCCCCGAGATCAACGTCTGGAACGCGGCGACCGGCGGGCTGCTCTGCGGGCTCTACGAGCGTCCGATCGGGAAGCCGCTCCGGTGCCTCGCCGTCAGCCCGGGCCTGACCGGCGGCGGGCCGATCCTCGCGACGGCCGCCGCCGATGGCAGCGTCCACCTCCACGACCTCGCGACGGGCGTGACCCTCGCCGACCTCGGCGGTCACGACGCCGAGGCGCGCGGGCTCGCCTTCGCCAGGCACGGGCGGTGGCTCGTCAGCGGCGCGGTCGACGGCAGCGTCATCGTCTGGGACGTCATGGCCCGCCAGGCCCTCCGCCGGCTCGCGCCGTCCGAGGTGTGGGGCAGCGGCGACGGCGATGCGTCGCCCCGGCGAGTCCCGCCTCGCCTCACCGCGATCGGCGCCTCGCCCGGCGGCCGCGTCATCGCGGTCCAGTCGGCCTCGGGGCAGGTGCGCCTCCTTCACCTCGGGGCCGACGCGACGGTCGGCTCCGTCGCCGGGGCGCCCGACCTCGCCGGCGGCTTCGGCGTCGAGGGGGCGCTCGCCTGGGATCCGGCGACGATCCTCCTCGCCCAGGTCCAGGGCGGGCTGACCGTCTTCGGGATCGCGGGGTAGCGCGCGGCCAGCGGCGGGCGGCTTCGCCTTCGGCGAAGGGATGTCACCACGGAGACACGGAGGACACGGAGAATTGACGGAGAGGCGCGGGCGGCGCCTACCGGGTTGGTGTCGCTTCGTGACGAGGATGGAACCACGGAGGCACGGAGGCACGGAGGAGCTTCGGGTGCGCGTGATCTCGGTCGAAGAGAGCGGACGGACGGACGGATGGACGGATGGAAGAGCGCGCCAGCCCGGAACGAGCTACTCGCTTCTCTCTCCGTGATCCTCGGTGTCCTCCGTGTCTCCGTGGTGACATCCTGCTCGCCGAAGGCGAGCCCGCCGAACTCCCGGAGCAGCCCGACTGACTACGGCCGAAGCACCCGGAGCGCCGCGCGCGCCGCCTCCGCCGTCGGGCCCTCGGGCGCGAGCTCGAGGACGCGCGCGTAGTCGGCCGCCGCCTCCATCGTCCGGTCGGCCGCCGCGAACGCCGCCGCTCGGGCGACCCAGGGCTCGACGCGCTCGGGGGCGAGCGCGATCGCTCGGGTGAGGTCCTCGATCGCGTCGGAGAGGTCGCCGTCCTGGCCGCGGAGCACCCCGCGCTGCGTCCACGACTCGGGGGCGTCGGGGGCGAGCTCGATCGCCCGGGTGAAGTCGGACCGGGCACCCGCCCGGTCGCCCGCCTCGTAGCGGGCGAGCCCGCGGTGATGCCAGCTCGCGGCTCGCGCGGGATCGAGCTCGATCGCGCGGTCGAGGTCGACGAGGGCCGCCTCGGTCTCGCCGAGGAGGAGGAGGAGGTCGGCCCGCATCACGGCGTGCGAGGCGACGCTCCCGGCGAGCGAGACGGCGCGGTCGGCCGCCTGACGCGCCTGGTCGAGCCGCTCCGCGTCGCGGAGGATCACCGCGAGGCCGGCCCAGGCGCCGGCGTGCTCGCCGTCGGCGGCGATGGCGCCCCGGAGGTCCTCGAGGGCCGCGTCGATCTCGCCGCGCGCGACGCGCACGCGGGCGCGGCTCGTGAGCACGTCCGGCGAACCCGGCGTGAGCTGCACCGCCCGGTCGAGGGCGGCGAGGGCGCCGTCCGGATCGCCCAGGCCGTGGAGGGCGACGCCGAGGTCGTGGAGATGCCGCGCCGGGTCCCTCGCGAGCGGGATCGCCACGCGGAGGTCCTCGACGGCGCCGGCGAGGTCCCCCGCGGCGATGCGCGCCCGCCCCCGCTCGCCGCGCGCGAAGGCCGACCGCGGCTCGAGCCGCAGCGCCCGATCGAGGTCGGCGATCGCCGCGGCGGGCTCGCCGAGGGCGAGCCGGACCGAGCCTCGCATCGCCAGGGCGCGCGGGTGATCGCCGTCGATCTCGAGGCACTGGTCGAGGTCGTTCTTCGCCCCGACCGGGTCGCCGAGGCGATGCCGCGACCCCGCGCGGAAGTACCACCACGATCCCTGCGACGGGTCGAGCTCGATCGCGCGGGAGAGGTCGCGGACCGCCGGCTCGTGGCGACCGACGCGGGCGAGGAGCCGCCCCCGCTCGCCCCAGTTCTTGGCGTCGTCCGGCTCGATCGCGACGGCGAACGAGTAGTCGGCGATCGCGCGGTCGAGGTCGCCGAGCTTCACGAACGCCTTCGCCCGATCGCAGAGGGCGGCCGTCCGGCGGGGATCGAGCTGCACGGCGCGGGTCAGGTCGGGGACGGCGCCGCGCGGGTCGCCGCGGTTGTGCTTGATCGCGCCACGGATCCCGACGGCGATCGCGTCGTTCGGGGCGAGCCGGATCGCCTCGTCGAGGTCGGCGAGGCCGGCGCCGACCAGGCCCCGATCGATCCGACAGAGCCCGCGGTGGAGCCAGGCGTCGGACCAGCAGGGCGCGATCTCGATCGCCCGATCGAGGTCGGCGATCGCCACGTCGAGGAGCTCCGGTCGCCCGGTTCGACGACCGAGGTTGCGGCGGGCCAGCGCGCGCCCGCCGAGGGCGGTGACGGCCGCCGGATCGATGGCGAGGGCGCGGTCGTAGCACTCGATCGCGGCGGCCGGATCGCCCGACAGGGCGTGCAGCTCGCCGAGCACGATCAGGTCGGACGCCGACGTCGCGGAGCTCGCGACGACGTCTCCTCGGTCGCCGGCTAGTCCGCCGGCGAAGCGCGCGATGACGCTCCGGAGGGGCCCGTTCCGGCCGAGGCGCTCGCGGGCGTGGAGCGCGAGGACGAGGCCGCGAGGGCGCCCGATCCGTCCGAGCGCGGTCGCCGCCGGGAGCGCGCGGTAGACGTCCCACTCGGCGTGGATGTAGCGGCCGAGCGCATCGATCGCATCCGACCGGCCGATCCGCCCGAGGGCCTCGCAGATGAGCTTCGCGACGATCGGTCCCGTCCGGCCGAGCGCGCGCGCCTGGGCCTGCGCGAGGAGGCGCGAGCCGTCGACCGAGACGCCGGGTGCCATCGAGGCGCGCCGGCGACGCGCCGTCGCCTCGAGCACCGCGAGCGCCCGGTCCCATCGCTCCCGGTCCGGGGCGGCGGCGGGCTCGCCCGGCGGCAGCGCGAGGATCCGGTCGACCGAGGCCTCGAGGCCGGGCACGTGATCGGCCGCCTCGAGGAGCGCCGCCCGGGTCGCCGCGCGGAGCGAGCCCGACACCTCATCGAGCTTCGCGCAAAGGAGGGCGACCGTGTCCGCATCGGGAGATCGGGCGAGGAGGAAGAGGGCGTCGTCGTAGGCGTCGGACTGCCCGAGCACGAGCTCGCCGGCGCTCGCCCGGGCGAGGACCGCCTCGACGCGCTCGCGCCGCTCGCGGGCCGCCCGCGCCTCGGCATCGGCGATGCGCTCATCGAGGTACTCGGCGAGCTCGACGGGCGCCCCGAGGCGACGCGCGCGGACCACGGCGCTCCGGGCGAGCTCCCACTGGGCGGCATCGAGCGCGACCTCGGCGAGGTCGACGGCGCTCGCGATCGCGCCGTCGCGGGCGGCCTCGTCGTCGGGCTGCATCGCGTGCAGCCGCGCGGCCGCCTCGAGCGCGTCGAGGCTGAGGAGGAGGCGGCGCGGGAGCGCGTCGGCCGCGCCGCCCGTGCGCCCGTCCGCGAGCGCGTCGCCCGGATCGTTCGAGGTCGCCGCCGCCGCCCGGGCGCGCCGCGCCTCGGCGCGCGCATCGGCGGTGAGGTCCTCGCGGGCCCGGCGGGCGCCCGCTCCGACGCCCGCCGTGATGCCGACGCCGGCGAGGACGAGGACCGCCGCGAGGAGGATGCCGGCCCGGCGGCGACGCCCCCAGCGCACGGCGCGCTCGACGGGCCCGAGCGGGCGCGCCTCGATCGCGACCCCGTCGAGGAAGCGGCCGAGGTCGGCGGCGACCGCGCCGGCCGAGCCGTAGCGCCGCGTCGGGTCCTTCTCGAGGCAGCGCAGGGCGATCGTCTCGAGGTCACGATGGACGGTCGCGTCGATCTGGCTCGGCGGGACCGGGTCGGTCGTGAGCACCTTGTGGGCGATCTCGACCAGGCTCTCGCCCTCGAACGGCGGCTCCCCGACGAGGGCGCGGTAGAGGACGGCGCCGAGCGCCCACACATCCGTCGCCGGCCCGATCGCCTCGCCCCGGATCTGCTCGGGCGAGCCGTAGGCGGGCGTGCCGACGAAGACGCCGGTCCGGGTCAGCCGCGTCCTGCCCTGCTCGCGGGCGACGCCGAAGTCGGTCAGGTGCGGCCGCCCGGCCTCGTCGAGGAGGACGTTCTCGGGCTTGACGTCGCGGTGGATGATGCCAGCCCGGTGGGCGTGCTCGAGGGCGAGGGCGACCTCGCGGAGGACGTCGGCGAGGGCGCGCGGCGCGAGGCCGCGGTCGAGGACGACGTCGAGGGACTCGCCGGCGATGAAGTCCATCACGAGGTAGGGGCGTCCGTCGGACTCGCCGACCTCGTGCAGGGTCACGATCCCCGGATGGCGCAGGCGCGCCGCGGCGCGCGCCTCCTGCTCGAAGCGGGCGAGGCGGCGCGGGAGGCTCTGCGGATCGATGATCATCTTGATCGCGACGTCGCGCCCGAGACGCGGGTCCCGGGCGCGGACGACGACGCCCATCCCGCCGCGACCGATCTCGCCGATCACCTCGTAGCGACCGATCCGCCACGAGGAGTCGACCGCCGGCAGACCGACCGCCCCGCCGGGGCTGATCGGCGCTGCTCGGGTCTCGTCCGAGTCGAACAAACCGATCCCCGCTCCTCGCCACGGGGCCGCCCGATCGCGGCCACCGACGAAGAACGAGAACAAGGCGCGTGCCAGCCGCCGCATCGCGGCCTCCCGCGCGTCGGGCCGGGGGGTTACGTCGATCGCCACGTCGGCGCGGGGATGAGTCGAAAGGGGCGCCGTGCCCCAGACGCGTCATCCATCGATCACGGAGTTCCCGCAACGCCCCGGTGTCGTTCGGGCTCTCGAAGGACGCAAGCGAGGCCGGCGCCGGTTCGTCCGGCGCCGCCGATCCTCGGGAAGAGGGTTCGCTCGGGGGTCGGTCGGATCGGCGAGGGGCGGGAACGACCCGCCCCGCGTCGGGATGCCCCGGCGCCGGCCTTCGTCTCGACGTCGTGCCCTGCTACGGGAGGCCGCGAAGAAACCTCCCACTTCTCTTTTCGGTTCCATCTCCGCCCGCGAGCTCCGTAGGAGGAGACGCGAGGCGCGAGAGACGCCTCGCGGTGCAGAGGGAGAGAACGAGAGAGAGGTTGATGATGGATGTCCGACGGAACGGGGGGGTCGCGCTCCTCGATCCGGTGGAGACCGAGGCGGCGCGTCGACGGCACTTCCGCCGGCGCGAGCGGTGCGCGGCACGGATCCCCGAGCGGCTCGGCCCCTACCGGATCGGGCCTCCGATCGGAATCGGAGGCATGGCGACCGTGCACCGGGCCTGGGACTCCTCGCGACGTCGTTCGGTCGCGATCAAGTGGATCTCCGAGGTCGACGACGAGGCGCGCCTCGATCGGCGGCGGCGTCGGCTCTGTCGCGAGGCTCGGATCCAGCGCGCTCTGCGGCACCCGCGGATCGTCCGGCTGCTCGAGGTGTCGGCGCATCGGGACCGTCCCTACCTCGTCCTGGAGCTGATCGAGGGCGTCTCGCTCGGGCGGCTCGTCGCCAACGGCGGCGCGCTCGATCCGATGCGCGCGGTCCGGATCGCCCTCTCGATCGCCGACGCGCTCGCCCACGCGCACGCCCACGGGATCGTCCACGCCGACCTCAGCCCCGGAAACGTCCTCGTCGATCGGGCGCGGCGCGCCCATCTCGCCGACCTCGGCCTCGCCCGCGAGATCGGGAGCGCCGGCCGCGCGAGCGGGTTCGCGGGAACGGCGAGCTACGCGGCTCCCGAGCAGTGCGTGGGCGCCGAGGTCTCTCCGCGCACCGATGTCTACGGCCTCGGCGCCGTGCTCTACTTCGCCCTCGCGGGCCGCCCCCCGTTCCTCGGCGCGAGCATGTCGGAGACGGCCCACGCGGTCGTCCACGGGCTGCCCGAGCCGCTCCGGCGCCTCGCGCCCGACGTCTCGAGCGAGCTCCAGGATCTGATCCTGGAGTGCCTCGAGAAGGACCCGCGGGCCCGGCCTCCCGGCGCGCCGTCGGTCGCCGGACGGCTTCGCCACGCGGTCGGAGCCTCCGCCCCCCGTTCCCGGGCGCGCTCCCGGAAGCGGCGAAGGAGGATCCGACGATAGGATGGCCGGAGACGAGCTCGCCGCGAGCGGGCGAGAGACGTGCGAGGGAGACCGTGAGCCAGGCGCAGGCGGCGAGCGAGACGGGCGCGGAGGGCGGCGGCGCGACGGCGACCGACATCGTCGCCCTCGAGTCGCCCGAGCTCCTGATGAGCCGGTTCCGCCGCGGGGATGCCCGCGGGCTCGCCTGGCTCATGACCACCTTCAAGGGACCGATGGTCGACTACTTCCACCGGATGACCGGCGACCGCCACCGCGCCGAGGACCTGGCGCAGGAGGTCTTCCTCCGGCTGCTGAAGTCGGCCGCCACCTACACCGACGGCCGGCCGTTCACGCCGTGGATCTACGCGATCGCGCGCAACATCCTGATCGACTGGCTCCGCCAGCCGGGACGCCGGCTCACCATCGGGATGCCACCGGTCGATCCGGCGAACACCCGCGAGCCCGGCCCGAAGGCGAGCGCCCTCGCCCTCGAGCGGGAGGACGCCGTCCGCGCCGCGATCGCCGATCTCCCCGAGCCCTACCGCGAGGCGGTCGTCCTCCGCGACCTGCAGGGGCTGACCTACGAGGAGGTCGCGAAGGTGCTCGAGACCTCGGTCAAGACCGTGAGCAGTCGGCTCGCCCGAGGGCGAACCCTGCTCGCGAAGCGGCTCCGCCCGGTGCGGGCGAGCACGACGGGGGGATGAGCGCGTGGGGATGAGCGACGTGGCGCGGCCTGGGGACGGCGCGTGTATCGAGGAGGAGGAGCTCTCGCTCCTCCTCGACGACGAGCTCGCGCCCGAGCAGGCCGATCGGGCGCGCGCCCACGTCGCCGACTGCCCAAACTGCAACGAGCGCTGGGAGGAGCTCGACTACTTCCGGAGCGTCCTCAGCCATCTCCCCGGATCGACGCCGAGCGCGGAGTTCGAGGCGCGCTTCTTCGACCGGGTCCGCTCGGAGCTGGCGCCCGACGGCGCGAGCTCCGCGCCCCCGCCGTCTCGTTCGACCTCGCCGCCGGCGACCATGTCGATCGGCGGCGGCGGGATGCTGAGGCCGCTCCTCGCGGCGATCGTCGCCGCGGCGTTGACGTGGACCGTCGCGACTTGGCATCGCCCGCCGACGCCGACGCCGACGGAGACGAACGGAGCGCCGGCGATCGACGGCCCGCCCATGACCGCGGTCGAGCCACTCGACGCGGAGACCGGCGGCGACGCGGCCCCGCCGCCGCCCGCCGCCGCGCCGGAGCACGTCACTCGAGCGCTCGCCCGCGCCTGCGCCGTCCTCGACGCGGCGACCCTCGAACGGCTCCCCGCCGACGCGGAGCTCCACGTCGTCGCCGTCCACGAGGGCGCCGGCGCGCGACCGGCTCCGGGCTTCCACCCGACCGGGAGGGTGACGGTCCGGATCGACCGACGCGCGGCGCCGATCGTCCTGGTCCTGGTGTCGAGCGAGCCGGTCGCGTGGACGATCACCACAGCCCCCGGCACGCGCCTCGTCGCGGTGATCGCCGCCGGCGAGCACGCGCCGCGCGTCGAGGGAGTCGACGCGGCGATCGTCGAGCTGCGCGACGACCTCGCCCCCGCGCCGACGATCGACCCGAGCGACGACGCGCTCGACCCGGCCGCCGCGCTCGCCCGCTCGACCGGGCGCGCGGTCGCCTCGTTCCGAACGGCCTACGTCGGACGCATCTTCCGGATCACCGGCCCGCACTAGCTCTAGCTCCCATCCGCGAATGGCCGAATCTCCGGACGAGGAAGAGCGAGCTCCCCTCCGGAAACGAGCAACGGACCAGCCATCCAAGAGACGCGCTCGCACTCTCCGCCGTGATCGCGTCGCGCCTCCCTCGCCTCCCCTCCTGCAATCACCCTTGCCGTTCGGGGCTCCCCTCCAGCCGAACCTCGCAGGTCACGGAGGGCGGGGAGGGCCGCGTCTGCGAAAGGCTCCTCCGAGACTCGGCGCCCACAGCCCGGTCCGGCTTCCCTGAGTACAAGAGGACAAGCCCCCTCGACGGCAGGCGTCCGGTCGCCCGGGTCACTCGGTCTCGCCCGCCGAGTGGCGCCGAACCGCCAGGTCGCAACCCCGTCGCGCGGTGAACGACGCCCCGCCGACGCGAGGCAGAGCGATACGATAAAAACCTTAAAAATAACGAAACAAAGACCCCACCTCGAGCGTATATAGAAAGAGAGAACGCGACCAAGCTCTACGACGAGAGAGAGGGAGACGACACGATGACGACGACGCTAGCGGACGCCTCGAGAGTCTCGGACGCCCTGCTCGAGTGCGAGTCGGGGCTTCATCCCGACGAGGTCCTCGCGCGGCTCGTCCGCCTCGCCCGCGTGGGCGAGCGGTGCGACGCGACGACCGCCTTCTACCTCCTCGACGTCGAGCAGCGGAAGCTCCACGAC
>JAJDCQ010000273.1 GCA_029260755.1 Planctomycetota bacterium | reverse complement strand
CCTTGGGGCCTATGACCCCTTGGGGCCTATGACCCCTTGGGGCCTATGACCCCTTGGGGCCTATGACCCCTTGGGGCCTATGACCCCTTGGGGCCTATGACCCCTTGGGGCCTATGACCCCTTGGGGCCTATGACCCCTTGGGGCCTAACTCTCTGATTTACCTGGGGATGACAATCGGCGGCGCGCGCTTCGCTCTCATCGGGACTTACGTCCGTCCATTCGAGTCCGCCCCTTCCGCCGAGGTCACTCCATGTCGAACGCCCTCCGCCGTCTCCCCGCGGCCGCCGTGGTCCTGCTCGCCTGCCTCGCCATCGCGACCGTCGCGCAGGCGGGCGGCCTCGACGCGAAGGAGTGGTCGAAGGCGAAGAGCGCCCTCGAGGCGGCCGTCTCCGCGAAGGACGCGGCGGCCGTCGCAGCGTCGTCGCGCGAGGTCGCTCGCGACGACAGCAGCCGCGCGGCGAAGCTGCTGACCAGCGCGGCCGTCGCGTCGGCCGGCACCGGCGCCCACGAGGACGTCGCCGCCGCGATCGCGACGTTCACCGACGACAAGGCGCGCGCGTTCATCATCAAGAACGCCGAGAAGCACAAGGACCGGCGCGTCCGCTGGCTCTTCGTGATGGCGCTCGCCCAGGCGAACTGGCCCGAGGGCAAGGACGCGCTCCTCGGGGCCATGAACGGTCGGGACGAGGGCCTCGCCCTCGCGGCGCTCGAGGGCTTCGCCGAGCGCAGGACGCTCGAGTCGATCGAGATGCTGATCGCGTTCCTCGAGAAGCGCGACCAGGAGAACCCGCCGAAGGAGATCGGCGCGTTCGGCGACCCGGTGCGGCGCAAGGCGATCCGGACCCTCCAGGACCTGACCGGCGAGGACCTCGAGGACGGCGTCGACTGGCGCAACTGGATGGACCTCCACGGCGCCGAGTGGAGCGCCGAGGGCGCCGCCGAGAAGAAGAAGGAGCGCGAGAAGGAGGGCGGCAACAAGATCGGTGGCACCGTCGTCGACCGGATGAAGGAGAACCGCCCCGACGCCTACCGCACCCTCGAGGGGCTCGAGAAGGACGATATCATCGTCGTCACCGGCGTGTTCGATCAGTGCCAGGACGTCCTCCGGGCGCTCGGGCTGCCCTACACCCTCGTCCAGCGGACGGACTTCGCGGCCTTCCCGCTGAACCCAAAGCAGATCGTGATCTTCAACTGCGATGAGCAGACCGGGAAGCTCTCGCCCGAGGGGCAGCAGCGGCTCCGCGAGTTCACCGCCCGCGGCGGCTACGTCTTCACCTCGGACTGGGAGCTCCAGAACGTCGTCGCGCCGAGCTTCCCGAAGACGATCTCGATGGCCGGGAGCACCGGCGAGCTCCACGTCGGGATCACCCCGGCGAAGGGCGCGGAGAGCCACCCGCTCCTGCGCGACGTCTTCCCGGCCGACCCGTTCAAGGCCGCCTCGTTCAAGTGGAAGATCGACGGGGCCAGCTTCACCGTGCGCCCCGGCGGCCAGAGCCAGGTGCTCGTCCACAGCGACGAGCTCGCCTCGACCCACGGCTCGGGCATCGTCGCGATCGTCACCCGCTTCGGCGCGCCAGCCGGGGGCAAGCGGCGACGCCCGTCCCGCCCCACGACCGGCGGCAGCCGCTACGGCGGGAGCACGACCGGCGACGACGGCAGCTACGTCGAGGAGCTTCGCGGCGGAGCGATCCTCCACGTCCTGAGCCACTTCTACAGCCAGAAGGACGAGGGCGGCGACGGCTTCGCGCTCCAGCAGATGCTCCTCAACTTCATCGTCGAGAAGCAGGCCTACCGGGCGGCCGAAGCGGCGCGCAAGAAGAAGTAGCGCCGTCGCGCTCAGGCGAGCGACACCGAGGCGCGAGGTCAGCGGCCGACGCGGTCCTCGAGCTCGTCCTTCGTCACGAGCTTGGCGCCGAGGCTGGCGAGCGCCTCCATGATCACCTCGGTCCGATCGCTCGCGGCGGCCTCGTAGTCATCGGACGACCAGCTCGAGTCATTGCCGACGTTGAGGATGAGGAGCTTCGGCCGGCCGCAGTCGATCCCGACCGAGTAGAACTCGATTCGGCTCGCGTTGTCCGCGGTGAACGCCGCGGCGAACGTGAGGCGGTCGTACCCGGTGATCGTCTCCTTCCCGCCGTCATCCGTGACGACGAGCCCCTCGGCGGTCACCTCGACCGAAGCGGGGAAGAACGGCGCGCCGAGGATGCCGCTGCCGAACGCCTCCTCGAAGGACCCCGAGAGCTCGCGGGTGCCGCAGCTCACGATTCTCGACGCGAGCTTCTCTCGCGCGAGCTCCGCGGGAATCGCGCCGGCGAGCTCGCGCGATGGGACGAACTCGTGTCCCGCATGGCTGGCGGCGCACCCCGCGGCCCCGAGAAGCATCACGAGCGCGACGCCGGCGACCGCGACCGGAAGGATCTTGCTTCGCCGCATCGCCACGCACTCCCCGAGGCGACCGACTAGAGCCCGAGGCAATGGAACCCGCAGTCGACGTGGATCACCTCGCCGGTGACCCCGCTCGACATGCCGCTGAGCAGGAAGAGCGCCGTCGAGGCGATCTCCGAGGTCTCGACGTTGCGACGCAGCGGCGCCTTCTCGGCGACCACGTCGAGGATCCCGGTGAAGCCCGAGACGCCGCGCGCGGCGAGGGTGTTGACCGGTCCGGCCGAGATCGCGTTCACGCGGATCCCCTGCGGGCCGAGGTCGTCGGCGAGGTACTGGATCGAGCTCTCGAGCGCCGCCTTCGCCACGCCCATGACGTTGTAGCCCTTCACCGCCCGCTCGCCGCCGAGATACGTCATCGCCATGATCGCGCCGCCGTCCTTCATGAGCGGCGCCGCCTTCCGGGCGAGCAGCACGAGCGAGTAGGAGCTGATCTCCTGGGCCAGGAGGTAGCCGTCGCGGCTCGTCTCGGAGAAGCGGCCCTCGAGGTCCGCCTTCGGGGCGAAGGCGATCGAATGGACGACGAAGTCGAGCTTGCCCCAGCGCTCGCCGAGGTCGGCGAAGACCTGGTCGACCTCCGCCTCGCGGGTGACGTCGCACGGCAGGATCGGGTTGTCGCCCGGGAGCGTCTCGACGAGCGGCCGGACCTTGCCCTCGAGCTTCTCGCCCTGGAACGTGAACGCGAGCTTCGCGCCCGCGCCGGAGAGCTGCTTCGCGATCGCCCAGGCGATGCTGCGCTTGTTGGCGACGCCGAAGACGATGCCGGTCTTGTCCTTCAGGAGCTGGTCGGTCACGGGATGGCCTCCTGGGCGGCTGCGAGGGCTCGGATTTCGAGGCGAGAGTATACCGCGCGCCGGGTCGACCGAACAGACGACGCGGTCAGCGCGGCCGGCCGAGGACGACCTCCACCTCCGGGTCGCCCGGCACGGTGATCGAGCGCTGCCACGGGCCGAGGTCGCTCTCGACGATCAGGACGTAGCGCCCGGGCACGTGGACGGGCAGCTCGAGGAGCGCCCCGTCGGGGCCGACCCGCTCCGACCACGCGGCCGACCCTCCGGGGCGGAGAAACTGCGCGCGGAGATCGGGGCGTTCCAGGAGCGGCTCCGGCACGAGCGCCACGCCGACGCGGATCCGCTCGTCGTCGCCGAGGTCGGCCGGCGCGGTCAGGCGCACGACGACGGATCGGCGGCGGGCGTCGAGCGCGACCGATGATCGACCGACCGGGTCGACGACCTCGCCGAGCCAGCGCTCGTCGTCGAAGACGGCCCAGCGTCCCGGCCCGAGCTCGGCGTCGTAGGCGCCGGGGAGATCGGGAGCCGGCCGGGCCGTCACCGCGTCTGGCCCATCGAGCCTCACCAGGCCGAGGCGGGGCGCGGCGAGCGGGCGGCCATCGACGTGCACGACGATCCGGGCCGCGTCGCCGGGCCGGTCCTCGCCGTCGAGGTCGAGGTCGAGCGCCACCTCGGGCGCGTCGAGGAGCAGCTCGGCGATGCGTCGCGCGTCCTGCGCCTCGTTCACGGCCAGGACGTCCCATCGCCCGCCGCGCGGGAGGACGAGCTCGTAGCTCTCGCCCACGTGCTCGATCGGTCGCTCGGCGCCGGTCGTCCGCTCGACGAGGAGAGCGAGACCGGCGCCGACGATCCGCCCGTGAACGCGCGTCGTCGGCAGCTCGAACCGCGCCGTCGTCGTCTCGCCCGCGCGGACCTCCACCGCGACCGAGACCGCCTCGGGCGCGCCGACGACCGACACCCGGTAGCGACCCGGCGGGAGGCCCCGCAACTCGGCCGGGACGCGAACCGGGTCGAGGGCGAGGAGGAGCGCCTCGAGATCGGGGTCGGGGTCGGGCGACGCCGCGCGGACCTCGACGATCACGCGGTCGGGCGCCGGGTCGGCGTCGACCTCGATCGCGAGCCCGCCGGCCGGGACGAGCGCGATCACGATGTCGCGGGCCAGCCCGGGGAGCGCGCTCGCGCTCGCGTAGCCCCGCGCCGAGACGAACACCCGCGGCGCGAGGAACCCGGCGTCATCGGGCAGCCGGTCCAGCTCGAACCGCCCACGCGCGTCGGTGAGCATCGTCTGCTCGGGGAGGCGCTCGGCGCGCGCGGTCATCACAAGCACCTCGGCGGCGACCTCCGGCGGCGGCAGGCGCCAGGTGATCCACGCGCCGGGGATCGGCGCGCTCGTCCGCGCGTCGACGACCGTGCCGACGGCTGGACGGATCGCCGGCGGGGCCTCGTCCCAGGGCGGGCGCGGGGTCGGCGCGTCGATCCCGCGGGCACGTCCGCGGGCGTCGTCGAAGCCATCGGGCGGGTCGACCGCGCCCGACCCGGCGGACGGCGCCGCCGGTCCGGCCGCTCCCGTCGACGGGCGTGCGTGGGGCCCCGAGACCGGCGCGGACACCGAGAGGCCCGCCGGACCGACCGACGCGGGGCGCGCGGCGATCGACTCCGCCTTGGGCGAGCCGTCGGCCCGCGGCCACAGCGCGAACGCGACGGCGCCGGCGACGACCGCGAGGACGAGGGCGGCGACGGCGAGCTCGGACGCGCGCGGCGCGCGCGAGGCGGTCACCTACGGGCGCCGCGTCGGGACGAGCGTTCCCGCGTGCGGGTCGCGCTGCCCGTTCACCTCGTCGATCATGACGAGGCCGCCCGCGTCGACCGCGTCGCCGAGCATCGTCGCGATGTCGGCGTCGCCCGGCATCGACGTCCGCCGCCACCACCAGGGACCCGAGGTGGTCCGGCGCGCCCACGTCATCTCGCGGCCGCGGCGGTTGTTCTCGAGGTCCATCGCCCGCCGCGCCGGCGGGTTCGCGGGGTCGGACTCGTGCGCGTCGCCCCAGCGCTTGGCGGCGGTGATGCTGCCGAGCCGCCGCGTCATCGACCCGTTCCAGATCGAGTGGCGATAGGCATCGCGCTGGTCGTCCTGGCCCGAGAGCTGCGGGTAGAGCCCGGCGCTCTCGGCGCGCGCCCAGCGGGCGGCGCCGAAGGCCGAGGGGACCTGCCAGAAGTAGCGCAGGGCGAGCCACCGCTCCGCGCGGGTCAGGCTCTTGTAGTCGTCCCAGATGCCGGCGCGGGCGGCGCGCGGCGTGGTGGTCGCGCCCGCGGCGATGAGGACGAGCCCGACGGCGAGGGCGATGGCGACGAGGCGGATGCAACGGCGGTCGGCGAACATCAGGCGGTGAGCTCCTCGACGCCGTCGGCATCGATGTCGTCATCGGACTCGTCGGGATCGTCGGCTTCCCCGAGGAAGCCGGCGACCTCGTCGAGGCCGAGCTCGTGGAGGAACGTCCTGAACGCGAGCCGCTGCGCGCGTTCGAACGCGGCGCGGACACGCTCCTCGGTGACCGGCACCGAGCCCAGGCGGGGCTCCGAGCGGTCGAACGAGTCCTCCATCACGGTGTCGGTCAGCTCGCTCCGGACGAGCGAGCTCATGAGCGCCGGGAGCGACTCGGCCGCGTCGGCGGCCGTCTCCATGCTCACGCCGGGCGCGCGGCCGGCCGACGCGGCGTCGGCGAGCATCGGCGCGCCGGCGGTGTGGTCGTCGGTGACGGCCTCGCTGTCGAAGGGCGACCCGTCGCCCGCGTCGTCGGTCGCGGCCTCCGCCGGGTCGGGGTTCGGGCCGATCGTCTGCGACGATCCTCCGACCTCGGCGCCATCCGCATCGTCGGCGTCCTCGTCGCCGTCGATCTCCTCGGTCGGCGCGTCGAGCGGCGCCGGCGCGAGCTCCTGATCGACCACCGGCGATGCGCCGTCGTAGACGGTGGGCGCCTCGGTCTCGCTGAGGGGTGGCGCGGTCTCCTCGCTCGCCTCGTCGGTCGCGGTCGGCTTCTCGTCCGCCTCGGCCTCTTCGGGCGGGGCGACGGTCGTCGCGTCGGCGCCGAGCGCGGCTCGCTCGTGGCTCTCCATCATGTCGGCCGAGTCGACTGCGTCCGACAGCAGCCCGATGTCCTGAGGCACGCCCGAGCCGCCGCCGGCCGGCACGACGGTGAGGGCGGCCCGCTCGCCCGAGGGGACGCCGGCCGAGTCCTCGAGGTCGACGTCGCTGAGCGGGGTCATCGCCTCGGGGCTCATGGCGTCCGAGCCCCCGGCCAGGGCCGACGGCGTGGCGAGCGCGGTGGTGGTCGAGGCGACCGCCATCGCGGCCGCCTCCTCGACCGCCGCGGCCGCGACGGAGGCGACGCCGCTCGACTCGGCGGCCACGGCGACCGCCTCGCGGGCGTCGGCCTCGTCGACGGTGTCCTCGTCCTCGGAGCGCGGGGCGTCCGGGCCGTCGACGAATCCGTCCGGCGTGCCGTCGGCGTCCGCGTCGTCCTCTTCTTCTTCGTCGTCGTCGTCGTCCGAGTCGGCGGCATCCTCGCCGACGATCTCCTCGACGACCTCCTCCTCGACCTCGTCCGAGTCCGAGTCGGCCTCGCCGAGGATCTCCTCGACGACTTCCTCGACGACCTCCTCCTCTTCGTCGTCGTCCTCGTCGTCATCGTCATCGACGAGCTCCTCGACGACCTCTTCGATGATCTCCTCGTCGGAGTCGTCCTCGTCGTCGTCGGCGAAGTCGTCGTCGTCGAAGTCATCGAGCGCGTCGCTGTCCGCGTCGAAGGTCTCCAGCATGGGCGCGTCGGGCGGAGGCGCCGCGGCGGCCTCGGGCTCACCGTCTGCCGCGTCGTCCTCGTCGTCGTCGGAGTCCTCCTCGAGGTCCTCGCCCGAGGCGATCTCCTCGATCGACTCCAGCTCCTCGAGGCTGTCGTTGTCGTCGACCCGGGTTCGGGCCGCCTCGACCTCGACGTCCTCGGCCGGCTCGGAGTCCTGGGAGGACGACGAGATCGACGCGGGCACGCGGTCCTCGAACGCCGCCGCCGCCCAGGACGGGCGCTCGGCCGAGTCGCCCTCGAGGAGGACCTCCTCCTCGCCGAGATCCGATGCGGCGGTCGAGTCCTCGAGCGCGACCTCGGGCTCCTCGGGCTCCTCGGGATCCTCGCGCTCGTCGGGCGCGGGCACCTCCTCGTCGGCCTCGTCGCTCTCGGGCCGTTCGGCCTCCTCGGGCTCCTCCGCCGCGCCGGGCTCCGAGGCCGAGGGCGCCGAGGGCGCCGCGACCGGCTCTCCGCCGTCGTCGGGGACAGGCTCGGATGCGTCGGAGTCGTCGAGGCCGGTGATCTCGACCGCCGGTCCCATCGGCGCGTGCAGGGAGCCGGACTCCGAGGCCAGGTCGGCGTCGGACGGCTCGGAGCTGACGTCGGCCGCCGCGAGATCGGCGCCCGACACGGCGGCGGCCAGCCCCGGCGCCGGTCGCTGGGTGAGCTCGATCACCTGCGGCTTCGTCGCCTTCGGCAGGTCCCGCTTGCAGTAGCGGCAGCGGACCGCCTCGGACTTGATCGGCCGCTCGCAGAGCGGGCACGCCTTCATCCCCTCGGGCACCGGGCCGCCGGGTGCGGGCTTGCTCTCGCCGCCAGGTCCCTGGATCGACCGGAAGCGCCCGCTGGTCGCCGGGATCGCGCCGTCGGTCATCGTCTTGGTGCGCCGCTTCATCGCGCGACGCAGCTCGACCTGCTTGGCGAACTCGTCGTAGGCGTCCTTGTCGACGTCGCCGCGCTCGATGAGGATCGCGCCGAGCGGGCGGCACTTGCCGGTGCGCGAGTACTCGCTCTTCTGCTCCTCGAGCGAGGCCTCGATCGCATCACGCCCGACGAGCTCGCGCCGGATGAGCTTCCGACCGAGCGACTTGTCCTCGTGTCGCCGCTGCCGGTAGAGCTGCGCGTTTCGGATCGAGACGAACTGGATCTCGGTGATGACTCCCTGCTCGCGGAGCAGGTCACCGACCGTGATCTCCTCGCCCGCGTCGAGGCGCGTCTCGAGGTCCGCGAGGGCGCGGGAGAGCTGGTTCTTGCTGACGAGCTTGCTCTCGAGCGCGATACGGCCGAAGAGCTCGTCTTCGGGAGTCGGCATCAGAAGGACTCACTCCGGCTGCGAAGGCGAGGCGGCCCATCCGAGAGAACGGTGGCCTCGGCGCGCGAACTGCTGAATCGTAAGGAGGTTGAGTGCTGGCGTATCTTACCAGCCGCGCTCGGGGGGCCGCAAGACATCCGCATCGGCGGGTCGCGGCGACCCGCCCCTCCCGACCCAACCGGGTGTCGTCACCGATCTTGAATCGCCTCAACCGGGAGCTATAATGCGCGGCTCGGACGGTACTCGATCCGTCCCTACCGTAGAACGAGGAGCACAAGACCATGCACGGCAAGGCCATCCGCGCCACGCTCGCCTTCGCGCTCGTCCTGATCGTGGCGGCGCCGATCGCCCGCGCGGACGACGCCGATCACTTCCCCCTCGCGCCCGGCACCAGCTGGCAGTACCAGCTCACCGTCACCGAGGAGACCGGCTCGGACGGCGGCGAGGAAGGTGGAAGCGACGAGGGCGCCCGCACCCTCACCCTGGCGGTCCGCGTCAAGGGCGAGGAGCAGATCGAGGACAAGAAGTGCGCCGTCGTCGAGTACAAGGCCGACGGCGACGTCGTTCAGGTCGAGTACTACTACGTCTCCGGCGAGTCGGTCCTCTGCCCGCGCCGCGTGCACGCGCAGAGCCCGTTCGACTTCGAGCCGCACCAGGCGGCCCTGCCGATGAAGCTGACGGCGGGCGCGACCTGGGACTGGAAGGGCAAGGTCGGGATCTTCGACGGCACGAGCAAGTTCGTCGTCGCGGATCAGCCCGAAGAGGTCACGGTCAAGGCCGGGACCTACCAGGCGCTCAAGGTCACCCTCACCTTCGAGGGCGGCGACGGAAGCAAGGGAACGACCGAGCGGTGGTACGCGCCGGGTGTCGGGATCGTCAAGGAGAAGGGGACGATCGAGACCTACGGCGAGAAGATCACGAGCACCGGCGAGCTCGTCGAGTTCAAGGCCGCGGGCACCGACGACGGCGGCGCTGGTGACGGCGACGCTGGTGACGGCGGCGCTGGTGACGGCGGCGACGACGGTGCCGGCGGCGACGACGGTGCCGGTGGCGACGTCGGTGACGATGGCGGCGACGACGGTGCCGGTGGCAGCGACGACGGCGCCGGTGGTGGCAGCGACGGTGGCGGTGGTGGCGGCGAGTAGCCTCCGACTCTCCCGCTGACGTTGCGCACGCGCCGCGCCGTCCTCCGGGCGGCGCGGCTCCATGTACGGCAGGAGGCGCGCCCCGTGACGCCCGAGACTCCGTCCGATCCCGAGCCCAGGACGCTGCGGATTCGCGGCGCGCCAGTCACCTTCACCGATGAAGGGGACGGGCCGCCGCTCGTCGCCCTCCACGGCCTGCCGGGCAGCGCCCGCGACTTCCGGTGGCTCGCCTCGGCCCTCGCCGGGCGGCTTCGCTTCATCCGGATCGACATGCCCGGCTTCGGAGGCACCGACCGGGGCGCGGCGACGGGGCTCGACCTCAGCGACCGGGCCGACTTCGTCCTCGACGTCCTCCACGATCTCGGCCTGTCGCGGGTCGTCCTCCTCGGCCACTCGATGGGCGGGCCGGTCGCCGTCGCGACGGCGAACCGGGCGCCCGAGACGATCGCATCGGTCGCCCTGCTCGCCTCCCCCGGCCTGCGTCCCCACCGGATGCTCAAGCGCTTCCCGGCGCGGAGCCTCGCCACGCTCCTCGGGATCGGACCGACCCGAGCCGTCCTGAAGCATCCGATGCGCTGGGCGTTCCGCTCGGTCGGCTTCAGCCGCTCGCTCCCGTTCGAGGAGCTCGTCCTGACGACCGAGGCCGCCGCCGCGACATCCATCCGCGAGCACGCGGCGAACGTGAAGGCGCTCCGGCAGCCCACGCTCGTCGCGTGGGCGGAGGACGACCACCTCGTCGAGCAGGAGATCTTCGCCGAGCTCGGCCGCGCCTGCCCCGAGGGGCCGAGGCTCGTCTACCTGCACGGCGGCCACAACATCCAGAAGAGCCACGCCGGCGAGCTCGCCCGCAACCTCGTCCCCTGGGTGCGCGAGGCCTTCGCCGTCGCTTCCGTGTCAGGACACTAGCCCGGATAGGGCATATCAATTTCGCTCAGGTCGATGAAGAGATGGAACCACGGAGGCACGGAGGCACGGAGCAGCTTCGGATGATGCCCCGTCGCGGACCGATCCCGGCGCTCCTTCTCTTGGCTCCCGTCGCCTCGCGTGACCGAGATCGAGAGGGAGCC
>JAJDCQ010000272.1 GCA_029260755.1 Planctomycetota bacterium | reverse complement strand
CCGACGACCCGCGGGTCGTCGAAGCAGCCACCGGAGCGCTCGAGCGCGCCGGCTCCGCCGCCGTCCCGGCCCTCGTCCAAGCGATCGAGCGGTCCGCCGCGGAAGAGCTCGCTCGGTCCGACGCGCGCGCGGCCGCCTCCGCCCTCGCCGTCGCCCGCCTCGGCGAGGCGGGCGAGGACGCGCTGCCCGCCCTCGTCGCCGCGCTCGATCAGGCGCGGGCCCGCGGCGCCTCCCGGCTCGTCGAGGCGATCATCGAGGCGTTCGTCCGGCTCGGCCCGACCGCCGTCGACGTCCTCGACGTCGCCCTCGCCCCGACGGAGTCCGAGGAGCGACTCCGCGGCGCGCTCGACGCGGCTGGCCGGCGAGCGGCCGAGCGCGACGCGAGCGAGCTCTGGCGGGTCGTGAAGCCGCTCGCCCTCGCCCTGCGACGACGCGGCCTGGCGCGCCCGCCGGACGGCGGCGACCCCGGCGTCGACGGCACCGCGGCTCCCTCGGTCGACGAGCTCGTCGCGTCGATCGCCTCCCCGAACGCTCCGCCGGCCGAGCGCGCCCGTGCCATCGCCGCGGCGGCTCGCGTCGCGCCGTCCGAGCGTCCCGAGCTCGTCGCTCGCCTCTCGGCCCTGCTCGACGGGAGCGCCGACGTCGAGGTCCGGCGCGCGGCGGCCGACGCCCTCGGGCGCTCCGGCTCCGACGCCGGTATCGCCGTCCCCCACATCGTCGCCGCCCTTCGGAGCGATCCCGACGGCGCGAGGAGCTACCTGACCGCGTTCGCCCGCCTCGGTCGGTCCGCCGCGGTCGCGACCGTCGCGGCCGCGCGCTTCCTCGGATCCCGGGATCCGCTCGAGCGTCGCGCCGCGATCGTCGCCGTCTCGCGAGTCGCGCCCGACGACGCCGACATCGGCGCGCTCGTGATCGAGGCGACCGCGGACCGCGACGGACGGGTGCGGGCCGCCGCGACCCGCTTCGTCGCCGAGGCCGGCCACACGCTCGCCCCGGCGCTCGCCCGCGCCCTCGGCAGCGACGTGCCCGAGGTGCGCCGCTTCGCCCTCGCTCGATTCGAGGCCCTGCCCGAAGCGAGTCGTATCGCGGCCCTCGACGACCTCCTCCACGTCCTGCGCCGCCCCGAGACGTTCAAGGAGGCCGCGGCGATCGCCATCGGATCTCTCGGCACCGCCGCCGCGGAGCTGGCCCCGCAGATCCTCGGGCCGCTCCTCGTCGAGACCGCGCCCGGCCCGGCTGCGGACGCCTGTGGGGTCGCCCTCCTCCGACTCGGCGAGGCGGGCGCCGGGGCGATCATCCCGATCGTCCGGGACGGCGAGCCGGCCGCCCGCCGGGCGCTCGCCCGCGCCGCGGGCCGCCTGCCGACCGGGGACGAGAGTGGCTCGGACCAGACCGCTCCGGGGCTTCGCGTCCTCCTCGACTGCCCTGACCCGGTCGTGCGACTCGCCGGAGCCCGGGCGCTCGTCGTTTCCCACCGGAGCGGCCCCGTCGTCGCGCGGGCGGTCGCCGACGTGCTCGTCCGCAACGGCCCGCGCAACGCGCTCCTGGCCGCCGTCGGCATCCTCGGCGCCACCGGTCGGGACGGCCATCGCGCCCTCGACGAGCTCGTCCCGATCCTCGGCGACTCCCGCGACGACGTCGCCGACGCGGCGGCCGCCGCCATCATCGCCGTCGATGGAGGCACCGGCGCGGCGGGCCCCGCGATCGCCGACCTCCTCGTCGCCGAGGACACGCCGCCTGATGCCGTGGCCCGCTCGGTCGTCAATCCGAGCGTGATCGTCCGGGCCGCCGGCGTGATCGTCGAGATCGGAAGGCCGACCGAGGCGACGGCGGCCCTCGAGACGGTCGGAGGCGCGACCGATGATCCGTTCGTGCACCGGGCCATCGACCGAGCCCTCGGCCGGAGGACGAGACGGGCGACTGACTGAACGAACCGACCGAACGCGCTCAGCGCTTGGACGGAAGGATCCGGAGGGTGGGCGCGCGGTCTCTGGACCGATTCAGGGTCATCCGGACGCTGCGCCCCGTCTCGTCCTCGACGATGACGTAGGCCTCCGATCGCCGGGAACGCTTCTCCGACGCGGGCGCCCGCTTCGCGGCGGACGCGGTCGCGGCCGCCGGCGTGGCGCTGACCGCCACGAGCCGGTCGGCCGGAGCAGGGAGCATGTCCAGGGCGCCAGCGAGGTCGCGAGGCTCGAACCGCCCCGCTCGGACGCGGTCGGCCTCGGTCGCCACGATCGCATCGGCGTGCTCGAACACGAGCGCCTCGAGACGCGTCGTCGCGCGCTCGAACGCCTGCTCGTGGAGCGAGCCGTCGATCTCTGCTCCGGCGCCCACCTGGTCGCGTCGCCCGAGCGCGTCGAGGGCGCGCGCGACCCAGCGAACCGCACCGGTCCGGGCCAGCGGCCCCGTCTCGAGCTGCTCGCACCGCGCCCGGTCGGCGCGGACGCGGAGGCTCCAGTCCTCGCTCCCCGGCGCCCACTGCTCGTCGAGCCCGCGAAGACGCGCCAGCTCGACGGCGATCCGGAGCCCACGGGCCGCGCGCATCGGCAGGAGCGACCGCTGGAGCTCGTCGACGAGCGCGGTCCGCTCCGCCTCGGCCAGGGCGAGCGACCTCGTCCCGGGGACGAGCCGCGGGCGCGACCAGGCGCCGGACGGGTCCGCGATGTCGAGCGCGCCCCGCACCTCGGTCGCGTGGGCGACGCGGATGTCCTCGTGAAGGACGACGAGGCGAACGAGGCGCTCGGCGGACGGCGCCCAGGCGACGGCGCCGGGAAGCTCCGCCTCGGCCTTCGCACGAGCGAGGAGGGAGCGCGCCTGCTTGGCGAGCTCGCTCGACGCGAGCTCGCAGCGCCGAAGCTCGAGGGCGGTCGCACGCCAGTCGACCCGCTCGGCGCTCGCGGCGAGAGCGCCGCGGTGCACCTCGACCTCGGCGGCCACCGTCGCGACGGCCAGACCGATCAAGTGCTCGACGCGGTCGGCGTCGGTCGAGACGACCAGGCCGGAGCGCTCGTGGTTACTCCGGCGACGGGCCACCTCGGCGGCGAGATCGGCCGGGTCGACGCCCCACGCGTCGCGGCCGACGATCGCCGTCTCGAGCATCTCCGCGAGGGCGATCGCATCCTCGATCGCTTCGGGGTGGTAGGCCGCGATGGCTCGGTCAGGGGCGAACGGGGCGAGGCGCTCGCGGAGGTCGTGGATCGCCCAGCCGAGCGCCCGCATCCGCCGCGGGTGTCGGTCGGCGCCGCCCGGCCGCCGGGTGATCCACTCGAGCTCGTCGGCGAGGACGGTCTCCACGCGGAACGCGTCGGCGACGAGCGCCCGCTCGGCCTTGCGCCCCTCCCCTTCGTCGTCGGGCTCACCGACGTAGACGGGGACGACCCAGTGGGCGGCTCGGCCGCCCCCCCAGCGCGATGCCGCGGCGAGCGCCTGGCGCCTTGGTGAGAACCGGACGATCGCCGCGTAGGCACCGGCCGGCGCCGACCGTTCGCTCCGGAACGAGGCCGAGAACGTGCCGTCGTCCTCGACCGTGACGGTCTGCCAGCGACGGTCGATCCGTCGGCCGGCGAAGGCGACGGCCACGTCGAGGCGCGTCCCGGCGGGCAGCTCGGTGCGCGCGGTCACCTCGAGACGAAGCCCGTCGTTCCGGTCGGCGCTGACCCGGATCGGGCGGGGCGCGGCGGGGACGACGGCCTCGCCGCCCGCGACCGCGCTCGCCGGTCCGATCAGGCCGAGCGCGGCGACCGCGACGAACGCGGCCGGAGCGGAGGTCTTCGTCCGTCGACCGAGCATCACGGGATCCACTCGAAGCGGAGGATCTCCACGTCGGTCATGTAGCTGAGGGTCACCTCCTCGAGCGCCGGGGTCACGTTCAGGGGCGGCGCCAGGTTCGGATCGAACCGGAACTCCGCCTCGAACGCGTAACCCGAGCCGAGGGGGTCGGGCGATGGCGCCGGCGCAGGCTCCTCGGGCGCGGGCTCGTCCTTCTTCTTCGAGCCGCCGCCGATGACCTTGCCCTTCTTGTTGAGGCGGGCGTCCTCGAGCTCGTCGAGCTCGCCCTGGGCGTCGGCGTCGAGCTGAGCGATGCGGTCACGGAGCTCGCAGTCGATCGCGCGGAGACGCTTCTTGTGGGTGATCAGATCGAGGTAGCCGCCGAGGAGCTCGGCGTCGACGCCGAGGCGGGCGAGCTTCGCCTCCTCGCGGAGCGCCTTCTTGGCCTCGCGAGCCTCCTCCTTCGTCAGCTCCTCCTCCTCGCCCGGGGCATCGATGACGGTCCCGGTCGGGTTGGCGAGGGTGATCGCGTCGCTGTCCGGGAGGCTCCGATACTCGAGCCCGTCGAGCACCATCTTCATCGCGACGCCGAACGCGCCGTCGACGACGGCCGTTCCCTCGTAGCCGCGCGGCAGCTCGAAGCTCCAGGTGAGGCCGATGATCCGGGCGTCGTGGGGGACCCCGACGAAGCTGCCCCGGTAGGTCGCGAGGGTCGTGCCGTGTTCGGGCTCGAACCGTTCGGGCGGCGGGAGCGCCGCGGGGTCCCAGGGGTAGGCGCCGCTCCGTACGACGACGTCGTCGATCGTCAGGTCGGTCGCCAGGGCCGCGCCCCGCCCGTCGATGCCGGTCCCGACCCGGAAGATCGGCTCGTAGGGAGCCTTCCCGAGAACCGGGCCGAGCCCGCCCGAGCGCTTCTGGATCGAGGGGACGAGAGCGTCGTCGATCCACGCCCGATGGTCGGTCCCGTCGTTCCAGGCGACGACGAGCTTGTGCCACTCGTTCGGCGACGCCTTTCCGGCGAACGTCCCCGCCGAGAGCGTCGCGGCGAACTCGTACGGGACCGACGGGGCAGCGAGCGGATCCTCGGCGAACGGGCTGACGAAGGCGCGCTCGACCCGCACGAGGAGGTCGTCGCCGGCGCGAGCGACGGCGACCTCGGTCTGGATGCCCGCGTCGAGCGAGACGACGCCGCCGTTGGTGACGGCCTGGTTCACCCGGACGATCGGAACCTCGACGGCGTCGAGGAGGCGGTCGAGCTTGACCCAGACCTCGATCGAGCCGGAGGTGACCGGGAGGATGTGCGGGTCGTAGCCCCGGTAGCGCCGCTTCACCGCGCTCTGGTGGAGCCCGTCGGCGAGGATGTCGCCGCCGTCCTCGGGCGACACGTCTCGCAGCCCGCCCAGATCGGTGAAGCCGGTAGGGTTCTCGAGGGTGTCGAACGGGTCGATGAAGACGATGTCCCCGCCGCCCGACTGCTGGAACTGCTCGAGGCGCTCGTCGTCGAAGGTGCCCGACGGGTCGTCGCCCTTGTTGTCGTGAAGCGAGCCGTCCTGGAACTTGATCCCATCGACGCGATCGATGTTGTTGCCGTGGCCGTTGTTGTTCTTCGCCTTGAAGAGCGGCACGCAGGGGGCGAACGCGCCGAGCGCGACGTAGCCGCCGAGGACGCTCGCCTCGGCCGGACCGCGGATCGCGACGGCGACCGGGTGAGTGACCGTGTTCTCGAGAAGCGTCTCGCCGCGCGCCCGCTCGAACTCGCGCTGGGTCGTGATCCGGGAGATGTCGTAGATCTTCACCGACGCGAGGAGGGTGTCCCGGGCGACGATCAGGTCGTCGGGGTCGAGGATCAGGCCGAGCGACTCGATCTCGTAGATGCCCATTGTCATGAAGCAGAGCTCGGTCGTGGCGAAGCCGACGTCGGCCTTGCCCGCGCCCCGATGGACGCTCTCGTCGGGGTTGAGCTGCGCGATCACGAGGTTCGGATTGGCGTTCGCCTTCAGGGCGGCCCTCTGCCCGTCGTCGAGCCCCGCGACGGCGTCGACGACCTCGTCGAAGTGGTCGTGCCGGGTCAGTGAGCTCGCCGCGCGCCGGGCGGCGATCGCGTCGGCGAGGGCCGCGGCCTGATCGAACGAGACCGGCTCCTCGCCCGCGATGCCGACGCCCGCGAAGGCGGCGATGAGGACCGGGCGCGACGCGGTGTTCACGCAGATCGGCGCGCGTGACTGACTCTCGAAGCGGGGGATCCCGTCGTCGCCCCAGCCGACCCGCCGAACCGTCGACGCGTCTTCCCAGGCCTCGATCGAGAGGAAGTCGGCGGCGATCTCGAAGCTGGCGTCGCCGATCACCTCGGCGACCTCGATCTTTCGGAGGAAGCCGCCCCGGTCGTCCCGCAGGGCGGCGATCTCGGCGCCGCGCCCCGCGATCGGATCGACCGGCGTCTCGCCGCGCCGCGCGAGCTCGTCGGAGATCGCCAGGCCGAGGACGTCGAGCATCGGCCCAAGGCGTTCGGTCGGGAGCCCGAGGTGGACCTGGCTGGCGGCGTCGACGATCCGCAGCTTGTACCGGTCGCCGCCAGCCTCGTAGGTGCCCGCCACGACCCCCGAGAAGGCGCCGGCGACGTCCTCGCCCTGCTCGAGCGACGGGTTGCGGGCGAGCTCGAGGGGGATCCCCGCTCCGAAGCCGGTGCCCGCCTCATCGAGGTAGGCCCAGGGGAGGTCGACGGCCGGGAACGGATGGCGCAGCTCGTAGTCACGGAGCTCGGCGATCGCGCGATGCAGGCCGCCGCGGGCCGCCAGTCGGGCGCGAAGCGCATCGGAGTGGTTCTGCGCGGCCGATCGCTCGAGGTTCATGACCGAGACGGTCGTGATCGCAAAGAGCGAGAACAGCCCGAGGAGGGCAACGACCACGATCAGGGTCGACCCTCGGCGGGCGCGCGATCGGCGTGTCGTCATCGTTCGGTCCTTCCCCGTCGCGGAGCGCCCCCGTTCCTCGTGTCACGGAAGCGTCTCCCATCGCCGGTCTCTCGACGCAAATGACGCGCCGGGCCTCGAACACGGAGCCCTCGGCTCCGAGAACGGCCTCCAAAGCCGCCGGAGGGGGACATTGCGCGGAGTTCCCCGATCTCCGGGGCATCCTTCGCGCGCGGCTCACCGCGGATCGAAGTGTCACCATTGATAGACGGCAACCGAGAACGGAGGTGGCGTTGCTGAGTCGAAACGAGTGCGACGAAACGGCTTCACGAGGTCCATGCGAGTGAAAGGCGGGATCCAGAAGCCCGCGGGGCCATCGAACCCACTGGGCGCGATCGCTCACCTCTTGCACAAGAACTTCAGGGCGAGAGTCCAGGCGACGCGTCGACGCGAGCGTCGCTCGGCCCGGAAACCACGGAGCGGTGGGCCCGTGAGCGATCGGCATGCCTCGGGCAGTCGATTGGCGCGACGATTGCGCCAGCATCGGAGCTCGACTCGAAGACCCCTGTCGAACCCGATCCCCGAGGCCATGACTGCGAACGAAGCCAGCGATTCGGTCGACGCTCCCGTCGACGGGCTCGATCGGACGGTGCCGGGGATCGGCGACGAAGAGGTCCCCGAGCCTGAGCCCGACGCGCCGCCCGACCCGACCTCGAACGAAATCGGCGTTCTCGACACATGACGTCCGAGAACCCGTCGCCGCGACTGGATCCCGATGGCCTTCTCCTCGAGCGACTCCTCGAGGAGAAGCGCGTCTCGTTCGACACCTGCGAACGCCTCCTCGCCGAGCAGGCCGCTCGCGGCGGGAGGCGGCGGGTCGCCCTCTCCGAGATCCTCTTCGAGCGCGGGCTGATCACGCAGAAGGAGCTCATCGAGGCCGCGACGACCCGTGAGTCCCGCCCTCGCAACCCCGCGTTCGACGAGCCGGAGGCGCCGGCCGCGCCCAAGGTGATCAGCACCGTCGTGGCGGCGGACCCGAGCGTCACGGCGCCCTCGAAGGTGACGGCGGTCATCCCCGTCGCACCCGCACCGGTCGAACCCGGCTTCGTCGGCGATCTGCTCCTCGAGCGTGGGCTCGTCTCGGGCGTCCAGCTCGCCGACGCCCTCGCCGAGTTCGAGGATCGGTTCGGACCGGGCCGCGCGTCCTCCCCCTCGAGCGACGACGAGGACGAGGCTCCGTGCCTGATCACCGCGGAGCTCGAGTTCGCCGACGCGGCGGTCATCTCGCTCGAGGACATCGAGGCCGAGCTCGGCCTCGTCGAGCGCGACTTCGGTCAGTCGGGGATCCTCGGCCCCCTCGGCATCGAGGCCGACTCGCGGGTCGGCTCCCGCGCCGGCGGGAGCCGCTCGGCGGACGCCGCCCTCGAGGGCATGCTCCGTCGCAGCGGCGTCCTCGGACCGGCGGCCGACGGCGGCTTCGGGGGAGCCCCCGCGCCGCCGACCCGCCGCGGCGGCAGCGCGCCGCCGCTCGACCTCGCGCCGAAGGCGTTCGTCGCCGATCTGATGAGCCGCAGTACGGCGGACGGCGGCGGCGTCGGCGACCTCCTCGTCGAACGCGGCGTGATCAGCCCCGAGGATCTCGAGGCCGCCCTCTCCGAGATCGACGAGCGCTTCCGGGCCTCCCGCGGGAAAGAGGACTCCGGGGTCTCCCCGCCGGCCGAGGACAGCGATCTCCTGAGCTCGCTCGAGGCGGAGCTCGGTGACGCCGAGCAGGCGCTCGTGAGCTCCGTCGAGATGGAGCTCGGCGACATCGTCCCCCCGCCGCGGGCCGTCGACTCGGTCGATGCCGAGCTCGCGCGGGAGCTCGAGGATGAGGTCGTCCTCTCGACCGAGTCGGTCGCCACCCTCGCCCGGCAGGTCGTCCCCGAGTCGAGGGTGAGGTCGAGGTCCGGCGACGCGAGCGGCACCCGCTCGAACGATGGAAGGAAGCTCGTCCGGTTCGTCCTCGAGGACAGGATCGGACGCGGCCACTCCGGCGTCGTCTACCGCGCCCACGACACCGTCACGAACCGCTCCGTCGCGATCAAGTTCATGCGTGATCCGGAGCTCGCCGAGGAGCAGTCGGTCCGGGAGACGACCCGGGTCCGTCCCGTCCGCCACTCGGGCACGACGCCGATCCACACGGCCGGCACGACCGGCGGGCGACTCTTCGTGGCCCGCGACTTCATCGACGGCGACGACGTCGAGCGCCTCGCCCGGCACGGGGCGCTCGGCGCGCGGGGGTTCGCCCCGATCTTCCGCGACGTCGCGTGGATCCTCGATACGTGCCACGAGCGCGGCGTCCCCCACCTCAACCTGAAGCCGCAGAACATCATCGTCGACCATCGCGGCAAGCCCCACCTGACCGACTTCGGCATCCCCGACCGCCTGGCCCACGACCTCCCCGGCGCGGGCGTTCCGTGGGATGACGGCGTCGCGACCTACATCGCCCCGGAGCAGGCGGATCCGACCCGCGGACCGATCGGACGACCCGCCGACGTCTTCGCCTTCGGCGCGACCCTGTACCACGCCGTCACCGGCAGCCCGCCGTATCTCGACGGCAACGTCACCGAAGCCGTTCGTCAGGTCCTCTTCGAGAAGCTCGACCGCCCGCGCGCCCGGAGTCGCTCGGTCCCCGAGGACGTCGAGGCCATCATCCTCCGCTGCATGGACCCCGACCCCGAAGGTCGGCCCGAGATCCGCGCCGTCGCCGAGGCGCTCGACCGGGTCGCCCGTGGCGAGGCGCAACGTGCCTTCGCCTTCGTCCCGCGCCGTACGTTCAACGGGACGATCGTGCTCCTCGTGGCCGTCGCGTCGGTCGTTCTCGTCGTCGGCGGCCTGAACCTCCACTGGAAGGCCGAGGCGCGGGCGCACCGCGTCCGGCTCGCCGAGCGTCGTCTGATCGAGCCCTCCAGGCCGGCGTCGAGCGAGCCGTGGCGCGGGCCGCCCGCGCCGCTCGCGCCGAGCCTGATCGAGATCGACGTGATCGAGGACGGGCCGCGACGCTACCACCACACCCGCTGGGAGGCGCTCCGGGTCGGCGGACGCGACCCCGCCCTGGTCGAGCGGCTCGTGACCCGCGTGCGACACGACGAGCTCTGGCGCGCCCTGATCGCCTCCGGCGGCGGAGGTGCCGGCTCCGTTCGCTGGGAGCTCCACATCGACGCCGAACCGATCGGCGGGGAATCGGTTCGCGTCCGGATCGGCCTGGTCCGGCGCGCGACCGACGCGACCGTCTTCCTCGGGGAGTCCGTCGCGCCGATCGGGCCATCGGCGACCGGGGCCGCCGACGAGGCCAGCGCCGCGCTCCTCCGTGATGCGTTTCTGGCCGCCCTCCGGGATGCCGGATCGTCCGTCACGACCGCCCTCGTCCCCACCCTGGTCCGCGCGCTGAGCGGCGAGGACCCCGGTCGGCGCAGCCTCGCCGCGGCGTCGCTCGCGCTCGCGCGCCCCGACGACGAGGCGACGATCCGCAGCCTCCTGCGCGTTGCGCTGGGCGACCCTCTGCCCCGGGTCCGCCGCGCAGCCGCCGACGCCCTCCGCGCCGCGCTCGACGACGATGAGCGCTTCGTCGCGTTGCTCCTCGAGGACCGGAACGCGCCGCTGCCCGCGCGCCGGCGCGCGATGATGACCGCCCTCGCCTCGTTCCGGCCGGACGCCCGCGCCGTCCTGCCATCCCTGATCGCCGGCCTCCGAGACTCCGATCCGGCGGTGCGTGCGACGGCGGCCGACGTGATCCGCCGCGTCGGCGACGAGGCGCTCGACGCCGCCCCGGCGCTTCGCGGCTGCCTCGTCGACGATGCGGCGCCGACGGTCCGTGCCGCCGCGGCGAGCGCGCTCGGAGCCCTCGGCGCGGCGGCCGATACGGAGGTCCACACGGGTCTCGTGACCGCCCTCGCCGATTCGAGTGACGATGTCCGATCGGCCGCCGCGGACGCGCTGGTCGAGCTCGGTCCGGCGACCGTCCCGGCGCTCCGGAGCGCCCTCACCCCGCCGAGCGACGATCCGCCGTCGACGGCGACGCGCGGAGCGTGCGAGGTGCTCGGGCGGCTCGGCCCCGCGGCGGTCGAGGCGACGCCCGACCTGCTCGCGACGGCCGAGTCGTCCGTCCGTGCGAGGCGGATCGACCGGGCGCTGAGCGCACTCGTGGCGCTCCTGCGCGTCGCGGGGGACGCGGCGCCCGGCCTCCTCGCCCCGTTCGGCGCCGATCGCGAGACCGTCTCGGCGGCGACCGCCGGGATCGCCGAGCTCCCCGAGGACCGCGGCGCCCTCGAGGCCGCGGTCGGTCCGATCCTTCGCGAGATGCTCGCAGCGCCGCTCGCCGACGACGGCGCGGAGGGGAGCGAGGGCGCACCTCGCTCGGCCGACGAGATCGTCTCGGCGATCCTCGACGCGGAGGCGTCGGCCGCCCGCGCGCGCGGCGCCGTCATCGAGATCCGCCGTCTTCGGGCCGATGCTCGAGCCGAGGTGGCCGCCCGTCTCCTCGCGGAGGCCCCCGAGAACGCCAGCGGTCCCCTCCGCGAGGTGATCGACGAGGCGCTCTGCGTGATCGGGCCGATCTCGCCGGCGGCGATCCGCGCCCTGACCGAGCTACTCGGGCGACCGGACGAGGCGCTCCGACGCCGGGCGCTGCGCTCGCTCGGGCGACTCGACCCCGAGGGCGTCAGCCTCGCGGGGAACGCGCTCCGCGCGGCCATCCCCGCCCTCGTCGAGCTGCTCTCCGAGGGCGACGACGAGACGGCCGAAGCCGCCATCGAGCTCTTCGGCCGCCTCGGCCCCGCCGGCGTGGACGGCCTTCGCCGACTGATCCCCTGGCTCCGCGAGGAGGACGACCTCCTTCGGCGTCGCTCGGCGCGGGCGATCGGGGCGCTGGGGGCGGCTGCGGCCGAGGCGGCCCCGGCCGTGGTGGCGGCGTCGGATCGGGATCTCGACGGGCTCGTGTTCTACGTCGACGCGCTCGGCCGGATGGGTCCGGCGGCGCGCCGTGGGCTCCGGCCCGTCCTCGGCGCCCTCGAGGACCCGAGGCCGACGGTCCGACGCGCCGCGGTCGACGCGATCGCGAGGATCGCCCTCGACCAGCCGGGCGTCCCCGGTCGGCTGGCCGACCGACTCGCCGACCCCGACCCGGCCGTCCGCGCCGCCGCGGGGCGCGCGATCACCGCCGCCGGGCCCGCCGCCGCGCCCGCGCTCGCCCGCGCCACCACGAGCCCGTCGGAGTCGGCCCGCGGGTTCGCCGCGCGGACTCTCCGCGCGATGCCCGAGGCCGACCGCGCCCGCGCCGTCGAAGGCCTGACCCTCGCCCTCGAGGAGCTCGCGGGGCGCGGCCTCGCCGCCGATCTCCTCGGCGAGTTGGGGCCGGCGGCCGCCCCGGCCGCGCGTGGGCTGGCGCGCACCCTCGCCGAGGGCGCGGGCAACGGCGATGAGGACGCGCTGCCGGTCCGGTGCGCGATCGCGCTCCTCCGGATCGGCGAGCCCGCCCGGTCCGCCCTCGACGAGGTGCTCGAGGGCGACGCGGCGACCCGAGCCGCCCTCGCCGCCGCCGTCCGCGCGATCGGCTCCGACGAGGGAATCTCGGTCGAGATCCTCCAGCGGATCGTCGACGGTCGCGATGCGGGCGCCCGCGTCGCCGCCGTGAGCGCCCTCCGGGAGCGCGGCGTCGAGATCGACCCGATCGACCTCGAGCGAGTGGCGAACGGCGTGAGCCCGGGACGCGGGGCCGAGGCCGACGTCCTCCTCGCCCTGACGATCCTCGGAGGCGGCCCGTCGCCCGAGACCCATCGGCCGCTGTTCGCGAGCATGATGAACGACCCGCGCCACGCGGTCCGCGAGCGCGCGTACGCGCTCGTCGTCGCGCACGCGAGCCGCGACCTGCTGCCCCGGCTGCTCCGCGATCTCGAGAAGGCGGAGCCCGCGATCGGTGAAACGATCTGCGCCGCCATCGGGGCGCTCGCCGACCCCGTCGAGAGTGAGGAGGCGCTGTCGGCCGTCCGGCGCGTCGCGCGAAGCGCCGACTTCTTCCTCGCGACGGCCGCCGCCGCCGCCCTCGAGGCAGCCTCGGACGAGTGATGACGCAGCGCGACCCACTGGCGCCGATCGGACACTCGGTGCGTCATCCCGTTCCGACACGCGCGCTCACCCAGCAGAGCGAAGAGCTCCTCGATTCGGGGCCGTGGCATCGATCCTCTTCCAATATTGACAGTTATTTATGGCGAATGGAGTCGTTTGGACCGAGATTTCCGATAGCTCAGTCGTTCATTGTGATGAATCTCTCGATACTAGCCGAACCGAAAGCGAACGAAATGACCCCGAACTCCACCACCCGTCAGCGCGGCGCCGTCGTCCTCGTGGCCCTCGCCGTCCTGGCCCTCCTGAGCGTTCTCGCGATCAGCTTCGCGAGCGTCATGCGGCTCGAGCGCTCCGCCTCGGCCAACCACGTCGAGGGCAGCCGCGCCCAGCTCGTCGCCCTCGCCGGTCTCCATCGCGCGCTCGCCGAGCTCCACGCGACCGAGTTCCTCGACCCCGTGCCGTCGCTCGACAAGCCGTGGGTCTACAAGAACGACGACGGGACCGACTTCGGCATCGGCATCCCGCTCGAGGACGCGGTCAACCCATCCTTCCGCCAGGGCGCCGACCAGTTCGGCTCCTACTCCGGCATCGTGGGCGCGTCGTTCATCACCGACGGCGATCGATACAAGCTCCGTGTCGTCGACAAGGCCGGCCAGCTCGACCTCGGCCTTCCGGCCGACACCCTCGGACGGATGCTCGACGACCTCGGCCTCGCGATCGAGCAGGAGCTCGCGGCGCGAGGCCTCCCGGCCATCGATCCAGTCGCGGGACGCGGCGCGGCGATCGCGGCGCTCCGCGACCAGAGCGGCGGATTCGACGCGAAGGAGGAGCTCCGACAGATCCTGAGCGAGCAGGAGCTCGACGCGCTCTCCGATCACGTGAGCTTCGGCGGCTTCGTCGACCAGACGACGACCCGCTCGATCGGCATCGTCGAGACCGACGGGATCCCCCGCTTCGTCAGCGCGCCGCGGGCGCCGGTCAACATCAACAGCGCGACGTGGTCGGTCCTGGTCTCAACCCTGACCGGCCTCGCCGTCCGTGGCGGAGCGCCGGTCAGCTTCGACGACGCGCAGATGGTCGCGACCGCGATCATCGCGCACCGGTCGAGCGACGACGCGGCGCGCGGCCCGTTCGAGTCGTGGCCCGAGCTGAACGACCTGATCGACGGCCTCGCCCTCTCCCCGGAGCAGGCGACCGCGATCAAGGTCAACGCCAACCCCAACACGACGATCCACGAGCTGAACCCCGATCGCCCGATCAACGTGGGCGCCGGCAAGGCCGACCTGACGCTCGCGACGACCGAGTTCATCTTCTTCTCCCCCGGGATCTTCGAGATCGAGTCGCTCGGGCTCGTCCACGACCAGGAGGGGATCGTCGCGGCCAAGTCGCTGATCGCGACCGTGAAGGTGATGGACCTCCAGCGAGTGACGACGCAGGCCGAGTTCGAGCAGGCGTTCGACGTCGAGAACAGCGACGGCATCGTCAGCCACCCCAGCTCGAGCCTCGGCGGCTCGCCGTCGGCTGTGAGCGGCTACGTCGGCGCCCGTCCCCGGAACCCGGACGCCGGCGACCTCGTCGCCGACTTCAGCACCTCCCCCGCCGATCGGATCTTCGACCTCTCGCCGGATCAGGGCGCGATCACGACCCTCCGGACCGACCGCCCCGAGGACGGCGGCGACCTCTTCGCCGACGGCGTGCACCAGTCGTCGACGAAGCAGCGCCGGCTCGGCTACTCCGACGACGCGCTCCCGACCGACCGCGGCTCGCTCTCGTTCTGGGTGAAGCTCGACCGCGGCGAGGAGGGCACCCGCCCGATCGTGCGCTCGTCCCAGGCGCTCGACGCCCAGACCGGCGTCCAGTTCGACATGGACCTCTCGACCGACGGGACCGACCTCAGGATCCGCACGAACCGCACCTACTACGACCAGATCGCCGCTCTCGGCGGCGCCGACGGCGGCAGCACGACGGACGTGCCGTTCAACTACTCGGGCACGACGTCGGAGGGGACGTTCGCCGGCAAGGGCGTCCCGAACGAGTGGCACCACATCGTGGTCGAGTGGACCGACACGACCAGCCACCGCACCTTCGTCGACGGCCAGCTCGTCCCTCAGACCGAGGTCATCCTCGGCGAGGAGGGGCCGCTGGCCGGCCGCTCGCCCTATGACGAGAGCTTCGACATGGGGAGCGACCCGCTCATCGGCAACCACACCCTCGACGACATCGTGATCCGGAACGGCGGCCCCTCGGCGCCGCCGTCGGATCCGCCCGCGGACGAGGAGGAAGAGGCCGAGAAGGTCAAGAACAACAACGGCCACGGCAACAACGAGGACGGCGTCGACGTCAGCAACCCCGGCAAGGGCAAGGGCGGGCCGAACGGCGAGGTCGACGCCTCCGGCGACGTCGATGACGAGAAGAAGAGCAAGAACGGCAGCAGCGACGGTGATGGCGACGGCGACGGCGGTGAGTCCGACACGACCGTCGAGGACATCCCGACTCCGAAGGCGGACCCGAACGACTTCCCCGAGGCGCCGCGCTTCGTGGACCGGTTCGAGACGGTCGAGCCCGGCCGCCTCGGCCGCTACCACGGCTCGTTCCGTCAGCTCGCGCTCGAGCGCCGGGTCGGGATCCTCTCGGCGACGGTGTTCCTCCCCGGCTCGTACGAGGGTCAGTCGGTCGCCGGTCAGTTCGGCTACCAGGTCCGCCTGATCGCCAACGGCGAGGAGCACGCCGCCGAGCCGAACACCGACCGCGTCGTCGCGCCCGACGGCCTCCGCACCAACCGGGTCGAGTTCGCCGTCGACTTCCTCGCCGACGGGGCGCCGGGAACGCCGCCGGTCGACCCCGAGCCGGAACCCGATCCCGAGGACGACGAGGAGGCCGAGAAGGTCAAGAACAACAACGGCCACGGCAACAACGAGGACGGCGTCGACGTCAGCAACCCGGGCAAGGGCAAGGGCGGGCCGAACGGCGAGGTCGACGCCTCCGGCGACGTCGACGACGAGAAGAAGAACAAGAACAACGGCAACGACGGCAACGGCGGCAACGACGATGCCGACGACGACGGCGGGACAGTCGACGAGATCGACCCGCCGGTCGAGGAGGTCGACCGGAACCCGCTCAACATCACGCCGATCCTCGACGACGTGATGGTGACGTTCCAGCCGACGAGCCCGTCAATCCGCTCGCTCTACTGGGTGCCCTGACCGACGGCACCTTCACTGATCCTCCATCCGGGCGGGCGGCCGGCGGCTCGTCAGTCGCCGCCCCCCTCGTCGTCGTCCAGGACGACCGGCTCGACCCGCGTCATCACGGTGGAGAGCAGCGTCGCGAGCGATCGCTGCGGCCCGCGGCTCAAGGCGAGTCGCTCCGGTGACGCGGGAAGCGCGCCCGTGACGGCGTCCCCGAGGAGCCGACGTTCGCCCGCCCGGACCTCGACCCACCAGAGCGGGAAGAGGGCGCCCTCATCGCGCGAGAGGACGAACCCGAAGACGGCTCGGGCCTCGACGCCCGCCGCGCGAGCGAGCGCCGCCGCCACGACGGCGCGCTCCTCGTCGAGGGTGACCGAGCGCCACGCCTTCGGCAGGAGCGGCCGCAGCCGGGGGTCGTGATCGCTGAAGCGGGAGGCCCGGGCCGCCGTCCACGCGAGGATCCGACGCGTCGCCGCGAGCGCTCGCCGGTCGACGCCGATGATCTCGTCGACGAGCGCCCGCGTCTCGGGCGGTGGCGACTCTCCGCCGTCGAGCCCCTGCCCGCCGGACTCGCCGACGACGATGGCCTCCTCCGCCGAGGTGGCCGTCGTGGCCGCCGGGAAGCGCGCGACGAACCCGGCCGCCCCGTCGCGCTCGAGCGTGACCCCGGGGCCGGGATCCTCGGGCACCGCGCGCGACCCCGTCAGGCGGAGCGCCAGGGGACGGCCCGGCGGCGGAAGGTCCCCCTCGATCCGCTTCACCAGGGCGCCGCGAAGCGCCTCGGAGCTGACGCTCTCCGCCGCGGGCGAGGCGTCGATGGCCTCGGAGAGCTCGCTGAAGATCCCCGATCGCCCGAAGAGCTTCCGCCCCTCGGCGTCGAACACCGTCTCGAACGCGGAGCCGCTCGGCGCGCGCGTCGAGAACCGGAACGCGCGGCGCGGGCGACCGGCGACCACCTGCTCGTCGACGTGGAGGCACTCGTAGCTCCAGCGCTCGATCCGGAGGTTCGTCGGGCTGAAGATCGTCGCGTCGAAGCGAAGGCCCGACCGCGCCTCGCCGCGGAGCACCGCGCGCTCGACCGCGAACGCGGAGGCGAGGGTCAGGCGGTCGGCGCCCTCGAGCGCGAGCTGCTGCGGGCCGACGCCCGGGGTGGTCACGACGAGCCGGAGCACCCCGCCTTCGACGCGGCCGGTGGCGGTGCGCGTCCCGACGAGGAGGCCGCGCGAGTCGACCGTGAGCGACCGGAGCGGGCCCTCGCCCTCCCCTTCGGCGAACTCGAACGTGCCCGCGAGCCGCGAGGCCGACGCCCCCACGCCCCACGACGAGTCGTAGGTCATCCGGAATCGCCGCTCGCCCTCGACCTCGACGTGCTCGTAGCGCGTCACCATCTGGCCGATGCGCCGCGGCCCCGAGTAGTAGCCGAGGCGCTCGCTCCCCTCGAGCTGACCCACATCGCCGCTCGACCGCGCCCGCAGCGCGACGAGCCTCGCCTCGACCGACGGCTCCGCCCCGAGACGGACCGCGTGCTCGAGGTCGACCGCCGCGGCGAGGAGATCGCCGCGGTGCTCGCGCAGGTCGGCCCGGCGGAGGCGGGCCTCGATCCGATCGGGTCCGCGATCGACCGCGCGGGTGTAGACGTCGGCGGCGCGGCTCGGCTCGCCGACGAGGCGGAGCGCATCGCCGAGCATCGAGAGCGTGGCGACATCGTCGGCGCCGGCCACGACGGCCGCCTCGAGCGCCTCGACGGCGCCCGCCCCGGCGCGCAGCCGGAGGCGAACGCGCCCGAGGACGCCGAGGGCGGCCGCGTCGTGGCGCCCGCCGGCGGCGCGGCTGCCGTCGAGGGCCGCGAGCGCGGCGTCCTCCGCGCCGAGCCCGTCGCCGTCGCCGAGGCGCCGCCAGGCGAGGAGGAGAGATCCCTCGGGGGAGAGCTCTCCCCCGGCCACGCGGGCGCGCTCGGCCTCCTCGCCGCCTCGGGCGACGGCGTCCCGGGCGGCGAGCGCCTCCTCGACGGCCGCCAGGACGGGATCGAGACCGATCGGCGCGAGCTCGATCAGGACGCTCACCACCGAGCCCGACGTCGACTCCCCCCCTTCGAGCTCCCGAAGCGCGTCGACGTCGGCGAGCGCGACGGCGAGCCGGCGACGCGCCTCGTCGAGGCGGCCGCGCTCGCCCGCAGCACGCGCGAGCGCGATCTCGGTGCGCGCGCGCTCGACACGCGCGCCGCGGTGCTCGGGCGCCTCGGCCAGAGCCCGATCCAGGGCGTCGACCCGGTCGGCGCCCTCGAGCCCGTCCGGGATCGCGGCGAGCAGCGCGTCGGCCCGGTCGAGGGCCGACGCTCGCTGGCGCATCCCGACCTCGAGGGCGCGCGCCCGGTCGTGGTCGGGCGCGAGCTCGAGCGCCTCGCGGACGAGCGCGAGCGCGGCCCGGGGCCGGCCCCGCGCGGCCCGAGCCCGGGCGAGCAGCTCATCGACCCGATCGCGGCGCGCCTCCGCCTCGCCGGCGGCTCGCGCCTCGTCGACCCGCGTCCGACGGACCGAGTCGCGCCAGGCGACGCCCAGCGCGCCCGCGCCGACCGCGGCGACGAGCGCGACGACGATCGACGGGCCTCGATGGCGAGCCGCGGCCCGGCCGAGCCGCCGGATCGGCCCGGGAGGACGCGCGAGGATCGGCGAGCCGTCGAGGAAGCGCGAGAGGTCCTCGGCGAGCGCCTCGGCGCTCGCGTAGCGGAGCGATGGCGCGCGCTCGAGCGCCTTCCGGCAGATCGAGTCGAGGTCCCGCGGCACGCCGGGAACGAGCCCGGCCGGCGACGGCGCGTCGCGCACGAGCACCGATCGAAGCACGACGGCCGGGTTCGGGCCGACGTGCGGAGGCCGTCCCGTGATCGCCTCGAACAGGACCGCCCCGAGCCCGTAGACGTCGGTCCTCGGACCGATCTCCGCGGACCGGGACCGGGCCTGCTCGGGCGCCATGTAGGCGGGCGTCCCGAGGATCGCGCCGGTCGCGGTGATCGCGGAGCCCGCCTCGTCCGGCGTGACGGCCCGCGCGAGGCCGAAGTCGGCGACGACGGCCCTCCCGTCGCGCGCCACGAGCACGTTGTGCGGCTTCAGGTCGCGATGGAGCACCCCGGCCCCGTGCGCGGCCGCCATCGCGAGCGACGCGTCCCGGACGATCCGCGCCGCCTCGCGCGGAGGGAGCGGCCCCGCGGCGGTTCGATCGGCGAGCGACTCGCCATCGACCAGCTCCATCGCGATGTAGGGGAGCCCCTCGTGCTCGCCGACGTCGTAGATCTCGACGATGCCCTGGTGGTGGAGCGAGGCCATCGCCCGGGCCTCCCGGACGAACCGCACGAGCGCCGTCTCGGAGGGCCGCTGACCGTGCAGCATCTTGAGCGCGACGACCCGGCCGAGGTGCGCATCCCACGCCCGCCAGACCGCTCCGCCCCCGCCGCTGCCGAGCGACCCGAGCCGGGCGTAGCGGCCGGCGAGACGCCGGCTCGGATCGCTCCAGGCGGCGCGGACCTCGGCCTGGAAGGCCGGGTCGTGACCGGTCGACGAGGGCCGCGGGATGTCGCGATCCTCGCCGTGACCTTCGAGGCCTCGAGACGGAACGACCATCAGCGATCCGACCGGCGGAGGCGATCGAGGTGCCGGCGCACGACCGGCGCGTGGCCGTGGTCGGGCGCGATCTTCAGGAAGTGCTCGAGATCGGCGATCGCCCCGGCGACGTCGCCGACCTTCATCCGGACGCCGCCGCGGTTGCACCATCCGAGCGGGTCCTCGGGCGCGATCGAGACGGCCCGGTCCAGGTCCGCCAGCGCGCCGTGTCGGTCGCCGGCCTGCGACCGGAGGAGGCCGCGATTGCTCAGCGCCTTGGCGTCGTCCGGGTCGATCGCGAGGGCCGCATCGAAGTCGGCGATCGCCTCTCGAAGTCGACCGGCGGCCCGATGGAGATCGGCCCGGGTCACGTAGACCTCGGGGTTGACGGAGTCGAGGGCCACCGCCCGGTCGGCGTCCTCGAGCGCGCCCCTCGGATCGCCGAGCGCCCCGCGGAGAGCCGCTCGATTCGAGAGCAGGCCAGCCTTCGCGGGAGCGAGCGCGACCGCCCGATCGAAGTCGGCCAGGGCGCGATCGAGCTCGCCGAGGCGCCAGAGGACCACGCCGCGGTTCGAGAGGATCTCGGCGTCCTCCGGAGCGAGGGCGAGGGCACGATCCACGTCGGCGAGCGCGCCGACGAAGTCGCCGCGGAGGACGCGCACCTGCGCCGCGTTGCTCCACGAGTCGGGATTGGAGGGATCGAGCTCCGACGCGCGCCGGAAGTCGGCCATGGCCCCGTCGAGATCACCGATCCCGACGCGGCTGATGCCGCGGTCGATGTAGGCGCCGGCCGACTCGTCGACGACATCGACCGCGCCGATCTCCCGCGGGAGATGCCGACGCAGCCGGCGCCAGAGGGAGCTCTCGAAGCCGAACCGGTTCCGCAGCGCCCGGAGGATCGCCATCGCCCGCTCGCCGCGAAGTCGGCAGAGCGCGAGGCCCGCCGAGACGGCGCGGCCCTCGTCCTGCTCGACGACGAGGTAGCGGCCGAGCGCCTCGCACGCGAGGTCTGGTCGACCCGTCCAGCCCAGCGCCTCGCAGCACAGGCGGAGGGCCGAGACGCCGCCCGCTCCCAGGGCGTGCGTCTGGGCGCTCACGATCGCGCGAGAGACGCCGATCCTCGCGATGTCCTGGTGCGCGAGGAGGCGCTTCGAGATCGCATCGATCGACGCCGAGGTCGTTCCGTCGAGCGCCTCGCCCGGGCGCTGCGCGTCGAGCGCATCGAGGGCGAGGCGCGCGCGGGACACCTCGGCCTCGGAGAGTGGCGCCTCGCCGGGCCCGGCCCGCAGGCCCCGCTCGAGCACTCCACGCCGGGCGGCGCGCATCTCGGCGGTCAGCCCGTCGAGCGCCACGCCCAGCGCCGAGGTCGTCGCGTCATCCCGCAGGGCGACCAGACGGAAGAGCGCCTCCTGGTGGCCGAACGGCCGGGTCGCGAGCCCGCCATCGCGCGCATCGGCGATGATCCCGCGCACCTCGGCGACGCGTCGCTCGTCTCGCTCGGCCCGGGCCGCGTCGACCCGGTCGAGCGCGGCGCGGGCGGCCTCGTCGTCGACGCCGAGCTCGAACGCCTCGGTGAACGCCCGCGTGGCGAGGTTCCACTGCTCGGTAGCGACCGCGACCTCGCCGAGCGTGACCGTTGCATCGAACGCCGCTCGCCGGGACGACGGATCGTCGGGCGCGAGCCCTCGGTAGCGAGAGGCGGCCTGGAGCGCCCGGAGCGCCTCCGCGAGGACTCGATCCTGGGCCTCCGCCCCGCCGGTCGCACCGCCGGCACCGCCGCCCGTCTCGAGCGCCCGACGGGCGGCGGCGACCGCCTCGAGGCTCACCCGCGCCCCCTCCCGGGCGCCGTCGATCAGCTCGCGACGCTCGTCGGCCGCCGCGCGAAGCCGCGCGTCGTCGAGAGCGCGATCGCGAGCGTGGCCGGCGCGGACGACGAGGGCGCCGGCGACGGGCGCGCCGACCAGCACCACGACGAGCGCGGCGAGCCCGGCCGCGCGGGCTGGATGACGGCGCGCGGAGCGTCGGGCCCGATCGATCCGGCCGGGCGGACGAGCCGCGATCGCCTCGCCGGCGGCGAAGCGCCGCAGCTCCTCGGCCACGGCATCCGCGGTCCTGTAGCGCCTCGCGGGCGTCTTCTCCAGGCACCGCTGCGCGATCGTCTCGAGGTCCGGGTGGACGTTCGGATCGATCGCCCGGATCGGCTCGGGGTCCTCGAGCAGGACCCGTCGGAGAACGGCCGCGTAGTCGTTCGAGCCTTCGCCGACCGCCTCGAAGGGCGCCCGGCCCGCGAGCGCCCGGTAGAGGAGACCGCCGAGGGCGAAGACGTCGGTCCGGGCGTCGACGGCTCCTCGCGACGCGCCGGCCTGCTCCGGCGCCATGTAGCTCGGCGTGCCGACGATCGCGCCGGTCGTCGTGATGCCCGTCGCCTCCGCGCCGCGCAGCTCCCGGGCGAGGCCGAAGTCCGTCAGCCGCGCCCGGTCGTCGACGTCGATGAGGACGTTCTGCGGCTTCACGTCTCGATGAACGATGCCCTCGCCGTGCGCGTGGTCGAGCGCGAGGGCGACCTCGCGCACGAGCTCGGCCACGCGACGAGGCGACCGAGCGCCGCGACCGAGGTACTCCTCGAAGCTCTGCCCCACGACGAGGTCCATGACGATGAAGGGCCGCCCGTCGTGCGCACCCACCTCGTGGACGGCGACGATCCCGGGATGGTGGAGCCGGGCGACGGCCCGCGCCTCCAGCTCGAAGCGCTGCAGCGCCCCGGCGCCCGCGCCCGGGTGGAGCATCTTGATCGCGACCTCCCGGCGAAGCGCCGGGTCGTGGGCGCGCAGGACGACGCCCATCCCTCCGCGGCCCAGCTCGCCGGTGACGACGTAGCGACCCACCCGCGGGGGCGGCGGAGCGGGTCGGGCGCCGGAGGCCGAGACGCTGCCATGAGTCGGCCGGGTCGGTCGGCCGCCGGAGAGCGGAACGTGGGACGGGGTCGACATCCTGACCGTCAGTGTTGCCGCCCGGCATCGCGCCGGGCAAACCCCAGAATCCAAGGCATTATATTCATACGAGTTACAGCTCACTCGGTCGTCCAACCGACCGTTCTTCGAGAAAGTCAAAAAGAAGTCCGGGGAACCGTCCGTACCAGATGGTGAGCGGCGACCGTGACCCAGCGCGAACCCCGCTCGAGAGAACCGACTCTGGGAGCGAGGACCCATGGAAGCCACTCGAACGAATCCGCTCCACGACGCGCCGGCGCCGCCCCGTGAGGAGGCGATGCTCCACAGCCTCCAGACCGCCCCGTCGTCGACCGGCGCCCCGACCTGCGCCGCGCGACCGACCCTGCCCGAGGACCTCGAGGCGCTCGGGCCCTACCGGCTCGTCGCGAAGATCGGCGCGGGCAGCTCCGGCACCGTCTACGTGGCGCTGAGCGCCGAGTCGGGTGAGGAGGTCGCCCTCAAGGTGCTCCACGGCGTGGTCGCGGATCAGCGGCAGCGCTTCGACCGCGAGGTGGCGGCCCACAAGAGGGTCTCGAGCCCTCACATCGCTGGCCTGCTCGACGCGGGCGAGGCGCGCCTGCCCGACGGTCGGAGCGTCCTCTTCCTCGCCTTCGAGCTCGTCCGCGGCGGCACCCTCCGCGACGTCCTCCGGGGAGGAGAGCCGCTCGACCCGGCCAGCGCGGCGATGACGATCGACGCGCTCGCCCGCGGCCTCGCCTGCCTCCACCGTCACGGCCTCACCCACCGCGACGTGAAGCCCGAGAACGTGCTCGTCAGCGAGACGGGCGAGATCAAGCTGACCGACCTCGGCCTGATCCGGGAGGTCGGCGACGCCAGCCTGGCCGCCAGCCTCGACGGCACCGGCCGCAACACCCGCTCCGGCGCCTTCGTCGGTACGGTCGCCTACGCGTCGCCCGAGCAGATCGAGGGCCGGCCAGCCCGGCCACGGATGTCTGGGCGCTCGGGGTGATCTACTACGAGCTGCTGACCGGCGAGCACCCCTTCGAGCGGGCGAACCCGTTCGCGACCGCCAGCGCGATCGTCTCGGCGCCGGTGAACCTGGCGAAGGTGCCGGCGACGTGGCGCATGGTCGTCGCGCGGATGCTCCAGCGCGATCGCGACGACCGCTACGCGTCCGCGACGCACTTCCTCGAGTCGTTCGGGCCGGCCGCGCGCGCCCTGCTCGGGCTGCGCACCGACGCGCCCTCGGAGGCGCTCGACGGCGGGTCGGTCGACGGGGACGAGGACGCCCCGCTCGACCCCTACGCGTTCTGGCTCGCCATGGTCCTGATCGTCGTCTTCGCCGTGATCGTGGAGGTCGCCCGGGTGAAGGCGGGCCTCCCCTACGACCCGTTCCTCGACCCCAACTTCTAGCCGAGGCTTTCGCGCCCCCGAGGGCCTTCGAGTATCATCCCGACCGGGTTGATCATGGAAGGCGCCTCGAGCAAGAGACCGACCGACTTCCAGACGACCTGCTGGTCGATGATCATCGGCCTGCGGGACGGGGCGTCCTCGGACTACCAGACGGCCCTCGAGGAGCTCGCCCGCCTCTACTGGCGTCCGGTCTACGCCTTCATCCGACGGCGCGGGAACGACGCCACGACGGCCGAGGACCTGACCCAGGCGTTCTTCGTCGCCCTGATCGAGCGCGACGCGTTCCGCCACCTCGAACGCGAGAAGGGGCGGTTCCGGGGCTACCTCCGCACGGCGGTGCGCCACTTCCTCGTCGGGGAACACCGGCACCGCACGGCCAGGCGCCGTCACCCGGGGAAGAGCGTCCTCGGCATCCACGACCTCGAGGAGGCGATGGGCCCGCTCGCCGACGAGAACGACGTGCCGCCCGATGTCGCCTACCAGCGAGAGTGGGCCCGCGACGTCCTTCGCAAGGCGACGGCGAAGCTCGAGGCCGACTACCGGGAGCGCGGACGCGACGCGGCGCTCGCCGTGTTCAAGCACTACGTCGCGAGCCGCGACGGCGGGGCCGCGCCGATCTCGCAGGAGGCGCTCGCCGCCGAGCACGGGCTGACCGTCTCGCAGGTCAACAACTACATCCACGGCGGAAAGGTGAGCTTCCGCGAGGCGATCCGCGCCACGATCGCGGACACCGTCTCCGACGACGCCGATCTCGACGAGGAGCTCGTCGAGCTCCGATCGTGCTTCGGGGCGTAGCGTGACGAGAGCCGACGATCGGGCCGACCTCGCGCCGACCGAGCCCGAGCCTCCCCCCTACGACCCTGGCAGGACCGAGCGCGCGACCGAGGCCGCGTTCCTGGGCGGGGCGCTCGACCTCTTCCTCGACGACGACGGCTGGGGCGCGTCTCCGACCGATGGGCCGCCGCCGCGATCCACCCGCTACGAGGTGAAGGAGGAGATCGGGCGCGGCGGCATGGCGACGGTCCACCGCGCGTTCGACCGCGAGCTCCGCCGCCACGTCGCGATCAAGTTTCTCCACGACGAGCTGCGAGCCGGCCCCGAGTTCGCGGAGCGGTTCGTCGAGGAGGCGCAGGCGACTGGCCAGCTCCAGCATCCGGGGATCGTTCCGGTCTACGACGTCGGCACCGACGGCGATGGCCGGCCGTTCTTCGCGATGAAGCTGGTGCGCGGCCGGACGTTCGCCGAGGTCGTCCGTGACTCCCGCGCCGACGGCGACAGCAGCGGCGATCGCGCGCGCGGCGCAGCCACGCCACGGCTCCGTCTCTTTCACCTCCTCCAGCTCCTGATCGACGTCGCCCAGGCGATCCACTACGCCCACGAGCGCGGCGTCGTCCACCGCGACCTCAAGCCCCAGAACGTGATGATCGGATCGCACGGCGAGGTCCACGTCATGGACTGGGGCCTCGCCAAGGTCGCGGGCGACGGCCGTCGTGACGGGCGAGGCGAGGCGCGCGCCGACGACGAGTCGGCCGTCGCCACCTCCGGACAGCGAGCCGACACACGCGTCGGCGCCATCATCGGCACGCCGTCCTACATGGCCCCCGAGCAGGCCGACGGCGATCCGTCCCGGATCTCCGCCGCCACGGACGTCTACGCCCTCGGCGCGATTCTGTTCCACGTCCTCACGGGGACGGCCCCCTTCCGCGGCACCAGCACGGCCGAGGTGCTGAACCGCGTCCTGAACGAGGGGGCGCCGCACCCTCGCGAGCTCGACGGCGACGTCCCGCGGGAGCTCGACGCGGTCTGCCGGCGCGCGATGGCGATGGAGCCGCGCGATCGCTACCCGTCCGCCCGACACCTCGGCGCCGACCTCCAGGCCTACCTCGAAGGTCGGCGAGTGAGCGCCTACTCCGAGGGCGTAGCCGACCGGGCGCGACGGCTCGCCCGACGTCACCCCGGCGTGACGGCCACGGCCGGGCTCGCGCTGCTCATCGGGTTGATCGGCGCGCTGATCGCGATCGCGGGGATCGAGTGGCAGCGCCGCCGCGCCACCGGTGCGCTCGCCCGCGTCCTCCGACTCTCCGACGTGAAGCGACTCGCGGAGCTCGAGGCGTCGAAGAACGAGCTCTGGCCGGCGACCCGCGACCGGGTGGACGACCTCACCGAGTGGCTGAAGCGCGCCGACGACCTCGCCCGACGCCTCGAGCTCCACGAGGCGAACCTGGCGACGCTCGGCGAGCCGGGGACGTCCGCCGACATGGTGACGCGCTGGCAGCACGACACCCTCGCCGACCTCGTCGGCGACCTCGAGCGCCTCCGCGACGAGACGATCCCGAGCGTGCGAGCGCGCCTCGAGAACGCCCGGGACCTCCACGACCGATCGATCGCCGACCACCAGGACGCGTGGGACCGCGCGCGACGCTCGATCGGCGACCGCGCGGCGTGCCCGCGCTACGACGGCCTCTCGATGACCGCCCAGGAGGGGCTCGTTCCGCTCGCGCGCGACGCCGACACCGGGCTCTGGGAGTTCTGGCACGTGCCGAGCGGAGAGCGGCCGGAGCGGGGCCGTGACGGGAAGCTCATCCCGACGGGACGAACGGGGCTGGTCCTCGTTCTCGTGCCGGGGGGAGGCTTCGACATGGGCGCGCGCCGCCCGGCCGCGCCGACCGCGCCCGAGGAGCTCGAGGCGAATGAGGACCCGAACGCCCAACCAGACGAGGTCGATGGGCGCGGCCGGCCCGTCCGCGTGCGCCTCGCGCCGTTCTTCATCTCGAAGTACGAGATGACCCAGGGCCAGTGGCGAGCGTTCACCGGCGCCAACCCGAGCCGCTTCGGGCCGGACCAGGTCCTCGGCGGGAAGAAGCACTCGCTCGCCCACCCGGTCGAGCAGGTGAGCTGGAGCGACGGTGACCAGGTCCTGTTCCGTCTCGGTCTACGGCTCCCCACCGAGGCCCAGTGGGAATACGCGGCGCGGGCAGAGACGACCACGCCCTGGTGGACCGGCAACGACGAGCGCTCGGTCGACGGCGCCGCTAACCTGGCCGACTCGTTCTGGAAGACGAGCGGCGGACCGACCGCCTACGCCTACGTCGACTGGCTCGACGACGGCTGGGCCACCCACGCGCCGGTCGGAACCTACCGCGCGAACGGATTCGGCCTCCATGACGTCGCCGGCAACGTCTGGGAGTGGTGCCGCGACGGCTACGGATCCTACGACGCGCCCGTCCTTCCGGGTGACGGGCTCCGCGACCTCCCGCCCTCGACCGATCCCCGCTACCGCGTCTACCGCGGCGGCGGCTGGAGCAACCTCCCCGTCGTGGCGCGATCCGCGAACCGCTACTACGAGACGACCGAGTTCCGCAACTTCGGCCTCGGCGTCCGCCCCGCGAGGCCGATCGCCGACTGATCGCGCCCGGACCGGTCGACCGTCACTCGCCCAGGAGATCCACGCACGCCATCGGACCGTCGGGGCTGCGGACGTAGAGCCGGCCGCCGGTGAGCGTCGGCGCCGTCCAGCAGTCGTCGCCGTCCTCGAAGACCTTGAACCGATGCGTCGGCTCGAAGCCCTTCCTCGAGGCCGGCCCGATGAGCAGCTCGCCCTCGTCGGCGAGGACGATCAGGGTCTCGCCGCAGCGGATGAGGCACCCCTTGCCGACGCCGCGATCGCTCCAGAGCCTCACGCCCGTCTTGGCGTCGAGGCAGGCGAAGCGCCCGTCATCGATCCCGTAGATGGCCCCGCCGACGCGCACGGAGCTCGCCATGTGGTTGCGCATCTTCTTGGTCTTCCAAACCTCCTCGAGGTCGGACCCGGTGAAGCGGACGAGCGCGCCGCCGGTGTTGTAGCCCGACGAGATGAAGATCTCGTCGCCCTCGATGAGCGGCGTCGCCGCGTTCACGTCGTACGAGGTGTCCCACATGTAGCGCGCGCGCTTCGCGCCGGTCGCCTCATCCAGGATGACCAGTCCGAGGGCCGGGAACGCCGCGATGCAGGCCTCGCCCTGGTAGGTGAACGGCACCGGCGTCGAGTAGCCCGCCCCGTAGTCCTCGGTCTTCCAGCGGATCGCGCCCGTCTGCCGGTCGAGCGACGCGATCACGCCGAGGTCGATCAAGACGTAGTCGCCGTGGACGATCGGCGACCCGGAGAAGCCCCAGCGCGGCGGCGTGACGCCGAGCTTCTCGGCCAGGTTGACCGCCCACCGCTTCTCGCCGTCCTCGGTCAGGCAGTAGACGAGCCCGTCGCGGCTGACGGTCGTGACGAGCCCGTCGACGTAGCTCGGCGTGCCCGCCGGCCCGCCGACGTTCATGCTGTCGTAGTCGTTGGCGTCGTAGCTGAACTCCCAGACGATCTCGCCGGAGTCCGCCGTGAGGCAGTAGAGCGTGTCCTTGCCGTCGCGGTAGCCGACGGTGAAGACGCGGCCATTGTCGACCGACGCCGCCGAGTAGCCGACCCCGACGTCCTTCTCCCAGCGCTTGACCAGGCGCAGACCGGCGCCGTGCTCGAGCCACGCCGTCTCGGTCGTGTTGCCATCGAGGGTCGGGCCGCGCCACTGGGTCCAGGGGACGACGCCCTCGGGCTCGGCCTCGGCCGCGGGGGGCTCGATGTCGATCCGCCGCGTGCTCTCGTGCTCGGCCAGCGGCGGGCTCTCGTAGGTGCATCCGCCAGCGACGACGGCGACGACGAGCGTGGCGACAGCGGCGATCAGACGGTGGTCCATCGTCCCCTCCGAAGGTCACGGCGAAGGTCACGGCGCGACCCGACCGGCCAGCCACGCGAGGGGACGATCGTATCCGCGACGCGTCGAACGAGGAAGGTCCAAGCTCGAACAGGGCTCAGCGTTCGGCGCGCACGAGCGACCGAGCGAACGCGACGGCCCGATCGAGGGGTAGGTTGGTCGCGACGTTCACGTCGACACCGTGCCGGACGAACGAGATCGACGTCGAGACGGCGCCGAGGTTGACCTTCGCGGCGTCGCCGTCGAGGTCGACCACGATGCCGCGCGCCTTCGGATCGGCGAGACCTCGATCCTTGGTCTGGGTCACGGTCGCCCAGAACGGCGCCTCGCCGTAGACGACGCACAGCATCGAGGGATGGCGGGTCTTCGCGGCGATGACGGCCGTCCGGCGGAGGCTCGAGGACGCGGGCGGCTCGAGGATCATGAAGTCGGCGCGCTCGCGGGCCTTCTCGATCGCGATCGGCTCGGCCGCGAGGTCCCACTCGATCCACGTCGCGTCCTCGGTGGGAGCGTCGAACGTGGGAGCCTCGGCGCTCGCGTCGTCGTTGATCCGGATCGACGTCATCTCGGTCTGGTAGAGGATCGCCTTGGCCCCGGGACGGGTGAGGACGGTCCGCAGCGGCAGGGCAAACGTCGCGTCGACCGCCGTCTTCTGGTGGAGACGCAGGTCGCCGCTCTCGAACGGGGTGACCGTCCAGGGGATCGCGAGGCGACCGGCCACCTCGGTGTCGGCGCCCTGCTGGAACGCGTAGGTCGCGAGGTTGTGGCGGGCGGTGGCCCTGAGGACCGCGCGACGGCTGGCGTCGGTGCTCGCGGGGACGTTGCGGATGCGGACGCCGGTGCGCAGGCGCTCGGACCAGGCGAGGACGGTCGTGCCGAGGTGCGCGAAGGTGTCGCCCCGGTAGATCGCCGGGCTCTCGACGCGAACGACGACGTCGCCGGGCGCGCGGAAGCGGACGCGGCTCGCGACCTCCGCGTCGGGGTCGCCGGGCACGATCCCACGCTCGACCACGGTGGCGTCGTAGCGCTCGACCCTGGCGAGGTCGTCGGCGATCCCGTCGGCGACCGCGCGGGCCCAGGCGTCGTCGTCGCCCAGGGCGAGGACGGAGCAGGCGCCTCCGATCGAACAGGTGACGAGGGCGGCGGCGACCAGGACGGTCGCGGTGGCAATGCGGTGGGTCATCGAGAGCTCCGTTCGGCTCGGGGGAGGATGCCGTTTCGAAAGAGACCGACGAGGGAGCGCACGACCGCGCCATCGTCGGGTCCGAGGTGGTCCTGCACGCCGAAGATCCGGCGGACCATGAAGTAGTTGAAGAGCTGCATGTAGAGGGCGGAGAAGGCGACCGCGGGGTCGACGTCGGCGGCGATCCGTCCCTCGGCGCGAAGGCGATCGAAGTGCGGGCCGAGCAGCTCGCCGAAGCGATCGGCGAGCCGCTCGTAGTGTTCGCGGATGTGCTCACCCCGGAACTCGACGACGTCGACGAACACCAGCAGGAGGTAGTCGGCGTGGCGATCGACCATCGCGCGGATCGCCTCGGCGAAGCCCTCGAGGTCGTCGGGGAACGCCGGATCGGTGAAGAAGCGCCCCATCGGCTGGGCCGGGTCCTTGAACTCGTCGTAGAGCCGGCCGATCAGCGAGTGGAAGATCGCCTCCTTCGAGGCGAAGTGGGCGTAGACCGCGCCGACGGTCAGGCCGCCCTCGGCGCAGATGTCTCGCAGACTGACGCCGTGGTAACCCCGCTGCCGGAAGAGCCGCAGGGCGGCGTCCTCGATCGTGCGGCGCCGGGCGGCGCGGGCGGACTCACTGATCTTGGGCAAGGGAGCGATCTCCAAAAAAACGAACGATCGTTTTCTTTTAGTCGATAAGCCGCTCGTTTGCAAGGGAAATATCGGTGTGCCCCGCGTCATCGATCGATGTCGAAGCGCAGCACCAGCCCGCGCTCGGTCCCCACCACGAGGCCGTCACCCGCGGGCGTGAACGCGACCGAGAGGGGAACGTCGGCGGCGCCCCTCAAGTCGATCCGGTCGAGCTCCTGCCCCTTCGGCAAGGAGATCAGCCGGAGCGATCCGTCCGCGAACGCGACGGCCGCGCGCCCGCCATCGGGACGGACCGCCACCGTCCACGCCTGAATGTTCTCGGGCTCGATCAGCACCCGACGCTCGGTCCCGATCCGCGTCGCGACCGCGCGGACCCTGCCCAGGCTCGACCCGCTCACCACCTGCCAGGTTCCGGGGACCGAGGCGACCGACACCAGCGGCCGCGGCCCCTCGAGCGTGAACCGCTCCTCGCCCGAGCCCGGCTTCCAGATCCGAAGCGACCCGTCCCGTCCGCCCGACGCGACCAGCACGCCATTGCCTCGGCCGACGAACGTCGCCGTGAACACCGGCCCGTCGTGCCCGGTGAGCGTGCGAAGCGACGTCCACCGCTCGGTCTCCCAGATCCGGATCGTGCCGTCGAAGCTCGCGGTGAGAGCGAGCTCACCGCCCTCGGAGAAGGCGACCGCGTTGACCCAGCCCTCGTGTCCCGCGAGCGTCGCCACCGGTCGGCGCCGCGCGACGTCCCAGGCCCTGGCCGTCGCGTCGAAGCTCGCCGTGAGCGCCTGCGTCCCGTCAGGCGAGAACGCGACGTCGACGACGTCGACCGCGTGCCCGTCGCGGAGGACCTCGCCCTCCCCCGAGAGCGACGTCGTGTCGATCAGCCGGGCCCGGCCGGCGAGGTCGCCCGCGAGGACCAGGCTCCCGTCGGGAGCGACCGCGACCGCGCGGACGCCGGCGCGACGACCGCCGAAGTCGCGAATCTTCTCGGCCCGCTCCACATCCCAGAGCCGAGCCGAGGCGCTGCCTCCGCCGGTGAGCAGGCTGCGGCCGTCGCTCGAGAACGCTCCCGCGCGCGTCGGGAAGTCGTGCCCGCCAAGGACCGCGAGCCGTTCGCCCGACGCGGCATCCCAGATCGTCACGTCGAGGTCGTCGAGGTCCGCGCCAGCGACGGCGAGCCGACGGCCATCGGGTGCGAAGGCGGCCCACCGGTACGCGGACCCACCGCCGAGCAGGACGTGGGTGGGCGTCCCGTCGGTGAGATCCCAGACGCGGACCCCGTCGCTCGCTGCCGACGTCGCTCGGATCCCGTCGGGCGAGAACGTCGCCGAGAAGACGACGCCCTCGTGCCCCGTCAGGGTCCGGAGGAGCGCGCCGTCCGAGACATCCCACAGGCGAACGGTGCCGTCCGCGGACGCGCTCAGGAGACGCCGGCCATCCGGCGAGAACGCCGTCGAGGTGATCGACGCCTCGTGCCCCTCCAGGATCTGAATCGACTCGCCGGTGCCGAGGTCCCAGATGCGGATCGTCGCATCGTGATGCCCTCCGCTCGCCGCGAGGCCGCTCCGCGCGTCGATCGCGACGCCCCGCGACCATCCCTGATGCCCCCGCAGGACGTGCCGCTCGGACCGTGTCTCGAGGTCCCAGACGCGGACCGTCGCATCGAATCCGGCGGTGATCGCGAGGCGCCCATCGGTGCTCGTCGCCAGATGCGTGATCGCGTCCTCGTGGCGCCCGACGACTCCGAGAGGGCGCCCCGTCTCGCGATCCCAGAGCCGGATCGAGCGATCCAGACCGGCGGTGACGATGCGCGACTCGCCGACGAACGCGGCGATGACGCCGCTCGAATGCCCCTCGAGGTACTCGCCATGAACCGCGACGAGACGGGTCCGCGCCGTCGCGAGGAAGCCCACGCACTCGGGAGGGAAGTCGGACTCGACGGACCCGGACGTCGGCGAGGTCTCCGCGCGGGGTCGCCCGCCGCGAGACGGAGACGGATCGCTTCGGCCGGCGCCGAGGACGACCGCCCCGAGCGCCGCCGACACGACGGCGAGCGCGCTGCCGGCGACGACGAGCCGACGCCAGGAGGCGCCGGCGCGGAGCCGCGCCGCCCCGCCGGTCCGCGCGGACCCGAGCGCGGCGGCCAGGGCGGCGCCGTCGGCGTAGCGGTCCTCCGCGCGCACCGCGAGCGCCCGCTCGACGACATCGACGATCGGCTCGGGGAGGTCGGGCCGCGCCCGGCCGATCGACTCTCGATCACCGCGCACGACGCGCGCAAGGACGACGAGCGCCTGGTCCCCCGAGAAGGCGGGACGCCCGGCGAGGCACTCGAAGAGAATCGCGCCGACCGCGAACACGTCGGTCGGAGGACCGACGTTCTTGGCGTCGTTGACCTGCTCGGGCGCGGCGTAGCCGATCGTGCCCTTGAACGTGTCGGCGGCCGTGAGCGAGACGCTTCGACTCCCTCCGGGCGCATCGCGGCGGAAGTGCTTCGCGAGGCCCAGGTCGGCGACCAGCGGTCGTCCATCGGCGTTGAACAGGACGTTCTCGGGCTTGAGGTCGCGATGGACGACTCCCATCGCGTGCGCCCGACCGAGCGCGGCCGCGATCGTCTCCGCGATCTCGATCGACTCCTCGAGACCCGGCGGCGACCTCAGGAGCCGCTCTCGAAGCGAGCCGCCGCGAACGAGCGGCATCGCGATCCAGGGCCCTTCGGACGAGGTCCCGGCATCGAGGAACGCGACGAACCCCTCGGCCTCACCCACCGACGCGAGGAGGCGCCGCTCCCGGTCGAACGAACGCAGGGCCTTCTGGTCCCGGCCGTGGAGGATCTTCACCGCGACCTCGCGGCCATCCGCGGTCCGGCCGCGGTAGACGGTGCCCATCCCGCCGCGGCCGAGCTCGCCTTCGATCCGATAGGGCCCTACGTCCACCCGCAGCTCCCGTCGATTCCGGGCCGCGCGGAGAGACGCTGGGCTCCGGTCGTCACGGCCTGTATCCTAGCAGCTCGCCTTCGCGAGGATATCTGCCATGCGTTCCCCTCGTCCCGCTCTCTTCTCCGCCATCGCGATCCTCTCGCTGCTCGTCGCTCCGGGCGCGGCCCGTCCCTTTCCATGCGACGACGACCCCGCGAAGAAGAGGCCCGACGCGCTCGCGTGGCTCGTCGCGCAGCTCCGAGACGAGACGGTCTCGGTCGTCCTGTGGCGGATGAAGGGGCACGAGGGCGATCGCTGGAAGGACCGCGGCGTCGATCCGAGCGTCCCGCACCATCGTCTCGAGCTCTCGGCCGACGATCGGGCGAAGCTCGTCGGCCTCGCGACGGCGAAGATGCTGAAGGAGCGCGACGTCGACCTCCTCGGCCACTCGTTCCTCGTCGAGCTCTATCGCGCCGAGGAGCCGATCGCCCGCCTCGACCTCCACACCGAGGGCATGGGCGAGAGCTGCATCTTCCTGATCGACTACTCCGACGAGCACCTCGAGGAGGGCTCGGCCGTCCTGGCCTTCGAGGGGACCGGCCGCAAGGACTGGCTCGCCGCCCTGGCGGCCCTCTGGGATGCGGCCGCGGGCGACTGAGCCCGCTGATCAGTCGCCCGGCGATGACGGGTCGGCCGGCTGCGCCGACGGCGGCGGCGGGTAGACGAGCAAAGGCGACTCGCGCCGGACCGGGTCGAGGTCGATCGAGCAGAAGGCGACCCGCGGGACGAGGAGGACCAGCTCGAAGACGTTGAAGTCGCCGCGACTCGGCGCCGTAGACTCGAGCTTGGGCCAGAGACGCTCGTGATCCTCGCCCGTCAGGCGACCGCGCGTGGCGATGCTCTCGAAGCCCGGGCCGTAGTAGACGAACGTCTTGCGATACGGCCGGTCCTTCGTCGTGTGGAGCTGGCCGTCGGGCTCGATCCTGATCTGGAGGGCGACCGGGTAACCGTAGCCCGCGCTCTTCGGGAGGCGTTTGCCGCCCCGGAGCTGGGTGCCCTCGGGCGCGCTCCAGACGAGCTCGGGCTCCGAGAGGCCGGCGGCCGTCGCGACCACGCGGTGAACCGACCCCGCCTCGCCCTGGACGACGCGCGGCGCTCCGCCGCCGGGATCCTCGAGGCTCGCCTCCCCCGTCTCGACGAAGAGCAGCAGATGGCGGCGCGCCTTCGCGGCGACCGCATCGGCCCGCGCCTCCTCGATCACGCCGGCGAGCTCCGCGCCGGCGGCCGCCAGCTTCGCGGCCACGCGGCGACGCGGCAGATCGCCGAGGCTCGCCTCGTAGACCCGGTAGCCCGACGATCGGCGGGTGAGGAGCTCGGCCTCGGCCGTCCAGCCATCGGCTCCCCGGAGGGCGACCCGGACGAAGGCGCGCGAGCCGAGCACGTCGATGGCGAGCAGCTCCCACGACAGATCGCCGGGGACCTCCCCATCGAAGAGCGCCGGCTTCGGGATCTTCGCGCTCTCCGGGACGACCTTCGCGAGCGCGTCGGCATCGCCGTCGCGTGTCGCCGCGAGGAATGCCTCGACCGCGTCCCGCGCGAGGTCCTCCGGCGGTCGGTAGCGGTGGAGCGCCTCGACGTGCTCGCCGAGCGGCAGGCGGTAGCCGTTCTTCTCGAGGTGGCGGACCCGCCACCCGTCGATCTCCTCCTCGCCGGCGAGGTAGAGGAGGTCGAACGACCGCCGGTACGGCTTCGGCGCGCTCGTGCGCGCGATCGCCGCCCGGAAACGCCGAGGTGCTCGATCGGGATCCTCCGCGCCCGGCTCGAGGACGAGCTCGAGGACGTCGTCACCCTCGATGCGGTAGCGGCCCGCCTCGACGATCAGGGTGCGGTTGAAGTCGAGATAGGTGCCATCCTCGCGAAGGATGAGGCCCTCGTCCTCCATCCAGGAGCACCACGAGGTCTCGGCGAGCGCCTTCGCGAGGGCGTCCGCGTCCCGCTTCGGATAGATGCCCTCGGCGCGCTTCCGGTCGCCGAGGCGCTTGCTCCAGATCCGGTGCTCCTCCTTCCGCGCGTCGGTCAGGCGCATGAGGAGCCGGTCGCGCGCGTAGGCGAACACGATCTCCACCCTCGACCCATCGAGCCAGTCGATGACGATCTTCGACGCCTCGCGCGTGAACGTCCCGATCGAGAGTCGAGCCGCCTGGATGCCGCCGTGAGGCCGACCGAGGTCGTCGGTCACGTGCCACAGGGCGCGCCCGTCGGGGAGGAGGCAGAGCTCGCCGACGTAGCGCCCGAGCGGGAGCTCCCACACGCCGGCGAGAACCTCGTCGAGGGCGTCGTCCTCGATCAGCGGGTAGCGCTCATCGACCGTCCGGGACGAGCCAGGCTCGCGGGTGAGAACGTAGGCGATCGGCTTGCCGCGCCGGTCCTTCTCCCGGAACCGGAGCGTCGCGTCGTCGACGACCTCCCAGCGCTCGACCGACTCCTGACCGAAGTAGTCGCAGACGACGACGTCCCCTTCGCGCTTCCAGGTTCCGAAGGAGCGCGTCGCCTCGTCGTCGCGAACGACCTCGCGGAACGCACGACCATCGGAGGTGAGGCAGAGCGCCGAGACCGAGTACTCGTTCTTCTGCGCCCGGGCGGCCAGCCCGGGATACCGACCGACGAGCGCGACCTCGTTCTCGGGCGCCGGAGCCGCCTCCTGGCCAAGAGCCGGAGCGGCGCTCGACCCGACGAGCACGAGCGCGAGTGCGAGCAGGGACACGGGTCGACGATTCAAGGGCACGTTCCTTTTTCACGATCCTGAGACATCGGCGAGCTGGCCGAGACGCTCATTCTGCAACAGTCTCCTAGGACCTGTCCGCATTCTAGAACGATCCCGGCCCGGGAGCCCACCGCGTGACCGATCGGTCAGTCGTCCAGCTCGAGCAACCCGTCGACGACCGCGCTCGCCATGGCGCCCCCGCTCCGCGCGGCGGTGAATCGAGCTTGCCCCTCCGGGTCCGCCAGCGACCGGATCGCGGCCCGACCGAGCGCGACGAGGCGCTCGATCTCGCGGGCGAGCAGGGCGGGGTCGCGGGTGTCGACCGTCACGCCGAGGCCGTGGCGACGCGTCCAGTGGGAGAGGATCCCGTAGTCCTGGGTGAGGATCGGACGCCCGAGCGCCGCGGCCCAGTGGAGGACTCCGCTGCTCATGGGGACGCGGCGGTAGGGCGCGAGGACGACATCGGCCCGGCCGACGAGCCACGCCAGCTCGCCCTCGTCGAGGAACCGCTCGATCCAGCCGAGCGCCGCGCCGCCGCGGCGCACCTCGGCGACGCGACGACGAAGCATGGCGGCCGACGAGTCGACGGCGAGGCCGGCGAAGAGGACGCCGAGCCTCGCCCTCACCCCCGCGTCGAGCCGCTCGAGCGCGTCGAGGACGGTGAACACCCCCTTCGATGGGCGAAGGGCGCCGAAGAGCAGCATCGTCACCTCCCGCCCGGCGACCTCGGCCGGCAAGGTGACCGGCCTCGCCGGCGACGGCGAAGGAGCGGGATCCGGCATGAACCGCACCTTGTCCCCGCGCCGATAGCGCTCGGGCGCGCGCGCGGCGAAGACCTCGTCGACGACGAAGACGCGGTCGACCCAGGGACTGCCCAGGAGCCTCTCGAACCGGGCGTCGGCCTCGCCCGCGCGCCGCGCCTCGTCGGCGGTCGGCGGGGAGGCGTCGAGCTCGGCGTAGTGGACCGCCGGCGGGTCGAGGTAGAAGCCGCTCAGTCCGAGCGCGGGACGCCGTCCCGGCAGCGTCAGGATCAACCGCGTCAACCTCGGGTCGAGGTGGGTCAGGTAACAGCGACGAGCTCCGACTCCGGCCGCCAGCCGTCGGAGAGCGCCCAGATAGGCGTGCGCATCGAGCGAGGTCGACCAGCCGGGCACCTCGCCGAGGAGCCGCTCGAGTCGATCGGGGAGGCCGAGCCGCCGAGCGACGACGTCGCCCGGCGCTGCGATCGGCAGGCGCCCGCGCCGGAGATCCCGCCGGACGACGAGGCGAAGCGATGGCGCCGCCTCGATCACCCGGTGGGCCTCGGCCCCGAGCCGCGACCGGATCTCCGGCGCCCCGCAGAGGACGGCCGGCTGCTCGGGCTGCTCGCGGGCGAGGTGAGCCGCGAGGAAGCCGAGGTGCTGGACGTTGTGACCGGACGGACCACGGGCGACGAGGAGGAGGGGATGCCGGCGCGCCATCGCGGCATGGTAGGACGCCGCTCGACGCCGACGCAACCGCGGCGCCAGAACGCGCTCGCCGCCGCGCCGGCCGTCCGGTATACCGGAGGGTCGAGCCCACCCGACCGGTCCGCGCGAGAGGAGCTCGTCTCGTTGAAGGGAAAGACCGTCCTCGTCACCGGAGCCGGCGGCTTCATCGGCGGCCACCTCGTCGCCGACCTCCGGGGCCGCGGCTGTCGGGCGATCCGCGCGATCGACCTGAAGCCTCTCCCGGACTGGCACCAGCGGTTCGACGACGTCGAGTCGGTCTCGTCCGACCTCCGGGAGCGGGACGCCTGCGAGCGGGCCGTCGATGGCGTCGACCGCGTCGTGCACCTCGCGTCCGACATGGGCGGCATCGGCTACATCGAGAGCCACAAGACCGCGTGCATGATGTCGGTGCTCATCGACGCCCACCTGCTCCAGGCGGCCTCGACCCGGAGCGTCGAGCGCTTCTTCTTCGCGTCGTCCGCGTGCGTCTACGCCGCCGACCGGCAGGGGTCCCCCGACGTCACGGCGCTCCGCGAGGCCGACGCCTACCCCGCCATGCCCGAGGACGGCTACGGCTGGCAGAAGCTCTACACCGAGCGACTCTGCCGCCACTTCCGCGAGGACCTCGGGCTGCCGACGCGCGTCGCGCGCTTCCACAACATCTACGGACCGCACGGGGCGTGGGAGGGCGGCCGCGAGAAGGCGCCCGCGGCGATCTGCCGGAAGGTCGCCCTGGCCACCCTCGGCGGCCCCGACGAGATCGAGATCTGGGGCGACGGGACGCAGACCCGCAGCTTCACCGCCATCGACGACTGCATCATCGGGATCCGGAAGCTGATCGAGAGCGACATCACCGAGCCGCTCAACGTGGGCTCGAGCGAGCTCGTGACGATCGACGAGCTGGTCGGGATCGTCGAGGAGATCGCGGGCGTCCGCCTGCGACGACGCTACCTCCCCGACGCGCCGAAGGGCGTCGCCGGTCGCAACAGCGACAACACGCGCATCCGGGATGCCCTCGGCTGGGAGCCGACGACGCGCCTCCGCGACGGTCTGGTCGAGACCTACCGCTGGATCCGCGAGCAGTGCGCCCGGCGCGGCTCGACGACCGAGCGCGTCACCAGGCCTTGATGCGGGCGACGTGCTCGGCGAGCTCGCCCTCGGGCCCGAACCGCGCCACGACACGCTCGAGGAGCTCATCGTCTCCCCCGAGGCGGCCGACGGCGAGGACGGCCACGATCGCGCGCTCCTCGCTCGACTCCGACGCGAGGTAGCGGCCGAGGGCATCGAGCGCGCCCTCGCGAGTCCGGAGATGCCCGAGCGCCGCGCAGCAGAGGCGAGCGAGGACGAGGTCGTCCGGGCCGATGCTCCGGGCCTGCTCGTGACCGATGACCTCGAGAGCGTCGTTCGCCCAGGCGCGCGACCCCGATGCCCGCCGCCGCGCGTCGCGCTGCTCGATCCGTCGCTTCGCCTCGGCGAGCACCTCCGCCGATGCGGGGTCGAGGGTGGCGCGCGGGTCGAGCTCCAGCCAGCGGTCGACGGCGGAGTCGAGCCCCGCGATCGGCGCGTGCCCGAGCTGACGCTCCTCCGCGTCGGGCTGCGCCGCGCGGAGGGCGTCGGCCGCGGCCCGCCGGAGTCGCCCGCCGACCTCGTCGAGCGCCTCGGCGAGGAGCGCGACCGCCTCGCCCCCGGCGAGTCGGACGAGATCGAAAGTGGCATCCTCGAAGGCATCGACATCCTGCGTGAACGCGCCCTCGCGCGCCGCCGTGATGATCGCCTCGACGTCCCCGCGCCGACCGGCGGCGAGCTCCTCGCGCCGGCGCCGCCCGCGAGTGACGGCCTCGCCGACGAGGGCGTCGTCCACCTCGAGCTCGAGGGCCTTGTCGAAGGCGGCCCGAGCCACCCCCCACTGCTCCGCCTCGATGGCGACCTCGCCGGTCGCGAGCGCGATGTCGAAGGCGGCGCGTCGGGTCGGCTCGTCCCCGACGAGCGCGGCCTGCGTGATAGAGGCGGCGAGCGCGTCGAGGCCGAGACCGAGGAGCCGGTCCTGCCGATCCCGGCGCTGCTCGTCGGTGAGCGGCCCGACGGGCGGCTCGGAGCGCGCCTCGTCGAACGCCCCGCGGGCATCGAGGGCCCGCGAGCGGGAGCTCTCGGTGAGGGCGCCGCGCTGGTGGGCCACCCGCCGGCGAAGCGCCAGCGTCGTCCAGGCGACGGCGCCGACGACGGCGAGGACGGCGCAGGCGAGGAGTCCGACGAGAGCGAAGGCGAGCCGGTGACGCCGAAGTCGGCGCCAGGCGCGGCCGAGCCGGGATGGAGGACGCGCCTCGATCGGCTCGCCGCGCACGAACCGGTCGAGGTCGCGGCCGAGAGCGGCCGCCGATCCGTACCGCCGCCCCGGGCTCTTCTCGAGGCAGCGAGAGACGATCGTCTCGAGATCGGGGTGCGTCACGACTCCCCGCTCCCGGAGCGGAGGCGGGTCCGCGGCGAGGACCTGACGGAGGAGCCCGACGAGGCTCTCGTCCCGAAACGCCGGCGCTCCGGCGAGGGCGTGGTAGAGGAGACCGCCGAGGGCGTAGACATCGGCCGCGGGGCCGACCGGCGCGGCGCCGGCCTGGACCTGCTCGGGGGCCATGTAGCCGGGCGTCCCGAGGAGCTGGCCGGTGGCGGTCAGGCGCTCGGCGCCCGATCGCTCGGCCGCCAGGCCGAAGTCGGTCAGCACCGGGCGGCCCCGCCCCGCCTCGTCGGTGTCGGAGCGCTCGATCAGGACGTTCGCCGGCTTCACGTCGCGATGGACGATCCCGGCGCGATGGGCGTGCTCGAGGGCGTCGGCGACGTCGCGGCCGATCTCGGCCGCTCGCCTCGGCGGGAGCGGCCCCGCGGCGATGACCGCCTCCAGGCTCTCCCCCGCGACGAGGTCCATCACCAGGAACGGGCGCCCGTCGTGCTCGCCCACCTCGTGGACGGCGACGATGCCGGGATGCCGAAGGCCGGCCGCGGCCCGCGCCTCGCGGGCGAACCGACGGACGCTCCGCTCGTCGACGGGGCCGGCGCCGCCGATCACCTTCACCGCGACCTCGCGGCGAAGCGACGGGTCGAATGCCCGCCAGACGAAGCCCATCCCCCCGCGCCCGAGCTCCTCGATCAGGACGTAGCGCCCGAGCCGACGGGCCGGATCGCGCGCCGCGGCCGCGACCGACTCCCGGGCGAGCGGCTGCCGGGCCGAGACCGGCGGCGAGGCCGTATCGAGCGCGTCGGCGCGGGCGAGCTCCTCCTCGACGAGCCGGCGCACGGTCGGGACGGCGTCGACGCCCGGGATCCGTGAGGCCACCGCGACCGCCCGTCGAAGGAGATCGCTCGGCGAGGTGGCGCCTCGAGCCGGCGGCATCACTGGCCCCCCTCCGTCCGGAGGCGCTCGAGGAGGGCGCGGACGCCGGCGGGGTCGTCGAGGTAGTGCTTCACCTTCAGCGCCCTCTCCAGGTCGGCGATCGCCTTCGCCGGCTGGCCGGCGTCGGCGTGGGCGCGCCCCCGCGTCGCCCAGTACCGCCCGCGGCGCGGATCGAGCTCGATCGAGCGGCTCGCATCGGCGATCGCCCCGGCCGCGTCCCCGGAGCGCCGCCGCGCCTCGGCCCGCTGAGCCCACGCGTCGGCCTCCTTCGGGAGCAGCTCGACGGCGCGCGAGGCGACCGCGAGGGCGCGGTCGAGGTCGCCCTTCGCGATGAGGACCGCGGCCCGCCAGATCCAGGCGCGGCCGTCGCCCGGGCTCAGGGCGACCGCCCGATCGAGGTCGGCGAGCGCGGCGTCGAGCTCGCCGAGCGCGAACCGGGCCCGCCCGCGAAGGAGGAACGCCTGGACGTCCCGGGGCAGCAGGCGCAGCGTCTGCGTCAGGTCGGCGACGGCGTCGGCGTGACGCCCCATCTCGAAGTTCGCCCGCCCCCGACACTCGAGCGCCCCGACGTTCCGCGGGTCCAGCTCGAGCGCCCGGGTCAGGTCGTCGACCGCGTCCTGCCGAACGCCGTGGTGAGCCCACCGGGTGAGCGCTCGATCGAGGAAGTCCCGGGACGTCCTCGGATCGAACAGCTCGAGCGAGCGCGCCAGCGCCGGCATCGCCTCGGCGTGGTCGCCCCGCCACTGGAGGGTGCGGCCATAGTCGCTCCACGCCTTGCCCGACTCGGGGCGAAGGCGGGTGACCCGCTCGTAGTCGGCGATGGCGCCGTCGAGATCGCTCGTGCTCTTCCGGACCTCGGCCCGGAACGCGAGGGCCACGGCGTCGCCCGGGTCGAGCTCGATCGCCCGACCCAGGTCGGAGAGCGCCCTCGGGACGTCGCCACGCGACGCATGGGCGAGGCCACGGGCCCGCCAGGCGAACGCGTTCTCCGGGTCGAGCTCGAGCGCCACGCCGTAGTCGGCGATCGCGGCGGGGACGGCGCCCGAGGCGTGATGGAGCCGCGCACGTCCCACCCGAGCCTCGACGTTCCTCGGGTCGAGCTCGATCGCGCGGGTCAGGTCGGCGAGCGCTCTCCCAGCATCGCCGCCCGTGTGGAGCCGGAGCATCCCCCGGTGGCACCAGGGCTCCGCGTAGCCGGGATCGAGCTCGATCGCCCGGGCGAAGTCGGCGATCGCCGCGTCGACCTGCCCGAGGGCGCCTCGAGCCACGCCGCGAAGGTCCCAGCCGATCGAGCTCCGGGGCTCGAGCTCGATCGCGCGATCGGCGTCGGTGAGCGCCCCGGCGAAGTCCCCGCGCTGCATCCGGATGCTCGCGCGGGTGGCCCAGGCGGCCGCGCGCTCCGGGTCGAGCTCGATCGCTCGCTCGATGGCCGCGGACGCTCCGTCGTGGTCGCCGATCGCATCGCGGTTCACCGCGTGCTGGAGCCAGCCATCCGCGTCGCGCTCGGTCGGCTCGCCCGGCCCGCCGGAGAGCGCCCCGCCGCCGAGGTAACGCGAGACGCGTCTGCTGAAGACCGCGGTCATCCGGACGCGGGTCCGGACCACGTCGACGATGATCCGCTCCGCCTCGTCGCCCCCGAGCCTGGCGAGCGCGACGCCCGCCTGCACCGCCCGGAGGGGGTCGAGCTCGGAGTAGAGATGGCGCCCGAGCGGACCGACCGCGCCCTCCCGGATGCCGAGGCGTCCGAGGGCATCGCAGCAGAGTCGCGCGAGGAGGAGGAGTTCGTGACCGAGCTCCTCCCGTTGCGCGTCGGCGAGCGCGTCGGAGACCGCGCCGATCCTTCGCGGCGCCTGCGCCGGCCCGTCCAGGATCGCGAGGCGCTCGACGGCGACGGCGAGCGGCTCCCAGCCCTCCGCCTGGGTGACGAGGTCGGCCCCGTCGAGCGCGAGGAAGCTCGCGGCCGCATCGTCGAAGCCCGGAACCGGGCTCGCCCCGCCCGACGACGCGTCCCGCAACCGACGGATGGTCACCTCGCGGAGCCTTCGACTCACCCCGTCGAGCGCGTCGCCGAGGAGACGGACCGTCTGCGCTTCGGGGTAACGCACCAGGGCGAAGACCGCCTCCTCCCGCCCGCCCGGGCGCTTCGAGAGGCGGCCGCTCCGCGCGTCCTCGATGATCCGCTCGACCTCCGCCCGGTGAGCCCGCCCCACCCGGTCCCGGACCGCGCCCACGTTCTCGCGCGCCGAGCGGGCCCGGCTCGGGTCGACCCCGAGGTCGATCGCCTTGTCGAACGCTCCGGTCGCGACGCTCCACTGCTCGGCGTCGAGGGCGACCTCTCCGACCGCCATCGCGACCTCGAACGCGCCGCCCCGCGCCGCCTCGTCCTCGAGGGCGAGCGCGCGCAGCGTCATCGAGGCTGCGAGGGCGTCGAGACCGAGGCCGAGGAGCCGATCGTCCCGCCGGCTCCTCGCCTCGTCGCTCGTGGCGTCCTCGGGGATCTCATCGCGCGCGACGTCGAACGCCGCGCGGGCGGTCGACGCTCGGAGACGAGCCGCGCCGACGAAGGCTTCCCGATCGGCCGTCACCCGCCTCCGGAGCTCGAGGAAGGCCCAGCCGCCGATGCCGGCGGCGACGCAGACCGCGAGGCCGAGGATGGCGACGGCGAACGCCCTCGCGGGATGGCGGCGCGCGAACCGCCGGACGCGCTCGAGCCCCGCGACGGGCCGGGCCTCGATCGGCTCGCCTCGGCGGAATCGATCGAGGTCGTCGGCCAGGGCGGCCGCGCTGGGGTAGCGCCGCGCGGGATCCTTCTCGAGGCACTCGAGGGTGATCGTCTCGAGGTCGGGATGGACCTGGACGCCGAGCGATCGCGGCGACCGAGGCTCCTCGACGACCACCTGTCGAACCAGGACGAGGAGGCGCGGGTCGTCGAACGGCGGCCGCCCCACGAGCGCTCGGTAGAGCACCGCCCCCAGGCCGTAGACGTCGGTCCCCGGCCCGATCGCCGCCTTCGACCCGGCCTGCTCGGGGGCCATGTAGGCGGGCGTGCCGACGATCACCCCGGTCGCGGTGAGGCTCCCGGCGCCTTCCACCTCGGCGGCGAGACCGAAGTCGGTGAGGACGGGCCGCGCTCGCTCGGGGTCGCTCCGGTCGAGCAGGATGTTCTCGGGCTTCACGTCGCGATGGACGACGCCGTGGTGGTGCGCGTGATCGAGCGCCCGGGCGACCTCGCTCACGAGCTCGGCGAGCCGTCGCGGCGAGAGCGTCTCGTCGGCGAGGGCGTCCTCGAGGCTGCCGCCCTCGACGATGTCCATCACGATGAACGGCTGCCCGGCGTGCTCGCCGACCTCGTGGACGCTCGCGATGCCGGGGTGTCGGAGCTGCGCCGCGGCGCGCGCCTCGCGCCCGAATCGCTCGCGCCGCGCGTCGTCCGCCGGCCCGATCTCGGCGAGCATCTTGATCGCGACGTCCCGCCCCAGGGCCGGGTCGCGCGCCCGCCAGACGACGCCCATCCCGCCGCGTCCGAGCTCCTCGATCAGGACGTAGCGACCCAGCCGGCGCGAAGGATCGGCCGGAGCGAGGGGAGCGACGGGACCGGTCGAGGCCCCCGGGCCGGCGGCGCCGAGCTCGGCGGCGACGAGCGTCGCGGCGCGGGCGCGAACGATCGACGACGGAGCCCCCGACGTCGCGACGCTCGCGACGAAACGGCGCACCAGATCTCGCAGGTCGTCGTGGGGCATGAGCATCGGCCGATCGGCCGCTGACAGCATGACACCCGATCTGGAGCCGTTCACCCGTCCGCCGGCCTCCTCGCCACGCCGAGGAGCCCCCGTGGCTCCGCGAGATGCGCGCTCGACGCCGCCGAGGACTGATCCAGGAGGTCGCCGTGGCGCCTTGCGGGCCGCCCGACGCCTCCGCCATCCTGGCGTCGCGGAGCTCGAACGAGCCCATGAGGACGCCCCGGGAAGACTTCCGTCAGCTCGAGCAGGCGCTCACCGGATCGGGGAGCGACGAGGGGCGCGTCGTCGGGCGATGGCTCCTCGGGAAGGAGCTCGGTCGCGGCGGCTTCGGCCGCGTCTCGTTCGCCCGCGACCCGAGGACCGGCGCGCCGGCGGCGGTGAAGCTCTTCACCCAGCTCGGGACGGCGACCAGCTCTTCCGTCGCCCGCGAGCGCTTCGTCCGCGGCTGCCGGGTCGCCGGACAGCTCTCGCACCCCGGGCTCGTCCGGCTGCTCGACGCGGGCTACGTCGGCGACGAGCCGTTCGTGGCGATGGAGTACGTCGAGGGCGGATCGCTCGCGGCCGCCATCGCCGCGCGCGGCCCGCTCCCCGCCGACGATGCGCGCCAGGCCGTGGTCACCCTCGCGGGAGCGCTCGGCCACCTCCACGAGCGGCAGGTCGTGCACCGCGACGTGAAGCCGAGCAACGTCCTCGTCGGCGCCGACGGGCGCCTGCTCCTCACCGACTACGACCTCGCCCGTCCGATCGACCCCGAGACGGCCGCCAGCCTGACGCGGACCGGGACAGCCGTCGGCACGGCCGCCTACATGGCGCCCGAGGTGCTGCGCGGCGAGCGCGTCGAGGCCCAGGCGGACATCTACTCGCTCGGCGCGCTCTGGTTCGAGCTCGTCACGGGCGAGCCGCCGCTCGGGGTCGGCTCGGCCGTCGAGCTCGCGGCAGCCGTCCTGCGGGGAGAGACCCGCGACGTCCGCTCGCTCCGACCCGATCTCCCCGAGCCCGACGCGGCGCTCCTGATGGCGATGCTCGCGAGCGACCCGGCCGGAAGGCCCGCATCGGCGGCCGAAGTCATCGCCGCCGCGGGCGCGGGCGTCGCGCCCCGCCGCGTGAGGCGTCGTCCCCGACGGACGACCGGCTCTCGACGAACGCCCGCGATGGCGCCCGGCGGCGAACGAGGTCGACCAGGAGCGAGCCCCGCGCTCGTCGGCGTGCTCGGAGCGCTCGTCCTGGCCGCCGGAGCGGGAGGGCTGTTCCTCGGAAGGCGCGACGATCCGCCGCCGGCCGACGAGACGGTCGCTACGGCGCTGGAGTCATCGGCGCCCAAGCGCAGCCACGATGACGACGGCGAAGACGAGCGCCGCGACAGCCCGCCCCCGGATTTGTCCGCGCCCGTGCCCGTGCCCGAGTCCGCGCCCGTGCCCGTGCCCGAGTCCGCGCCCGTGCCCGAGTCCGCGCCCGTGCCCGAGTCCGTGCCCGAGTCCGTGCCCGAGCCCGCACCCGAGTCCGCGCCCGAGCCCGCCCCCACGCCGGATGCCCCGACCGCCGATCCCCCCGCGCCCCCCACTCCCGAGCCAGCCCTCGCTCCCCCGAAGCGCACGCTCGACCCCGGCCGCTTCTCGATGACCCACCTCGGCAAACTTCCCGGATGCTCCCGCGCCGTGGCCTTCCATCCGAGCGGCCGGATCCTCGCCGGCGGCGGCGGCGACGGCGTCATCCGCATCTACGAGATGCCCGAGCGTCAACTCGTCCTGCTCCTGCGAGGAGCCCCGGGGGCGATCCGTCGACTCGCCTGGAGCCCCGACGGTCGCTGGCTCGCCAGCACGAGCGACGCCGAGAGCGAGGTCCGCGTCTGGTCGCTCGCCGACGCGTCGGTCGCGGTCGCCCTCGCCGGGCACGGCGCGCCGGCCGCGGGCGTCGCCTGGCTCGGCGACGAGCGACTCGTCAGCGGCGGCGATGACGGCGCGGTCCTCGTGTGGCGCCGCGAGGGCGGCCCGCCCGTCGCAACCCTCACCACTCCCGACGGGCAGGCGGTCGAGGGCGTCGCCGCCTCGCCATCGGGCGAGCTCGTCGCCGCGATCGCCGGCGAGGGCGCGCGCACCCTCGTCTGGTCGATCTCCGAGGCCGAGCCGATCCTCCGTCTCGACTCCGGCGGCTCCGCCGCGGCCAGCGCCGCCGCCGACGTCTTCCACGACGTCGGCTTCTCGCCCGACGGTCGCCTCCTCGCCACCTCGGGTCCTCCGCTCATGATCTGGTCGATGCCCGACGGCGCGCCGGTGAGCTCCGAGCGCGGTCGGGCGAAGACGCCGATCTCCTCGCTCGCCTGGACGCCGTCGGACGAGGTCGTCGTCACCGGCACCCCCGAGGGTGTCCTCCGCTGGCACCGCCGGAACGGCCTCGGCCTGAAGGACACCGGCGGAATGGCCTACCTCTCGATCTCGGTCAGCCCCGACGCGACGCTGGTCGCGACGTCCAACCCCGACGATCACGGCGGCGGCGCGCTCTATCGCCTTCGGACGGCCGATCCGGGCGTCGCTCCGGTCGCGCTCCCCGACGCTCTCCGTGGCGACTCCGCGGAGATCCTCTCGCCCGAGGGCTCGGTCGCGCTCGAGGGCGCCGCCAGGGCGGTGGCGTGGGGACCGAGGAGCCGGACGCTCGTCGTCGGAGCCGCCGACGGCAACGACGCCCTCGTATGGTCGGTGCGTGACGGGCGGGTCACCCACCGACTCGCCGGACACGGCGATCGGGTGACGGCGGTCGCGATCAGCCGTGACGGCCGCGTGGCGGCGACCGGCGCGGCCGACGGCTCCATCCGCGCCTGGTCGATCAAGACGGGCAAGCCGGTCGCCGCGCCGGCGGGCCACGGAGGAAGGGCGGTCCGTCAGGTCGGGTTCCCGGTGAAGAACGGCTCGCGCCTCGTGTCGACCGGCGACGACGGCGCGCTCCGCCTCTGGTCGATCCCCGATGGCGCCGCGCTCCGGGTCGAGAACAAGAGGGTCGCGCCGCGCGCGTCGGCCCTCCACCCCCAGGGACGAGCCGTCGCGTGGGCGAACGGCGACGCGGACGCGCGACTCGCGATCTTCCGGCTCGACGCGAAGACCCCGCCGGAGGTCCTCGAGCCGCCGTCGCCGCTGAGCGCGCTCGCGTTCGGGCCGAAAGGCGCGACGCTCCTCCTCGGCGGATTCCGGAGCGGGCTGCTCTCGCTCGCGAACGGCCGCATCACCGGCCCGTTCCGCGGTCCGGCCGGGACGGCCCGCGCGGCGAGCTTCCATCCGAAGGGGACGCTCGTCGCGATCGCCGGCGATCGCGTGCTCGACGTTCGCCAGGTCGACGACGGAGCGCTCGTCACCGCGCTCGACCTCGCCGCGGTCGCCCCGATCCGGGAGCTCGCCTGGAGCCCGGACGGCAAGCGCATCGCGGTCGCCGGCGACGGCGGTGTTCGCGTCTTCGATGCGCCCGACTGACCGACCCGCGGCGCGCGGAGTCGGTCACTCGGATCGCCCTCCGGCCTCCGCGCCGTCGAGGCTCGCCTGGAGCTCCCGGAACCCACCGTTCCACGGGGCGCGCTCGACCAGCCGCCTGGCCCACCGGCGAGCCTCGTCGAGTCGGCCCGCGTCGCGCTGGATCGTCACGAGCGCGTGCAGGATCTCGATGTCGCCGGGATGGCGCCGGGCGGCCTCGCGGAGCACCTCGACGGCGCCATCTCCGTCTTCCGCCGCCTGGAGCGCGACCGCGTAGACGAACGCGAAGCGCGGGACCTCGGGGGCGAGCCCGCTGGCGATCCGCAGCGAGTCGCGCCCCTCCTCGGCCTGCCCGAGCCGGATCCTCAGCAGGCCCAGGGCGTGGTGGAGGACGGCGGCGCGGGGCGACTCCGCGAGCGCGGCGTGGAGGAGGTCGACGGCCTCGAGGTCACGCCCGGTCGCGCGCATCAGATCGGCCAGGTTCACCGCCGCCGGCGTGTGGCGGGCGTCGAGGCGAAGGGCGGCGCGGAGCTCCGCCTCCGCCTCGTCCGGGTCGCCGCGGGCCATCGCGAGGATGCTCAGGCTCACGTGCGCGCTCGGGTCGTCGGCGAGGTGCCGCTGCCAGGCGCGGAGCTCCGCGATCGTCGAGGCGAGCGCGTCGCGTCGCGGCGGCGAGAACGCGTCCTCGGGGAGCGCGGCGAGCGCGGTCACGGCCTCCAGGCGCACGGCTCGAACCGGGTCCTCGACGAGATGGCCGGCCACCTCCGCGAGGCGTTCGGGGGGGATCGCCCCGAGCGCGCGCGCGGCGCCATGCCGGACCAGCGGATCCTCATTGCGAAGCGCCCGTCCGATCGCGGCGATCGCTCGCGGCCCTCCCTGCCGCCCCAGGAGCGACGCGGCCGTCGCGCGAACGATGCCCGGGACGAGATCCTCGGGGTCGGACTCGACGAGCCGGGCGAGCGCCTCGTCCGCCCCGGGGCGCTGCCGGCGCCCGGCGTCGAGGGCCGTCGCCCAGTGAGCGGTGGGGCGCCCCCCGGCCCGGCCGGCGATCACCTTCGCCGCCCAGCGGGCGTCGCGGTCATCGTGGCACGAGCTGGTGCAGGCGTTCGGCGCGCCGATCGCTTCGGTGAGGTCGGGCCGCGGGACCCGGAACGCGTGGTCGCGCCGCGGGTCGACGACCATGTAGGTCCGCTCGGGCGCGTGACAGTTGACGCAGAGGACCGCGTCGGGTGCGCGGTCGGCGTCGTGGAGCGTGTGCTCGCGCTCGCCGAGCTCCGGCGAGTGGCAGCGAAGACACAGGCCGTTGCCCTCGGCGCGTAGCCCCAGCCCGTGTGGCTCGTGGCAGTCACCGCACGTCACCCCCTTCGCGTGCATCTTCGACTGGAGAAACGACCCCCAGACGTAGACCTCGTCCTGGATCTGGCCGTCGGCGAAGTAGAGCGTCTCCTCGAGCAACGCCGGGCGGTAGCCATCGAGGAACGCGTCGCCGGGCACCCAGCTCCCGAACGACGAGCGCCGCGCGTGGCACGGCCCGCACGTCTCGAGCGCCGTGTCGACCTCGGGGATCGGATCGACGCGCCGCGGGATCCCATCGGCGCCCGTCTTCCACGCGCCCGCGCCTCGCATCGCGACCGGGAGAGGCGTCTTCGGATCGTCGACGTGGTCGCCGCCCGGACCGTGGCAGGCCTCGCACGAGACGTCGATCTCGAACCAGCGCGTCTCGTAGGTGCCCGTTGCCCGATCGTAGCCCTTCTCGAGGCGCGTGCTGTGGCACTCGGCGCACATGAGGTTCCAGCGCTGACCCCGGCCGGTCCAGTGGAGCTCGTCGCGATGGTCGATCGGCTCATCGGGGTAGAGATGAAACCAGCGCTGTCCGCCCGCCGCGGCGGGCCGCGCGTCCCACGCAAGGGACGGCGCCTGGAGCCGCCCGCCGGGGAGCGAGATCAAGAGCTGCTGCAGCGGCGCGACCCCGAAGAGATACGCCACCTCGAAGTCGGCGAGCTCTCCGTCCGGTCCGTCGGTCCGGATGATCGGCTTGCCGTCGCGCTTCGAGAACATCGACGTCACGCCGCCGTGCTCGAGGCTCGCGGCACCCCAGTCGCCGAGAAGCGACTCGTCGGTGACCTCCTGCATCGCGAGGTCGTGGTGGCTGCCCGTCCACTCGGTCACGACATCGGGGTGGCAGCGAACGCACATCGCGCGGCCGACGTAGCGGGCGGCCTCGACGGCGTCGTCGGCCGCCCCACCACCCGGCCCGGCGACGCCCGAGACGACCAGGGAGGCGACGACCCCGAGCCCGAGCAACAGGAGGGCGACGACGGCGATGATCGGTCGGGATGCCTGAGCCATCAGATGACCCCGATCCTGATGATCCGGTGGATTCCGTCAACCCCACGCCATCACGCGTCGCGAAGTTTCCCCCGCCCCCGCGAGGGGGCTCGCATCTCGGGCCCGGGCAGCTCCTCGCAACCCTCGACGGACCACCACGCGCGCCGTTGGCACCCGACGTGCGGATCTCCCCGGCAGCTCAGGCAGAGAAACCCCGAGGAAGACTGATGCTCCATCCGGAGAAGCTCACCGCGGCACAGGTCATGACCACCGACGTCATCACGGTGCACCGCGACGACGAGATGAGCCAGGCGATGACCGTCCTCCGAGACGCGGGGATCGGAGGTGCCCCGGTCGTCGACGACGCCGGACGATGCGTCGGCGTGCTCTCGCTCGCCGACATCGCCCGCCGCGACCTCGAGATCGAGGAGGGCGAGGTCGCCCGCGCCGGCGGCTACTTCGCGTTCGACCCGGTCAGCGACGACTCGCTCAACCCGATGCTGGCGGACTGGGACCCGAGCGTCATCGGCCGGGACACCGTCTCGCAGTGGATGAGCGACGAGGTCTACTCGGTCTCGATGTCGACCGGCGTCCGGGATGTCTGTCAGTTGATGCTCGAGCGCGGCGTCCGGCGCCTGCTCGTCCTCGATGGCGAAACCCTGAAGGGCGTCGTCAGCTCGATCGACATCGTCCGGCTGATCGCCGACGACTGCTGAGGGCTCAGCCCTCCTCGCCGTCCGCCGGCGCCCGATCCGCGGGAGGCTCCTTCTTCGCCGCCGGGATCTTCACCGTCTCGGTCCGGGACCAGCTCGTCGGCCCAGACCCGTCGCTGCCGTCGCCGTCGCCGTCGCCGGCGCCGACCTCGATCTCGACCTCGATCCTCCGCAGGCCGAGCACATCCACGAAGAACGCGTAGATCGTCGGCGTCACCGCGAGGGTGAGGACCGTCGAGACGAGCAGCCCGAAGACCATCGACCAGGCGAGGCCGGCCCACATCGGGCCGCCGAAGAGACCGAGCGGCAGGAGGCCGCCGACCGTCGTCAGCGTCGAGAGGAGGATCGGCCGCATCCGAGCGCCTCCCGCCGAGGCGATGGCATCGTGGAGACCGACGCCACGCCTTCGGTTCTCCTCGATGAAGTCGATGAGGATGATCGCGTTGTTGATCACGACGCCCGCGAGCGCGATGACCCCGAGGCTCGGCATGAAGCCGAGCGCCCACCCGGTCAGGAACAGACCGGACAGGGCGCCGATGAGCGCGAGCGGGATGCTGCAGAGAACGACGATCGGCATCGAGAAGGAGTTGTACTGGGCGATCAGGACGAGCACGATCATGAAGAACGAGAGGAGGAACGCCTTCGCCAGCTTGCCCTGCGCCTCCGCCGTCTCCGCCTGACTCCCCCCGTCCACGAGGCGATACGTCGCGGGCAGGTCGGCGAGCGCGTCGACGATCCGAGGTCGCGCCCGCGCCATCACCTCGTTCGGCAGGTAGCCCGGAACGTTGAGCCCCCCGACCCGGACGCACCGACGCGCGTTCAGGCGCGCGATCACGCTCGGCTGCCAGCTCGTGACGACGCGCGCGATCGAGCCGAGCGGCACCTTGCCGGCGCGGCCGTTCACGTAGATCCCCGAGAGCCCTTCGATGAGGCGCTCGCGGTGCTCCTTCTTCACCCGGAGGAGCACCTTCACCTGGTGATCGCCCTCGCGGTAGGTCGTGAGATAGCCGCCCGAGATGAGGGTGTCCATCGTGTTCGCGAGCGAGAGGTTGGTCACTCCGGCGAGGTTCGCCCGCTCGTCGTCGACCTCGATCCGCACCTGGTAGCTGCTGAAGCCCCAGTCGCTCGTCGGGTTCTTCACGCCCGGCGTCTCGCGGAGGAGCTGGATCATCTCGGCGGCCTTCGCCCGCAGCACGTCGTGGTCGTCGCCGATGAGCTTGAACTCGACCGGCCGCTCGACGTACGGACCGAGCTCGTAGGTCCGCACGTCGATGCGGGCCTCCGGGATCTGGGCGACCCGCTCCTGGACCGCCGCGGCGTACCCCCGGCTGAGCCGGCCATCGGTCGTGTTCACGAGGATGAGGGCGTAGTTCGGGTACTGCTGCTGCGCGTTGATCGTGAGGGTCAGGCGGGGGCCGCCGCTCCCCACGATCGAGGTCGCGTCGCGGAGCCGCTCCCGCTCCTCCCCATCGATCACCGCCGGCGAGAGCTCGCGGATGATGTCCTCGACCTCACGGCAGACCGCGTCGGTCGCCTTGACGCTCGCGCCCTCGGGGAGCCACACGTGCACGTAGAACTGATCGCGCTCGCCCGCGGGAAAGAACTCGTTCCCGATGGCCGGCACGAGCGAGAGCGCTCCGACCACGGCGGCGGCCGCCGCGCCGAGGGTGATGGCCTTGTTCCGGAGACACATCCGGACGAGCCGCTCGTAGGCGAGCCCGAGGCGCCCTCCCGACGCCTCGCCCGCCCCGCCGGATCGAGCCGGGACCTTCAGGAGCCAGTAGCACAGGATCGGCGTCACCATCATCGCGACGACGAAGCTGATCGAGAGGGTCGTCGCCACGACGAGCGGGAGACTCCGGGTGAACTCACCGACGCTGCCGACGATCGTCAGCATGCCGCCGAAGGCGGCGACCGTCGTCAGGGTGCTCGTGAGGATCGGGATGGCCAGGCTCCAGGCCCCGTCGACGCACGCGCCGAGACGGTCCTTCTCGCCGCGCTTCCCGAGCTCCTCGGCGATGTTGTCGGAGACGACGATCGCGTTGTCGACGACCATGCCCATCGCGATGATGAGCGACGCGATCGAGAACTGCTCGAGCTCGACGTCGAAGAACGTGACCAGCGCCATCGAGGTGACCATCGACAGCGGGATCGCGGTCGCCATGATCGCGGCCGCCCGAACCCCCATCATCAGGGCGGCCACCGCGATCACGATCACCATCGCCTGGAACAGGTTGTTCACGAAGTCGCTGACCAGGACGGAGACCGCCTCGGGGAGGTCATTGACCGGGGCCACCTCGACGTCGGGCGGCAGGACCGAGCCCTTCAGCTGGCGCAGGTGCGCCTTCACGTCATCGCCCATGGCGACCACGTTCCGACCGTCCTTCATCGACACGCCGAGCAGGATCACTCGCTCCGCCGACAGGCTCGGCGTCAGGAACCGGCACTTCACCCGGAAGGGATCGACGTAGTCGCGCGTGACGGTGACGGGCAGGTCATCGAGGAAGACGGGGAGCGCCCCGTCCTGGAGCCCGATCATCGTGCCGCCGATCTGACCGACGGAGACGAATTCACCGGTCGGCTTGATCGCGAAGCGCGCTCCTGGCGTGTGGATCTCTCCGCCGGAGGCGACGATGTTGCGGCTCTCGAGGAGGTCCCGGAGGTCGTCGGCCGTCTTGTCGATCTTCGCCCACTCGGCCGTGTCGATCTCGACGTGAATGACCTCGTCCTGGACCCCCCAGGTGTCGACCTTCGCGACCGACTCGATGGCCTTGAGGTCGTCCTCGATCACGTCGGCGATGACCTCGAGCTCCCGGTAGGAGTAGGGACGCTCGATCGCGTCGCGGCCGGGAGCGGGGACCTGATGCAGGGCGAGGACCACGTCGTAGACGTCGCCGAAGCCGCCGTTCACGACCGTCCGGACGCCGTCGGGGAGCCGGCCGCGGACCTCGTCGACCTTGTTCCGGACCTCGTCGAACAGCTGATCCATGTCGGTCAGCCGCTCGTCCATGTCGATGAAGATCAGCGACTGCCCCAGCCGACTCTCGCTCCGGATCTCCTCGACCTCTGCGATCTGCTGGATGGCCGCCTCGAGCGGATCGGTGACGAGGTCCTCCATCTTGTCGGGCGTCGCGCCCGCCCACTGCGACTGAACGACGCACGTCCGGATGATGATCTTCGGGTTCTCGCGGCGAGACATCGTCGTGAACGTCGCCGCGCCGAAGAGGAGCAGGACGCCGATCGCGGCGAGGACGATCGCTCGATGGTGGAGCGCGAATCGGGAGAGGTTCATCGGTCCGGGCCCCCGACCTTGCCGGTCACGCGCACCTCGTCGCCATCGGCGAGGTAGTGGATGCCCGAGACGGCGATCGACGTCCCGGAGGTCAGCCCCTCGCCTTCGATCCGGCGGAGATCCCGGTGGCTCTCGTGGACGGTGACGGCGACCCTTCTCGCGACGTTCGCCGCATCGACGGTGAAGACGCTCGTCTCGCCGTTGAGCTCCCGGATCGCGTCGACCGGGACGTAGAGGCCGGTCGGCAGGCTGCCGAGCTCGGTCTCGACCGCGACGATGTCCCCGGGGCGGAGCGCCCAGTCGTCGGCGACCATCGTGGCTCCGTCGAGCTGCTCGGGTCGCGGGTCGCCGATCAGGATGTCTCCGGGCCGGAGCCCCTCGCCGCCCGAGGCCACCATCACGAATCGATACGAGAGGAGGGTGCAGTAGCGGTCAGCGAGGGTGACCTCGATCTTCTCCGGTTTGATCGCCGCGCGCGGGTCGACCTTCACCGCGTCGAGGACGCCCAGGCCGGGAAGCTTGAGGACGTAGCTCTTCCCGTCCTCCTCGAGGATCGTGTCCGCGCTGACGAAGAGCGGCTCGTCGCTGCCCGCCTCGTCGACCCGGAAGTCGCGTCGGAGGACCGGGCGGATCTCGTGGACGGCGTGGACCGTCTTGCCCTCGAGTGTCCGGCTCCGCGACTTCCGGAGGTTCGTCACGACGACCTCGACCCGGAACGTCCGCGTGCTGGCGTCGGCGACGTCGGGGCGGTAGAGGACGCGCCCGATGATCGCGCCGCGTCCGTCGGTGCCCGCCTCGCCGAACTCCTCGAGGTTGCGCGGGCGCACGCGGACGAGGCCGCCGACCTGGATCTCGCGGCTCTCCTCGGCCGTCGCGGTGAGGACGACCTTGATCGGGTTCATCATCGTCAGCCGGACGACCGGCGCGCCGGCCGCCGCGAAGCCGCCCTCGCCGATGGTGACCTCGGTGATCCGGCCCGAGTAGGGCGCGAGCAGAACGCTGTCGCGGACGTTCTGCTCCGCCCGGACGAGCTCCTGCTCGAGGCTGAGGACGTCGGCCTCGCTCATGCGCACCTGGGCGAGCTTCAGCGCGAGGCTGCCCTTCGCCGTGTCGACGGCCGCCTCATAGCTCGTCACCGTCTGCGCCTTCGCCTTGACCCCGCTCCGGGCCTGCTCGAGCTGGGCGGCCGCGCTGTCGAAGTTGCGCTGGGCCTGATCGAGCTCCGACTTGCTGACCGCGCCATCCGCGAAGAGTCGCTCGCGCCGGGCGAGCTCCTCCTGGGCGAGGGCGGCGTCCGCCTCGCGGGCCCGCACCTGGGACTCGGCCGAGGCGAGGTCGTCGCGGGCGGCGGCCGTCTGGGCCTCGGCGCGGTTGACCTCGGCCGGGCCGAGGGAGCCCGCATCGACCTTCTTCGCGTCGAGCGCCCGGCGTGACGCTTCGAGCTGCCTCCGGGTCGACTCGAGCGCCTGCTCGATCCGGGTCGCGTCGATCCGCGCGATCGGGTCACCCTCCATCCCGGGGACGAGGTCGCCCTTGGCATCGAGGGTCGGGCCCTTGACGTCGCGCCCCAGCAGCTTGACGTAGTCGATCCGCCCCGAGACCTCGAAGCCGACGTACTCCGAGCGGAACGACTCGGCGACGCCGGTCAGCGTCCCGGCGCGCTCGGGCGTCGTCTCGCGGAGGGCCATCAGGGTCACGGGCCGCGCGCGCACGACGGGGCCTGCCTCGTCACCTCCGTCGCATCCGACGAGCAGGACGAGGCCGACGGCGAGGACGAGCGACACGACGCCCGCCGGGAGCGGCGAGGACGAGCTTCTCGAGGACATCGGGATCTCCGGTGAGCTGATGGACGTGAAGCAGCCTGGCGGTCCGAGCGGAGGCGCGCAGGCTAGTAGAGCTTGCCCCGGCGCCGCGCGGACGCGGCTGGCGGCGCCGGCGGACGCGCGGCGGGCGACTCGCGAGGACCGACGTCGACCGTCACCCGAGCCGCGTAGAGTCGTCCGGGGTCCCACCACCGAGCGTATGAGTCGAGGACGACGTTCGCGTGCGCCTCGATCGGAGGCAGCGCGCGCCGGACGCCGTTGACGGTGAGGCTCCGAGGCGCGGCGCCGTCCTCGAGGAGGATGGTCAGCCGCTTCACGTGGGTCGCCTCGATCTCGATGGCGCCGTCGCCGGTGCGCCGCGCCTTCAGCAGCGCGCCGCGCTCGTGCTCCTCCAGCACGATCCACGAGGCGACGCGAGTGTCCTCGCGCGCGGCGAAGTAGATGACGTCGTCGGGCGACGCGCGCCGCCGCCGCCGCGCCCACGCGACGAGCTCGTCGACGAGCGGTCCGCGCTCCACCTCGGCGGGAACGTGACCCCACCCCTCCTTCTCGACGTAGATGTGGTCGTAGCCGAGCTCCTTCAGCCGGGCGGCGGAGCGGCGGTCACCCTGGGGCTCGACGACGCGGTCGCGGCTGCCGTGGACGAACGCGATCGGGGTGTGGCGAAGGTTGAGCAGCAGGTCACGCCGCATCCCGTGGCCGGCCGTGAACCCGGTCTCGGCGTCGCCCTCGCCGTCGCGACCACCGAGGAGGCGCCCCATCGTTCCCGAGAAGTTCTCGCGGTAGTCGATCCCGCCGGCGTAGGCCATCAGCGCGGCGAACCGATGCGGGTAGGCGCTGCCGATCCCCCACGTCCCGTAGCCGCCGAGCGAGACGCCGAGGAGGTAGACCCGATCGGTGTCGATCCGGTAGTGGCGGAGGACGTGGTCGAGCGTCTTCAGGACGAGGTTGTCGGCGTGCTCGCCCCAGCCGAAGCCGTCGCGACCGGCGCGCAGGATCGAGTTGAGGATGTCGGGCTTCTCGAGGGTCGGGCACGCCAGGATCCAGCCCTCGCGCTTGCAGATCGCGACGGCCGGGTCGCGGACCTGCCGCCCGTCGCCGCCGGTCCCGTGCAGCCCGATCATCAGGGGGTAGGCCCGCGAGGGGTCGTAGTCGTCGGGGACGAAGAGCTCGAGCGGCTCCTTCATCCCATCCGCCGGCACGCTCGCCACGCCCCGGGGAACGTCGGCCGAGAATCGGGTCCCCTCCCGGATCGCCGCGACGAGGGCGGCCGGCGACGGCGACGACGCGAGGATCGCACGGCGGGCCTCCTCCCGCGCATCCGCATCCGCCAGGCGAAAGCGATCGAGGAGGGCGCCGAGCGACTCGTCGGGTGCGCCGTCGGCCGGACGCGAAGACGAGCCGACGCCGATCGTCCCGACGATCGCGACCACGGCCGCGGCGACGGCGACGGCCCGCCGCAGCCGACGCCTCGAGATACTCCGTCGATGGGTGGGCATGGACCGTCTCCTCCTGCGTGCGTTGCGTCGAGGCTTGGTGGGATCCCTTAAGGGCAATGATGAGAGCATCCAATGAGTGGCGTGTCCATCGAGCTCGGTTGTGGCCAACCCGCCACAGAACGAAACGAATCGACGGAGCGTGATCGATGACCTTAACCGAAGCGATCGAAGCCGGTTACCTCGAGCCGGCGGGCTCCGGCACGGTGAGTGCTGGCCATCCTCATCAGCAGGGAGAGAGTATGTACGAACCACGAACCGATGCGACGCTTCTCAGTCCGGGGACGAAGCTCGCCCACTGGAAGATCGTCAAGCTCGTCGGCCGCCTCCACGGCGCCAGCGTCTACCGCGTGCGCCACGAGAGCGAGCGGCGCAAGGCGCTCCTGCGCGTCCTCGAGGATGCCGACGACCCCGACGCGGTCGCCCGCGAGCTCGACGAGCTCGATAGGATCGCCGGGGCGAAGCTGCCCGAGCTCGTGCCGATCCACGAGGTTCACGACGCGGCCCTGCCGCCGTTCGTGGTCCTCGAGAAGCCACCCTCGAGCAGCCTCCGCTCGCTCGTGCGGAAGAACGGGCCGATCCGGGCCGACGCCGCCTGCCGCTGGGCGCGCGATGTCCTCGTCGCGCTCGACGAGCTCCACCGGCGCCGCGTGCTCCACCGCGACGTCCGGCCCGACACGATCACCCTCACCCGCGACGGCGCCGCGCGCCTCGACGCGTGCCTCTACCGCGACGCCCGCCCCCACACGGCCGAGAAGCGAAAGCGCGTCGCCTACGTCGCCCCCGAGGTCGCCCGCGGCGACACCCCGGGCGAGCGGTCGGATCTGTGGTCGCTCGGGGCCACCCTCCACTTCGCCCTCACCGGCCGCGACCCGTTCGGGCCGCGTGGAACGACGGCTGGTATCCTCGAGCGCAAGCTCCGCGACCCGCTGCCGGCTCTCTCGGACCATTGCGCGATCGGCGAGGCGTTCGACGCGTTCGTCGCGCGCCTCGTCGCGACCGACCCGGCGAAGCGCTTCGAGAGCGCCGGCGTCGCCCTCGCCGCGATCGATGCGCTCGCCTCGGGGCTCATCCTGACGGCCGACGACGAGGACGACGACGACCTCCTCGACCTCATCAGCGATCTCGAGGACTCCGACATCGAGGACGTGATCGAGTCGCTCGCCGCCTCGGCGTCCGCGAGCGCGTCGTCGGCGCCGGCCCCCGCCCGGGCATCCGCGGCGATGGCGATGGCGACCGTCGGCTCCGACGACACGTGGGCCCCGTTCGACGCGGCCAAGAGCAGCTCGTCGATGGAGCTCCAGCTCCTGCCGGCGCCCCCGCGCTACGAGCCGCCTCCCCCCTCGGCGCCGCGACCCCGCCCGCGCCTCACCGGGAAGCACGCCCATCCGATCACCGGCCGGCACCGCCGCCGCGCGCGGATCGTCCCGCCCGGCAAGACCGAGGAGATTCCGGTCGTCGATGCCGGCGGCACCGACGGGCCGGCGGAGGCCGAGTCGGCCTCCCCGAACCAGAAGCCGGCGAAGAAGCCGACCAAGAAGCACACCAAGCGACGGCTCGCGGCCACGCCGCCCCCGAAGACGGCCAAGGTCGCCAGGACGGTCCGCGGGCTCGACCGGAGCCGCGAGAAGGAGGTGCTCGCCGCGGCCGTCCTCGGCGTCGTCGCCCTCGTCGCGTTCTTCGTCCTCATCCGGGTGAGCGCCCGTCAGCCCCTGCCGGCGGCCGCCAACGCCGCCGCCGCCGCCGCCGCCGCCGAGGCCGACCGGTCAGCGGCGGAGCGCCTCGCCGCCGAGCGTGTCCCCGAGCCGATGCGGCCGCCCGCCCTCGCGCCGGCGACGATCGCATCCGCGGACCCGGTCTCGCTCGTCGCGGCCGGTCCCGACGCCCTCCCGACGACCCCGCGAGCCGCGAAGCCGATGCGGATCGGACGACGGCTCTTCGCCGCGAAGATGGCAGCGCCGGTCGAGGCCGAGTGGCCGCGCCGCATCCGCTGGCGCGCCGACGGCGCCGAGATGGTGCTCGTCACCGCCGGCGGCTTCTGGCGCGGCAGCGAGCGACCGGGCGAGGGTCCACCCCACCGGGCGCGGACGGCCGCCTTCTACGTCGACGTCCACGAGGTGACCCGCAGCCGGTTCGCCGGCTTCCTCGACGGCGATCTCGCCGCGCGCCACACCGCCTGCACGACGGGCATCGGCTGCTCCGGCGACCACGTCCCGACGTTCTGGAGCGCGGACGATCAGATCGCGAAGCTGCCGGTCACCGGCGTCTCCTGGCACGACGCGGCCGCCTACGCGGCCTGGGCCGGCAAGCGCCTGCCGAGCGAGGCCGAGTGGGAGAAGGCAGCCCGCGGCGGCGACGACCGCCGGAGCGTCCCGTGGGGCGACGACGGCTTCGATTCGATCTTCGCCAACATCCACCGCGGCGACGGCGCCGAGCTCGACGGCTTCCGGACGACCGCGCCGGTCGGCTCGTTCCCCGATGGGGCGAGCCCGTTCGGCGCCCTCGACCTCGTCGGCAACGTGGCCGAGTGGGTCGCCGACTCCTGGGACGCCGAGGCCTACCGCGAGCAGCTCGCCGACGCGATCGGCGGCCTCGTCGTCGACCCGATCCTCTTCGAGGATCCCGAGGACGAGGGCGTCATCCGCGGCGGGTCGTTCGCCGACGTGGCCGACGACGCCCGCGTCTCGGCCCGCAACCCGCTCGCCCGGACATCGCGGTCGGCGAAGATCGGATTCCGCTGCGTCATCTCGGTCGACGCGGTCGACCGCGACGACTTCGACGCGATCGCCGACTGACCCGGCGGATCACGAGTCCTCCGGGTACGGGTAGGGCGACGCCTCGTCGTCCTCGTCCTCCTCCGGGGTGGTCTCCTCGCCCGGCGAGGGCACCTCGATCGGCGTGAGGTCCTTGATCGGCGTGAGGTCCTTGACCGGCGGGAGGTCCGGCGACGAGTCGCTCTTCGCCGCGCCGGGGAGGCGGCGTAGCCGCAGCTCCTTGATCGCGCCGCTCGCGGCGACGGCCACGACCAGCTCGTAGCCCGCAATGACGACCTCGTCGCCGCGTCGAGGCGTCCGGCCGAGCGCGTTGAACACGACCCCGCCGAGCGTGTCGCCCGGATCGCCCGGGATGGACCAGCCCGACTCCCGGTTGAAGTCGAGGACGCTGATATACGCCATCACGTGGTAGGCGTTCTCGTCGATCTTCCGGATCTCGAGCAGCTCCTCGCGGTCGAACTCGTCCCGCATCTCGCCGACGAGCTCCTCCACGATGTCCTCCTGGGTCACGATCCCCTGCGTCCCGCCGAACTCGTCCTTCACGAGGGCGATCGGGACGAGGCCCCGCTGCATCTCCGAGAGGAGGTCGAGGATCCGCTTCTTCGGCGGCGTGACGATGAACCGCTTCACGATCCGGCTGATCGGGCCGGCCTCGCCGCGGCGGACGAGGTCGACGACGTCGCGCCGGTGGACGAAGCCGGCGACCTCGTCGATCGAGCCCTTCTGCACGAGCGCCCGGGAGTAGCGCGCCTCGAGCATCCGGTCGAGGAGCGCCTGCGGCTCGATGTCCGCCGCGACCGAGAAGATCCCGCGCCGCGGGATCATGATCTCGCCCACGGTCCGCTCGGTCGCCCGGGCGACGTTCGCGATGATGCTGAGCGGCGCGCTCGGCGCGCGCCGGTCCGCCTTCAGCTTGCGCGCGATCTCGAAGACCTCGTCCGCGATCGCGGACTCGTCGTCGTCGGATTTGCCCGTCACCCTCCGGATGAGCGGCTCGATCACGCCGTCGAAGAGCCAGTGGACGGGCAGGAGCAGCCGGTGGATCAGGTAGAGCGGAAGCGCCACGAGGTACGAGACGCCCCGGGCGCTCCGGGCCGCGATCGCCTTCGGGATGATCTCGCAGAAGATCAGCACCGTGAACGTCAACGCGATCGTCGAGACGAGGACGCCCCGCTCCTCGCCGAGGTGACGGACCGCCAGGGCGGAGGCGACCGACGCGGCGAGGATGTTGACGACGTTGTTCCCCAGCAGGATCGTCACCAGCAGGCGCGAGGTCGAACCGACGAGCTGTCGCGCCGCCATCGGCGCGATCCCCGAGGCCGCCTTGATGTCCTGCTCGATCTGATGCGGTCGAAGGCGAAGGAGCGCCGTTTCACTGCTCGAGAAGAACCCCGACGCCAGGAGGCATCCGAGGATCACGAGGCCTTCGATGAGCTCACCCATGGGTCTCCCGCCGACGTCGTCGGTCACCGGCGCCCCGCCGGCCGATCGCCGCGTTGCGCCAGAGCTCTAGATGACCATCAGCGCCGGCCGCCCGTCCAGACGTCCGCGCGCGCGTGTCCTCGTGGCTCGCGCCGGACCGAGACGCCGGCGCGGGTTGCGGCCAGCGGGGAGGGGGTCGACAATTCCCATCCATGCTCGACGGCGTCCGTCTCCTCGTCTTTCTGCTCTTCCAGCTCCCGCTCGCCCTCGCGGCGTGGCGGCTGCTCCGCCCCCTCGGATTGCGGCGCTGGGATGAGCGGCTCGCCGGCGGAGCCGTCGTCTACGCGGCGCTCGCGACCGTCTCGTTCTGGCTCCTCGCGCCGCTCGGCCTCCTCGGGCGGCCCGGCGCGCTCATCGTCGCGGCCGGCATCCTAGCCGCCGCCTGGCTCGCGACGCGGCGATGCGAGCCGCCTCCGCCGCCGCTCGGCCCGGCCGAGGGCTGGACGCCGCGACGGATCGTCGAGCTCTGCGCCGCGGCGATCGCGCTCGGGCTCACCGCCGCCCGGATCCACCACGCCCTCGAGCTCCCGCCGCTCGGGCACGACTCGCTGACCTACCATCTCTTCTTTCCGGTGAAGTGGCTCCAGGCGGGCGCCCTCGAGCGGGTCTCCGTGCCGCTCGTCCGGAACGCGTCGATCGAGTACTTCCCGATCAACGGCGAGATCCTGTTCTGCTGGTGGATCCTGCCGACCGGCGACACCGCCCTCGCGAACGTGCTCCAGGGCGTCGCCCTCGGCTTCGTCTACCCGGCGACCGTGATGACCGCCCGCGCCCTCGGCGCGCGCGACGACGTCGCCGCCGCCGGCGCGCTCGCCGTCCTCTTCGTCCCGGCGCTCGCGGGCAACTCGCTGATCGGAAACACCGAGCTGCTCCTCGGCCTGTTCTGGCTCGCGGGGATCGCGTTCTGGGCGAAGGCCGAGACGACCGGCGACCGTCGTCTGCTCCTCCTCGCCGGAGCGGCGCTCGGCCTGGCGATCGGGACGAAGCTGATCGGCGCGGTGCTGGCCGGGCCGCTCCTCATCGCGATCGCCGCCCGCGAGGTCGCGCGAACGATCGGCGACCCCGACCGCCCGCCGGCGCTCCCCCGCGCAGCGATGCTCCTCGGCCCGCTCCTCGCGACGGGCGCGCCGAGCTACCTCTGGAACATGATCGCGACCGGCAACCCGCTCTACCCGCTCACCCTCCGGGTCGGCGGCCTGACGGTCCTCGACGGCGCCGTCCCGCCCGGCTTCCACGAGAAGCACGACGGCTTCACGGCCGCGACGTGGGAGTTCTTCGTGAACGAGGGCCAGGGTCAGATGGCGCTCCACCCGCAGAGCGCGATCGTGCTACTGCTCCCGCTCGCGGCGCTCGCGATCGGCCTCGCCCTGCCGGCCGCGCGGCGACGCGTCCCGGCGTTGCCGGCCGCGCTCGTGCTCGCCTCGCTCCTCGCCACGATCGCCGGCCTCGTCCTCCTGATCCCGAAGCTCGCCCAGCCGAGGCAGATGATCCCGCCGGTGCTTCTCGCCGCCGCGCTCCTCCCGGTGGCCATCACCGCCCTCGCGCCTCCATCCCTCGGCACGATCCTCGGCGCGGTCGTCGCCACGATCGTCGCCCTCGCCCACGCCCTCCCGCCGTCGCCGGACGGCGGGCTCGCCGTCAACTCCGACCTCCTCGTGCAGTACGGAATGGTCGCGCTGCCGGTCGCCGCGGCCACGGCCGGATTCGTGATCGCCGCTGTCCCACGACTCGACCGCAACGCCACGATCGCGGTCGCGATCGTCGCCACCGTCTGCGTCCACGCCGACGTCGAGCTCCGCCTCCAGACCGCCGCCGAGCAACGCCTCGCCGCCTGGGGGCTCTTCTACCCCGAGCTCGCTCCCGCCTGGGCGATCGTCGAGGAGGCGAGCGCCGAGCGCGAGGATGGCCTGACGATCGCCTCCGTCACCGACCGGCCGCTGCCGCTGTGCGGCCCCGACCTCCGCAACCGGGTCGTCACCATCCCGGTCCGCGGGGACGGCGCCGAGCATCTCCACGAGATCGAGCAGCTCGGCGCCCCGGCGAGCGCCGAGGACCAGTTCTTCTTCCTCGAGGTGATGCGGCGGCCCGGCCGATACGAGACGTGGCGCGAGCGCCTCCGGGCATCGGGCGCCGAGCTCCTCTTCATCCACCACCGGGAGCGAGCCCGCCAGGGCGTCGAGAACCCCGAGTACCTCTGGGCGAGGGCCCGGCGCGACGAGTTCGAGGTGCTCTACGAGTCGCGCGCGGTGGTCGTCTACCGGATCCGCCACTGAGCCCTTCCTGACCCGAACCTCCGCCGCCTTCCGCGTCGATGGCGGGTGGGAATCGCCGGTCGAGAGCTCAAAAGCAAACGATCCTCCCCCGATCCGCAACAGGACGTCGGTCGCAGGGAGGAAGTCGTGATCACCCATCCGGGCTCGAGCAGCAGCACCGCCGACAGAAGGCGCCCCGTCGCGGGCGGGCTCCTCCGCGAGCGTCACGCCTGCACGGCGGCGGTCGTCCGCGAGGATCGCGCGAACGACGCGGCCGACCCGTTCGAGGAGCTGATCGGCCGTCGCTTCGGGCCGATCGTCCTCGAGGCGCGCCTCGGCGCCGGGAGCGTCGGCGTCGTCTTCCGGGCGCGCCACGATCGCCACGGCGAGGTGTGCGCCAAGGTGCTCGCGCCCGAGCACGCCGCCCGGAGCAAGTCGCTGCGTCGGTTTCGGAGAGAGGCCGAGGCGGCGCGGCGCCTTCGCCATCCGAACGCGGTCCGCGGGCTCGGCCTGCTCGAGGGTGAGGACGGAACGCTCCTGCTCCTCTCCGAGCTCGTCCGGGGCAGAGACCTCAAGACGCATCTCGACCGGGCCGGCGGACGCCTCGCGCTCGAGACCACGCTGCGGGTCGGCGCCGAGGTCGCGGCCGGCCTCGCCGCCGCGCATGACCTCGGGCTCGTCCACCGCGACCTCAAGCCGAGCAACATCCTCCTCGACGAGGAGGATGGCGGCGCGGCGAGGATCGCCGACCTCGGCCTCGTCCTCCAGGCCGACGACGCGGCCGACCCCCTCGACGGACGAACGGTGCTCACCCGCGAGGGCGGCGTCCTCGGCACGCCGCACTACATGGCGCCCGAGCAGTGGCGCAGCCCCCACGAGGTCGATGGCCGGACCGACCTCTACGCCCTCGGCGCGACCCTCTACCACTGCCTCGCCGGCGCGCCGCCGTTCTCGGGCGAGGTCGTCGCCGACCTGATGCTCGCCCATCTCCAGGACGCCCCCCTCCCTCTCCGGCGCCGTGCTCCGGAGACCCCGGCCGCCGTCGAGGAGCTCGTCGCCGAGCTCCTCGCGAAGGACCCCGCCGATCGCCCCGACGATGCCGCCCGCGTCGCCGACCGTCTCGCCCACCTCGCGGCGCGGGCCGAGCGCGACGCGGAGTCGGTCGCCGAGGTGCGGCCGGCGACCCTGACGCTCGACACCGAAGCGCCCCCCGCGCCGCCGCCGATGCCCGAGTGCGTCGACGAGGACGAGGCCACGCCGGCGAGCTCCTTCGCGAGCGCCTCCTCGCTCGACGCCTCCGAGAGCGCGTCCGACGCCGAGCCCGACCCCGAGACCGAGCGCCGCCGTCGCGTCCGGCGCGGCCGGATCCTCTCCCTGCTCCAGCGGACGGTCACCCGGAGCGCGGTCCTCTCGATCTCGATCGCGATCCACGTGACGCTGCTCCTGATCCTCGGCCTCCTCGTGATCGCGACGCCGGCGACCGACGACGAGGCGACGGTCATCGTCGCGATGGGAATCCCCGGGGGCGCGGTCGTCTCCGCGCCGATCATGGAGTCGCGCGAGACGCTCCCGGATGTGAAGCTCCCGACCGACGACGAGCCGGTGATCGTCCACGACGCCGACGGGGTCGTCGGCGATGCGAGCTACCCGACCGACGTCGTCGCCCCCGAGAAGCGCCCCGAGACGCGTCACCTGCAGCGGCGAGCGGGGGCGGCCATGCGCGCCGCCGGAGGCGGGGCGCCGAGCGAGCTCGCCCAGCGCTTCGACCGCGCCGGGCTGCTCGCCCGCGAGGGCGGCGGCGAGGAGACCGAGGCCGCGGTGACCGACGCCCTCGAGTGGCTCGCCCGGCACCAGTCGCCCGACGGGCGCTGGGACGCCGACGGCTTCTGGAACAACTGCGGCGAGGCCGTCTGCAAGGCGGCGCACGACTACGGCGGACATCTCTACGAGTCGGGGACGGCGCCCCACGACGGGGCGGTCACCGGGCTCGCGATCCTGGCGTTCCTCGGCTCGGGCAACACCCACCGCTTCGGCCCGCACCGCCGGACGGTCGACCGGGGGCTGCGCTGGCTGATCCGACAGCAGGAGGCCGACGGCGCGACCGCCGTCTACCGCGCCAAGAAGTACGGACACTGGATCTACGACCAGGCGATCACCACGATGGCTCTCGCCGAGGCCTACGCGATCAGCCGCGACTTCACCCTCAAGAAGCACGCCCAGCGCGCGGTCGACTTCTGTGTGGCCGCCCGCAACGCGAACCGCGGGTGGCGCTACGGGGTTCGCACCGGCGACGACGACGTCTCGGTCACCGGGTGGATGGCGCTGGCGTTCAAGGCCGCCCGCTCCGCGCGTCTCTCGTATCCCGACGAGACCTGGGACGGCATCCGCGCCGTCGTCGAGGCGAACACGCGCCGCGAGGACGGGTTCACCGGCTACCACCGGGGCAAGGACGGCTCCGCCCACGAGGGGCGCGAGCGCCTGCCGACGATGACCGCGGTCGGCCTCACCTGCCGCATCGCGGGCGGGCAGAGCAAGCGCGACGCGATCATCCGCCGCGGCCAGCGCCTGGTGATGCACCGCCTCCCGTCCTGGCCGAGCCCGACCGAGACCTCGGAGACGAGCTTCTACTACTGGTACTACGGATCGCTCGCCATGTTCCAGATCGGCGGCCCCGACTGGCGCCGCTGGAACCGGGCGATGACCGCCGCGATCCTCGACAAGCAGCGACGCGGCGGCGACGAGGCCGGCTCGTGGGACCCCGTCGGCGAGTGGGGCCACCGCGGCGGCCGCGTCTACGCGACCGCGATCCTCGCCCTCACCCTCGAGGTCTACTACCGCTACGAGCGAAGCCAGAAGGGCCCCGCCCACCGCACCGTCCGCTAGTGTGATCGAAGGGGTCTAGTGTGATCGAAGGGGTCAGGTCCAGGAATCACACTAGTGATCCGTCGGAGCCTCTGGTGTGACCTGGCCCCTTTGGTGTGATTCCTGGACCTGACCCCCGGGATCACACTAGCGACTCGGCGCAGGCTGCTTCTTATACCCTACCTCCCGACGAACAACCGTACCTCCCGACGAACAACCGAGCGGATCCCGCACTTTACTGACACTGATCCCGCCACGTCCCTGAGACGCATGGCGCGATGCGACGGAGCGATTCCGTCGTAACCCCAACGGTTACGATGTGATCCGGTTCGGTGCGCCGCTTGCTTTGCGTCTCCTCACGAGACAGGTTGAAGCTAGAAGACGGCTGACAGACAGAGAGAAACGGGTTGGAACCATGATCGCCGCGACCCTCAGAGACAGACGCCGAATCGCCTTCGGCATCGCGACGGCCGCGCTCGTAGCGGCGGTCGCCCTAACGTCCACGACGCCGAGCGCGGCCGACCCCGACGATGTCTGGGACCCGGCGGCCGGCCTCGTCCTCAAGGGCACCGTCCTCACCCAGAACGGTCGCCACACGGTTCACGAAGACGGCCTCGTCTACATCAAGGGAAACACCATCGTCGATGTGAGGAAGCCGGGAGACTCGGTGCCGCAAGGCTTCGACGAGGCGCCCACGATCGACACCGGCGGCGTGATCCTCCCCGGCCTGATCAACGGCCACAGTCACATGGCGTTCAACGCTCTCCCGATGTGGGAGACCGAGGACCACTTCGAGAACCGCTATCAGTGGGCCGGCCGCGTCGCCTACACCCGTCAGGTGAAGTGGCCGAAGGCGCTCCTGGGCGACTCGAAGTACTTCGACCTCACCCCCGAGCTCGCCAAGTACGCCGAGGTGAAGGCGCTCGTCGGCGGAACGACCTCGATCCAGGGCGCGCCGGCCGGCAAGAGAGGCTACGCGAAGTCGCTCGTCCGCAACATCGACTTCGGCCTCGACGTCGACGACGTCGCCCAGATGATGCCGCCGGTCATCTCGCCCCGCTTCCAGCGCGACATCCGCGAAGGCCGCGGCGTCCTCGCCAACATGAACTCGGGCGAGGTCAACTCCTGGTTCGTCCACCTCGCCGAGGGGATCGACGAGAAGAGCCGGATGGAGTTCGACATCATCGAGGAGCTCGGCCTCGTCCGCGACGAGACGGTCGCGATCCACGGCACCGCGCTCGGCGGCCCCGAGTTCCGCAAGATGGGCCGGGTCGGCATGGACCTCGTCTGGAGCCCGATCAGCAACCGCCTCTACTACGGCAAGACGACCGACATCCGCACCGCCCGCGAGATGAAGGTCAACGTCGCCCTCGCGCCGGACTGGGCGGTCGGCGGCAGCAAGAACCTCCTCGGCGAGATGAAGGTCGCCGACGAGATCGACAACGCCGAGTGGAACGACTCGCTCAGCTACCGCGACATCGTCGACATGGCCACGCGGAACCCGGCGAAGGCGCTCGGCTGGGACGGCCAGCTCGGCCAGATCCGCAAGGGATACCGGGCCGACATCCTCGTCCTCGACCGCCGCGGCGACCCCTACGCCTCGGTCGTCCACGCCACCGACCGCAACGTCTGCCTCGTCATGGTCGACGGCGATCCGCTCTACGGCGACGACGAGCACATGAGCTTCCTCAAGGGCGAGGACTGCGAGGTCATCTACAACAAGGGCGGCCGGCGCAAGTGCATCGACGTCACGACCGAGCACGAGGAGCGCGGCGACCAGACGTTCGACGAGATCGCCCAGAAGCTCGACGACGCGATGAAGCTCGACCGCACGACGATGCGCGACACCTTCCGCGACACCAAGGACATGTCGATGCGCGAGTTCGACGCGTGGTTCAACGACAAGTTCAAGGGCGTCGTGGCGCCGGCCCGCACGCCGGTCTTCGCCGAGGAGGACCCGGCGTTCTTCAACGCGCTGAAGAACAGCCCGAACGCAAAGTTTCCCTACGACCTCGAGCGCTACTGGCGCGACGCCGACCGGCCGATCGGCGCCGGCAGCAGCGCCGGCGCGATCGCGCGCGGCGAGATCGGCGGCCGGCTGCGGAGCACCTGGCGGGCGACCCTGACGGAGGAGCCTCGCTCGCGCCGCCGGATCGCGCGCCTCGACCACGGGACGCCGGTCGAGATCCTCGAGCGGCGCGACCTCAGCGCCTGGAGCAAGTGGCTCAAGATCCGGGCCGAGGCCGACGGCGAGACCGTCGAGGGCTGGATCTTCGCCCCGTTCGTCGAGGAGACCGAGGTGCTCGCGCCGGCGGCCGAACGGGCGCCGACCGACGGGATCACCGACCGCCTGCGCGACTAGGCGCTCCCCAACTCCTGCGCCCGCGGGCGCGACGGATGACAAGGGTCTCTCTGCCCCTCAACGGGCGGTGAGGCCCTTGCCGCATCGCGGCGTCGTCATCGTTCTGTACCTTCTCGCTTTCCGACTCGGAATCTCGATCGCGACCGCACGGCGGGCGGGCGTGTCCGGCTATGCCCGATGACGGGAACTTACGCCGCAACGCGTCACGGAGTGAGGGTTTGCGGCTTGGAGGAGAAGGAGTCGTCATGATCGACCATCGGCCCCGCAGCACCTTCGGAAGAGTCGGCGCGCTCGCCGTCCTCGCGCCGTGCGCCCTCGCCGCCGCCGTTCTCTCGCCGCTCGCGCCGGCGCACGCCGGAGACGGCGTCACCGTGACGAACGCCTCGGTCCTCAACGTCCGCTCGGGTCCGTCGACCCGCAACGGCGTCGTCGCCCAGACGCGGCGCGACCGGATCCACCCGGTGCTCGAGCGCCGGAGCGGATGGGTGCTCGTTCAGTTCGATCATCGGCGCGGATGGAGTCACGGGAAGTACCTCCGCGACACGAGCGCGCGGATCGAGACCGTGACCGCCGGAGCGCTCAACGTGCGCTCGGGGGCGAGCACGCGCTACCGCCGGCTCGGCAGCCTCCGCAACGGCACGCAGGTCGTCGTCCTCGGCGAGAGCGGCTCCTGGCGCAAGATCGCCTACGGCACGCGCGACGCGTGGGTCCACGGCGACTACCTCCGCGGCGGCACCTCCACCAGACCGACGCCGAAGCCGACGCCGACTCCGACGCCCACTCCGACCCCGACGCCGACCGGGAACGTGCACACGGTGACGGCGAGCTCGCTCAACATGCGGAGCGGCCCCGGGACGAGCAACGCGGTGATCCGTCGGCTCACCCGCGGAACGCAGGTCAACGTCATCGGCAGCAGCGGCGAGTGGCGCCGGGTCACCGTCAGCGGCCAGACCGGCTGGGTCCACGGCCGCTACCTCGTCTCGGGCACCCAGGTCGTCTCGCGCGCCGGGTACGTCCAGCTCCCCGCCTCGGGGACGGGCTACTACGGCTACTACGCGGCGTACAAGCGCTGGGGCACCCCGACGATGGTCTACGGCCTCCAGCGGATCGGGCGCCGCTGGCACCAGGAAGACCGGAACCGGCCGCGGATGGGCGTCGGCGACATCAGCCTCGAGAACGGCGGACCGATCAGCGGCCACGCCAGCCATCAGAAGGGCGTCGACGCCGACGTGCGCCCCGTCCGGAACGACGGCGGCGAGTCGCCGGTGACGATCCACCAGTCGGCCTACTCGCGGACGCTGACCCGCCGCCTGATCGAGCTCTTCTACGACGAGCTGCCGATGCGGCTCATGCTCTTCAACGACGGCCAGATCGCGCGGGTCACCTACTACCGGAACCATCACAACCACTTCCACGCCCGGACCTGGAGGTAGACCAATGGCGAAGCCCGTGGCGCAGCTCGGAGCTCGGGAGGCCGCCATCGCCGGCGGCCTCGCCGCCTTCTTCGCCGTCGGGTTCGCCGGCGGCCGGCTGACCGCGCCGCTCGCCGACGCGTCGGGCGCGGCCCGGGACTGGACGCCGCCGGCCGCCGTCCGCGGCGGCGACGCCTCGGACGCGACCGAAGTGGCGACGCGGGTGACCTCGCCGAGGTCCGGCGCCGCGTCGCGCGCCGGCTGCGGCCACGATCACTCCCTCCCCGAAGGCGCCGATCCGTTCGTGACCGAGGTCGAAGCCGATGCCGAGCGGCCTCCGCTCGACGTCGGCCCGCTCCTCGCGGCGGCGCGGGCGTCCCGCGCCGCGCCCGACGACCACGACGCGCAGCAGCTCGCCGGCGTCCTCGCCCACTCGCTCGTGCGCCGGCTCCTCGCCGACCCAACCGCCCTCGAGGAGGCCCTCGCGCAGCTTGCGCGGCTCCACGATCCCGACGAGCTCGCCGACCTGGCCGCCGTCCTCGGGCAGATCCGAGACCCCGAGGTGGAGGCCGCCGCCCTCGCCCTCGCCGGCGGCGCTGGCACCGCCGCGCAGCGCACCGCGGCCCTCCACATCCTCGACGCCCTCGACGCCCCCGCCGCCCGCGAGGTCGCCCTGAGCATCCTCGCGAACGAGACCGACCGGGAGCTGCGGCGCGCGGCGCTCCACGCGATCCCGGAGCCCGAGGGCATCGGCACCGCCGACGCGGCGAGCGTCACCGCGACGCTGGTCGCGACCCTCGCGAACGATCCCGACGAGGAGGCCGCGCGGCGCGCCGTCGTCCTCCTCGGCCGGTGGCGGCGCGACGACTCCGACCTCGCGCCAGTGCTCCACGCCCTCTCGAACGACCCGCGGGCCGGCGTCCGCGCCGGAGCCGCGTTCGCGCTCGAGGTCGCCGGCGCGCGCTCGCCGTCGGTCGTCACCGAGCTCGCCGCCGCCCTCACCCGCGAGGACGAGGACCCGGTCGTGCGCGAGAACGCCTGGCGCGCCCTGTCGGCCCTGTCGCCCCTCCCCGACGACGCCCGCCGCGCGTGGCGCGCCTACGCCGACGCGCGCCAGGCCGAGGGCGAGGGGAGCTTCGACGCCGCCGAGAGCATTCCCTCGGAGTAGCGAGCGGCGGGCCCACGGGCGCGCCCGCCCCGCTCACTACCGCCGCAGCGGACGCAGGCCCGGGTCGAGCCGCGCCAGCGCGCCGAGGAGCCGGTCCCCCCGCGCGCCGACGAAGATCTCGGCGGCCCGATCGACGTCGCGCTCGACCACCGCCCGCGCCCGCACGAGCGCCGTGCTCGGTCGCTCCGACTCGAGGACGTCCGGCGGTGGCGCGCGTCCTTCGCGCTGCAGAACCCAGACGGCCAGGTCCCGGTCGAGGTCGCTCGCCGCCCCGGCGAGGGCGCGCTCGGCGAGGGCGACCGCCTCGGCGTGAATCTCGGACGACGCGCCGTGGCCTTCGAGCGCTCCGCGCAGCGCCGCCGCGGCGAGGCCGGGGCGAGCGACGGCAACCCGACGGGCGAGCAGGACGACCGGCTGCACCATGTTCGCGCGCTCGGGCACCCACGACAGCGCGGCCAGGTAGGCCACGAGCGCCTCGTCGTCGCGCCCGAGGGCGAGGAGCGTCTCCCCGAGGAGCCTCAGCCCGAACCAGGCCCACGGCTCCAGCGTCGCGGACGCGTCGTAGTGCTCGACCGCGCGCTCGAGATCGCCGAGCAGCCGGTAGGCGTGACCGAGCTCGGCGTGGGCGCCGGACGCGGTCCGACGACCGTCGGCTCCGGCGTTCTCCGAGGCCCGCAGAAGCGCCGGGATCGCCACCTCCTGCAGCCGCCGGGCCTCGTCGGCGGTCGGCGCGCGCCCGGCCCGCTTGCAGGACTCCACGATGACGAACCCGCGCCGGAAGTCGTTGCGCGCCGCCCGATCGGGCGCGAGCACCGCGGAGACCTCGACCGACGCCAGCGCGACGCCGAGGTCGTAGATGTTCGCGCCGAAGCCCTCGAGCAGCCTCTCGCTCCACCTCAGACGCAGGGTCGCGTCGAGGTCGCCGGTCGCGTCGATCCGGACCCGCGCCGCCTCGATCCCACCGGCCGCGACGAGCAGCTCGCGCGCCAGCCCGTCCGCGGCGGACGCGTCGGCGGCGAGGACGGCCGCGACCACGCCGCGGGCGAGGGCGTCCTCGCGGATGGCCGGATCCTGCGCTCCTCTCGCGGCGACGCGGAGCTGCTCCAGCGCCGCCCCGGCCGCGCGGCGACGCCCATCCCCGACCCGACCGAAGTGCCCGACGGGCGCGTGCTCGGGCTCGCTCGCCTCCCGCAGCAGGAGCGCGCCGAGACGCCACGCGAGCTCGGGGGAGGGGTCGCGCCCCGCCGCGCGACGAACCGCCCCGATCTGACGGACGAGGTCCTCGCGACCGTCGAGCGCCCACGGCGAGGCGCTCTCACCGCCGTCGACCTCCACCTCGCGGAAAGCGACGCGCCCGGCGCCGGATCCGTAGGACGCACGGACCTCGGGCAGGGGAAACGGATCGACGACCTGCAGACGCACGACGCGCCCGCCTACGCTCGCCTCCCCGACGACGCGCGGCCCCGTGCGCTCGAGGGTGAGCGATCCCGGTCCGGCGGCGGGGCCCGCGAGCGACGCCAGGGCGACGATGCGCTCGCCGCGAACGAGGACCACCCGCGCGTCATCCACCTCGAGCCGGAGCTCGTCGCCGTCCGGGGCGCCGAGGGCCACGAACGGCCCGCCCGAGGCGGGCGTCTCGATCATCCAGGTCGCGGTCACCCGGGCGGCCGATGGCAGCGTCCCCGGGATGACGGCGCGCGCGACGACGTCGGGGCGGCGCGGCACCCCTTCGAGCCGGCAGGCGAGGAGGCGGTAGCGCGCCTCGCCGAGGCCGAGCGTGACCGCCCCTTCGTGGGGCGCATCGACGAGCGCCTCGGGCGTCGGGAGACTCACGCCGTTCACGACGACGCGGCGCCCGGCCACGTCCCCCGGCGCGAACCGGAGGTGCACGGGCCGTCCGGGGACGAGATCGACCTTCGTCGAGCCCGCCCCCGCGATCGAGACCCGGCCTCCGCGCCCGACGAGCTCGAGCGAGCGTTCCCGGGGTCCGGCCGCCAGACTGATGAGCGTCGCGTCCGCCTCGGTCCACGAGAGTCGGACCTCGGCCGCGGCCCGGCGCCAGCGCGATCGCCCGAGCCGGAGCCGGACGGTCCCCGCGTCGTTCGGCGCGAGCAGCTCCGCATAGGCCTCGCCCTCGCTCCGCCCGATCCGCATGGGGCCGACGCTCGCCCGGTCACCCAGGATCAGCCAGCGGAGCGGCGTCTCTCGACCGAGCCCGAGGGCGACCTCGAGATCGAGGTCGACGCCGAAGCGCCCCTCGCCGAGCCGCTCGACCGAGCCGAGAAACGCGGCTTCGAGCGCGCTCGAATCCCCATCGCGGATGCCGCGGAGCGGGTCGGCCACCTCGCCGAGCTCATCGATCCAGAGCGCCGGGTGCGGCAGCTCCGGACGCGGCCCATCCGCCCGCCGCCAGAGAGGTCGCCAGCCCTCGAGGGTCGGCGGCTGCGCCGAGGCCGTCGACGAGGCGACCGCGCCCGAGGACGGCCCGATCGCGCCGGGCGCCGCCTCGTCGTCGCGGCGGCCGACGACGACGGCGGCCGACACCACGACGAGCGCCGCCAGCCCGGCCGCGGCCGCCGCCCCTCCGGGCACGGAGCGCGCGCGCCCTGCCGGAGACGAGGGCGGCGCGTCGAGCGCGCGCCGGAGCCCTTCCGCGACGCTCGCCGCCGAGGCGGGGCGGTCGTCCGGCGACTTCGCCGCCATCCGCTCGATGAGCTCCTCGAGCGCCGCGGGGACGTCGGGCCGGGACGCCCGGAGCGAGGGGAGCGGGGTGCGCTGATGCTGCACCATGAGGTGAGCCAGGCCGACTCCGGTGAACGGCGGCGCTCCGGCCAGCATGTGGAACAGGGTGAGGCCGAGGGCGTAGAGATCGGCCCGCCCATCGACCTCCCCCTCGATCCACTGCTCGGGCGCCATGTAGAGGGGCGTGCCGATCGAGCCCTTCGTCAGCGATCGACTCTGCTCCATCGGGTCGAGCGCCTTCGCGAGGCCGAAGTCGCCGACGACCACGCGATCGGTCGCCGACTCGATCAGGATGTTCTCGGGCTTCACGTCCCGGTGAACGACGCCGAGGGCGTGCGCCGCGCCGAGGGCGCTCGCGATGGCGACGCCGATCCGCGCCGCCTCGTCGACCGCGAGCGCGCCTCGACTCTCGAGAATCTCCTCGAGGCTCTCACCCTCGACGAGCTCGAGCACCATGAAGTCGACCCCGCCCTCGACGCCGACGTCGTGAACGCGGACGACGCCGCGATGCTCGACCTTCGAGGCGAGGCGCGCCTCCCGCTGAAAGCGAGTCCGCACGCGCGCGGACCCCGGACCGGAGAGGAGGCCCGGCAGGATCACCTTGAGGGCGACCTCGCGGTCCAGGCGGAGGTGGCGGCCCGCGTAGACGCTCCCCATCGCGCCGCCGCCGAGCCGTCGCTCGACCCGGACGCCGCCGACCACGTCGCCGATCCCGACGACGCCGGCGACGAGCGACGCGCCGCATCGCACGCAGACGGTTCGAGTGGCTTCGTTCGTCTCTCCGCAGAAGCAGACCATGGGGGCGGATCGGACCTCGCGTGGACGTTGGCACCCGCGGAGAGGCGGCGCCACCGGCCGACGGCGCGCTCGGCGCGGTCGCGGCCTCCCGAGAAGCGCTGGAACGGGCCGCCCGAGGGTCGGTTACGCGTGACCGGAGCCGGGACTCGCCTTCGCGTGAAGCCCGGAGGCTCACCCCGTGTAGGGATCGACGAGAGCGAACCGAGAAGGGGAGGAACGCGCGAGAGGGAGACGAAGCGGATGACGACGACGAGAGCGATTGGGACCATCGTGGCGCTGACCGCGATCACCTGGACCGTGAGTCACGCTGCGATCGGGCCCGCGACGGCCCGCGGGGTCGGCCGGGCTCGGCGCGCCGGCCCCGCCGCCTCGAGCGGCGGCTCGACCGCCACGCCGGCGGCGGCTGCGGCGGCCTCGAGCGCCGCCGACGACGCTCGCATCCTCAGGGCGGCCATCCCCTCGTTCATCACGACCGGCGAGAAGGCTCGAGCGACCGTCCGCGTCCGGAACACCGGCACGACCACCTGGACCCGGGCGACCCACCAGCTCAAGGCGATCGGCGGCTCGGGCGGCGACGCCGCGACGCTGCTCGGCGGGCGCCGGGTGAACCTGCCGGCCGGCGCGCGGGTGACGCCGGGCCGGGCGATCACGTTCCGCTTCGACCTGACCGCGCCCTCGTCCCCCGGCAGCTTTCGACCGACGTTCAAGATGACCGCCCGCGGCGGGGCCGCCTTCGGGGAGCGGGTGCGCGCCGCGGTCGCCACGAGCGACGACGAGCTCGACCCGTCGCTCGTCACCTGGCTCCACGCCGACGTCTCGGCCTGGCCGACGACGTCGCGGATCACGCGCCTCCGGATCGAGCCCGGGCAGATCTGCATCGACCACACCCTCCGCGGCCAGCTCCCGGCGCTCGGCGCGCCGCCGATCGTCGGCAACCCCTGGGTGATCGCCAACGTCAACGGGCGGTGGTTCGCCGGCACCTACGAGTGGCTCCGACCGGGTCAGGAGTGCAAGGCGCTCGGGAGCAACCCGCCCGCGACGACGGTCGCGGACCTGATCGGCCCCCACATCAAGCGCGCCCCCCTCGAGACCTGGCGCCCCCGGAAGGGCGAGCGGGTGGGGTTCCTGGTGAGCACGTTCGCCCGCGACGGACGGCGGACCTCGGATGAGCGGACCAACATCGTCATGACGACCTGGCCGTTCGACTGATCGATCAGCGACCGTCCTTCGCGGCGCTCGCGGACCAGAGATTCCAGAGGACTCCGTCGCCTGACGCGCCGCCGGCGACGAGCCGGTGCCCGTCGGGGCTCCACGAGAGCGAGGTGCCGAAGTCGGGACCGCCGATCCGCGCGACGATCGGCGCGCCGGGCGCCTCGAGATGGTGCACCCGGACGCCGCCGGTGCTGCCGAGGATCGCGAGGTAGCGACCGTCGGGGCTGGTCGTGAGGTACCGGAGGCCCTTCACCTCGTTCTCGGGATCGGCGACCGAGACGTCGGCGAGCGGCGCCCCGTCGACCGTCCAGCCGAGCAGCCGTTCACCGTCGCTCGCGAGGACGTGGTTCCCGACGAGGGCGACG
>JAJDCQ010000271.1 GCA_029260755.1 Planctomycetota bacterium | reverse complement strand
TCCGCCGCGCCCTGGACGAGCTGCTCGACGTCGGCGCGCCGGACGCTCGCCGTTCCGGGGACGCCGTCTGGCTGCGCTCCGGTCGGCGCCCAGATCACCGTCGGCGGCTCGCGCCCGGCGGTTCGGAGGCTGCGATTGCGGAGCCACTCGTGGTCGGCGAGCCAGGTGCCCTGGTCACCGACCCGGCCGCGATGGCGGAGGTATCGGGTCGCCGGATCGTTCCCGGTGAGGTGGGGCAGCGCCGCGTCGAGGTCGCCCTGGAGCGCCAGGCACGGCCCCGGATAGCGCGGCGTCGCCGCTCGGAGGAACGCCCCGACCCGGGCCCGCTTCGCCGCCGAGGCGCCGCGCATCGCGTCGTCGAGCTCGGTGACGAAGCCGTAGGGATCGAGGGCGAACCCGCGCGCGAACGCCTCCACGGCCGCGAGGTCGGGCTCGAGGACGAGGGGGAGGCTCGCCCGGGCGCGGTGCGCCGTCGGGTCGAGCTCGAGGGCGCGGATCCATCGATCGGCCGCTTGCTCGGCGTCGCCCTTGACGAGGAACCCGCCCCCCTCGCCGACGAGGTCCGGCGCGGCGACCGAGACCCGACTCTCGACCTTCACCCGGTAGCCCCGCAGGCTGACGTCGCGGATCGTCATCTCGGTGATGGGCGGGTAGAGGCCGGCGTTCAGGAACGCGTCGCCGAACTCGTAGCCCATCGCGACGCCGAGGATGTAGCGCCCGCGGTCGAGCCGCGGCGGGCGCTCGACGCGCTCCCGGAAGACGACCCGCTCGCCATCGGTGACGCTCCGGATCTCGACGAACGAGATGTCGGCCTCCGGGAAGTGGCCGAACCTGATCTGCCAGCGTCCCCGCCAGCGGGAGTCGCGATGCGCCGGCGCCCCGGGCGCCTGGAACGTGGCGCCGCTCGCGTCGAACGCGAGGGTGCTCGAGAGGGAGAGGCGCACTGCGCCCCGCTGCGGCGGGTGAGTGTGGCCCGCCGTCTGGCCCGGATCGGTGGCGCTCGGGTAGGCGACGAACCGGTCGACGAGGCCGATGTGGGCGAAGTGATACCACCCGCCCCAGGCGAGCTCGAGGTCGACCGTCAGCTCGAAGCCGCCGCCGTCGTACCTGATCGGGATCCCGACGATGCTCCGCCCGGAGTGGTTGTCGAACACGATCGAGGTCGCGCCGTCGGCCCGCGCCTCGATCCGCCCGGGGAAATCGGCGACGAGCGGCAGCTTCTCGCGGACGAACGGCCCCGGCGGGACGGCGACGTCGAGCTCGCGGCCGAGCGACCCCGCCGTGAACTTCGACTCGATCTGGCTCCTGGCCTCGCTCTCCGAGCGCCGACGGAGACTGACCCAGAGCCTCCACGGATCGTCGGGGAGCTCGGGCGGATCATCGGTGAGGCGCCGCGCGAGGGCGAGGACCAGGTCGACCCGGATCTTCGGGTCGACGGGTCGCTCCGCCACGGCGGCCTCGAGCCGCGTCGCCGCGTCTCCGACCGGGGCGACCCCGCCCTCACCGGCGGTCTCGTCGAGGAGGCGCCGGCAAGCGTCGGCCGCCATCTTGAGGACGCGACGCCTCAGGCTCGTGTGGCCGCTCCACCGCTCCGCGATCCGCTCCGCCGCCGCGATCGCGTCGAGGAAGCCCGCCCGCGCGATCGCCCGGACGAGCTCCGCCTCCTCGGTCCGACGATCCCTCCGGAGCGCGCGGACGACATCCTCGGCGCCCTTCGCCTCACGGATGTAGGTCTCGAGCTCGAGACGAGTCGCCTCGACCCGGCCGGGGTCGGCGGCGAACCGCGGGTCGTCGACGACGTCGCGGAGGACGTCGCGCGACGAGTCGAACGCGCCGACGGAGAGGAAGGTGCGGGCGGTCTCGATGCGACGATCGATCTCCGACCGGGCCGCCTTCTCGGCGGAGCCGGCGGTGAGCTCGAGCTCGGGCCAGGGCGAGCTCCGCCGGCCGTTGACGAGCAGCTTCGAACCGAGAAGCTGGAGCAGCTCGTCGGTTCCGTCGCCGTCGAGGTCGCGCATCAGGATCGTCGACGGGTTGATCCCGACCGCGACCGGCGTCGCCTGCTCGGGCTCGCCGACGAGGAAGACGACCGCGTCCCCGACCCGCCCGCCCGCGGTCCGGATCGCGAAGACCGGCGCGCCTCCGAGCTCCCCGGCGGTCAGCGCTCCGAGCTCGGTGTCGTTCGGATCGCCGAGGCTGAGCGGGATCCGGATCCGGCGGCGGAGGGCGTCGCGACCGACCTCGACGAACGCGACGCCGTCGTCGCCGAGGTCCTCGGTCACCCGATCGCGGTAGTCCGGGTCGTACTCGCCCGACACCGCGAGCAGACCGAACTTCGGGAGATGGGCGACCCCGTGAGCGCTCCCGACCACGACCGAGGCCGCGTCGCTCGTAGCGAGATGACCGCCCGCCATCCGGTAGAGCTCGAGGTGCCCGCCGAACTGGAGGTTTCGACCGAGGACGAGCTCGTTCGTTCCGTCGCCGTCGAAGTCGCGGATCATCGCGCAGTGCGCCCAGAACCGCGGCCCTCCGGGATGGAACTCGACGACCTGGTCGCCCTGCAGGAGCCAGTGAGCCTGGGCGCGGTAGCTGTTGAGGACGAGCACCTCGTCGCGGCCATCGCCGGTCAGGTCGCCGGCCGCGACCCCGAGCGGATGACCCTCGTTGCCGAGCACCTCCTCGACGATCGCCCAGCGCCCCCCGGTCGACGCGATCCGGAGGAAGCCGCCGCCCTTGCCCGGTCGATCGACGGCCGCGATGACCTCGCGGCGTCCATCGCCGTCGAGGTCGGCGGCGACCGCGGCGGCGACCTTGTCCGTCGGGGGGATCACCGCGAGGGGGTTGCTCGTCGCGGGCACCGGAGCGAGCTGCCCGTTCCGGATCTCGAACGCCGGGCGCCCCGCCCGCCACGGGAGGGCGAGCATCGGCCGGTCGAGGTCGAGGCTCACGATCGAGTCGGGAACGCCCCACAGGCCGCCGCCACCGGCCCCGACGCTGGCGCCGACCTCGATCATCTGCCGCCTCTCGCCGATCCCCTCGACGACGCGGCGCAGCTCGGCGACGGTCGGCTGGAGCCCGTCCTCCGACCACTCGGCGCCGGCGAGCGCGGCGCCGGCCGACTCGACGCGGCCGGCCTGGAGCTCGAGGCGGCCGAACAGGACGCGCGCGTGGAGGCGATCGATCTCGACGAGCCCGCCCGCGTCGGAGGCGACGATCTGCGGGACGAACGTCCGGGCGTCGTCGTAGCTCCGGTCGCCGAAGAGGCGGCGGGCGAGGGCGAGGCGCGCGACGGTCCCGTGCGTCCCGCCCACGTCGCGCCGGACGGCCTGCCGCCAGTGGCCGAGCGCGTCCCGTCCTTCGTCGCGCTGCTCGGGCGCCCTCCCGTCGTCGAGCTCGCGCCCCCGGAGCAGATGCCCGCGGGCGAGCTCGACGAGGCCGTGCCCCTCGATCGCGCCCGCGCGTCCAGGGATGCCGAGCCCGGCGAGCGCCTCGTCGACGACCTGCTCCTCGTCGGGGTCGGCCGGCGCGATCGCCGCGCGCACCGCGGCGGCGATCCGCCCGGCGTCCGCCCCGTCGAGGACCGACTCCGCCGCGTCGATCACGTCGAGGCCGCCCGCGTCGTCGCCCGCGAAGCGACCGAGGAGGCCCGCGGCGTGATCGTCGAGGGCGACGCTCACCCGCGCGCCGACCGCGTCGAGGTGCGCCCGGCGGCGGGCGTCGCGCAGGTAGAACGTCCACAGCGAGAGGGTCGCCGCGACGACGACGCCGACGACGGCCAGACTGCTGACCGTCGCGAGCGACCGGTTCCGGCGCGTCCAGAGGAGCGCGCGCCGGAGGCGGGTGACGCGCTTCGCCCGGACCGGCTGGCTCTTGAGGTAGCGGCGGAGATCCTCACCGAGCTCCCGCGCGCTCTGGTAGCGTCGCTCGGGCTCCTTCGCGAGGCACTTGTGGACGATCGCCTCGAGGTCGCGGTCGACGTTCCGGTTGTGCTCGCGGAGCGGCGTCGGCTCGTCGGTCAGGACCTGCTTGATGATCTTCATCACCGAGTCGCCGTAGAACGGCGGGCGGCCGGCGATCATGTGATAGAGGGTCGCCCCGAGCGAGTAGACGTCGCTCCGGGCGTCGATCCGATCGATCTCGCCGCCGGTCTGCTCGGGCGGCATATAGGGTGGAGACCCCATCATCGAGCCCGACTGGGTCAGCCCCTGGCCCTCGGCGGCGACGTCCTTGGCGAGGCCGAAGTCGGTGATCTGCGGCTCGCCCTCGGGCGTGACCAGGATGTTCGCCGGCTTGATGTCGCGGTGGAGGACCTTGTGATCGTGGGCGTGCTGGAGCCCCTCGGCGATCTTCTCGCCGAGCGCGGCCGCGCGGCGCGAGGTGACCTCGTGGTTTCGGATCATCGCGTCGAGCGGCTTGCCGTCGACGAAGTGCATCGCGAACCAGTGGAGGTTCGCGTCGCTGCCGATGTCGTAGACCGGGACGATGTTGGGATGGTGCCCGAGCTTCGCGACGCTCTCCGCCTCGCGCTGGAAGCGCTTGATCGCCTCCTCGGAGGCCTGCTCTCCGGCGATCAGGCACTTGATCGCGACGGTGCGCTTGAGGCTCGGGTGGCTGCCCTTGTAGACGACGCCCATGCCGCCGCGCCCGATCTCGCGGTCGATCTCGTACGGGCCGAGCCTGGCGGGGGCGCCGCCGGCCTTCCGGGCGCGCGGGACGCTCGCGCCGGCGGTGGCGGCCGGGATCTGGCCCGACGAGGGGCTCAACGCCGCGGTGCGCGCCTGGACGAAGGGATGGCTGTCGCTGGGCCGTCGCGGCGGCATCCCGCCCGCGGGCGGGGCCGGCGGGGGCGGGGGCCGGGGCGGCGGAGCGCCCGGCGGAGGCGGGGGACCGCTCGGCGGGGCGAACGAGCCGGGCGCGCCCGGCCCGGGAGCGATCGTCGGCGCGAACGCGGCCGGGCCCGCCTGGACCGAAGGCGGAGCTCCGGGAGCCGTCCCGGGCGGCGCGACCGTCCGGGCGTAGGCGTCGGGTCCGGTGTGCACCGGATGGCTGCCGCTCGACTCGGCGCCGGGCGCGGGCGCGGGGGGCGGCGGCGGAGGGAAGCCGGGCGGAACCGAGGCGGGCGAGGCGCGCGCCGGCCAGCTCCCGCTGCTCGGAGGCGATCCTCCGGGCGGCGGCGGCGGTGGTGGCGGCGGCGGAGGTGGCGGCGGCGCGGGCCCACTCATCTTAGGGACTTATCGCGGACGGGCCCCGGTCGGTTCAAGCGGCTCGTCCGGACGGCTCCTCCGACGCGGCCCCGGGCGAGGAGCCGACGCCGAGCTGGAGAATCGCCGGCAGGACGGTGATCGAGGCGACGAAGCAACCGAGCACGCCGAGGCTCACCGTCAGCCCGAGCCCGGCGAGGCCGGGGTGGTTGGTGAACAGGAGGCAGCCGAAGCTCATCGCCGTGGTGACCGAGGTGAACAGGATCGCCCGCCCGGTCGCGGCGACCGCTCCGGGGACGTCGCGGCCGCCGTCCTCGCGGAACCGATGGATGAGATGGACGCCGTCGTCGATCCCGATTCCGAACACGAGCGGGAAGGCGCCGAGGGCGAGGACGCTCATGACCGGGCTCAGGACGCAGGTCGCCCCGAAGCCGACGACCGCGCCGAAGCCGAGCGGGACCATCGCGAGAATCGTCAGGCGCACGCTCCGCAGATCGACGAGGAGGAGCAGGCAGACGAGGACGACGACGACCGCGATCGTGCGCGGCATCGTCTCGAGGGCCGCCTGGAGGAGCACGTTGACCATGAACGCGAGGGCCGCCCCGTCCTCGCTCACGCTCATCACGTCGGCCTTGAACGCGTCGATGGCCTCGCGGCTGAAGCGCGCGTCGTGCGGGTAGGCGAGGACGACGAGCCGCCCGGTCCGCCCGAGGTAGCGCGCCTTCACGTGGTCGGGGAGGTCGTCGAAGCCGAACTCGGTCGCCTCGGCGAACGGGCGGAGCCGCTCGAGGGCGTCCCCGAAGGCGACGCCGACCTCGGCGTCGAGGGCGGCGACGTGGGTCGACGCCGGCGGCGTCTCGCGAAGGCGCCCGGCGACCGATGCCGCGCGCGTCGCGAAGGCGAGGAGGTCCGGCGCGAGCGGCCCGGCGATCGGGATGGCCGAGGCGGCGCTCCGGGCGAGGCGGTCGAGGCCGTCGGCGACGGCGGCGGGGTCGCCCGCGCCGGACGGGGCCGCGCCCGGCGCCGGACCGCGCGCCCCGCGATCGAGGAGCGCGCCCGCCGTCGCGCCGATGGAGCGCGCGAGCGGAACGCGGCTCCCCTGATCGGTCGGGACGAGGTCGCTCGGCCCCTCGACCTTCGAGATCGACGCCTTCGTCCGGAGCTCCTTGGCGAACCGGTCGGCCTCCTCGAGGTCGGACGCCGCGAGCATCGCGAACTCCGAGGTCAGGCCGAACTGCTCCTCGACCCGATGCTTGGTCGCGACGCTCGGGAGGTCCTGCTGGATGATCTTCTCGAGATCGTAGATCAGCTCGAAGCGGGTGAGCTGCGTCGCGAACCCACCCGTGACGAGGAGCGCGACGACCAGGGTGACCACCGGATGGCGGCAGACCCAGCCGACGATGGCGTCGATCGAGCCCGCCGACGGGGTCGCCCGGCCGATCGGCGGCGCGCCGGCCGAGCCGCGGATCCACGCGATCCCGACGAGCATCGCCGGCATCACGACGACGAACGCGACGACGCAGCAGATCATCCCCATGCCGGTCGTGGTGCCGAGGTGATGCGCGCCGCGGAACTCGGACGCGTTGAGGCCGAAGAAGGCGAGAGCCGTCGTGAGGCCGCCGGTGATCACGCCCTTCCCGGTGGTCCGGAGGGTGACGCGGATCGCCTCGCCGAGGTCCGGGCGGCGGTCGAGCTCCTCCCCGAGGCGGAACAGGAGATGGATCGCGAAGTCGACGCCGAGGCCGAAGAGCGCGATCCCGAAGACCGCGCTCATGAGCGTCATCTCGCCGAGGACGACGCGCACCAGCCCGAACGTCCAGGTGACGCCGAGCAGGAGCGGGAGCCCGACGAGGAGCGGCGCCCAGCGACTGCGGAGGAGGAAGACGAACGTGACGATCACGAGGAGGAGCGAGATGAACGAGAGGAGCTGGACCTTCGAGAGCGTCCGGCGCTGGTCCTCGGCGCCCATCGCGAAGTGACCGGCGTAGCCGACGCTCAGGCCGGCCTGGCCCGCCGTCGCGTCGGCCACCTCCTTCACCTGGTCGTAGAGATCGAACCCGAACGCGCTGTGGAGCGGGTCGGCATCGAGCCGCACGATCAGGAGCAGGCTCGCGTCGCCGGGGCCGAGGAGGTAGCCGCCACGCTCGATCAGGGTCGCCACGTCGACCCCGGCCGTCCGCCCGACCCAGCGCGCGACGATCCGCTCGATCCGGGCGCGCGCCGCGTCGATCGGCGCGTCGGGCGCGTCGAGGAGGCGGTCCTCGATCGTCACGACGAGCGCGTCGAGCGCCTCGAGGCCGAGCTGCGCGTCGCGGAGGTCGCCGCCGCCGGCGCTGCCGATCGTCTGGGGGAGCCCCTCGTTGATCGAGACGAGGGCGCCCGCGACCGACGGCTCGGCGAGCACGGCCGCGATCGCGTCGCTCTGCACGGTGAGGGCCGCGTCGAGGCGGCCGAGATCGGCGGGATCGAGGAAGATCAGGCCGTGGGTCTCGAGGAACTCGGTGTCGATCCGGAACTCGACCCGCTCGACGTCGTCGATGTCGGCGATCGAGGGCGCGAGCGCCTCGGCACAGGCGAGCAGTCGGTCGCGGTCCGGGCCGCCGCCCGGCGTCTCGAGCAGGACGAGGAGGTGGCTGCTCCCGCCGAACTCCTCGACGGCCTCGTGGAAGCGGTCGACGTCGGGGTTCGACTTGGGGAAGAGCGAGAAGAAGGTGGCGTCGAACGGCATCCCGCGGATCGCGAGGAGCGCGGCCAGGGTCGCGACCACCGTCGCGAGCGCGATCACGCGAGGATGCTGGTAGATGAAGCCGCCCAGCCCGTCGAGGATCCGCTCTCGCCTCATCGCCGCCCTCTGTCGTTCCCCGAGGCTCCGCTCGGGCCGACACCGAGTCGATGACCTTATCCCTGGAGCGGGCGCCGCGAAACGGCGTCGCCGCGGTAGGGACCCGTTCGGGCGCGCCGCCGAGGCGCCGTCGAGGACTCCTCGATTCGGCGCCCCCCTCGGCGCCCCATCTTTTTGTATTTTCCGGCGCAGGGAACCGGGCGGAGGGGCGACCGTCCCCATGAGCCCGGATGTCCGGGGGATCGATCGCGTTGAACGAAGGCCGTGACCTGGCGAGCTCCATCGGCGCATCGCAGGGCGGCGACCGCGAAGCGCTCGGGCGTCTGCTCGAGCGCGAGCGGACGCTGCTCCGTCGCGTCGTGGTGAGCTTCGGCGGCTCGGCCGTCCGATCGCGGATCGACGACGCCGTTCAGGAGGCCTCGTTGGAAGCGATCCGAGCGATCGGTCAACTGCGCGAGCCGGACCGCTTCCGATCGTGGCTGGTCGGGATCGCGGTCCGGGTGGCGAAGCGCCATCGCCGGGCGTTCGCCCGCGACCGGCTCGTGCCGGTCGGCGCCGGCGACGAGGCGGGCGAGCCGCGGGCGACGGACGACGACCCGGCGGACGTCGCGGAACGGACGATCGACGGCGAGCGGCCCCGGCGGGTGGAGGACTGCCCGCCCGAGCGCCTCGCGCTCGAGGTGGAGCGCGCGGCGGCGGAGCTGCCGGAGAGCTGGCGGGAGGTGTTCGCCCTTCGCCACGGCGCCGGGCTCCGCTACCGCGAGATCGCCAGCGCCCTCGAGCTCACCGAGTCGGCCGTCGAGTCGCGCCTGATCCGGGCGCGCCGTCGAATTCGAACGATGGTGGAGGGCCGGCTCGCCCGCGGCGAGTCGATCCCCGAGACAGAGAGCTCCGACCGATGACCGACGCGACCCCGTCCCCCGAGCCCTGCGAGCGCGCCGAGCGACTCGCCGCGCGCGCCCTCGACGGCGAGGCGAGCAACGAGGAGCGGGCCGAGCTCGCGGCCCACCAGGCCGCGTGCGCCGCCTGCCGGGCGACCGCGGACGTTTGGGATCGCCTCGGGGGCGCGTTCGCCGCCCGCGTCGACGCGGTCCTCGCCGAGGAGCCGGCGCCGCCGATCCGCGTCGTCGCCACGACGCCGACGCCCGTGACGCCGCTCGCCCGCCCATTCAGGCCGGCCCGGTCCGGCGGCGCGACGGTGGCCGCGGCCGCCGCGATCCTCCTCGTCGCTGGCTTCCTCGCCTGGCTGCTCGCCCACGACGGAGGCTCGCCCGAGCGCGACGTCGTCGCCGGGCCGCCGGAGCTCGGCGCGCGCTCGCTCGCGAGCGCCTCGGCGACGGGGCCCGGGACCGAGCGCGCCTCGTCCGGCGCGGCGCCCGCGCGCCGCATGCCGATCACCCTGACCCTCGTCGCCCCCGCGAGGTCCCGACGGGCCGAGCGCCCGCGCGACGTCATCGGACGGGCCGTCGCCGCATCGGTCCGTCGCGAGGAGAGCGGACGGATCGTCCTCGACCTCCGCCGCTGATCCACCGACCGAGACAGAACCTCACCCGCGAGAAGGAGTCGACCCGATGACCCTCCCCCGAGCCCTTCTGACCTTCGCCATCGTCGCGACCCTCGCGACCGGCGGAGCGCTCCTCGCTCCGGCGACCTCGATCGCCCGCGCCGACGACGGCGCCGACCTGGTGAAGAACGGAAAGGCCCGTCTCGAGCGGGACGAGTATCGCGGCGCGATCGAGTGCTTCACCCGCGCCCTCGAGCTCGACCCCGATCAGCCCCGAATCTGGTGCCTCCGCGGGCACACGCGCATGGCCCTCGGCGACCTCGCGGGGGCGCGGGCCGACCTCGACCGCGCCCTGATGCTCGATCCGACCGACGCGGGCGCCTACCGTACCCGGGCCGCGATCTCGATGAAGATGGAGCGGATCGACGAGGCGAAGCGCGACCTCGACCGCGCCCGCGAGCTCGACCCCGGCGAGCCGGGCGACGGCCACGACCACGGCGAGGACGAGGGCGAGCGCTGGCGCGAGATCAAGGTCCACGTCGGGCCCGACGGGACCGTCGAGGTGAACGGCCGGAAGGTCGCCGCGACCGCGCTGGCGGCGACCCTGAAGGAGCTGTCGGACGGACGGGACGAGACGGCGATCATCGTCGACGCGCACCCCGGAATCGCGTTCGGTCGGCTGCAGGAGGTGTTCGACGCGTGCAGCGAGGCGGGCCTGTTCCGCGTCTCGCTCGCCCCGCCACGCGATGGCGACGAGACCGACCCCGGCGCCGGCGCGCCGGAGCCCGCGGGACCGCTCGCGCGCTCGCTCCGGGTCCGCATCCGGCGGCAGTCGCCCGACGGCCTCGAGTGGACGCTCCAGAACATCGACACCTATCCCGACGCCCGAAGCCTCGCCCGCGCGCTCGGCGTGCTCGCGGCTCGCGAGCGCGACGAGGATGGCGCGCCGCTCACCGTGACGATCGACGCCGACGACGACGTCCCGAGCGCGGCGATCATCGAGATCCTGAACGCGCTCGTCGCCGAGCGGATCGAGAACGTGCAGTTCGCGGCGGCGCCCCCCGGCGGCGCCGAGGAGGCGCCCGTCGGCCCCGACGCCGAGCGGCGCTACCTCGCGGAGATCGAGGACCTGCGGCGTCGCCTGCGGGCCGCCGAGGACCAGCTCCTCATCCAGGCGAGGCAGCTCGAGGTCGAGCGGCGCCGACTCCACGATCAGATCGCCGAGCTCGAGCGGCGCCTCGCCGGCCGCGGCGGAGTCGCCGGTCGTCCGGGCGGGCTGCCCGGCGGCACGCCCGGCGGAGTTCCGCTCACGCCCGGAGGCGCCGCCGGCGACGACGACCCCGACGACGCGTTCGAGCGGATCGAGAAGGAGCTCGCCGCGGACCCGAGGAACGGCGGCGCGTGGGTCGAGCGAGCCCGGCTCCGGATGCGGAAGGGCGACCTCGACGGCGCGATGGCCGACGTGTCCCGCGCGATCGAGCTCGACCCGAGCAACGTCGGCGCCTGGCGCGCCCGGGGGGCGATCCGCCGGGCGATGGGCGACTTCGCCGGCGCCATGGCCGACCTCGACCGCGCCATCGCCCTCGATCCGAAGAGCGCGAGGTCGATGATCGCCCGGGCGAAGGTCCGGGCGAGCCTGGGCGACGTCGCCGGCGCCCTCGAGGACGCCACCCGCGCCCTGAAGCTCGCCCCGAACGACGGAGACGGCTGGTCGACCCGCGGGACGATCCAGGCGCGGGCGGGGCGGCTCGAGGAGGCGCTCGCCGACTACCAGCAGGCGCTTCGGCTCGACCCGACCGACGGCGACGTCACCCTCAACCTCGCTCAGGTGTTGGTTCAGCTCGGCCGGCTGGCCGAGGCGGTCGCGATGATCGATCGCGCGATCGAGATCGACCCGACGCAGTGGCGCGCCTACTACATCCGCGGCGTCACCCGCGCGAACATGGGCGACCTCGAGGCGGCGAAGGCGGACCTCGAGCGCGCCCTCGAGCTCCAGCCGGGCGCGTCCGAGGTGCGCGACATGCTCGAGAAGATCGCGGGCGAGGGCGGCGGCAAGCGCCGCTGACCGGCCTCAATCCCAGGCGGTGACGAGGAGCGCGCGGACGCGCCCATCGGGCCGTCCGTCGCTCGACTCGAGGAGCAGCATCGGCCGGCCGGGCTCGACGGCGATCGCGTGGTCGACCCGGGCCTGGGCGAAGCGCGGCTTCTGGACCGTCCCCTCGGCCAGGTCGATCGGCGCGAGGCTGCCGGCGTCGATCTGGTTGCGGACGAAGTCGACGCTCACCTCGAGTCGCCCGTTGCCGTAGCGGCGCGGGAGGACGCTCAGGCTCGAGCCGTGCGGGAGCATCCGGACCTCGGGGCTCGGGCGGTCCGACCCGAGGAAACCCCAGAGGATCGCGTCGTTCACCGAGATCGCCATCTCGCTCCAGTGACCGCTCCGCGCGTTGAGGAGGAGCGGCGGGAGCAGCCGCCCGCTCCGGATCTCGTCGAGGCGCGCGGCGACGTCGTCGGGTCCACGGATCGCGTCGGCGAGGACGGGCGAGAGCTCGACCCACTCGGCGCGAACCGTCACCGGACGGTTCTTCCACTCGAGGACCGCGCGGATGAGCTCGTCGGTGCGATCGACGACGTCGGCGCGGTGGACGACGAACAGGTCATCCCAGCGGAAGAGCGCCATCGTCTTGGGGTCCCAGGGCTCGCGCGCGATCGCGCGCCGGAGGCGCTCGATCGCCTCGGGAAGGAGCGGCTGCCACGCGGGACCGGGCCGACTCGCCGGGGCGTAGCGCGTCTTCTGGAACGACATCGACTGGAACGGGACGAGGTCGTCCCCGGACTGGACGTTGAGCTCGTTCTGGATGTTGGTGCGGACGTGGGCCTGGCGGCTGACCTCCTCCCTGAAGGCGTTGTTCGCGGCCGTGAGCGGGACGCCGGCGAGCATCGGCAGGCCGGTGGTCGTCTCCTTGCCCCAGACGAACCCGCCGGCGAGCTGGACGGTCTGCGCCGGGGCGCTCTCGGGCAGGGCGACCGGGATCGCCGAGAGGACCCGTCCGTCGCCGAGGTCGAAGCGCGCGAGGCGGCGCGGCTGCTCGGACCAGTCGGCCCGGACGAGCGCCACGACGAGCCGATCGTCGGCGACCGCCGGCGCGCTCGCGACGAGCTGCCACCGGCCGCGGGTGAGGACCGCCTGGCCGCGGAGCGCGCTCGTCCGGATCCGGGGCAGGTCGAGGCGCGCCTCGACCGCGACGGCCAGGTCGGGCGGGGCGGGGTGATAC
>JAJDCQ010000028.1 GCA_029260755.1 Planctomycetota bacterium | reverse complement strand
ATGGAAGCCAGGCGAATTCGGCATTCACTTCCAGCGGATCGGAGCCGGGAGAAGAGACGGAAGGACGAACGGGGAGCCGCCACGTCGGCCCCCCTGAGATTCCCCTTGACGGAGGGGCCTTCCCATGGAAGACACGGAGGATCCACGGAGAAAGACGCGAGTACGCTCTTCCGGGGCTGGCGCGCCCTTCCGCCTGCCGTCCGTTGTCTTCGACTGAGATCAGGCGCCCGCGAAGCTCCTCCGTGCCTCCGTGTCTCCGTGGTTTCATCCCTCGCCGCAGGCGAAGCCGACGCTGAAGCCCAAAGGCGCGCCCTACGTGCTTCGGTCGCTCGCCGCGCGCAGGATCACCGCGCTCGTCGGGGAGACCGCGACCAGCACCGCCATCCCCGGGGTCGCCGCGCCCTTCACGTCGAAGGTGTAGGTCTTGCCGCCGATCCTGGCCGTCGCCGTTCTCTCGTCGGTGACCCAGGCGACGAACTCGCGGGCGAGGAACTCGCGCTCCTCCATCTCGACGCGGTCCAGCAGCGCGCCGACGTCGACCTTCTTCGCCTTCGGGGCGGGGCGGCGCCCGGCGCCGGTCGTCGCGTCGGGCTCGCCGACCTCGCCCCGGACGCGGTCGAGGTCCGCGATGGCCGCCTCCGCGGAGGGGTAGCGATCGGCGAGCCGGGCGACGGCCTTCCTGTAGACGGCATCGAGCGACGCGGGCACATCGCCGCGCCCGGTCGAGGGGAGGTCGGCCGCGCCCGGGAGGGAGCCCGAGACCAGCTCGAACAGGACGATCCCCCAGGCGTAGAGGTCGCCGCGCTCGTCGGCCGCCTTGCCCTCGCGCACCTCGGGAGGCAGGTAGGGGAGCGAGCCGACGATCGCCGCCTCGTCGCCGCCGTCCTCGCCGATGAGCGAGTGCTCGAGGATGGAGGGGTCGGCCGTGGCCAGGCCGAAGTCGGTCACCAGCACCCGCCCGTCCTTCGCGAGGAGGACGTTCTCCGGCTTGAGGTCGCGATGGACGACGCCGGCTTCGTGGGCGGTGGAGAGGGCGTCGAGGATCGTCCGGGCGGTCGCGACCGCGTGGGGTAGCGGCAGCCTCCCCCGGTCGCGGAGGCGCTCGCGGAGGCTCTCGCCGTCGATCAGCTCGAAGGCGACGTAGGGCGGGTCGCTCCTCGCGGACACGCCGAGCACCTCGGGGAACGCGCGCTTTCCCGAGAGCTTCGCCTGCGTCGCGCCCTCGGTCTGCAGCAGCCGCGCTCCGCGCTCGTCGCGGGGGATCTTCAGGGCGGCCGCGCGGGCGGGCCCGGCCGCGGCTCGGGCGCGCCAGACCTCGCCGAACGCGCCGGCGCCGAGGAGCTCCTCGAGCATCCACTCGCCGACCGACTGACCGGGCTTCAGGGTCCGCGTCATGGTGCGCCTCGGGTCTCTAGGTCGCCGCCGCCGGCCGCTCGGGGAGCGGGTACTCGAGGATGTCGAGGACCAGGTCGATCCGCGAGGGCTGCTGCAGGAACGGGATCACGTTCGGCAGGGCGTAGTAGTCGCCGGTGAAGCGGAAGACGTCGACGGGGAAGCCGCGCTCGCGGCAGGTTCGCTCGACCTTGTCCATCGCCGCGCCGACCCGGACGATGATCACGTTCGGGTCGACGCCGACGTCCTTGCGGTACCGCTCGAGCTCGTTGGCGAAGAACGGCGTCGTGTTCTCGCCCTCGTCGGTCACGATCAGGATCTGCTCGGCCGCCTGCTTCTTCTTGCGCATCACCTGGAGCGGCGCGCCGCAGCTCGTGCAGCCGCTCGCCTCGATCCCGAGGAACGCCCTCTCCCAGGACGCGAGGTCATCGCCCGCCACGGTGATCGGGTAGGCAACGTCGTCGAACGCGTAGACGAACAGGTCGTTCTCGCAGAGCGAGGCGATCATGCTTCCGAGGCGCTTGGTCACCTCGATCGCGTCGGTCATCGACGAGCTCTTGTCGCACAGGAGCGCCGTCGACCGCCGGATCCGGCCCTTCGCCTTGGTCCGCGCCTCGGTCACCTCGGTCAGCTTCTTCTTGACCTCGTCGCTGACCCCGGCCGCCTCGGCGGCGACCTCGGCCTTGAACGCCTGGACCCGCTCGTCCTTCTTGGCCGCCTCGATCTTCTCGTGGATCAGCGCCGTGATGCCCTCGTCGTCGAAGGCGCCGTGGCGGCGCAGGGCGCCGAGGTGGTTGATCAGCTCCTGGCTGCTCATCGCGTCGACGAGCGCCACCATCGCGGTCGGCGTCAGCCGCTTGATCGAGCCGACCGCGATCCGGAACGGGATCTTGTTCGCCACGATCGCGCGGGCCTGATCGGCCGGGTCGCTCATCTTGGCGATCGTCTTCAGGGCGGCGAGCTTGCTGTCGGCGGGCGGCTTGCCGTCGAACAGGATCGCCTGCGCCCGCGGGCCCGGCTTGATGTGGAGCAGGGCGTAGAGGCGCTTCAGCACCCGCCGCGCGTGGAGCGCCGCCTGGTCGAACGCCTCGGCGTTCGCCTCGCGCTCGCGGAGGTAGCGCTCGACCTCGGTCTTGAGCGAGCGCGGGATGTTCTTGAACAGGCCGGCCGGCTTCGTCTTCCTGCGCGGGGCGGGCTCGCCCTTGGCGCTCGCCTTCCCGCGCTGCTTCGTGGCCTGCTTCTTGGCCTTCTCCTCGGCGGCGCGGTCGCCGTGGATGAAGTCGATGACCCGGCCGACCTGGAACGGAGGCAGGCGGCGGAGGAGCGCCAGGCCGACGTCGCGGTGGCCGGCGAAGCGCGAGAGCGACAGGGCGGCGACGAACATCTCCTTGTGGTCGCGCACCTCGCCGCGGTCGAAGTACCAGGCGGCCAGGTGGACGTAGAAGCGCGGGTCGCCCTTCACCATCGCCTGGTGGACCGGCCAGAGGGCGTCGAGGTCGCGGTGCGGCGTGGTGAGGAGGGTGTCGATGATCTCGAGGCGGACGTCGCGCTCGCGCTTCGGAGCCGCCGCCGCCTTCCGGGGCGCGGCCTTCTTCTTCGCCGGGCGCTTCGGCTCGGCGGCGCTGCGCTTGCGGTCGCGCTTACGGTCCTTCCTCGACTTCGCCACGGGTCGCTCCTCCGGGTCCGGCTAGACGCTGACGGGCCGGCCGACCCGAGGTCGTCGCCGAATCGAGATTCTGGCGTAACGCGGCGCGGGGTGAAAGCGACCGAGGGGTGGTTGACGGACCGGGCGTTCGCCGTAGATTCTCAGGGACCGCCCGCGAGAGGCGGCAGGCCGGGAGAGCGACGATGAGCGAGCAGAAGAAGATCGACAAGAGCCCCGATGAGTGGCGCGAGAAGCTGAGCGAGGAGCAGTTCGACGTGCTCCGCTGCGGCGGCACCGAGCGCGCGTTCACCGGCAAGTACTGGGACACCAAGACGCCGGGGCTCTACCGCTGCGCCGGATGCGGCCAGGCCCTCTACCGGAGCGACGCCAAGTTCGACTCCGGGTCGGGCTGGCCCAGCTACTGGGAGCCGATCACCGCGGACGCGGTCGAGACGGTGACCGACACCACCCACGGCATGGTCCGGACCGAGGTCCGGTGCGGCGGGTGCGGCGGCCACCTCGGCCACGTCTTCCCCGACGGGCCGCAGCCGACCGGGATGCGGCACTGCATCAACTCGGCGGCGATCGACCTCGAGGAGGACGGCGCGGCGGAGTGAGTCGCGGCGCGGGTCACTCCGCCGCGGCGGCCATCGCGACCTCGGCCATCGCCGTCGCGACGCGGTCGGTCTCCTCGTCGGTGAGGCAGGACGGCGTGAGGGCGTAGACGACGTTGCCGAGCGGGCGGAGGAGGACGTCGTCGCGCGTCCGGCAGGCGGCCCGGAGCCGCTCGCCCGTCGCGGCGAGGTAGCCCGCGTCATCGGCGGCGAGCTCCACGGCGACGATCCCGCCGGTCCGACGGACGGTCGCGCCGGCGATCCGGTCGGGCAGCTCGGCGAGACCGGCCTCGATGCGCCGGCCGATCCGGTCGAGCCGCGCCGGCGTCCCCTCCTCGCGGAGGATCGCCATCGACGCGAGCGCGACGGCGCAGCCGATCGGGCTCGCCGTGAAGCTGTGACCGTGGAAGAAGCAGCGCTCGCGGTCCTCGGAGAGGAAGATCCGGTAGATCTCCTCGGTGGCGAGGGTGACGGCCAGGGGAAACGTGCCCGTGAGGCCCTTCGCGGCGCAGAGCAGATCGGGCGCGATCCCCGCCTGCTCGCAGGCGAAGACGGTGCCCGTGCGGCCGAACCCCGTCATGACCTCGTCGGCGATCAGGAAGACGCCGTCCTCGTCGCAGAGGCGGCGCGCGTCGCGGACGAACGAGGCCGGGTGCATCTCCATGCCGGCGGCGCCCTGGACGAGCGGCTCGAGGATCACCGCGGCGACCTTGCCGCGATGCTCGCGGAGGGCCGCGGCGAGGGCGTCCGGGTCGGCGCGAACCCGGACGACATCGAAGAGGAGCGGCGCCAGGTCGCGGAAGAACGGGTCGGGATCGCCGACCGCCATCGCCCCGAACGTGTCGCCGTGGTAGCCCCACTCGAGCGCGATGAAGGTCGTCCGCGCGCGTTCGCCCCGGCGGACCCAGGCGAGGTAGGCCGCCTTGAGGGCGACCTCGACCGCGGTGCTCCCGTCGTCGCTGTAGAAGACGCGGGCGAGGCCGCCGTCCTCGGGGGCGCGGAGCGGGCGGGCGAGGTCTACGAGCGTCTCGGCGAGGCGCACGGCCGGCTCGTGGGTGCAGCCGGCGAACAGGACGTGATCGAGACGCTCGGCCTGCTCGGTCATCGCGGCGATCAGACGGGGGTGCGCGTGCCCGTGCAGGCACGTCCACCAGCTCGAGATCGCGTCGATGAGGCAGCGCCCGTCGGCGAGCTGCAGGGTCGACCCGCGCGCGCCCACGACCGGGAGGGGATCGCGGTCGATCGCGTGCTGGGTGTAGGGATGCCAGCAGACGTCGGCATCGCGGGCGGCCCAGCCGGTCACGCGAGCACCTCGGCGAGCACCGCGTCGAGCGGTCCGTCGGCGACGAAGGCATCGAGCGCGGCGTCGTCGAGCTCCGGGAAGCTCGGCACGGAGACGAGCGGGAGCGGACCGAGCCAGCAGCCGAGCGTCGCCTCGTTCGCGGCGTGGCGTTCGCCGGCGAGCAGCACCGCCCGGATGTCGAGGCCGCGGGCGCGGGCGGCCTCGACCGTGAGGAGGGTGTGGTTCAGCGTCCCGAGCCCGCTCCGGGCAACGAGGACGATCGGCGCGCCGAGGGCGACGGCGAGGTCGGCCTGGTCCTCGCGGTCGTTGATCGGGACGCGGAGACCGCCGGCGAGCTCGACGACGAAGAGGGCGCCGGCGTCGGCGGGGTCGCCGAGGCGGGCGCGCGTCCCCTCGAGCACCTCGGCGAGGGTGACCGGGCGCCCGGCGTCGAGGGCGGCCTGATCGATCGACGCCGGCAGCGGCAGGGCGACGACCGGCGGGCGGGCGTGCTCGGGATCGAGGCCGGCGAGGGCGCGCACCGTCGCGGTGTCGCAGTCCTCGTCGCAGCCGGTCTGCACGGGCTTGAGGTAGCGGACCGGCCGACCCGAGCGATGGACGGCGCGGACGAGGAGGGCGGAGGCGACCGTCTTGCCGACGCCGGTGTCGGTGCCGCAGACGACGAGCGCGTCCGCGCAGCGGCCCGGCGCGGAGGCCGTCGCGCCCTGGTCGGCGGGTCGGCCCGACCCGATCTTCCGGACGGGCTCGCGATTGGCCACAATGAAATGAGGGGGCCCCCCCGGACCACGATGGGCGGGTCGCGGCGACCCGTCGATCGTGGTCTCGAGCCGCTCCGGGCGCGCCGTCTCGGGCTCGCGGCGCACCGCCTCCGCGAGCGCGGAGGCCAGCCCGTCGAGCTCGTCCACCTCGTGGTCCGCGTGGCAGACGATCCGGATCCGGCTCGTCCCCGGCGCCACCGTCGGCGGTCTCACCGCCCGGACGTCGAACCCCGCCGCGCGCACCCGCTCGGCCACCGCCATCGCACGCCCCGCCTCGCCGAGCACCACCGGCACGATCGCCGTCGCGCCGCCCGCCTCCACGCCGCGCGCCGCGAGCTCGCGCCGCAGCCGCGCCGCGTTCGACAGCGCGCGCTCGCCGCGCTCGGGCTCGGCCTGCGCGACCTCGATCGCCGCGGCGAGGGCGGCCGCCGTCGACGGCGGCACGGCCGTCGTGAACACGAACGCGCGACCGCGGTTCACGAGCAGCTCGACGACGTCGCGCGACGCCGCGACGAACGCCCCCGCGATGCCGAGCGCCTTGCCGCCGGTCACCAGGTGACTGATCACCCGCTCGGCCGGCCGGACGAGTCCGGGGAGGAGGCCGGCCGCGTGGGCGTGGTCGAGGTGGATCCACGCGTCGTGGCGGCGGGCGAGCTCGACGAGGCCATCGACGTCGGCGAGCGTCCCGTCCATCGACGTCGCCGTCTCCACGACGATGAGGCGCCGCCGCGCGCCGCGCGCCTCGCGGAGGCGGGCGTCGAGCGCGCCGAGGTCGCCGTGGGGGAAGAGCACCGTCTCGGCGCGCGAGAGGCGGCAGCCGTCGATGATCGACGCGTGGTTGAGGCGGTCGCTCAGGATCACGTCGCCGTCGCCGAGCAGCGTCGTCAGGACGGCCTGATTCGCCATGAAGCCGCTCGGGAAGAGGAGCGCCGCCTCCGTCCCGATCCACCCGGCGGCCGCCCGCTCCGCCGCGGCGTGCGCGGCGCCGTGGCCGCGGAGGAGGCGGCTCCCCGGGGCGCCCGCGCCGAAGCGCTCGAGGGCCGACCGGGCGGCCGCGATCACGCGCGGGTCGTGGCTGAGGGAGAGGTAGCCGTTGCTCGTGAAGTCGCGGCCCTCGGGCAGCGCCAGGGCGCGTCCGAGGCCCGCGTCGCGCCACGCCGCCAGCTCGTCGGCGAGCGCGTCGGGCAGGGGGACCGGGGCATCGAGGTGCGCGCGCTCGGGCGCCGCCTCGGCGGCGCGCAGGCGGGCCGACGGGCTCACGCGGCTAGACCTCGAGGCGGTCGGCCGGCCGATCCGCCGCCCGATCCGTCGCCTTATCCGCGGGGGCCGGCTCCGCGAGCCCGAGCTTCGCGAGGAGCGTCTCGTCCTCGCTCCGCTCGCGGTTCGCGGTCGTCAGGAGCCGGTCGCCGAGGAAGATCGAGTTCGCGCCGGCGAGGAAGCAGAGCGCCTGTCCCTCCTCGGTCAGCGAGCGGCGCCCCGCGGCGAGGCGGATCCACGCGGTCGGCATCGCGATCCGCGCCGTCGCGACGGTCCGGACGACCTCGTCCCACGGCAGCGGCGGCGCGTCCTGGAGCGGCGTCCCCTCGATCGGGACGAGGGCGTTGATCGGCACGCTCTCGGGCGGCGGGTCGAGACGCGCCAGCTCGTGGATCAGGCCGATGCGGTCGTCGGTCCGCTCGCCCATCCCGAGGATCCCGCCGCAGCAGACCTTCATCCCCGCGTCGCGGACGGCGGCGATCGTCTCGAGCCGATCGGCGTAGGTGCGCGTCGAGACGATCTCGCCGTAGAACTCGGGCGAGGTGTCGAGGTTGTGGTTGTAGTAGTCGAGGCCGGCCTCGTGGAGCCGCCGCGCCTGCGCGGGGGTCAGCATCCCGAGGGTGGCGCACGTCTCGAGGCCGAGGTCGCTGACCGCCGTCACCATCGCGGCGACCCGCTCGAGCTCCTCGCCGTCGCGGACCTCGCGCCAGGCCGCGCCCATGCAGAATCGATCGGCGCCCGAGGCCTTCGCTGCCCGCGCCTCGTCGAGGACGCGGTCGAGCGAGACCAGCTCCTCGCGCTCCAGCTCCGAGCCGTGGTGGGCCGACTGGCTGCAGTAGGAGCAGTCCTCGGGGCAGCCGCCCGTCTTGATGCTGAGCAGGGTCGAGCGCTGCACCGTGTGGGCGGCGTGGTGCGCCCGGTGGACGCCGGCGGCGTCGAGGACGAGGTCGAGGAGCGGGCGCCGGTAGATCGCGGCGAGCTCCTCGCGGGTGGCGGCCATGGTCGCGGTCTCCCTTTCGAGCCGGGCGGAGCCTAAGGGGTCATCCGGGGGGAGTCAATGGCGGGCGCCGACGGCGGGCGCGCCCGGCGTTGACGGCGGGCAGCGTCGCTCCTCATCCTCGGCTCATGGACATCGCCCGCGAGAGCTTCCGCCACATCGTCCGCCAGCAGGTCCGCTGGGCCGACATGGACGTCCTCGGCCACGTCAACAACGCCGTCTACTTCACCTGGTGCGAGTCGGCCCGGCTGAGCCTCTTCGACGCGCTCGGGATGGAGGCGATGACCGACGGGTGGAAGCGCGGCCCGGCCCTCGTCACCGCGACGTGCGACTTCCGCAAGCAGGTCCGTCACCCGGCCGACATCGACGTCGCCGTCGGGGTCCGCCGGATCGGCGGGAAGAGCTTCACCCTGGAGTACGCCCTCTTCCGGGCGGAGACCGACGAGGTGGTCGCGACGGGGTCGAGCGTCGTCGTCTGGGTCGACTACGCGGCCGAGGCGAGCCAGCCGCTCCCCGACGCGCTCCGGACGGGGCTCGAGGGCTACGTGCTGCCCGAGGCGCACGCGGCGGGCTGATCCACGCGCGGTCGATCGCGGAACTCGGCTGGGGGCTAGACTTAATGCCTGGAGGTTAAGCTCCAACTCCCTGCCGCGAAGCAGCTTTCCCTCCCTCCTGAGCTCGTCTGCTCGAGTTGAGCCCCTCTACAAGCGTGTCGATCAGATTCACCGCTCGCGCTGGGCAGGCTCGCCCTGGCAGACCTGGGCTTCCATCGCGAGGAGGGTCCCTTCGCCAGGAAGCACGCTCCCGTGCCGAGGCCCCTCCGGAGTCACTCGGTTCGTTCCCTCCAGTCGGACATCGGTTCGCTCATGGAGGGGGGCAGTTCCACGGCGCGTTCGGCGC
>JAJDCQ010000270.1 GCA_029260755.1 Planctomycetota bacterium | reverse complement strand
CAGGCGAATTCGGCATTCACTTCCAGCGGATCGGAGCCGGGAGAAGAGACGGAAGGACGAACGGGGAGCCGCCACGTCGGCCCCCCTGAGATTCCCCTTGACGGAGGGGCCTTCCCATGGAAGACACGGAGAGCACGGAGGAGCCACGGAGGAGACCCCATCCGCCCTGAGAGTAGAACCCCGAGGCGGATCTCGCTCAGGCAGAGCTTCTCCGTGTCCTCCGTGCCTCCGTGGTGACATCCTCTTCGCCGGAGGCGAAGCTGGCGGTCAGTCCTCGTCGCCCTCGTCGTCGTCGTCCTCATCATCGTCGCCGTCGTCGTCGGGGCGCGGTCCGCCCGCCTCCTTCAGGATCGCCTGGGCGTCCTCGTTCGCCGGGTCGAACTGAAGCACCTTCTGGGCGAACTTCGCCGCCTTGTCCTTGTCGCCCCGCGCGATCGCCGCCTTCGCGATCCCGAGGTGGCAGGCGTCGACGTCGCCGTACTCGAGCGCGATCGCCATCTCGAACTCGCGCTCCGCCTGGGCGGGCTTCTTCTGGAGCGCGATGAGCGCCTCGCCGAGCATGTAGTGGACGTCGGGCACGAACGGGTTGATGAAGATGACGTCCTCCATCGCGCGGGCGAGCTTCTCGTTCTCGCCCTCGGCCATCCACATCTTCGAGAGCTCGACCCGCGTCTCGATGTCGGCCGGGTCGAGCTTGATCACCATCTCGCGCGCCTCGCGCGCGATCTCGTCGGCGCCGGCCGCCTCGGCCGCCTTGATGAGGCGCTTGTGGATCGCGACGTCGCGCGGGAAGAGGTCGCGCGCCGCCACGATGTGCTCGAGCGCCTTCTTCGCGTCCGACTTCTTGCCGTAGATGTGGGCGAGGGCGCGGTGCGCGGTGACCGGGTCGCTCGTCCCGATCTCGAGCGCCTTGGTGATCCGCTCCATCGCCCCCTCGAGGTTCTTCTTCCGCAGGGCGATCAGCCCGCGGACGAGCCACGCGTCCGCCTGCTTCTCGTCGACCTTGAGCGCCCGGTTGCTCCAGATGTCGGCGTCGCTGCGCTTGCCGTGGTCGAGGTAGGCGAAGGCGAGCTTCGCGTAGAGCTCGGCGTCGCCGGGCGACTTCTTCGCCTTCTTCGCGAGCGCCCGGAGCTGGGTGCGGGTCGCGGGCGCCCGGAACCGGTAGTTCGCGAACCGGTCGCGGAGCCAGGCGAGGAACCCCTCGTCGAACGTGTCGAAGTCGGTCTCGAGCACCTTCTGGAAGACGCCCTCGGTGTCGAGCCCCTCCTTGTAGGCCAAGAGCATGGCCGGCAGCTTCTCGAAGCCGAACGTCTGGGCGATGAACTCGCACACCATCCCGCCCTGGTTGTAGGCGAGCATGATCTGGGCGCCGCCGGACGGCTTGGTGAACCCGTTGTTGAGGTTCTTCATCCGCATGAGGCGGCCCTGGCCGAGCGCGGTCAGGATCATCTTGTCGGTCTCGCCGCGGCCCCAGCCGGTGCGGCCCCGGTCCTCCTCGTAGACGCTCAGCCCCTCGGTGAACCAGCGCGGGACGCGGTGGCCGCTCTTCTGGAGCGTCACGACGTGGGCGAACTCGTGCCAGGTGGTGCGGCCCCAGTTGTGGGTGCCCACCCGCGTCTCGCGCGGGCTGAGCAGCGTCACGACCTTGCCGAAGCACGCGCCGAGCGCGCCGATGAACGGCAGGCCGATCGTGCGCGCGCTGAAGTGCTCGATCCGCGGGAAGAGCTCGACGAGGACCGGCCCGTCGACCTCGTGCTCGTACTTCGCGCCGAGCTCCTCGCGCGCCTGCATGAGGAGGTCCATGAGGTAGGCCTTGATGGCGGGCGCCTCGTCCTTGTGGACGCGCAGGACGAAGTGCTCGTTCTCCTCGGTGACGTAGTCCTCCTTGAGGCGATCGAGGACGTCGAGCTGGTTCTTCGCGTAGATGTTGAACGGGTCGTTCTGGAAGGCGCGGTCGAGGTACTCGTAGGCCTTCTCCTCGTCGCCGGTCCGCCCGAAGTTGAGGCCGAGCTCGGCGTAGGCCGGCCAGTAGTCGGCGTCGACCTCGATCGCCTTCTTCGCGAGCTCGAGCGCGCCGTGATACTTGAACTTCATCACGACGTGGCGGGCGACCTCGACGTAGAAGCGGGCCGCCTTCGGGTTGGTCGCGAAGACCGCCTTCTTCTCTTCCTCGAACCCCTCGTCGTCGCCCTGACAGAAGTAGACGGCCGCCCGGACGGCCCGCGCCGAGATGTGGTTCGGGTTGATCTGCAGCGCCTCCTCCGCCCGATCGAGGGCGTCGGAGAACGCGTCGTCGGTGAAGTGGATGAAGGCGTCGAGCGCGATCGCGGAGGCGTGCTTCGGGTTGATCCGGAGGGCCCGATCGAGCTCGCGCCGCGCCTCCTCGAACCGTCCGCGTCCCCCGTAGACCGACGCGAGGGTCGTCTCGGCGAGCCCCGTCCGTCCGTCGGCGTGGTCGGGGTTGATCGCGAGCGCCTCCTCGTAGCGCTTCTTCGCGCTCGGGTAGTCGAACTTCTCGTTGTAGATCCGCCCGTAGACGACGCGGGTGTCGGCGTGCTTGCGGTCCTCCTCGATCGCCTCGTCGAACATCCGCTGGGCGTAGCGGTACATGGGCTTCGAGTACTCTTCCTTCACCTCGGGGAAGAGGTCGAGACCGAGGCACGCGAGGCCGGTCCAGTAGAGGTCGTCGGCGGTGAGGCTGTCCGCGCTCTGGTAGTGATCGAAGAAGCTGACGAAGAGCTTCTTCGACTCCTCGCGCTCGCCGAGGTCGTGCAGGAGGAGCTGCGCCAGCTCGATCCGGACGGCCCGATCCGTAGGGCTCCGCTCGGTGGCGGCCTCGAGGGCGGCCTTCGCATCGGCGTAGGCGCCGGTCCGCCGGTAGGCGCGGGCCAGACGGAGCCCGACGTGGGCGAGCGCCTTCGCGCCGGGCGCCTCGTCGCCGGTCTCGGCGAGGATCGCCTTCGCCCGCTCGATCGCCTCTTCGTAGCGGCCGGTCACGGTCAGCGCCTCGATCGCGAAGGCGGCCGCGTGACACCGATCATCGGCGGTGAAGCCGTCGTCGTCCTCGATCTCCTCGGCGATCTCGAGGACGTCGTCGTAGCGACCGCGGTCGAGCTCGCGGCGGGCGGCGGCCGGGCTGAGGGGATCCTCGTCGCCGTCCTCGTCGTCCGCCTCGGGCGCGGTCTTCGGCTCGTCGCCCTCCTCGTCGTCGGACTCGTCCTCGTCCGCCTCCTCCTCGTCGTCGGCGGGGCTCGCCGGCGGCGGGGACGCAGGCCCGGCGAGTCCTCCGTCGGTCGGGCGTCGAGGCTCGTCGGCCTCGGCCATTCGAGGCGCGATCAGCAGCCCGAGGGCGAGCAACAGGGTCGCGGCGAGACGGAGGAGACGGGACACGACGGGCATGACGGCTCTCCTGGATGCCGGGCGGGTGGCGGCCCCGCGCGGTCGTAAGTCCGGTCGCCACCGGCCGGATCGTGATTATAGGGCGCCCCCGTGGGGCGCGCCAGATTCGACGGTCGCCCCGGCGGGCGAGGTGTGGGTCGGCTCGCCTCGACAGCGGCCGGGTCGGCCCGCCGTCTAGGCCAGAGGAGCCCCGGCGCCCGGGCGCCGTGGTGGGAACCCTCGCCAGGCGGTGGGCGGGCCCACCACGGCCGATCCCGACCCCCCGCCCGGACCTGTCGTCCGCTCGGGCGCGGCGCTAGGCTTTGGGCGATCCGGAGGCACCATGCCCGATGCGGTGCGGCGGTTGCAGTCGGGAGCGCGACGTGGCGGACGGTTTCCCCGGCCCGCCCCCAGGCAAGCGCCCGCGAGCGACGCCCGCGAGCGACGCCCGCGAGCGACGTCGCGGACCGCGGTGAGGAGGACCGATGAGCTTTCTTGAGTTCCTCTCCCAGTGGTACAACCTCATCTACGTCGTCCCCCTCGCCTTCGCCGGGCTGCTGTTCCTCCTCCAGCTCGTCGGCCTCGGCGGTGACGGCGCCGACGCGGACGCCGACGTCGACGTCGACGTCGATGTCGATGTGGACGTCGATGTGGACGTCGATGTCGACGTGGATGTGGACGTCGACGCGGACGTCGATGTCGACGTCGACGCGGATGCCGACGTGGACGTCGACGGTCTCGACGGCGCCGGCGAGACGATCCTCACCTCGCTCCTCCTCCTCTTCAACATCGGTCGGGTCCCGTTCTCCGTCCTGCTGATGTGCTTCTTCCTCTCGTTCGGGATCATCGGGCTCGGCACGACCAGCCTCCTGATCGAGCGCGCCGAGGCCGGCGGCGAGGCCCTCCCCGAGGGGCTCCTCCTCTTCGGGATCTCGTTCCCGGCCGCGCTCCTGATCGGCCTGATCCTCACCAAGGCGCTCAGCCAGCTCTGGGCCCGGTTCCTGCCCACGATCGAGACGAAGGCGAAGAGCCGCCGCGGTCTCGTCGGCCAGGAGGCGGTCGTCGCGAGCGTGCGGGTCACCGGCGAGAGCGGCCGCGCCACGGTCAAGGACCGCGACGGCGATCTCCACACGATCTTCTGTCGGACCGCGCCTCGCACCGACCCGATCGACCAGGGCGAGACGATCGTCCTCGTCCGGTACCTGAAGAAGACCGACGACTACGTCGTGAAGCGGCCGAGCGAGGCCGCCCGTGCAGCCAAGAAGAAGGACCACGCTTGATGGCGTCTTCGGCCCTCGCGTTCACCCTCGGCCCGGTCGAGCTCGCCCTGATCGGCGCGGGCGTGATCGTTCCGCTCGTCCTGGTGATCGTGGTCGTGGGCCTCGCCGCCCAGCGAGCCGAAGCCAACGAGAAAAACACCGACGGATAGACGAAGGAGACTCCCCCCGATGTCCGCCCCCCTCCCGTTCGTACCCCCGCTCGCTGACACCACGACGGTCGCCCTCGGAGGCGCCGTCGCGTTCGCGATGCTGGTGCTGTTCTCCCTGGTCCTGATCATCAAGTGCTACTCCAAGACGAGCGCCGACAAGGCCTTCGTCCGAACCGGCCGCGGCACCGCGAAGGTCGTCGTCGACGGCGGCGCCCTCGTCCTGCCCGTGATCCACACGAAGAAGTGGATCTCGCTCGAGACGATGCGGCTCACCGTCGAGCGCAAGCACAAGGAAGCGCTCATCACGAACGACAAGTTCCGCGTCGACATCGCCACGGACTTCTACGTCCGGGTCGAGGCGAACGCGGACGACGTGCTCCTCGCCGCGCGAAGTCTCGGCGAGTACTCGATGACGCCCGAGAACATCATGACCCTCATCGAGGCGAAGCTCGTCGGCGCGCTCCGCTCCGTCGCGGCGACGCGGCAGCTCATCGAGCTCCACGAGAAGCGGGACGACTTCCAGGACGACGTCCAGCAGGCCGTCCGCGTCGACCTTCGGAGCAACGGCCTCACGCTCGAGTCGGTCGCGATCGTCCACCTCGATCAGACCGACAAGGACGCCCTCGACCCGAACAACGTCTTCGACGCCGAGGGTCTCCGCCGGATCACCGACGCCACCGAGCGCGCCCGCCAGGAGACCAACGAGATCCAGCGGAACGCCGAGGTCCAGATCAAGCTCAAGGACGTCCACACCCGCAAGGAGGTCCTCAAGCTCGAGCAGGAGCGCGAGTACGCCGAGTCCGAGCAGAAGAAGGACGTCGACACCTTCAAGATCGGCAAGGCCCGCGAGACCCAGGAGTACCGGATCGAGCAGGAGGAGGCCGTCAAGAAGCGCGAGATCGAGAAGGAGAAGTCGGTCCAGGAGTCCGAGGTCGCCAAGAACCAGCGCGTCGAGGCGATCACGATCGAGAAGCAGACCTTCCTCATCGGAAGGGACCGCGAGCGCGAGCAGACCGAGATCGAGAAGGAGCTCGCGATCGAGACCTCCCGCCGCGACAAGGAGGTCGCCCTGATCGCCAAGGCCGAGGAGGTCGAGAACTCCGAGGCGAAGAAGCTCGCCGCCGTCGCCGAGCGCGAGCGGGCCGAGCAGGCGGTCATCACGGTCGAGAAGACGGCCGAGGCCGAGCGCCTCAAGGACGTCGCGATCATCGAGCAGCAGGCCGAGTCCGAGCGCGATCGGCTCGAGAAGCAGGTCGCGGCCGACGCCGAGGCCTACGAGATCCAGAAGCGCGCCCAGGCGGATGCCGAGGCGGCCGAGCTACGAGCACACGCGATCGAGCGGCTCGCGGCCGCCGAGCTGAAGAAGGCCGAGGCCGAGGCCGAGGGCAAGAAGCAGCTCGTCGAGGCGATGAACGTCAAGAGCAACGAGCTGCTGATCCAGGAGGCGGTCCTGGCCCTGATCAGCCAAAGCCCCGAGCTCATGCGCGAGGCGATGAAGCCCGCCGAGAAGATCAGCGACATCCGCGTGATCAACATGATGGGTGGCGCCGGCGGCGGCAACGGCAGCGGCAACGGCGACGGAGGCGGCGTCGCCAAGGGGATCGTCGGCTCGATCCTCGAGGCGGGCGCGGCCCTTCCGCTCCTGAAGGAGCTGCTCCGGATGGCGGACGTCGACGCCGATGCGGAGGGCGGCCTGCCCGAGCTCGTCCGCAAGCTGGCGAAGAAGGTGCCCGGCGTGGCCGAGGCCAGCAACCGCCTGCCCGACGAGGTGAGGCGGAGCAAGCGACCGCTGCCGCCCCCGCCGCCGAGCTCGCCCGCGTAGGGCCTTGCCGGAGGCGAAAGAGATCGAAGTCGACCCGGGGACGCTCCTTCGAGCCGTCCCCGGGCTCGTTTCGGAGATCGTCCAGCACCCGCGCGGCGCAACGATTTCGGTTGCAACGCCCGCGGCGATGGGTGAAAACTCTAACAGAGCCTCGGGTCCGCACCGAGGCTCGGTGAGACGCGTGACGATGGGAATCCTCGAACAAGCCCGCCGGATCGCCGAGGCGAACGTCGACGTCCTCGTCGATGCGTCGCCCGACCCGCTCCGCGCCGTCCGCCGCCTCCTCGTCGAGGCCGAGCAGACGCGCCGGGCGCTCCGTCGCGCCATCGCCGAGGCGCACGAGGTGGTCGAGGTGCTCGATCGGCGCCACGAGCAGGCCGCCGCCGAGATGAGGCAGTGGATCAAGCGGTCCAAGGTCGCGGAGGAGCGCGGCCGGCCCGACCTGGCCGGTGGAGCGGCCGTCCGGTACAGCGAGGCCGCGCGCGAGTGCGACCGGATCAAGGACGAGCGCGACCGGCTGACCAGGCGCGAGCAGAAGATCGCCGAGGACCTCGCCCACGTCGAGGCGCGCATCCCGCATCTCAAGGGTCGCCGACGCCAGCTCCAGAACCCCAAGGACGACCCATCGCCGGTCGGAATGGGCGAGGCGCCGCCGCCGCATCCGCCGGCCGCGGAGCCGGCCCTCGAGGAGCCGGTCGGCTCCACCTCGTCGACGGACGACCTCGAGGAGAGCGACATCACCTCCGAGGACCCGCTCGAGGCGACGTTCCTCCGCTGGGAGGCCGAGAGCGAGGCGGGCGACGGGGACGGGGACGCGGGGAAGTCCACGGGCGATGCCGGCGGAGACGCCTGAGGCGGCGGACCCCTCGCGCAGCGCCCCGCCCGGCTTGCGACGGCGCGTTGTAGGCTGGGGCCTCGGCGGCGCGCTCGTCGCCGGGCTGGTCGCGGTCGGCGCGTGGTTCGTCGTGCACCGCGACGAGCTGGCGGCGCGCGCCGCCGTCGCTCGGATGCTCCACGCGCTCGAGGAGCGCGAGCTGTCGCCCTTCTCCGATCCGTGGCCCGCCGAGGAGTCTCCTGGGCTCGAGATCGACCTGCTCTTCGAGCTCGAGGACGCCGGCCTCGAGGCGCTCCTCGACGCCGTCCGCGACGACCCCGACCCCCGCCACCGGCGCGACGCGGCGGTCGCGCTCGCCTGGATCGTCGGCTGGTCCGGGGGAGACGGTTGGCGGAGGCCGCCGATCGTCGCGAGCCGGGCCGCGGTCGCCGAGGCGCTCGTTCCGACCTTGACCGCAGGCGCGAGCCCCCCCGACGAGGTCGACGCGGCGGTCGTGATCCTCGCCGAGCTCGGAGCCCCGGCGATCGAGCCGCTGCTCCGCGCCCTCGCCGCGCCGGATCCGGACGAGGAGACGCGCTACGGCCTGCTCGCGGCTCTCGCCGAGGTCGTTCCGATGGCCCTCTCGAGCGAGCCGAGGCCCCTCGGCGAGCCCGCGTCGATCGCGACGCTCATCGCGACGCTCGCGATCCTCCCCGGGGAGAGCTCGGTCGAGACGTGCGCCGCGATCGTCTTCGAGGCGAGCGGGGAGGGCGCCGTCCCGGCGCTCACCGAGGCCCTCCGCGACCCGCGCCCCGTCGTCCGCCTCCGCGCCGCCGCGTGCCTGGTCGAGGCGACCGACGCGATCGAGCCGATCGTCGCGGCGCTCGCGACCCTCGCCCGCCTCGCCGGCGATCGAGACGACCCCGCCCTCGCCGAGCGGGCCGTCTCGACGATCGCCGGGCTCGCCTGGAGCGTGAGCATGGCCGGCAAACGGCTCCGTCCGGCGGCGGCGCCGGCCGCGAGCGAGGGCCGGGCCCGCCTCGACGCCCTCCTCGCCGAGCCGGTGCCCGACGTCCGCCGCGCCGCGGCGGTGCTCCTCGGCGCGATCGCCGTCCGCAACGCCGAAGGCGCGGACCCGCCCGCCGCCGGCATCATCGCGCAGCTCGCCGGGCAAGCCCGCGACGACGCCGATCCCCGCGCCCGCATCGGCGCCGTCACCGGCCTCGCCCTCCTCGCACGGACGGGCAACCCCGACCTGATCGACGCCGCCTGGCGCGGCGTGCAGCCCGCCCTCGACGCGACCGACCACGACCTCGCGAAGGCGGCGTTTCGAGCGGCCAAGGCCCTCATCGACGCGGCGCCGCCGCCGGCGGCGGTCCGCTACGACGAGGCGACCGACGCCGCCTGGGCCCGCCAAGCCGCAAGCCTCTCGGCGGTCGCGGAGCGAATCGAGGCGGCGACGGCGCTCGGACCCGACGCGGCGCCCGGCGCCCTGCTCGATCTCGCCGCCGGCGCCCCCCTCGGCTGTGACGGCGGCCTCCCGCCGGCTCGCGAGCGGCTCCGGGAGGCGATCGCCGGCTGGGTCGCCTCCGATCGCCTCGCCCGCGCCGAGCGCTTCGTCCCGTTCCTCGACGACCCCCGCCCCGCGGTCCGCGTCGAGGCTGCCCGAGTGATCACCGCCGTCCGCAACCCCTGGTCGCCCGAGACCCTGGCGCGGGCGGACGCGATCCTCGCCGACGACGGCGAGAGGTGAGTCGGCGTCTGCGGGGCCGTTGCCGAACCGTTTGCGAAGCGATCGCCGACGGGTGAGACCCGCGGGTGGGCGGCCTGCTTCGGGAGGTCCGGGCGGGCCGAGCCGATGTTTCCCGATCGGAGCGTTGCGGGGCAGCCAGCGCGGGGTCAGAGCGCCGGTTGCCGCTCGATCGAAGCGGGGTTGCCGCGGCGTAATCCCCTCTCGAGCGGTAACCGGACGACACTGACCCCCAATGCCGGGCCGCGGAGAGTCGCCCGAACCGGGTCTCCGCGGGTGCGGACTCGCGAACCCACCACTTGGATCGCGCGGAGGGCCCCGGGCTCCGCATCGGGTTCGCGAACCCACGCCCCGGATCGCGCAGAGAGCCCCGGGCCCCGCATTGGGGGTCAGTGTCGTCTTCCTGCTGTCTTGGGAGGGGAGCTGGCTTCGGCAACCCCGCTCCGACAAGCAGCAGGAAGCGCTCTGACCCCCGCGCTGGCTACCCAGAAGAGCTCCGAACGGGAACCGCGGCTTGGCCCAACCCCGATATCCGAAGCAGGCCGCCCACCCGACGGCATTGCCCGTCGGCAATCGCTTCGCCAGACGGTCGGCGGGTCCCGGTGAACGGGAGGCTCCTCACCGCCCCCGTCGGGTCACCCCGGCGGCTCCCGGGTGAGCCGGACGGCTTCCGCCAACACCGTCTCGAGCTTCCAACGCGCCACGATGCGGTCGAGGAGCTCTCGGTCGAGACGGCCGCCGAGGAGGAACGCCGCGTCGAGGAGGTCGCGCGGTCGCGCGGCGATGAGCTTCAGGGCGACGATCGCCTCCGGGCCGGCGAACCAGTAGAAGCGGTCGCCGATCCTCTTGCGTCGGCGATGGTCGATCGCGAGCTGCGTGTGTGGCAGGACGGCGAGCTGCACGTCGACCTTGATCGCCGGTCCGCGGCGGGCCCGGAACCACAGACGGACCATCTGGTGCTTGAACCGGTCGCGGAGCTCGGGTGGGTCGAGCTGGAACCCGGCGTTCTCGGCGTGCGCGAGGAACGCGTCGATCCGCTCGGGCTCGAGTCCGAGCGAGATGTCGAGGTCGGCCGTGGAGCGCTGACCGCCGTGGACCAGGACGGCGACGCCGCCGACGATCGCGTAGCTCGCCTCGGCGCGGCGGCAGACCGCGTGGAGTCGGTCGAGGAGATCGCGCAGCGGCGCCGCGTCAGTCGATTCGAACAAGGCTCTTGGCGCGCTCGAAGTCGCGGAGGTGGTGCTCGAGGTCCTCCTGGTGGAGCGCCTCGAGCTGCGCGTTCGTCATCCGCGAGGCTCGAAGGATCAGCTCGGCGAACCAGCGCTCGAGCGCCTCGGTCGCGCTCCGGCCGTGGCCGAGGCGGACGGTGGCCGGCCAGTCCATCCGCTCGAAGTCGCGGTGGATGCGGCGGATCGCCTCGATCGTCTCCCGGGTGATCTCGTCGGCCTCGGCCACGCGGTCTCCCCTTCCTCCGGCCACCTCTGTCCGACGGACACCCTATCCGATCGCCGCGACGGCCGCCCGGAGGCGCTCGATCGAGCGGCGCACCTGGACCGGCGCCTCGTGGCTGTGGCGGCTGAGCTCGACCGCGACGAGGCCGTCGAACTTCACGTCGATCAGCGCCGCGAGCGCCTCGGGCAGGTCGAGCTCGCCCTCGCCGAACGGGAGGTGGACGTGCTCGGCGCGGCGGGCGTCCTCGATGTGGACGTGGCGGATGAGCGCCGCCCGCTCGCGGACGACCGCGCCGGGCGTGCTCGTCGCCGGCTCGCTGACGAGGACATGACCGAGGTCGAGCGTCATCCGCAGGCGACCACCGCCCGGTCCGAGGCGGGCGCGGAGCGCGTCGAAGTCGGCCATCGTCTCGACGACGTGGGCGGGCTCGGGCTCGATCGCGATGGCGACGCCGACCGCGTCGGCGGCGGCGATCACCGGGGCGATCGCGTCGGCGACCCGCTGGAGCGCCTCCTCGCGGCTCGCCCCGCCGGTGCCGTCGACCCGTCCTCCGAACGCGGTGACGACCTTCGCGCCGAGGGCGGTCGCGATCTCGACGCTCCGCGACAGCAGCGCCGCGCGGGCTGTGCGCCCGTCAGCCTCCGGGCTCGCGAGCGACGGCTCGTGCTTGCGGCGCGGGTCCAGGATGAAGCGGGCGCCCGTCTCGACGGCGACCGCGAGCCCCGCCGCGTCGAGCCGCTCGCGCAGGCGCCATGCCCGGTCGATGACGTCGTCGGCCCGCGGGTCGAGGTGGTGGTGGTCGAGCGTCAGCGCGATGCCGTCGTAGCCCGCCTCGGCGAGGAGGTCGACGATCGCGCCGAGGTCGTGAAACGCGAAGCCGTTGGTGTTGTAGGCGAAGCGGAGGCCCATCGGGGGCGCGATCAGCTCGCCGCGATCGGGCGGCGCGCGACCTTCGCGCCCGCGCGGGTCAGCGAGTCGAGGAGCGCTCTGTGGTCATCGGGCGCGGGGAGGTGGAGCCGCCTCCCGTCCTTCTTGATGACGATGTCGCCGCCGCCGACGCGCACCGCGGCCGACCGGAGCGACATCTCACCGACGAGCTCGTACGGCGCGAGGCCGAGCACGCGCACGGCGAGCCCGACGCGATGGTTGGTGATGAGGTAACGCATCGAGAGCGCCGTCGTGATCACCGCCGCGCCGGCGAGGATGCTGGCGCCGAGGACGGCGAGGAGCGCCCATTCCCGCCACGACTCGGGGAGGGGAGTCTCGGCGAGGCGGTCGAGCCGACCGGCCTCCATCGAGTGGAACGTCAGCGCGACCAGCAGGGCGAGGAACGCCGCGAGGGTAGGGAGCAGCGGCGTCTCGGCCCGGGCGAGGATGCTCCGCATCGCCGCGATCGGGCGGGCCCGCCCCTCGTAGACGAGCTCCTCGCCGTCCGCGAGGACGCTCTCGACGCTCCAGCCGGGCGCCGGCTCAGGTGACGAGGAAGAGCTCGGCATCTTCGCGCACCTTGTAGGCGACCGGGCCGCCGAGGACGCTGCCCTCGGGCTTGGTCGAGACGATGAAGTTGCCGAGGATGAGCTTGTCGATCCCGGTGTTGCAGAACGTCCGGAACGCGTCCTGCGGCGTGCAGACGATCGGCTCGCCGCGCACGTTGAACGAGGTGTTCAGGATCACCGGGACGCCGGTCTTCTCGTAGAACTTCTTGATCAACCCGTAGTAGCGGGGGTTGATCTCCTCCTCGACCGTCTGGACGCGCCCGCTGCCGTCGACGTGGGTGACGGCCGGGATCTTCTCGCGCTTGTCGGGCTTCACCTGCGGCACCATGAGCATGTAGGGGCAGTCGAAGCCCTCGGGCATGTCGAACCACTCGTGCGCCTTGTCCTTCATGACGCTTGGCGCGAACGGGCGGAAGCGCTCCCGGAACTTGATCTTCGCGTTGATGATGTCCTTCATGTCCTCGCGGGTGGGGTCGCCGATGATCGAGCGGCAGCCGAGCGCCCGCGGGCCGAACTCCATCCGCCCCGAGTACCAGCCGATCACGTCGCCCGCCCGGAGCGCCTCGACGATCGCCGTGTAGAGGTCGTCGTCGTTCTCGTACTCGTCGTAGGGGACGCCGTTCTCCTCGATCGCCGCGCGGCACGCGTCGGCGCCGAACGCCGGCCCGAGGTAGGCGTTCGTCATCCGCCAGCGCTTCTCGTTGCCGAGAACGTGGTTCCACACGTAGAGGGCGGCGCCGAGGGCGCCGCCATCGTCGCCGGCGGCCGGCTGGATCCAGACGTTCTCGAACGGGGTCTCGTTCTGGATCTTCCAGTTCGCGACGCTGTTGAGCCCGACGCCGCCCGCGATGCAGAGGTTCGGCACCTTGTACTTCTCGTAGGTCGCGTTCGCGAGCTTGAGGAGGATCTCCTCGGTCAGGCGCTGGATCGACGCGGCGAGGTCCATGTGGACCTGATCGATGTTGCTCTCGGGGTCACGCGCCGGCACGCCGAGCTGCTCGGCCATCCGGTCGGTGAACGCGCGGACGCTGCTGTAGTGATGGCTGAAGAACTGGAGGTCGAGCCGGAAGCTGCCGTCGTCCTTCACGTCGATCAGCGGCCGCATCTTGTCGACGAAGCGCGGGTCGCCATACGGCGCGAGCCCCATCACCTTCCACTCGGCGTCGTTCACCTCGAAGCCGAGGAACGCCGTCATCGCGCTGTAGAGGAGCCCGATCGAGTGGGGGAACCGGATCTCCTTGTCGAGCCGGACCTTGTTGTCCTTGCCGTAGCCGATCCCGGTCGTCGTCCACTCGCCGACGCCGTCGAGGGTCAGCACGGCCGCCTCGTCGAACGGGGAGCAGAGATACGCGCTCGCCGCGTGGCTGAGGTGGTGCTCGGAGTAGAGGATCTTCGTCTTGGTGTTGCTCGGGCTGAGCCCGATGTCGTCCATGATCTTGTTGCGGATCCAGAGGCGCTCGCGGAGCCACAGGGGCAGCGCCCGGAGGAAGCTGCGCGCGCTCCACGGGAACGTCGTGATGTAGGTCCGCAGGATCCGGTCGAACTTCTGAAACGGCTTCTCGTAGAACGTGATGTAGTCGATGTCGTCGACCTTGATCCCGCCCGCCTCGAGGCAGTACGCGATCGCGCCCTTCGGGAAGCCGTTGTCGTGCTTCTTGCGACTGAACCGCTCCTCCTCGGCCGCGGCGACCATGACGCCGTCCTGGAGGAGGGCGGCCGCCGAGTCGTGGTAGAAGAACGAGAGTCCGAGGATGTTCATCGAGGGGGCTCTCCGGGGCGACGCGACGCCCGGGTGATCGATGGTTGGGGAACGAGCCGCGCGGACGACGGGGCGCGCCGGGATCAGAAGGGCATCGAGGCGCGCTCGACGTCGGGGTCCTGCTTCTTCTCGTCGTCCCGAGCCTGCCAGTAGCCCGGATCGCCTCCGAGCTGCTTTCCGAGCGGATCGCCCGAGCGCAGGAACTGGAAGAACGGGATGACCAGGACGTAGAGCAGGGTGACGACGACCATCGTCATCGTCCGGCCGATCTTCTTTCCGACGAAGTTCCACGCCGCCCACGTCCACTTGCACGTGAGGAGGGCGAGCACCCCGACGCCGATCGAGATCGCGAGGGCGGTCTGGGTCGGCACGATGAACTTCGGCCACACGAACAGGACGAGGTGGAAGAGCCCGACGAGGACGAGCACTCCGCCGAACGAGGCGAGGAGTGAGCTGCCGGGCGGCTTCTCGACGAGCCGAGGAATGAGCGCCGGCGCGGTGGCCCCGGCGGCGAGAGGCGCCGGCGTGTGGCGCTTGCCGCCCGCGGCGCTGCTGCCGCCGTCGGGCTTCGCGTCGTCGCCGGTCGGGTTTGCCGCGCCGCCCGTCGGGGCATCCGTCTTCGGATCCTCGGCGGGAGTCGTCGCGGCGTCGCTCGCGTCGGGGGCCGCCTCCGGGGCGGCCTTCTCGTCGGCGGTCTGGGTCTCGTCGGCCATGTGCTCTCTAAGTGGTTACCTAAGAGACTTCTAGAAGAGGGGATACAGGAACGGCGCGAGCGGGCTGCTCTCCGCGAACACCACGACCACGCCCAGGACGAGGATGATCGCGAGAAGTGGCACCATCCACCACTTCTTCTCCTGGACGATGAACTGGCCGAACTCTCGGAAGATGTAGAAACGCGCCATCTTCGGTGCTCCTGATCTCCGACCTGCGACCGGCCGGTCTCGTGTGGGCCGCCGTCTCGGCTCGCGCCCGAACCGGGGGGGCTCCCTTCGCCCCCCTGCACGGGCTGTCGGCTTTCCCTCGCCGCCGCCTGAAGCGCGCGAACGACCACGCCGCGCCGCGGCACGAGGAGCAGCCCTCGTGAGTTGGGCCGATTTTATCGGTCGCAAACCCGAAATCAAGCGTGAACGACGGATCGACGGCTCCCGCCGACGCGTCCGGCGACGGGGCCAGAAAGCGTGACCTCGCGCGAGGAAAGAACGTCGCAACCCCCACGGCCGGCGGCGCTCGGGGCCCGACGGACCGGGCGCCGAATACGCTCTCTCATTGATCAGTCCCAATGGGGGGGCTATAATTTCGGGGTTCCACTCCAACGGAGGAGCTGTGCCATGGCGCGCCGAGCGCTGCCGCTGCCGGGTCGGGGGTCGCCTGTCGCCATCCTCGCCATCGCCCTGACCATCATCCTCGGAGTCGGCCTCGTCCGAGCCGAGGAGAGCGACCCCGACGCCGGCCCGCCGGCGCCGCTCGGCCCGGTCGCCGCGCCGAGCGCCGCGGCGTCCGACGGCGGCACGGGCGAACCGAGCGACGACCTCGAGGGGCCCGCGCCCGACGCCGCCGTCGACCGTGACGTCGACCGCCGGCTCCGCCAGGCGCTCGATCGCGAGTACGGCCCGTCCTACGACGACGCCGCCGCGCCGGCCTCGCCGACCGCTCCGTCGCGCGCGATGGAGGAGTATCGCGCCATCGACGGCAACGAGTTCTTCGCCGAGGAGGAGGAGTTCGAGATCAAGCTCGGGCTCCGCTACTCGTTCCTCGCCTTCCGCGCCGACCGGATCTCCGCGATCGCCGAGGACGACAACAACCTTGGCAGCGGCGTCGACCTCAAGACGATGGGCGACTACGACTACGACGCGATCCCGCGCTACAACATCTTCGTCGACCTGGCGCGCTGGCTCACGATCGACGTCGACTACTTCTACAGCCGCTACAAGAACGACCGGGTCCACGACGGCGAGGACGAGCTGTTCGAGGGGATCCTCTTCCGCGAGGGCGATGAGCTCAAGACCGAGATCGAGCTCCACGCCGGCGACGCCGGCCTCGGCTTCCACGTCGTCAACAACGAGTGGGTGAAGCTCGGCCTCGACCTCGGCGCGAAGTACTACTACAGCTCGGTCGAGATCGAGAACGAGGCGGACAACGAGCGGGCCGAGAACAACCTCGAGGCGCTCATCCCGTACATCGGCGCCCACGTCGAGTTCCGCCCCTTCTTCGGGTTCATCATCTACGGCAAGATCAAGGCCGGGCTCATGGACTACGACGACAGCCGCTCGCGGCGTCGGAGCGAGGAGGCGGTCGAGGTCGAGAACCAGGAGCGCAGCGGCCGCGACCAGGAGTTCGTCGAGGCGCTCGTCGGCGTCGGCTACACGATCGGCGACACGTTCACGCTCGCGGTCGAGTGGTACTACCTCGACCTGCGGATCCGGCGCGAGGACGACGGCCGCAAGGAGAACTTCGAGCTCGAAGGATCGGGCTTCCAGGTCTCGGCGAGCCTGAAGTTCTGACGGCGAGCGGGCGCGGCCGGAGGTCGCGCCCGTTTCGATGCGGAAGGACTGACGGACCGGACCGCCGCCCCCGGAACCCGGCCGGCCCACGGCGACGTCTCATGGTTCGGATCGCCAGCGCGTGATGGGTGAGGTACGGTCGCGCGGGACGTCCAAAGCGGGATCGTCCCCCCGCAGCCGGAGAGCGAGCATGGCCCAGCGATTCCCCCGCCGCCCCACCGTCCCCGCCGCGCTCGTCGCCGGCCTGATCCTCGCTCCGGCCGTTCTGGCGATCATCTCGCCGGCCGCCGCCCGCGACGACGAGGCCAAGAAGGACGACGAGAAGGAGGAGCCGGTCGATCCCGCCCGCGAGCTCGGCGTCCGCCTCGACGAGGCGCCCGAGCTCGAGGTCGCCCTCGGCCGCGCCGAGACGGCGCTCCGCGAAGGCGAGTGGGACCGGGCGGCCGTCATCCTGAGCCAGGCGGCCGCCAAGCACCGGGGCGCCGTCCGTCTCGTCCCCTCGAAGAGCAAGCGGGTCGTCCTCTACGAGTCCGCCGGCCGGCTGATCCGCCGCCACCTCGCCGAGCTCTCGCCGGACGCCGTCGCGGCGTTCGATCGTCGGTTCGCGACCGAGGCCGAGCGGGTGGTCGAGCGGGCGCTCCAGGACCCGGGGACGGCGTCGCTGCGCCGGGTCGCCGACGTCTTCTTCCCGACCGAGTCGGGCGCCCGCGCCCTCTTCGAGGCCGGCTCGCGCCACCTCGAGCGGGGCGACCACATCCGCGCCCGGGAGGTCTGGACCGAGCTCTTCCGTCACCATCACGACGCGCTCTGGCGCCGGCGCGCCGCCCTGGGCTGCCTCGGGCTGCTCGCCGCCGACGGCGAGACGGCGAGCCTCGAGCGCTTCGCCGCCGAGGTCGCCGACAGCCCGATCGGCGGGCAGCGGGTCAGCTTCGAGGGGGCGCTCGTCTCGATCGACGACGTCGCCCGCGCGTTGATCGCCGGCCGCGGGATCCCGAGCGGCGGCGTGGCGCCGGCCACCGCGCCCGAGCTGCTCGTCGATGCCGCCGGCGCCGTCGTCCGCCCCGACCGCACGGCGAAGGTCGTCGTGCCGGCGAGGCCGACCGCGACCAAGCCGCTCTGGGACGCGCCGCTCCCCGAGGGCGAGCTGCTCGCGAAGGTCGCCGAGCTCTTCCGCCCCGGCGTGGTCGCGACCGAGGACCTCGCGATCGTCCACCTCGGGCGCAGCCTCTTCGCCTACTCGCTCGTCGATGGCAGCGACCGCTGGACGATCAACGGCTACCGCGGCCTGCGGCGCCACCTCGAGAACGTCGCCGTGTCCGCCGTCCCGCAGCCGCCGCACGGGCTCGCGATCGACCGCACCCGCGGCATCCTCTACGCGACGATGAGCGCCCAGGTCTCGATGGCGAACAACCCGATGATGGGCGCCGCGGTGAAGTACGACGCCGCCTCCGCCAACGTGGTCGCGGTCGAGCTCCGGACGGGGAAGCGGCGCTGGCAGCAGTCGCTCGAGGTCGACGAGAGCGGCCTCGTCGCGGCGGGCGCGCCGGTGCTCGTCGGCGACGTCGTGATCGTCGGCGCCTTCGCCGCCGACTCGCCCGAGGAGGCCTGGGTGCTCGCCCTCTCGGCGGAGACCGGCGAGATCGTGTGGCACCGCTTCGTCGGCGCGACCCTGCCCGATCGCTACCGCTCGCGGAACAACGCGGCGATGGCGCGGGCGCGCGTCATGATGGGCGCCGCCGGGGTCAACGCGGGAGGCCCGATGGTCCCGCCGGTGCCCACGATCGCGGCGCGCGGCGACTCGATCGCGATCAGCAGCAACGGCGGCGTCCTCGGCGTCCTCGACGCGACCGACGGCGGCGTCCGGTGGCTGCGCGTCTACGAGCCGAGCAGCAGCCGCCGCCCCGAGGACATAGCGATCGTCCTCCAGAAGCGAAACCGACGGGTCCCCCGCGCGATCGCCGAGGCGCCGGTCGAGCCGATCGTCCGGAACCGTCGGTTCGCGCCGCCGGTCTGGCTGGGCGACCGGATCGTGTTCGCCCCCGACGACCTCGACCATCTCACCCTCGCCGACGCGGCGAGCGGGCGACCGGTCGGCCGAAGCCTCGCCCATCGCGGTCGCCTCACGGCCGTCGTCGGCGGGCGCGTGATCGTCGTCGGCGAGCAGGCGATCGACGCGTTCGCGCTGAAGGGCCTCAAGCTCACCTGGGTCTATCCGAAGCGCACCGCCGCGGGCGCGAAGCAGAAGCTCGAGGTCGCCGGCCGGCCGACGCTCGCGGGCGACCATCTCCTCGTCCCGAGCGACGGCGGCATCCTGGCGTTCGGCCTCGACGGCGCGGGGCCGAAGACGCTCCTCACCTTCAGCGACGCGAAGGAGCAGGCGGGCTCGATCGCGCTCGTCCGGGCGAACGCCGGCGGGCGTCGAGCGCGCATGATCCTGACCGCCTCGAGTCGACGCGTGCAGGCGTTCGCGCTCCCCGGCGAGTGAGCCGCCGAGCTCACTCCATCGAAAGGACTGCCCCCATGGCTTCTCTCCGACCGACCCGGCTCGCCGCGGTCGTCGTGGCCACGGTCGTGGCCCTCCTCGTGGTCGCGCCGATCGCGTCGGCTCAGGATGCCGCGCGCACCGTCACGGTCCGGGGCTTCGGCACGGCCGAGGCGCCGGCCGACGTCCTCGAGATCACGTTCACCGTCCAGGAGGCGGCGGACGAGCTCGACAAGAGCCGCGAGGGGTTCGAGCGGCGCTGCCAGGGCCTCCGCAAGGCGATCGAGGAGACGACCGGAGTCGACGACGACGGCGACGACGAGACCGAGAACGCGCGCCCCAACGGCCTCGAGCTCAAGGTGCGCTGGGGTCCGGTCGAGGTCGTCAACGCGGCCGCCGCGGCGACCAACCCGCAGCAGGCGCAGCTCCAGATGATGCGTCGCCTGCAGCAGGGCGGCGCGGCGGCTCCCGAGGCGACGCAGTTCACGATCCGGCGGCGCCTGACCCTCTGGGTCGGCGGCGTCGACCATCAGGAGGAGAAGGCGCGCGGGGAGCTCTTCGGGCTCATCGACAGCCTGATCGAGCGCGGCGCCGACGACGGAAGCGGCGGGTCCGCCCCGACCTTCCACTACTATCGAAGCGACCGAGAGCGGCTCGAGGACGCGGCCTACGAGAAGGCGGTCGCCGACGCGACCCGGCGCGCCAGCAAGCTCGCCGACCTGACGCGGACCCGCCTCGCGGGCGTCAGCCGGATTCGCGAGCTCTACCCCGAGGCGACCGCCGGCGAGGAGAGCAGCGACCCGACCGACGCCGACGCCATGAACGCGTGGGTGCTCGCCCTCGCCGCCGGTCAGGAGCCGGGTAAGCCGATCCCCGAGGGACCCGTCGGGACGATCCGGATCGCGCGGGTGGTGGAGATCGAGTTCGAGCTCCGCTAGGAGACTGTTGCAGAATGAGCGTGAAGCGACGACTCGTCGCAGGCTCCTCGCCGTCGCTTCACTCGCGGCGTCTCGCCGGACATCGCCGCGCAGGCCTTCGTTCCGCGGCCTCGCGAACGCCAAACGGGTTCCCTC
>JAJDCQ010000269.1 GCA_029260755.1 Planctomycetota bacterium | reverse complement strand
CTTCTGGCGTCTTCTGGCGACCCGTCGCCGCGCGCCGCGATGGGGTCTGGTCTCGGTTGTTCGCATGTGGGGGGTTAAGGCGAACATCCGAGACCTGACCCCTTCGGCGCTATCGCCGCGTCAGCGCGTCGAGGGTCGCCTCGACTCGGTCGAGGGTTCGACGGGCGTGACCGACGCGCGCCTCGTGCCCGTGATAGGGCGGCCGCCCCTCGCGCCGATCGCGGACGATCTGATCGACGCTGAGCAGCATCTGGAGATGCAGCCGCACGCGGCGGGCGACGCCCGCCCGGACGAGCGGGTCGCTCTCGTCGTCGGCCTTCGCCGCCCGCTTCTCGAGCTGGAGCTCGGCGGCGGTGCGCCAGAGGCCGAGCTGACGCTGCGTCGTCGCTCCGCCCGCGTCGAGCCGTTCCCAGGTCGCCCGGAGCTTGCGGAGGAGCTTCAGCTCGTCCCGGACGAGGCGCCCGAGCGCCCGGTCGCGCTCGGTGAGGACGTCGAGCAGCTTCGCGACCAGCTCGTCGCGCTCGGCCTCGAGCGCCGTCCGCTGGTCGGAGGGCAGACCGCCCCCGACGTCCTCGAGGTCGAGACGCTCGCGCACGGCGGCGCCGTGCGCCCGGGTGACCAGCTCGTGGACCTCGCCGAGGCGGACGAGCGCGGCGCGCATCTCGGCGCCGCCCGGGATCGTCCCGGACTCGAGCCGCTCGATCCGTCCTCGAAGGTCGGCCGCCAGCAGCTCGAGGCGCTCGAGCGCCTTCCCGGTCGCGCCAGCCTCGACCGTCTCGTCGGCGTCGAGTCGCGCGATGACGCCGGTCGTGATCGCGGCCTCCTGGCGGACGAACGCGACGGCCGTCTCGATGGTCCGTTCGGCATCCGCGCGCGCCGCCTCGGGGCCCGCCACCAGACCGGTGCCGGCGTGGAGCTCCACCCGGCGGCGAATCTCGGTCGCGACCTCGGACGGCGTGTAGGCCCGGCGCGCCGGACCGGCGTCGTCACTGCCGACGGCACGTCCGACGAGGTCGACGAGCGTGATCACGTCGTCGACGGCGTCGGCGAAGAACGGCGCGAGGAGCTTCTCGGGCCGCAGCGGGGCGAGATGCGCCTGGATCTCGTCGAGGGCGACGCCGAGCGCCTTCTCGGTCGGCCCGACGGCGCCGCCTTCGCCCCCGTCCTCGGCGGCCTTGCGAGCGGCGTCGAACGCCTCGAGGTCATCGGCGAGCAGCGCCAGGCCGTCGAGGATCGCGCGCAGTCGCGTGCGCTCGTCCTCGAGGTCGGCGATCTCGTCCGCCGGCGTCCCGACGTAGACCGTGTAGCGCCAGCGCGCGGCGACGACCGAGCCGTAGTCGCCCTGCCGGGCGAGCGGCTGCCGATCGGGGTCGAAGGCGACGAGGACGGTGTAGACCCCGTCGCGCGCGTCCTTGGTCGTGTCGAACCGGATCTCGGCGCCGGAGTCGGTGACGATCAGCTTCTTCCAGGTCCGGGGAACGGTCGCGCCCGCGAAGACGAGCGCCGCGTCGATCCGCGTGCCGACGGGGAGGGTCCGGCGGAGGACGAGGTCGATCGAGAAGCCAGGCGCGGGCTGCGTCTCGATGCGCTCCAGCCCTGGCGCCGGCGGGCGGTGAAGCCCCGGCGGCGGCGGCGCCTCCTCGGCGCGGGCCGGCGAAGCCATGAGCGAGACGGCCGACGCGACGAGGACGATCACGGTCGCGCGGAGCGCGGGAGAGCGGGCGTCGATGGCGAAGCGGGCCATGGACCGCAGTCTAACTCCTCGAGAGAACGGCGCCAGCGGGACGCACGCCGTCGTCTTGCCGCTCCGTCGGGTCTGACCTAAGCTGTCCAGTGGACGTCTCTTCCATCGAGCGGAACACTCTTGGCCGACGACCAGGCAAAACCAGACGCCTCGAAGCCCGCCAAGGCGAGCCTGCCCGGTCTCGGTCGGGCGAAGCGCGCGACCGACGCCGCCCGCGAAGCGGCGTCGGCGTGGCTCCCGAAGCCGGCGGCGAAGGCCGCGCCGCCACCCGCGCCACCGCCACCACCCGCGCCACCTCCGCCCGCGCCGCCATCGCTACCGCCGCCGCCCGCCCCGACGCCGACGCCCGGCAGCGCGCAGGGCCTCCCGACCGTTCAACCGGCCGCCGGCTTCCCTCCGAGCCAGAGCGGAACCGTCCGGGCGCCCGCGGCCGGCTCATCGAGCGCCCTGGGCTTCCCGGCCGCCGCGCCCGGCGAGAGCGGGTCGGTGCGCGCCCCCGCGCCGCCTCCAGGAACCGGTCGCGGCCTCATCGCGGTGACGCCAGCGGGGCTCCCGCCCCCCGGCGACAGCGGCTCGCTCCGGGCCGGCAACGCGAACCTCTTCGCCTCGGGCGAGACCGCGGGCCCCCTCGCGGCGAACGACTCCTCGGGCCTCTTCGCCTCGGGCGAGGCCGCGATCTTCGACTCGGGCGAGGGACAGATCGCCGCCCCGGCCGTCGAGCAGGCGCTCGCCCCCGCGGACGTCGCCCTCGCCCGCTGGATCGTTCAGTACGGCCTCCTCCCGGTCGACGTCGTCGCTCCCGCCCTCGAGGCCTCGATCCGGACGGCGGCGCCGTTCGGCTCGCCGCTGGTTCACCACCTCGTCACCGAGGGGCTCGTCGATGCGCTCGAGATCGGGCACGTCGTCGCGCGCGCCCGGCGCGCGGTCGTCGCGTGCGGTCTCTGCAACGCGAGCTTCTCGGCGCCCGGGGCGACGGTCGGCAACCTCCCCTCGTGCATGACCTGTGGCGGCGTCCTCCAGATCCAACGCGAGGCCGGTGAAGCCGAGCACATCGGCACGCCCCGCATGTTCCTCGCGCCCGTCGACCAGAGCGCGTCGAGCGACGACTGGCCCTGGAAGCTCGACCTCGCCCCGTCCCCCGAGGGCGACGGCGAGCCGGCGCCGCGGATGGAGGAGAGCGACGACGAGCTCTCGCTCGAGGACGACGACGACGAGCAGTCGCTCCATGACGATCCGATCCTGGGGATGCAGCTTCCGACCGTCGGCCTTCGCTCGGCGCGGGCCGCCGGGAAGGAGCCGATCCAGCGTCGGGGGGTCCGCGGCGTCGACCACGATGAGGAGACGATGGTCGAGGGGGACGACTTCGCGGCGAACGTCCTCGAGACGCACCAGACCGCGCAGGAGGGCGTGCCGCTCGCGCCGATCGCCCCCGCGGGCGAGGCCGCTCCCTACGACTGGGGCAAGTGGCGGGCGAACCTGGAGGCGCAGCAGGAGGGCGCCGGCGAGGCGACGTGGCAGGACGCGCCGCTCGATCTCTCGCCGCTGCAGGACGACGCCGACCAGGAGGAGATCGAGGCGGACCTCGAGGTCCCCGACGACCTCGACGAGCCCGCCGCGGCGGCCGACGGCGACGACGCGTCCCCCTCGGAGGCCGGCCCCGCCGCGCCCGTCGCGAGGGCGCCCGTCGCGCCCGCCCGCGCCGCTCCGAAGCCGGCCGCGAAGACCGAGGCCGACGACAACATCCATGCCTACCAGGTCGTCGCCGACCTCAAGAGCCGACTCCCCTACGGCCTCTTCAAGGCGCGCAACCTCGGCAGCGGTCGCCTCGTCACGATCCGCGTCCTCCCCCACATGGGCGCGCTCGGCGACGAGCTACTCGCCGCGGTCCAGGCCCGGGCGAAGGCCTGCACCCTGTTCCAGGACCCGCACGTCTCGCGCGTCGTCGACGTGGGCCGCTACCGCGACCGCCCGTGGATCGCGAGCGACCACGTCGCCGGGCGCAGCCTCCGTCGATGGGTGAAGGAGGAGAAGCGGCGCCCCAAGGCGTGCGCGCGGATCGTGCGCTACCTCGCGAGCGGCCTCGAGAACGCGCGCCGCGGCCGGCTCGCCCACGGAGCGGTCGCCTTCTCGAAGGTGCGCGTCCGCAAGGAGGACGATCACCCCGTCCTGACCGGCTTCGACGTCGGCGCCTATCGCGACTGGCTCCAGGCGGCGGCGCGCGGCGGGGTGAAGGCGATCGAGATGCTCCAGAAGACGGGGCAGGCCGTTCCTGCCGACGACGTCGTCGGCCTCGGCGCGATCCTCCACGAGCTCCTCCACGGCCGGCCGCCCGGGAAGGACGGCGAGACCGCGCCGCGGGGCGACCTCGATTCGGACCTCGACGCGATCCTGCGGGCATCGCTGCACCCGGACGAGCGCAGCCGCTACCCGACGCCCGGGAAGCTCTCGACCGACCTCCAGCTCTGGCTCGCCGGACAGCCGATCGCGGCTCGCGGCGGCCGGTGGCGTCAGCCGCGCCCGGTGTTCCGCTTCCTGGCGCAGGTCGCGGCCGTATCGCTCGTCTGCCTTCTCGTCGCGTCGCCGTGGCTCTGGAAACAGTGGCGGCGCGCGGTCGTCGCCGACCTCGTCTCGTCGGCCGAGCACCTCGAGCTCGCCGGCGAGCTCGACGCGGCGATCCTCAAGCTCGGCGAGGCGATCGAGGCCGACCCCGAGAGCGCCGAGCCGCGCACGATGCGGGCGCGCCTCTACATGGAGCAGCGCCGCTTCCGGAGCGCCCTCGAGGATCTCGACGCGGCGATCGCGGCGACGCCCGGTCAGGCCGGCCTCCACCTCGACCGCGCCCGGTGCCGGCGCGCCCTCGACCGCCCCGCCGGCGTCCTCGAGGACCTCGACGTCGTCCTCGACCTCGAGCCGACCCACAAGATCGCGCGCGCGATCCGCGCCGTGATCCGCGAGGTGCAGGGCGATGCCGCCGGCGCCCGCGCCGATCTCGAGGACCTCGTCATCGACGCGCCGACCCCGCGCCTCCGGCTCCGACGTGGGCTCCTGCTCGCCGCCGAGGATCCGGGGAAGGCCCGGGTGGAGATCGACGCGGCGATCGAGATCGGCGACGAGGGCTTGACGCCCGAGACCGAGGAGGAGGGTCAGCTCCCGGGCGTGAGCGTCGGCGCCGCGCTGTTCGCGCGCGCGCGTCTCCGGGAGAACGCCGGCGAGCCGACCGCCGCGGTGGTCGCCGACCTCCGCGAGGCGCTCGGTCGCGACGACCCGGGCCTCGAGCACGACCGACTCCGCGCCCGACGTCAGCTCGCGACGGTCGCGCTCACCGAGCTGGGGCTGTCGGGTGCCGAGGACCCCGAGCGACGTCCGGCCGCTCCCTCGGAGCGCGACGCCGCCGCGCTCGAGCGGGCGACCCGCCTCGCCGCCGCCCTGGCCGATCTCGAGGCGGCGCTCGAGCTCTCGGGGATGCTCGCCGCAGGATCGACCGGCGATCCGGCGGCGGCGGCGGGCCCGACGGCGTCGGGGGCGACGCCCCTCTCGCACGCGGCCCTCCAGCAGATCTCCGCCGATCGACTGCGGCGCGCCCTGATCTTCCTCGAGCTCGCGACGACGCTCGAGCGGGCGCCCGGGGCGAGCGCGGCGTTCGCCGGAGAAGGCGATGGGGCGACGCCTGATCCCCGGACCCTCGTCGGACGTGCCCTCGGCGAGGTCGAGGCGGTCCTCGCGAGCGCGCCGCTCGAGCCTCTCGCGAACGGTCTCCGCGGGATCGCGCTCGCCGCGCTCGACGCGGACGGCGCGGCCGGAGCGCTGGAGGTCGCGCTCCGGGGCCGCGACCGGGCGTCGGCCGGCCTCGGCCCCAGGGACCTCGAGGCCGCCTGGGCGCGCGTCGCGCTCGCCCGGTGTCGACTCGCGGCTCCGAACGAGGACCCCGGCCTGCTCGCTCGCTGGGCGCGCCAGGCGGTCGCGGGCGACCCCGACCTCGCCGACGGCTGGCTCGCCCTCGGAACGGTCGAGGCGTCGCGGGCCGAGATCGACGAGGCGCAGCGGGCGTTCGACGAGGCGGTCCGTCGAGCCGAGGCGCCGCCGCGATGGGACACCGTCGTCGTCCGGCCGCTCGGCGAGGTGCGCCTCGCGGTCGCGCGCGCGTGGCGGGCCGCCGGCGATCGGCTGGGAGACTCGGCGGTCGCGAGCGGTCCGGGCGAGGAGCCGATCGCGACGCAGCTCCGGCGCCGGGCGATCGCCGCTCTCGCCGAGGCCGCGCGGGGCGACCGCCCCGATCGGTGGGAGCTGAAGATCGAGGCGATCGAGCTGAAGCTCTCGGTCGGCGACCTCGACGAGGCGCGCTTCGACGTGAAGGACGCCCTCGGCGCCGGGCAGGACACGGAGACGCGCGCGCGTCTCCTGTGCCTCGCGGCCGAGCTCTCCGAGTCGGTCAGCGAGGCGGACGCGCACCTCGAGAAGGCGAAGTGGCTCGCCCCGGAGCACCCGCGGGTGCGCTTCGTCCTCGCCCGGTACGCGTTCCGTCGGCTCGGCGATCACCCGCGCGACGGGATCGGGAGCGCGCGAAGGCGCCCGATCGCGGACGAGTGCCGCGAGCACCTCGAGGCGGCCCTCGCAAAGGCGCCGGGCGACCGCGACGCGTGGCGCCTCCGGGTCGTCCTCGAAAGCCGGCTCGGCAACCACGTCGAGGTGCTCGGGCAGGCCGAGACGGCCGCCGCGAAGCACGGCCTCGGCGACGACCCCGTGATCCTCCGGTGCCTCTCCCACGCCCTCGCCGCGACCGGGAAGATGCGCGAGGCGGTGGCGCTCCAGGAGCGGACCGAGCGGCTCGACCGGACCGAGGGGTTCCGGGCGCAGGCGATGATCTTCGCCGTCTCCCGTCGATGGCTCGCCACCGCGAACTGCCTCGCCCAGCCCGCGACCCAGGCGGACGCCGAGACCGAGCTGCTCGCCCTGCGGGCGGGCGCGTGGCTCGCGTCGGGTCGCCTCGCCGAAGCCGCGGCCGACCTCGAGGCCTGGAGCGAGCGCCACCCGGTCAATCCCGAGCCGATCGTCCTGCTCGGAACCGTCCTGACCCGCCGGAAGGACGCGGCCGGCCTCGACCGCCTCGCCGATCGCCTCGAGCGACTCGAGAGAGGCAGCCCCGATGCTCGGCGGCTCCGCAATGCGGCGAAGGAGATCCGCCGGAAGAAGGCGGGGCGCTAGCTTAGCCAGTCAGCGATCGGAGAGGGCTCACTCCGCCTCGCCGTGCTTGCGCAGGATCACCCGGTGCGCCTTGAGCCGGAGGGCATTGATCCGGATGAAGCCCTCGCTGTCGGCCTGATCGAAGCCGCCCTCGATGTCCATGCTCGAGAGCTCCTGGTCGTAGAGCGAGCTCGGGGAGCTGCGGCCGATCGTGGTGACGTTGCCCTTGTAGAGGGCGAGGCGGACCTTGCCGTCGATGAGCGAGCGGCTCTTATCGATCGCGCCCTGGAGGAAGTCCATCTCGGGGCTGAACCAGAAGCCGTCGTAGATGATCTCGGCCAGCTTCGGCGCGAGCATGTCGCGGAGGCGCTGCACCTCCTTGTCCATCGCGATCCCCTCGAGGTCGCGGAGCGCCGCGTGGAGGATCGTCCCACCGGGCGTCTCGTAGACGCCGCGGCTCTTGATCCCCACGAACCGGTTCTCGACGATGTCGATCCGACCGATCCCGTTCTCGCGGCCGAGGGCGTTCGCGAGGAGGAACAGCTCGTAGGGGTCGGTCTCCTCCCGCCCGCCGGTCTCGTCGGTCACCCGCACCGGCACGCCGTCCTTGAACTCGACCTCGATGATCGTCTCGCGGTCGGGCGCCTGCCTCGGATCGACGCAGACCGTGAACATGTCGTCGGGCGGCCGGTGGAGCGGGTCCTCGAGAGCGCCCGACTCGTAGCTCCGGTGCATCAGGTTCTCGTCGGTCGAGAACGACTTCTCGAGGGTGACCGGGATGTCGATCGCGTGCTCCTTGGCGAACGCGATCAGGTCCTTCCGGCCGGCGAGCTTCTTGTAGAACTCGGGGATCTTCCAGGGCGCGATCACGCCGAGGCGCGGCGCGAGCGCCGCGTAGGCGAGCTCGAAGCGGACCTGGTCGTTGCCCTTCCCGGTCGCGCCGTGGCTCACGGCCGTGGCGCCCGCCTCGCGGGCGACCGCCACCTGGTGGAGCGCGATCACGGGGCGGGCGAGCGAGGTCCCGAGGAGATACCGCCCCTCGTAGACCGCGTTCCCCGCGATGGCCGGGAAGATGTAGTCGGTGACGAACTCGCGCTTGAGGTCGCGGATCACCACGTCGACCGCGCCGGTCTTGCGAGCGTTCTCGGCGACCTGGTCGAAGTCGTCCTCCTGGCCGACGTCGGCGATGTAGGCGATCACCCGATGCCCCTCGAGCTGAAGCCACTTCAGGATGCAGCTCGTGTCGAGCCCGCCCGAGTAGGCGAGGACGACGGTCTCGTTCTTCTTCGTCACGCGTGGTCCACCCTTCGATGTCGAGATGCGAGGCGGCATTCTCGGATCGGACTCCGGCGTGGTCAACGGCTTCGTCTTCGGCGAAGACGCACCACGCGACCGAAGGACCGAAGGGGTCAGGTCTCAGATGTTCGCATTAGGACGGTTGATGCGAACATCTGAGACCTGACCCCTTCGGTGTCCCTTCGGTGTCCCTTCGGTGTCCGGGGCGGTCACCGGCCCTCGATGCGCGCGAGCTGCCGGCGGACGACCGCCACCCGCGGGTCGGCCGGAGGCGCCCCCGCGACGAAGCGCCGGAGGTCCGCGCGCGCCCCGGGGAGCTTGCCGAGGCCGAGGCGCGCCTCGCCCCGGACGAGGTATCCGAGGAGCCAGTCGGGGTCGCGGGAGAGGAGGGCTTCGCCGATCGCCTCGGCTCGATCGAGCTGGCCGAGCTGCAGGAGCGTCTCGCCGACGTTCGTCACCGGCCGGAGGTCGTCGGGTGCGAGGGCGGCCGCCCGCTCGAAGTCCGAGAGGGCGCCCTCGAGATCGCCGGCCTCGCGCCGCGCCTGGCCCCGGTTGTTGAGGGTCGTGTGGCTCGTCGGCTCGAGCTCGTGCGCCCTGGTGTAGTCGGCGATCGCCTCCCGCAGCTGGCCCATGCGCTTCCGGAGGTTCGCCCGGTTGTAGTAGATCGACGGCTCGCGCGGCTCGAGCGTCGCGGCCCGGTCGAGGTCGTCACACGCGCCCTTCGGATCGCCGAGGTCGTTCTTGACGTTCGACCGGTTCACCCAGCTGCTCGCCCGGTTCGGGTCGATCGCCAGGCTGGTATCGAGGTCGGCGAGGGCGCCCTCGAGCATCTTCGCCGCGCGACGGACGATGCCGCGGCTGCTCAGGACGTGCGGGTCGCGCGGGGCGACCCGGACCGCCTCGTCGAGGTCGGCGAGCGCGCCACGGAGGTCGCCCAGGTTCTTCCGAAGGAGGCCCCGGTTCGCCCGCGAGGTGCCGTTCCACGGGTCGAGGGCGATCGCCTGCTCGAGGTCGGCGAGCGCCCCGGCGTGGTCGCCGAGTCGGTCGCGGATCAGGGCGCGGTTGTTCCAGGCGTCGACGAGCTCCGGAGCGACCTCGATCGCCCGGTCGAGGAGCTCGACCGCTCCGTGCGGATCGCCCGACCGCTCGAGGACCTCGGCGCGACCGAGGAGGCTCCGGGCGTCTCCGGGCGCGTCTCCGCGGCTCGGGATGTCGGCGGCCGCGCTCCTTTCCCCGGAGCTCACGCGCCGTCCCGTGCCGGCGCCCGGCCCGGCGCGCTCGATCCGGCGCTGGAAGACGCTCGTCGGACCGTGCCGACCCTGCGCCATCGCGAGGAGCGGCTCGACGCGGCCGCCGCCGATCCGGACGAGGGCGAGGCCGACGGCGACGGCGCGCAGCTCGTCGGACTCCGCGTCGAGGTACTCGCCGAGCGCGGCGATCGCGTCGCTCAGGTCGAGCCGCGGCTCGAGGCCCGCGATCCGCCCGATCGCCTCGGCGCTCAGGCGGGCGACGGCGAGCTCGCCGGCGGGCACGTCGCGCTCCTGGCGGCTCGCGACGAGGCGCGCCGAGAGCGGCAAGACGCTGTTTCCCGTCCGGCGGAGCCCCGCCTCCATCACCGCCCGGTGCGCCCGGCGCATGATCTCGATCGCATCCTCCCCGAGCGCCGAGCCCGTGCTCGAGACCGCCGCGCGCGCGGCGATGGCGCGGTCGATCTCGGCGGGCGACGGGGCGCCGGGCTCGCCGGCGACCTCGAGATACAGCCCCCGCTCGGCCTCTCGAAGCGCCGCGGTCACGGCGCGGAGCTCGGCGGTGAGGGTCGCGACCGTCTCGGCCGTCGGGTAGCGGGCGATCGCGAAGACGGCGTCGGTGAGGCGGTCGTCGCGAGCGAGGTCGCCCGCGCGCGCGAGGGCGATCTGCTCGGCGACGTCGGCCGCCCGTCGCCGCTCCACCTCGCTCCGGCCGGCCTCGGCCGCCGCGAGCGCGGCCCGGGCCCGGGCATCGTCGACCGCCGAGGCGAGCGCCTCGCGGTACGCCCGGCGGGCGAGCGCCCACTGTCCGTCGACGAGAGCGAGGTCGCCGAGCGCGATGCCCGCCTCGAACCGCGCGCGCGACGCGGCCGCATCGTCGGGCGCGACCTCACTCCATCGTCTGGCCGCGTCGAACGCGCCGAGGGCGACGTCGATGCGCTCGTCGGACCCGGCGCCGGCGGCGTCGAGGAGGGCCAGCTCGTCGAGCGCCGCCGTCGTGCTCGAGCGGGCCTCCGCGAGGATCTCGGCCCGCGCCCGGGCGTCGGCCCGCGAGCCGGCGCGGACGACGACGCCCGTGGCCGCGACGGCCGCGACCGTGACGACGAGCGTCGCGACGGCCGCGACGCGCGCCGCGACCGGGTTGCGGCGCGCCCACTTGGCGACCCGCTCGACGAGGGTCGGCGGCCGCGCGTGGATCGGCTCGTGGCGAAGCCACCGGCGCAGGTCGTCGGCCAGCTCGGCGGCGCCCGGATAGCGCCGGGCTGGCTCGCGCTCGAGGGCGCGGAGGCAGATCGTGTCGAGGTCCCGATCGACGCCCGCGGCGGGCCGCCGCACCGACGGCGGCGCGGGGTCGGTCCGCTGCATCCGCGCGATCACCTCGAGGGGGCTCCCGCCGACGAACGGCGGCTCGCCGGTGAGGAGCGCGTAGAGGGTCGCGCCCGCGCCGTAGACGTCGGCGCGCGGCCCGATCGGATCGTCCGAGCGGATCTGCTCGGGCGCCATGAAGCCGGGCGTGCCGAGCGCCTGCCCCGACCGGGTCGGCCCGCTCGCCCCGCCGCCGTCGAGCTGCTTGGCGAGGCCGAAGTCCGCGAGCCGTGGCTCGCCGTCGTCGCCGACGAGGACGTTCGCGGGCTTCACGTCGCGGTGGAGGATCAGGCTCTCGTGGGCGTAGTGAAGCGCGCGGGCGAGCTTCTCGACGAGGGCGGCGGCCGCGCGCGCGGGCATCGGTCCGTCCCGCTCGATCCGGTCGCCGAGGCTCTCGCCCTCGACGAGCTCCATGACGATGTAGGCCGCCTCGCCGTCGGCGCCGACGTCGTGGATCGCGACGAGGTTCGGATGGCGCAGGCGCGCGGCGGCGAGCGCCTCGAGGCGGAAGCGCTCGAGGTGGAGCGGGTCGCGGGCATGCGGGCCGATGATGACCTTGATGGCGACGTCGCGGCCGAGGGCGGCGTGCCGCGCCCGGTAGACGATGCCCATCCCGCCGCGACCGAGCGGCGCCAGCAGCTCGTAGGGTCCGATCCTTCGCCGGTCCACGCCCTCAGTCTAGCCCTTCGGCGCGCCCGTCCGCCCGTCGAACGAGCGCCGGAATGGCGCGCGCTGCCCACCGCGGCTACCCTCCCGTCGGGGCGCGATCGCCGCGCCCCGACTCCCGAGACGCCCGAGACCGGAGGTGATCATGTCGAGATGGTGGAAGCGCGCTGGCCTGGTCGGCGCCGCGATCGCGGTCGCGCTGGTCGTCGCGATCGCGACGCCGCGGGTCGGCGCGGCCGATGACGAGGCCGCGAAGGAGGCGAAGGTTCGCAAGCTCCTCGAGATCACCGGCGCCGCGAAGATGGGCGATCAGGTCATGACGGCGATGATCGACAACTTCCGCCGAGACCCCCGACTTCCCCCCGGGTTTCTCGACAAGTTCAAGGAGCTCGCCAAGCCCGACGAGATGATCGAGAAGATCATCCCGCTCTACCTGAAGCACTTCGACGAGAAGACCATCGACGCCGCGATCGCGTTCTACGAGACGCCCGAGGGCCAGGCGATGCTGAAGGCGCAGCCGCAAGTGGTCCAGGAGTCGATGCAGATCGGTCAGGCCTGGGGTGAAGAGCTCGCTCGCAAGGCGTTCGAGGAGCTCCAGCGGGAGCGACGCGCCCGGTAGACGCGCGATCGATCTCCGATCAGCCGCCGCGGATGGCGTCGAGCGCCTCGGCGGCCGCCGCCTCGATCCGGTCCCAGGCGCCCGCGGCGAGGTCGGCCGGCGCGAAGACGGGCGTCGTGAAGCCGACCGCGTGGGCGCCGGCGGCCAGCCACGCGCCCGCGTTGCTCGCATCGACGCCGTTCGTCGGGACGATCCGGAGCATCGGGAGCGGTCCGAGGCAGCTCCGCACGAAGGCCGGGCCGGCGCCCGGGACGGGGAAGAGCTTCTGGAGCTGGGCGCCCGCCCGGTGGGCCCGCCACATCTCGGTCGGGGTGTGGGTGCCCGGCATGCAGGCGACGCCGAGCGCGGCGCTCGCCGCGATGACCGCCTCGTCGGTCACCGGGGAGACGAGGAAGCGGGCGCCCGCCTCGACGGCGCGCCGCGCGCCCTCGACGTCGAGGACGGTGCCGGCGCCGACGATCAGGTCGTCGCGAGCGGCGAAGTCGCGGATGAGGTCGAACACGCCGGGGACGGTCAGGGTGAACTCGACGATCCGGAAGCCTCCGCGGACGGCCGCCTCCATCGCCTTCGCGGCGCGGTCCTGATCGTCGGTGCGAAGGATCGCGCTGGCGCGCTCCTCGCGGAACCGGGCGACGAACGCATCGGGGGTCATCGGTCTCTTCTCTCCTAGATGGTCGCGCCGTCGCGCAGGTTGCCGGCGTCGTCGAACGCCTCGGCGATCCGCTTCGCCTCGGTCACGAGCATCCGCCAGACGTCGCGCCACTCGGCCTTCACGTCCTTCGCGCTCCGCCGGGTCGTCCGACGCACGATCCCGGTCTCGGTGTCGAGCAGGATCCGGTCCCACTGCTCGCCGTAGCTGCCGATGCAGAGCCACGAGGCCGGCGCGTCGCGCGGCCGATGCTTGCCGTGGAGCGCGCCGAGGTCCGCCGGCAGATGGCGCCGCTTCTTCCGGCCGACCGGCTGGCCGTAGAGGGTGAACGCCTCGTACTTCTTGAGCTCGAGCGGCCGCTTCCGGGGCGGGAGATGGAGCCGGAACAGCGCGACGCCGTTCACCCGCTGGAGGAGGTCGCGGTAGTCGGCCGAGAGCCGCGGCTTCGTCCGCCTGGCGAGCTTGCCGGCATCGTCGGCCGGGAGCGGCTCCCACAGGGCGTGGAGCCAGGTGCTCCGGTCGGCATCATCGCCGACCATCTCGAGGCAGCCGGTCAGCTCGGCGCCCCAGTCGGTCTCGAAGTGCCCGAAGCGGGTCGCTGCCGAGACGACCTCGCGGACCTGCTCGATCGCGACGCGCGGACTGACCGGTAGATCGAGCGCGCTGCTCTTCGGCGCCGGCCTCGGCTCGGCCGGCGCCGCGCGGCGTCGATGGGCCGCGGACGGCGTCCGCCCGAGCGGCCGACCGCGGTAGGCGTCGGCCATGATCGCGGCCACGCTGCCGTCGTCGCGCGGTCCGCCGCCGCGCGGATCCCAGAGCTCCTCGGGGTCCTCCAGGGCGCGGAGCGGCGCCTCGAGGGTGCGGAGGACGTCCTTCCAGCGGAGGGAGTCGCGCGCCTGCGAGGCGTCGCCGACGCTCAGGTGGAGCGACGCGCGGAGGTCGGGGTCCATCCAGTCGCGCTTCCACGGGTCGATCGCGCGCGGCCAGCCGGCGAGGAGGAGCTTCGCCTGCGAGACGCTCAGCGACGCCCGCTTGGCGAGGTTCTTCGCGACGAAGGTGTCCCACTCGCTCGCCTGCAGCTCCTCGCAGAGCTCGATGAACGTGCGCAGCTCGTCGCGGTCGCCCCAGGAGACGCGGAGGGCGCGCGGGCGCTCGTGCATCCGCGCGTCGGGAAGCTCGCGGAAGTCGCCGTCGGGGGCGTACTCGAGCACCTTCGCCGACCAGCCGTGCCCGGCGACCGTCGCGCGGAGGAAGTAGCGGTTGCCCTCGTGCTCGCAGACGTCCTCGATGTGGCTCGGGGCGTCGCGGTGATCGACGCGGAGGAAGGGGCCGGCGTCGGGCCACGAGACGGCGTAGCGCCGCATCCGCTCGACGGCGTTGCGCTCGGCGAAGATGGTCGCGGCGAACCCGTCGAGGGCGCGGAGCAGGAGCGGGCGCTCCTCGTCGGCGACGCTCACGCTCGCGATGCGGAAGGCGTCGCCCGAGAGGCGCCCGATCGCGTTCTCCCACTCGACGCCGCTCTCGACGTGGGCGAGGTCGGGGCGCTTGCGGCCGCCCGTGCGGAAGTATCGATTGACCACCTCGATCTGACGGCCGACCGACCCGCGGTCGCCGCCGCCGCCCCCGCGGAGGAAGAGGCCGAGCCCGACCGCCTCGTCCCAGACCGCGACGGGGAGGCGCGTCCGCACCGGCTTGGCCGGCTTGCGCCGACGCGGCTTCCAGGCGGTCGGCGCCTTCGCGGCCGGGCGCTTCGAAGCCGGCTTCTTCCTCGCGGCCGCCTTCTTCGCCCCGGCCTTCGCCTTCTTCGCGACCTTCTTCTTCTTCGGCGTTGCGTTCTTCTTCTTCGGCGTCGCCTTCGTCTTGGTCGCGGCCTTCTTCCGGGCAGGCTTCTTCCCGGCGGGCTTTCGCTTCGCCGCCTTCTTCTTCGCCGCGGGCTTCGCCTTGCGGGCGCTCATCGTCTCGTTCTCCCGGACTGGCTCACTCGCTCGCTCACTCGTCCTTGGACGGCGCCGCGGCCCGACGTGCGATCCACGCGAGGACGACGTCGCCGACCTCGGCCATCGCGGCCGGGTCGAGGTTCTCGATCACGTCGCCGGTCGTGTGCCAGCTCGGATCGTCGAGGTCGATCAGGAGCGCGACGGGCACGCCGCGCTCCTGAAACGGCAGGTGGTCGTCGAAGATCGCCCGGTCCTTCTCATCGACGAAGCTCTTCGCGTCCCGCTCCTTCGCGATGGCGAACAGCTCGTCCTGCACGGCGCGCGCGTTCTCGAACGAGCGGAGCTCGCGCCGGATCGCCTGGCCGCGCCGGCCGATCATGTCGAGGACGACCCCCGCCTCGGGCATCGCCCGGCCGGTCACCTGGCGCCAGCGGGCGGAGAGCTCCTTGCTTCCGAGGAAGTAGGCGTCGAGCCCGAGGCGCGTCCCCTTCGGCCCCTCCTCGCCGTCGAACAGGACGACGTCGACGCCGAGCTCGGCGGGCGGCGGGTTCGCGCCGAGGAGGCGCGCGATCTCGAGGAGGACGGCGGTGTTGCTCACCCCGTCGTTGGCGCCGGGGACGGCGTCGCGGCGCCGGGCCGGGTCCTCGTCCTCGTCCGCCCACGGGCGGGTGTCCCAGTGCCCGCCGAGGAGGAGTCGCCGCTTCGCGTCGGGGTTGTAGCTCGCGATGATGTTCTCGAGCTCCCAGTCGAGGCCGATCTCGGGGAGGCTCGCCCGGAAGACGTGGCGCTTCACGCTCGCCCCCGTCTCGCCGAGCCGACGGGCGAGGAGCGAGGCGACCCGATCCTTCTCCGGGCGCCCCTCGGCGGCCGGGCCGGTCTCGAGGAGCTCGCGCGCCGTCGCGAGGAGCCGCTTCGGGTCGAGCTCGGTCTCACCGGGGGCGGCGAGGAGCCCGGCGCCGAACGCGACGCCGACGCCGACGACGGCGAGGACGAGCACGGCGGCGATCGCGGAGCGAGTGCGCATGGGACCCGGATGTTATCGGACCTCGGACGGCGCGTCGCGCCTCTCGCGGTGGGCGTTCGTTCGAGGGCTCGCGGTCGAAAAGCCGAAAGATCGAGTGGAGGCGCCGTCGAAGCGACTCCCCGAGGGTGGCGAACGCCCATCGGGGAGGTGCCGGCGTCAGGAGACAGTCGCCGCCGCAACGAAGGGAAGGACGAAGCCGTGGACGCGCCCAAGAAGCCCGAGATGAACCCGAAGAACGAGTCGAAGAACGAGCTGGCCCCGATCGAGGATCAGCCGCGGAAGAAGGGCTTCTGGTCGCGGATGCGCGGCCTGGTGAGCCGCAAGAAGAACGGGAAGGACGACCCGACCGACGACCTGCGAGCGGTCGACGCGACGATCAAGAGCGACCAGAAGGCGCCCGCGCCGAAGCCGACGAGCACGAAGAAGGCCGACCCCCGCGCCCCGAAGCGTCCGAAGGTGGTCGCGCGCCGGAAGTCATCGGGCGGGATGTTCGTCCCGCCGCCGGCCGGTCCGCCGGCGGGGACGATGCCGCGGCTCGCCGCACCGATCGGAACGCCCCGGCCGGTCGGCGTCGTCGGCCCCGACGGCGAGCGGCTGGTCGCGCGGATCGAGACGCGGGTCGAGACGGCGCTGACGGAGGCGCTCGGCAAGAAGGACGTCGCGATGACGCGGCTGACCGACGGGTTCGCCGAGCTGACCGGGATCCTCGAGAAGATCGGCACCGGCCTCGAGGACCAGGGCGTGATCAACCGTCGCATCATGGAGCAGCTCCAGGAGCTGCCCGAGGCGCTGAAGGCGTTCCCCGAGGCGAGCGGCCGCGAGACCGAGATCCTCGAGACGATCCAGCGCGAGATCCACGCCCAGAGCGCGTGGGGCCAGGAGATGGTCTCCGCCCTCGGCGACCTGCCGCGGCTCGTCGAGGTCGTCCAGAACGGATCGCCGACCGACAAGGCGCAGCTCGCGGTGATGCGCGGGCTCAACAAGCAGGTCGAGAGCCAGAGCCGGCAGCGGGCCGAGCTGATCAAGAGCGTCGAGCTCATGCGCGGCGGGATCGACGAGATGGTCGTCGAGATGCGCGGGCAGCGCGAGGCGCGCGCCCAGGTGGCCGGCGCGATCGAGCGCCTCGACCGCGGGTTCGAGACGCTCGAGCGACGCGGCCTCGAGACGCACGCCCTCCTCCGGGCCGTGGCGCGCGGCGGCGAGGCGAACCGGGCCAGCGTCGACCGGGTCGCCCGGACCGTCGCCCGGTCGAGCGCCGAGGCGCAGCACAAGACGGTCGACGCCCTCGAACGGATCGAGCGCGAGCGCGAGGAGCGCTGGCGCGAGGGGTTCTTCCGGATCGCGCGGCCGTCGGGCGTCGTCGCCCTCGCCGTCGCGCTGGTCGGAGCGATCTTCCTGTTCAACTGGATGAACCGCCCCGCCGGCCCCTCGATGATGGACATCTACGACGCCGCATCGACCGCCCGGACCGACGCCCGCGAGGCGCGCGAGCGCGCCGAGGCGAGCGAGGGTCGGTTCGCCGAGCTCCTCGCCGCGATCGGCAAGCTCGGCGAGAAGCAGGCCGCCGCGCCGGCCTCGACGCCGACGCCTTCGGCGCCGGCGCCCGCGAGCGCCCCCGAGACGCCGACCGAGTCGAGCAAGGAGATCGAGTCGATCGAGCCGGACGAGGGCGCGACCGAGCCCGCGGACTCCGCCCCGGCGTCCGACCCCGTCGAGAAGGCCGGACCGGAGCACGCGAGCACGACCGAGACCGAGACGCCCGACGAGGTCGAGACGGCCCTCGCCGAGTAGCCGCCGGCAGTTACGACGACCGCACCCGACGCCCGGACGACGCCTCGTCCGGGCGTCGTCGTGTCGACCTACGCGCTCATCGCCCTGGGCCTCGTCGCCGCGGCCGCCTCCGCCGCCGTCGCGCCCACGCCGTCGGGTAGCCAGCGCTCGCTCCTCGCAGCGCGCCTCGCCCGCCTCCCTTCCTGCAATCGCCCTTGCCGTTCGACGCTCCCCTCCGGGCGGACGTCGCCGGTCGAGGAGCGAAGGGGTCAGGTCTCGGATGTTCGCATTAGCGTCGTTAGCGAAGGGGTCAGGG
>JAJDCQ010000268.1 GCA_029260755.1 Planctomycetota bacterium | reverse complement strand
CGGGGGGGGCCCTAAGGGGGTCTGGTCCCAGTTGTCCCCACTCGGGGTCATAAGGCCAAAATCTGCCCCCTGACCCCTTCGGTCCCTCACGACCCGGTTCCCCGAGGATCGAGGGGCGGCGGTCAGTCGCCGTCGTAGCGGATCGCGAGCATCCCGGCGCGGGCCTTGGGGTCCTTCGCGGCGAGCTCCTTGGCGATGGCGGCGACGAGCTCGGCCGGGGAGGCGCCCTCGGCGGCCGTGACGATCCGGTGGAAGGTCTCCGCGTCGCCCGCCGCCTTCGTCAGGCCGGCCGTGCCGAGGATCATCGTGTCGCCGCGGGCCAGCTCCATCGTGCCCGGGCTCCACGTGAGCCCCGCGCCCTCGGCCGCCGGCGGGACGGTGTGCACCCGCGGCTTCGGCTCGGTCGCGACGAGGTGGACGGCGACCGAGCCGGGCGTCACCTGGAGGGTGAGGGCGGCGTCGCCCGGATCCCACCGCGCGACGATCGCTGCCTGCAGCATCGGCAGGGCGCTCTCGGCGAGGCCCGCCTGGACCGACGCCGCGAGCGCTTCGGGCGCGGCGCCCTCGCGGGCGAGGACGCCGACGGTCACCTGCGCCTGGAACGCGGCGACCGCGCTCTGGTTCGACTCGCCCGAGACCTCGCCCGCCGCCATCAGGATCGGGGTATTCTGCGAGGGAGCTCCGAGGGGGAGGGCCGTCGCGAAGGTGCCGCTCGGGATGCCCGCGCCGAGGAAGCCGACGGCGGCCGTCGCGCCGCCCGAGGCGAACCCCTCCTCCGGCGTGCTCGCCGAGGCGACCGCGCGCAGGACCGGGCCGACCAGCTGCTTCTCCTCGCCGCTCTTCTCGATCCGACGCCGGTCGAGCCCGACGAGCGCCTCGGAGAAGGTCCGCGCGATGAGGCCGACGAGGGCGAGGTCGCTCTCGTCGAACGTCTTCGTGGCCGTGTCGTCGAGGTGGATCACCCCGATGACCTTCATGTCGCGCTTGATCGGCATGCAGAGGACGCTCCGCATCTGCTTCTCGGAGAGGCTCTGCGCCTTGAGGAGCCGCGGGTCGGCCGCCGTGTCGAGCGAGAGGATCGCCTTGCCGTCGGCCATCACCTGTCGCAGGACGGTCCGGCTGACCCGGAACTCCTTGCTCTCCTGGCGGAGCCGGGCGAGGCGACGGAACTGGTCGCCGAGCGGCACCCGCATGAGGACCGAGCCCTTCGCGGTCGCGAACTGGTTGCCGAGGACGGCGAGGACGTCGCTCGCGAGCGCCTTCGGGGTCGCCGCGGCGAAGGCGGCCGACGTGGCGGCCTGGAGCGAGTGGAGCAGGAGCGTCAGCCGCTCGGGCTCGGACGCGCCGACGAGGCGGCCGAAGTCGGCGGTGTCCTCGGGGCTCTTGCTGTCGACGATCGCCGAGACGACCTGGCTCTCGTTGGCGCCCTCGAACGTGCTCTGGTCCTCGGAGTCGGCGCCGGGCGTCTCGTCCTCGACGACGACGCGCAGGACGAGCTCCTTGATCGTGAACGCGTCGCCGCTGTGGAGGATCGCCCGCTGACCCTGGTCGAGGCTCTGGTCGCCGTTGACCGAGATGATCGAGAACGGACGAAGGTTCCGGAGGTGGACGACGGTCCGGCCGTGCTTGAGCTCGGCGACGCGGTCGTCCATCGCGACGTCGGTCCCGACCTTGACGGTGGGCGGCTTGCCGCGGCGTCCCTCGATGATCTGGACGTAGCTCGGTTCCTTGGGAACCTCGAACGACTGGCCCTTCTCGGCGGCGCCGGCGAGCACGACCACGCGAGCTGACATCGAATCGACTCTCCTCTGGCGCCGGATCTCCGCGGCGCGCCGTTAGAGAGTATTCAGGAGCCCGGCCGAGGTCGAGCGGCCGGCGGGCGGTGCTCCGGCGCCCACGCGATCAGCCGTCGGCGCGGCGCGCCCCGATCAGGACGGCCCGTCGGCCCTGCTGGATCGCGAGCGGTCCGGCGCCCTCGGTGATCGCCCGGACGAGGGCGGCCGGGTCGCTCCCGCCCGCCTGCATCACCCAGTTGGCGAGGGGCGCCGTGTCGCCGCCGAGGAGCTCGAGCATGCTCCGGGTGAAGAGGACGACGGCGTCGCCGGGCGCGACCGGCAGGGTGCCCGTCGACCAGGCCGGGGGCGCGTCGGGCGCGGCGGGCGGCGGGGTCGCGAGGACGCGCGCCTGCCCGTCGAGGGCCGCGCGGTGGACGACGCCGGTCCCGTCGCCCGCCTCGACGACGAGGCCGGTTGCCGCCTCGAAGCGGGCGGAGAGCGAGCTCCGGAGGGTGGGCAGGCCCGCGTCGGCGAGCCCGCGGTAGACCTGCCGGACGATCCGCTCGGGGCCGAGCCCCTCGCGGGCGAGGGTCCCCGCCGCGACCTGGGCGTGGTAGGCGGCGACCACGTTCTGGGGCGCGTCGCCCGTCAGCTCGCCGGCCGTGAACATCACCGGCGCGACCGCGCCGGCGCCCGCCGCGCCCGGGACGGCCGCGGCGAAGGTGCCGTTCAGGATCCCGTCGCCGCCGATGAACCCGACGACCACCTCGAGGTCGCCGATCGTGAGCTGCTCGGGCGCCCACGCGCCGGCCGCGTCCCGCAGGGCGCCGAGGCCGCCCCCCTCCCCGGGAGCGGCGTCGTCCGACTCGGGGTCGGCGCCGACGGCCGCGGCGCGCGCCTCGATCGCGGTGATCGCCGTCGTGACGGTCGCCGCGATCGCGCCGACGAGCGCCTGGTCGCCCTCGTTGAACTTCTTCACCCCGACGTCGTCGAGCTGGATCACGCCGCGGACCTTGCCGTCGCGCAGGATCGGGATGCACAGGACGCTGCGCATCTGCTTGTTGTGGAGGCTCTGCGCCTTCGCGAGGCGCGGGTCGCCGGCGGTGTCGACGCTGAGGACCGACTCGGACGTGTCGAGGACGTGCTTGAGGACGGTCCGGCTGACCCGCACCTCGTCCGCCTCCTGCCGGAGCTTCGCGAGGCGCTTGAACGACTCGCCCTCGCCGACCCGCCAGAGGATCGAGCCGTGGGCCGACTTGAACTGCTCGCCGAGGACCTCGAGGATCCCGCTCATCAGTTCCTTCGTGCCGGCGGCGCGGAGGGCGACGTTGCCGGCGAGCTGGAGGCACTCGAGCTGCTTCTGGAGGCGGGCGGGCGTCGCCCCGGCGAGCAGCTTCGAGATGTCGGCGGTGTCGCGCGGGTCGTGCGTCTCGATGATCTTCGACTGGACGCCGTCGGCCTCGCCGGCGCCCTCGGTCGGCTTCTCCTCCTCCTTGGCGCCGTCGTCGCTCGCGCCCTCGACCTCGACCTCCTTGAGGCGGAGGACGACGTCGCGGACCTTGAACTCGTCGCCGTCGCGGAGGGTCGCGCGCTCGCCCTGGTCGAGATTCTGGCTCCCGTTGACCGAGATCATCTGCCACGGCCGGAGGTTGCGGACGAGGACGAAGCCGCGTCCCATCGAGAGCTCGGCGACGCGGTCGTCCTCGGAGACGTCGGAGCCGACGGTGACGATGCTCGGCTTCTTCTTGACCTCACGGATGGCGACGTAGAGCTTCTTGCCGATGAGGGGGAAGTCCCCCTCCTTCGCGCCGTGGAGCACGCTGAGGATCGCGTCCATGTCTCGCCCTTCCCGGTGGTCGTCGTCGTGGCCGTCGGGCAAGGTAGTCCCGCCGCGTTCGGATGGCCAGCGGGCGGGGACGGCCGAGACGAGACGATGACACGCGCGGATCAGGCTCCTCGGCGGACGGCAGCTCGGGGGATGGCATGAGCGGGCGGACGAGAGCAGCGGCCGGCGGCGCGGTCGCGGTCGCGGTCATCGTGGTCGCCGGGTTGGTCGCCGTGGCGACCGGCCGGCGCGGCCCGGATCCGGCCGGGCCCGAGGCCGCCGAGGGGCGCGCCGACGGGGAAGCCGCGCCGAGCGCGGACGCGCCCGGCGCCGTCGACGCGGCGTCGACCGAGCCCGCCCCCTCGCCGGCGGAGGCCGCACGCCTGCGGGCGAGCCTCCTTCCGGCGCTCCGGGACGGCCAGCTCGCGCCCGAGCTCCGGGAGCGGGCCGCCGTCGACCTCGGTCGCCTCGCCCGCTCCGACGCCGAGACCGCTCGCGCCCTGGGCGCGCTGCTCCTCGCCGAGGACGAGGAGGTCGCGGCGTTCGCCGGGCTGGCCCTGTCCGGCGCGGGGAGGCCGGGCGCGACGGTGCTCGGCGAGCTCCTCGAGGCGAGCGCGACCGACGCGGTCGGGCGCGCGCGCGCCGTCGACGTCCTCCGGGAGCTCGGCGCGGAGGCGGCGCCGGCCGTCGCGGCGCTCGCCGCGCTCCTCGGCGCGCCGGGCTTCGACGACGACGCCGGCCTCCGGAGCGGCGCCGCGTGGACCCTCGCGGGCATCGGCGCCGAGGCGGCGCCCGCGGTCGAGGCGCTCGCGCGGGCGCTCCGCGAGGGTGACGCGACGACCCGCCACGGCGCCGCCGAGGCGCTCGGCGCGATCGGGGCGCCCGCCATCCCCGCCCTCGTCGCCGCGCTCGCGGTCGACGACGCCGACGTCGCGGCGCTCGCCGCGGGCACGCTCGGGCGCGTCGCCGGTCCGTTTCCCGAGACGGTCGCGCCGCTCGTCGGCCTGCTCGGACACGACGACGCCCGGGTCCGGCGCGCGGCCGTGTCGGCGCTCGAGGCGCGCGGCGAGGCGGCCGTCGCGGCCCTCCGTTCGGCCCTCCGCTCCGAGGCGCCGCGCGTTCGCGGCGGCGCGGCGCACGCGCTCGGGGAGCTCGGGGCGGCCGCCGCTCCGGCCCTCGCCGACCTCTTCGATGCGTCGAGGCCGCCGGCGCGGGTCGGGGCGGACGCCGATCAGGTCATCACCGCGCACCTCGCGGCCGAGGGGGCGCTCGAGCGACTCGGCGCGGTTTCCGTCCCCGAGCTCGTGCGGCGGCTCGCGCCGGCGGCGGAGGCCGCCGCGGACCGGCGGGCGCTCGCCGCGCGGCTCCTCGGGGCGATCGAGGGCGCCGGCGGGGAGGCGGGGGTCGCGGCGCTCATCGCCGCCCTCGACGATCCGTCGGTCGACGTCCGGGAGAACGCCGCCGGCGCGCTCGGAGAGCAGGCGGCCGACCCCGCCCGCGCCGTGCCGGCCCTCGCGCGCGCCCTCGAGCGCGGCGTCGCCGGCGGGCGGGTCGCCGGGGGGCTCGCCTTCGAGTCGGTGATCGCCGCGTCGGACGGGTCAGCGGAGGTGGTCGGCTACCGCGCGGCCGTCGCCGAGGCGATGGCCGCCTACCGGGCCGACGCCGTCGCCTCCCTCGAGCGTCTGCTCGGCCACGGCGACGCCGAGGCTGCGACGGCCGCCGCCCTCGCCCTCGGCGAGATCGGCCCGCCGGCCGCGCCCGCCCGGGACGCGCTCCGCGCCGCGGCCGACGGCCCCCGCCCCGGCGTGGCCGCGGCCGCCGCCGACGCCCTCGCGCGGATCTTCCGCCGTCGCGCCGACTGAGCGCCTCCACGGAGGGTGACGGGCGAGGCTCGGGCGGCGTTGACGGCCCCCACCTCGGATGGTAGCTTCCCGCGTTCCGATGCTCGGAAGCCCGCTCCTGACAGGCGGATCCGTCGTCGGAACCCGGCCGAGGCCCGGTCCCGTCCAATGGGGGAGTGGAACCGCTCCTTCCATTGATGATCGAGCCAACGGCCCTCGGGCCTGTCCGTAACTGACGACGGGGCGGTCCCCGATCTCGCACACGACCCAGACGGAGAGCGATCGAGCTCATGAGCGACGAGACCAAGCCGGCCGACGACAAGGCCGACGCCTTCGAGACCGAGGCGAAGAAGACCGAGGCGGGCAAGCCCGCGGCGACCAAGCCCGCGGCGGGCAAGGCCGAGGGCGCGCCGAGCGAGAAGGATCTCGCGAGCGTCGAGCGCCTCCAGAAGGCCTATCGCGAGCTCCGCGCCGAGATGGGCAAGGCGATCGTCGGCCAGGAGGACGTGCTCGAGCAGCTCCTGATCTGCATCTTCGCGCGGGGCCACGGCCTCCTCATCGGCGTGCCCGGCCTCGCCAAGACGCTGATGATCTCGACGCTGGCGAAGTGCATGAACCTCTCGTTCAGCCGGATCCAGTTCACGCCCGACCTGATGCCCTCCGACATCACCGGCACCGAGGTCCTCCAGGAGGACAAGACGACCGGCGAGCGGCGCTTCCAGTTCATGCGCGGCCCCGTCTTCGCGAACATCATCCTCGCCGACGAGATCAACCGGACGCCGCCCAAGACGCAGGCGGCCCTGCTCGAGGCGATGCAGGAGCACCAGGTCACCGCCGGCGGGACGAAGCACACCCTCGAGCAGCCGTTCTTCGTCCTCGCGACGCAGAACCCGATCGAGCAGGAGGGCACCTATCCGCTCCCCGAGGCGCAGCTCGACCGCTTCATGTTCAACATCATGGTCGACTACCCGACCGCCGACGAGGAGATGCGGATCCTCGAGCTGACGACCTCGATCCAGGACGCCGAGCTGACGACCGTCCTCGAGGGCGAGGAGATCCAGCGGCTCCAGGACATCGTCCGGCGCGTCCCGATCGCCGAGCACGTGATCCGCTACGCGATGGACATCACGCGCACCACCCGGGTCGCGACCGACGAGGCGCCCGCGTTCGTGAAGGAGCTGCTGAGCTGGGGCGCCGGCCCGCGCGCGTCGCAGTACCTGATCCTGGGCGGCAAGGCGCGCGCCGTCCTCCACGGGCGCTACCACGTGAGCACCGAGGACATTGCGGCGGTCGCGCGGCCCGTCCTGCGGCACCGGATCATCACCAACTTCAGCGCCGAGGCCGAGGGCGAGACGCCCGACAAGATCATCGACCGCATCCTCAAGCACGTGCCCGCCAAGGGCGGTAAGACGGCGGTCGCGACCTCGTGAGCAGCAAGGCTGAAGAGAGCCGGAAGTACCTCGATCCGAAGACCCTCGTCAAGATCGCCCGGCTCGACCTCGTCGCCCGGCTGGTCGTCGAGGGCTTCATCACCGGCCTCCACCAGAGCCCCTACCACGGGTTCAGCGTCGAGTTCGCCGAGCATCGCGAGTACGTCCCCGGCGACGACCTCCGCCACCTCGACTGGAAGGTCTACGGCCGGAGCGACCGGTACTACATCAAGCAGTACGAGGAGGAGACCAACCTCCACGCGACGATCCTGCTCGATACGTCGGAGTCGATGCGCTACAAGAGCGACGACGCCCCGTGCAGCAAGTTCGAGTACGGCTGCTTCGTGACCGCGTCCCTCGCCCACATGATCCTCGGGCAGCAGGACTCGATCTCGCTCGGCCTGTTCGACGACGAGGTGACGAAGTTCATCCCGCCGTCGAGTCACCCGAGCCATCTCAAGAACATCCTCCACCAGCTCAACGACACGAAGCCGCGGGAGAAGACCGACCTCGGCAGCGTCTTCGAGGCGATGGCGGAGCGGGTGCGCAAGAAGGGGCTGGTGATCATCGTCAGCGACCTCTTCGGCGACGTCGAGGCGACGATCCGCGGCCTGCGCCACTTCCGGCACCGTCGCCACGAGCTGATCCTGTTCCACGTCCTCGACAAGGCCGAGCTCGAGTTCCCGTTCAACACGATGACGCGGTTCGAGGGGCTCGAGGGGATGGACAAGGTGACGCTCAATCCGCGGAGCCTGCGGCGCGCCTACCTCGATGAGTTCGAGGCGTTCGTCAAGGACATCCGCCGGGCGTGCCGCAAGAGTCGGATCGACTACGTGCAGCTCCACAGCTCGATGCCGTTGGACGTCGCGCTGACGAGCTACCTCGCCACTCGCTCCGAGCGCAGCAAGCTCAGCTAGGCCAGAGACGGACTCCCGGAGACCCCTCGCATGGGTGCGTGGCTCGCATCGAGATTCGTCAGCCCGATGATGCTCGGGTTCGGGGCGCTGATCGCGATCCCGATCCTCATCTGGCTCTTCAACCGCTACCGCTACAAGAAGGTGGAGTGGGCGGCGATGGAGTTCATCCTCCGCGCCCTCAAGAAGAACCGTCGCCGGCTCCAGCTCGAGAACCTGCTCCTGCTCCTCCTCCGGATCCTCGCGATCCTGCTGTTCGTCTTCGCGATCGCCCGGCCGCGCGCGCCGACGAACCCGGCCCAGGTCGCCGACGAGGAGACCGGGCGCGTCCGCCGGAACGTCGTGATCGTCCTCGACAACTCGTGGTCGATGGGCTACCGGCTCGGCGCGGAGACGGTGTTCAACCGGGGCGTCCTCGCCTCGCGCGAGATCCTGCGGAGCCTCAAGGCGGGCGACCGGGTCGCCCTGGTCGAGGCGAGCGACGGGGCGCAGGCGATCACCTCGCGCCCCTACAGCCTCGACGAGCGGGGCGTCGTCGCGATGGTCAGCAAGCTCGACGACATCCGGCTGAGCAATCGACCGGGCGAGGTGAGCCCGATCCTGCGGCAGATCCCCGCGGTCCTCCGGCGGTTCGATCCGGGCGGAGCCGAGGGGACCGCGACGACCAAGTCGGCCAAGACCGTCTACCTGATCACCGACGCCCAGCGGACGGCCTGGCTGGACGATCAGGGGGCGCTCCTCGACCCGTCGCTCACCTCGACCCTGAGCGAGATCGGCGCCGAGAACGGCGTCCTGACGATCGTCGACGTCGGCGACGACGAGGCGCAGAACGTCGGGGTGACCGACCTCAAGATCGGCGAGACGGTCGTCGCCGAGCACGTGCCCGTCCGGTTCGAGGTGCGGGTTCGCAACTGGAGCGACCGGCCGGTCACCGGCCTCCAGCTCGAGTACTACGTCGACGACATCCCCGGCCCGCTCCGTCAGGCGAGCCCGCGCCTGACGACGACGGTGACGCTCGAGCCGCGCTCGACGCGGACGTTCACGAACTTCGAGCACGCCTTCGAGGGGCTCGGCGCCCACCGGGTGCAGGTGCGGCTCGTCTCGGACGCGCTCGACGTCGACAACGGGCGGTCGCTCGTCGTCAACGTCCGCGAGGCGATCAAGATCCTGCTCGTCGACGGTCAGCCCGACCCCGAGGAGTGGGAGAGCGAGAGCGACTTCCTCGCGGCCGCGTTCGAGATGCCCGAGGACGATCTGTTCGCGGGCGGCGCCCTCTACGAGGCGACCGTCCGGAGCGATCACGAGCTGCCGGATCTGGCCCTGTCGGACTACGACGTCGTCGTCCTCGCGAACGTGCCGACGCCGACGGCCGAGGTGGCCGGCGAGCTCGAGCGCTTCTGTCTCGACGGCGGCAGCGTGATCGTGTTCCTCGGCGACAACGTCGAGAGCGAGGCCTACAACGCGCGCCTGTTCCGCGGCGGCGAGGGGCTCCTCCCGGTCGCGATCGGCGAGCCGTCGGAGGAGGGGTCCTTCGACCGCAACGACCCCGACCTCTCGCGCTGGTACCTCTACCCGACCGGTCCCAAGGGCGGCCCGCTCGGCGTCTGGCAGGGGGACAGCGAGCTCCTGCCGCTGCTCCGGAGCGCCGACTTCTTCCGGTTCATCGCGTGCGCGGAGCCCGACGAGGCCGACGACGCCTCGATCGTCGTCCGGGCGCGCTTCTTCCGCCGCCCGGCGAACGAGACGCCGGGGTCCCTCGCCCTGCCGCCGCGAGGCGACCTCTCGACGGCGCCGCCCGCGATCATCGAGAAGAAGATCGGGCGCGGTCGAGCGATGCTCTTCACGACGACCGCCGACGCCGACTGGCACCAGCTCGCCACGTCGGTCTACGCCTGGCCGATCTTCGTCCCGGAGATCGTCGGCTACCTCGTCCGCGACCGCGTCGGCGGCGCCAACCTGCGGGTGGGCGACATCTACGAGGCGACCGTCCCGCCCGAGTACTTCGTGCCGCGCGCCGAGATCCGTCTGCCGTCGGGCGACGAGGTCGACCGGACGCTCTCGAGGATCGGAGACGGGCAGCGCTTCCGGCTCGAGTTCGAGGACACCGAGGACCCCGGCCTCTACGAGGTCGTCTACAGCGCGAAGCGGTCCGAGGACGACGGCGGCGCCCCCGGTGACGGCGCGCCCGGCGGAGGAGAGAAGATCGATTACTTCGCCGTGAACGTCGAATCGTTCGAGGGCGATCTCTCCCGGCTCGACGAGGAGAGCCTCCGGAGCCTGCTCTCCGACGCCACGTTCGAATGGACCGACGAGCGGGGGCTCGAGAGCCTCCTCCGAGGGCCCGGACGCGGCGCGACCGGATTCGAGTACTGGCTCTGGTTCATCGGCGCGGCGCTCGTCGTCCTGATCCTCGAGTCGTTCCTGGCGATGCTGTTCGAGAGGATGCGCCGGTGATGGAACTGCTCGGCATGGGCCTCCCCGCGGGGCTGCTCGCCCAGACGACCGAGGTCAGCGAGACGATCTGGCTCAACGCCCCGGAGCCGTGGCTGATCGCCCTGATCGTCAGCGCGCTCGTCGGCTTCTCGGTGATGATGTACTGGCTCGAGGGCCGCGGACGTCCGCTCGGTCCGATGGGCGTCATCCTGATGATCGCGCGGGCGCTCGTCCTGCTGGTCGTCCTCGGGGTCCTGTTCACGCCGGTCCAGTCGCTCGTCGTCTCCGAGCCGAAGGAGTCCTACGTCGCGGTCCTCATCGACCGATCGCTGTCGATGACGTTCAAGGACCGCTACGGCGACTCCAGTCTCACCGCGGACCTCGCCGAGGTGGCCGACCTCGACCCCGCGCGGATCGAGGACACCAAGCGGATCGACCTGGTCCGGCGGGCGCTCACGAAGGAGGACGGCGCCTGGTTCGACGCGCTCCGGCGAAAGAACCGCGTCCGCCTCTACGCGTTCGACGCCGACCGGCGCCCGCTCCACGAGCTCGCCAAGGTGACCGACCGCGGCTTCGCCAAGCCGACCGGCGGAGCGGGCGGCGCGCCCGGCGCCGCCGGAGGCGGGGACGGCGGGGACGGTGGCGACGGGACGGCCGGCGAAGGCGAGGCGCCGATCATCGAGGATCCGGTCGAGAGCCTCGCCCGGGCGGTGAAGGCGACCGAGGAGCTCGAGGCCGACGGCCGCGAGACGGCGATCGGCGAGGCGATCACGAGCGTCCTCTCGGATCTCCGGAGCGAGCGGCTCGCCGCGATCGTCCTCATCACCGACGGGCAGAACAACGTCCGGTCGATCACGCCCGAGAAGGCCGCGAGGCGATGCAAGCGGCGCGCGCCGGAGCCGGTGCCGGTCCACACGGTGCTCGTCGGCAACCCGGCCGAGCCGAAGGACGTCGCCCTCGATCAGCTCCAGGCGCCGGACGTGGCGATCGCGGGCGACATCCTGAACTTCGACTTCGTCGTCAGCCAGAAGGGCTACGACGGGCGCGACGCGCAGGTCGTCCTGAAGTTCAACGACGTCGAGGTCCGGACCGAGATGGTCCACTTCCGCGAGCCGGAGGGGACCGACGCGAAGAAGCTCGACCTCAAGCGCGAGTATGCGACGAGGCTCCAGTTCAAGCCCGACCGCCCCGGGGACTACTCGATCGAGATCCGGGTGCCGACCCTGCCGGACGAGCTGACCGGCGAGAACAACGTCCTCCGGCACCGGCTGCGGGTGATCGATCAGAAGATCAAGGTGCTCTACGTCGAGGGCTACCCGCGCTGGGAGTATCGCTACTTCAAGAACGTGCTCGTGCGCGAGCGCTCGATGGAAGCCCAGTGCCTCCTCCTGAGCGCCGACCCCGGCTTCGTCCAGGAGTCGAGCGCCGGGACGCCGCCGCTCTTCCGGTTCCCGCAGAGCCGCGAGGACCTGTTCCAGTACCACGTCATCATCTTCGGCGACGTCGACCCGTCGGCGACCGACGCGGCCGGCCAGCCCGTCTTCCCCGACGACGCGTTCAAGTGGATCAAGGAGTTCGTCGAGGACTTCGGCGGCGGCTTCCTGATGATCGCGGGCGAGAGCGACGCGCCGAAGCGCTACGCCGACACGCCGATCGCCGACATCCTGCCCATCCTGATCGACTCCAATCCCAAGCCGCCGCCGGGCGGCGTGTGGGGTGAGCCGTTCCGGCCGCGGCTGACGCGTGACGGGCGGACCCACCCGGTGATGCGGCTCGAGCAGGACGAGCAGCGCAACCTGGCTCTCTGGGAGGCGACCCGCGGTGAGGGCAACGCCCTGCCCGGATTCTACTGGTTCTACAAGGCTCCCAAGGCGAAGCCGGCCGCCCGGGTGCTCGCGTTCCACCCCGACGAGCAGAACCAGTACGGGAACCACCCCATCCTGGTGACGATGCCCTACAAGTCGGGCACGATCTTCTTCGTCGCGAGCGACGAGACGTGGCGCTGGCGGGCGGGCGTCGGCGACCGCTACTTCCACAAGTTCTGGGGGCAGGTGGTCCGCTACCTCGCCCACGGTCGTTTCCAGAGGAGCAAGCGCTTCGCCCTGGCGACCGACCGGACTCGCTACTTCCTCGGCGACGACGTCCGCTTCACCGCCACGGTCCTCGACGAGCATCTGCAACCCTACGTCCCCAAGACGAACAGCGAAGGCGAGCTCGTCGACCCCCAGCAGGCGGTCCGCGTCGAGGTCGAGAGCCCCGACGGAGGGCGGATCAACGTCAACCTCGAGGCGCTCCGGAGCAAGCCGGGTCGGTTCGAAGGAGTCTACCGACCGACGAGGACCGGCCACTTCAAGGGCCGGCTCCTCCCCCCCGGAGCGATCAGCGTCGAGGAAGACGCCCCGATGCGCCCGTTCGACGTCCGCCTCCCCAGCGTGGAGCTCCAGGAGCCGCGCGCCGACCGCGCGACGCTCGAGATGCTCGCGAAGGAGACGGGGGGAGAGCTCTTCACCCTCGCCCAGATCGACGACGTGATCGACCGCGTCGACCCGATCATCGAGACGATCCCGATCGACTCCTCCGAGGAGTATCTGTGGGATCGGCAGTGGGTGCTGTTCCTGTTCATCGGGCTGCTCACGTTCGAGTGGGTGCTGCGACGGGTGATGCGCCTGCCCTAGTCGTCTGGGTGTTCCGCGTCTCGCCTCCGTGCCCGTGCCCGTGCCCGTGGACCGTCACCGCGACCGCGACCGTGGACCGCTCCCGCCGACCGCTCCCGCGGACCGCTTCCGTGGGCCGCTTCCGCGGACCGCTCCCGAGGACCGCTTCCGCGGGCCGCTGCCGTGGACCGCTCCCGTGGACCGCTCCCGCCGACCGCTTCCGCGGACCGCTCCCGCGGACCGCTCCCGCGGACCGCTCGCGTGGATCGCTCCCGTGGATCGCTCCCGTGGACCGCTCCCGCCGACCGGTTCCGTGGGCCGCTTCCGTGGACCGCTCCCGCGGACCGCTTCCGCGGCCCGCTCCCGTGGGCCGCTGACCGCTGATCGCCAAGCGTCGTCCGCCTTCGTCTGACCGGGTGACGCCAGCTCTCGCGTCACGCCTCGTGCTCGTTTTCGCCGCAGCTTCGGAAGGCCGCCCCACGCGGCCCGTTTCACCCTTTGGCGAGACCGCCGCGCCGAACGGCGCGAGTTGCCTTGGTCTTGCCGATGCAGGCTTCCGGTCGCGCCGTTCGTCACGGCGCTCTCGCCTTGTCGGGTTTAAAACGGGCCGCGTGGGGCGGCCTTCCGAAAGGAGTG
>JAJDCQ010000267.1 GCA_029260755.1 Planctomycetota bacterium | reverse complement strand
CGACGATTCGCGCAGACGCCCGTCCCCGAGGTGAGATCGGAGGGGGCGCGCTCGCGCTAAGTGCCATTGCTGCGATGCCCTGGAGCTCAACCTCCAGGCATTAGGGCTGGCGGGGGCTGGCGGGGGCTGGCGGGGGCTGGCGGGGGCTGGCGGGGGCTAGCGGACGAGGCGGGCGAGCAACGTCAGGACCGCGTCTCGGTAGAGGAACATCAGGAACGCGCCGAGGGCGAGGAACGGTCCGAACCAGATGTGGGCGTCCTTCACGAAGACGCGGCGGAGCAGGCCGATCACGCTGCCGAAGATGCAGGCGAGCATGAAGCCGACCAGGACGCCGTCCCAGCCGACGAAGCCGCCGATCATCCCCATGAACTTCACGTCGCCGAGTCCCATCGCCTCCTGACGGAAGATGATCTCGCCGAGCCACGCCACGACGAAGATCAGGCTCGCGCCGGTCGCCACGCCGAGGAGCGAGGCGAACAGGCCCTGACAGTTCGGGAACCAGGCGGACTCGGCGAACGAGACGACCGACTCCTCGCTCAGGACGAACGCGAGGAGCTTGTCGAGGGCCGGCGGCTCGGGGTGCAGGCGTGGCCACGTCGCCATCGTCGTCGGGACGAGGAAGCTCAGGATCGGGGCGATCAGCATGCCCGGCTTGTCGATCTCGTCCGGGATGATCCGGAGGTCGATGTCGACGAAGGCGCAGACGATCAACGCGGCGATCACGACCACGTGGACGGCGAAGAGCGGCAGGTCGGGGCCGACCGGGAAGCCGCCGAGCTCGATCGGTCGGGCGAGGTCGTACCAGGCGACCAGCGCGAAGAGGAACGCGGTCAGCAGCTCGACGACGAAGTAGCGGACCGGGATCTCGGCCTTGCAGTCGCGGCACTTCCCCGCGAGGAGGAGGTAGCTGACGATCGGCAGGTTGTCGTAGGCGCGGACCGGGTTGCGGCAGCTCGGACAGATCGAGAACAGCGGCCGGATCAGCGACAGGCACTGCCGCGGCAGGCGGAAGATGCAGACGTTGAGGAACGAGCCGAAGATCGCGCCGAAGGCGAACGCGAGGACCGTGAGGAGAAGTGCCCAGCTCTGGGGATCCATTCCCTAGACTCGCTCCGAAGGATCGACGCGCGAGCGCGCGATCGGGTTCAGCCCGCCGCTGGCGCCGCGGTCTCGGCCGCGGCGCCGCCGTCGAGGTCGGGGCGGGTCTTGCCCGCTCCCAGAAGGACGCCGGTCGTGATCGCCATCGCGACGAGGAAGCCGACCGGAACGATCGGCAGCCCGATGACCGCGTAGGGGAGGTAGCCGAGGACGAGGGCGAGGACGGCTCCCAGCAGCGCGTACGGGAGCTGCGTCTTCACGTGATCGATGTGGTCGGAGTTGCTCGCCATGGACGAGAGGACGGTCGTGTCCGAGATCGGCGAGCAGTGGTCGCCGAAGATCGCGCCGTCGAGGACCGCGACGATCGTGCCGAGCAGGACCGGGTCGTAGGGGTCGATCTCGGCGCCGTCGGCGCCGACGAGCCGGCCGGCGACCGCGATCGAGAGCGGGAGCATGAGGCCCATCGTCCCCCAGCTCGTCCCGGTCGCGAACGAGATCCCGGCGCACGCGACGAACGTGATCGCCGGGAACAGCGCCGGGGGGAGCTTCCCGCCGAGCGCGTCGGCGACCCAGCGACCGGTGTGGAGCTGATCGGCGCAGACGGCGCCGAGCGCCCAGGCGAGGACGAGGATCGCGAACGCGGGCACCATCGCCTTGACGCCCGTCATGAACGCCTCGAGCGCCTCGCCGAGCGACAGGATCCGCTGGACCGACGCGAGCGCGATCGCGAGGGCCGCCCCGAGGAACGACGCCCAGGTGAGCGCCTTGTAGGAGTCAGAGCTGCCGATGATCCCGAGGATGGTGCCGAAGAAGCCCGTGCCGGGCTCGGGCTCGAAGCCCCAGCCGGTGACGAACAGCCCGACGATCGTCACCACGACGACGGTCAGGATCGGCAGGACGGCGTTCGGCCAGCGCCGCGGCTTGCCCGGAGGCGGCGCCATCTCGTCGATGTCCCGACCGCCGGCCGGCTGCGCGCCCTTGCGGATGACGCCGTCGCCCCGGGCGGCCCGCGCCTCGGCGGCGGCCATCGGCCCGATGTCGCGGCGGAGGACGATCGTCAGGAAGACGATCGCGATCGCGAAGATCGAGTAGAAGCGGGCCGGGAGCGCGTAGACGAAGATCGCGAACGGCTCGGTCTCGATCCCGAGGTCCGCGTAGCCCTCCTCGATGTAGGAGAGCTCGGTCCCGATCCAGGTCGAGATCAGGGCGAGGGCGGCGATCGGCGCGGCCGTCGAGTCGACGACGTAGGCGAGCTTCTCGCGGCTGACGCGGAGCCGGTCGGTCACCGGGCGCATCGTCGGGCCGACGATCAGGGTGTTCGCGTAGTCATCGAAGAAGACGAGGAGGCCGAGCGTCCAGGTGGCGAGGAGGCCGCGCCGCGGCGTCGTCGCGATCGGGGCGACCGCGTCGACGACCCCGTGGGTGCCGCCGCTCCGGGCGATCACCGCGGTCATGCCGCCGAGGAAGCTGGTGAAGATGATGATGGAGGCGTGGCCCGAGTCGGCCAGCGCATTGACGAGCAGGCCGTCGAGGGCGCGGAGCAGCCCGGTGATCGGGCCGCCGGCGTGGATCGTCGCGCCGAGCCAGACGCCGCCGAAGAGGGCCGGCAGCACCTGCCGGGTGGCGAGGGCGAGGACGAGGGCGAGGATCGGCGGCAGGAGCGAGAGCCAGCCGCCGAAGGTGCGCGGACCGGCCGCCTCCTCGACGGCGCCCCAGGTGACGACGATCGGCGCGCCGGTCGCCGTCACCTTCTCCGCGCCCGCCTGACCGCCGGCGAGCTCGAGGGCGAGCGGGCTCGTCCCGTCCTCGGCGGCGAGGCCGGCGACCGAGACGCTCCCGGTCTTGGTCGGGTCGAGCTCGCCATCGATGAGCAGCTTCACCGCGGCGTGGACGGGGAGGCCGGTCGGCGCCGGGTCGAGGGCGTCGCCGCCGGGGTCGAACGAGAGGGCGACCTCGAAGGTCACCACGCCCTTCCCGGGCTCCGGCGCGTCCTCGCCCGCCGGGGCGTCCTGCGCGCTCGCGGGCGCGAGGATTCCCGTGGGTCCGGCCAGCGCGAAGGCGGCGGCGACGGCGAGGAGGACGAACACGAACGGGCGGAGGCGGCTCATCGCGCGCCCTTATAGCACGAGCCGAGAGCTGGGCTCAAGTGCCGTCCTCGCGGTGGGTTGCTCAGTCGGGGACGGCGACGTGGGAGGTGAGGAGCCACCGCCCGTCGCGCCGGACGAAGCCGTTTCGGGCGCCGATCGCCCCGCCGGTCGTCCGCTCGCCGTTCACGCTCGTGATGTTCTCGATCAGATCGACGTGGGCCGCCTCGCCGTCGGACGCGATCGTGACCGCCTCGGCGGCCAGGACGAACTCCATCCGCTCGGTCCCCTCGAAGATGCCCGCCCAGCTCGCCCGGATCGCGTCCCACCCGCGGAGCGGCGGCCAGCCCGGATGGACGCAGAGGGCGTCGCCGTCGCGGCACCAGAGCGCCGCCATCGCCTCGATGTCGAGGGCCGCGAACGCCTCGTAGAAGGCGCGGTTCGCGGCGAGGACGGCCGCCGCCGGCTCGTCGATCGCGCTCATCGCGCGTCCCCGCCGCCGCCCGCGCCCTCGAGGCGCTGGAGCGCCGCCCGCGCGCGCGCCGCCTCGGGATGGCGGGGGCTCTCCTCGAGGAAGCGCCGGAGGTCGGCCCGCGCGCCGGCGAGGTCGCCGAGCTGGAGGCGGGCGAAGGCCCGGTTCTTCAGGGCGTGGGGGTGACGCGGGTAGAGCTCGAGGGTGTGGGTGAAGTCGGCGATCGCCTTCTCGAGATGGCCCGCATCGCGATGCGCCATGCCTCGGTTGTGGAGGATCATCGGATGGCCGGGCTCGCGCTCCAGGGCGCGGCTGTAGTCGGCGATCGCCGCCGCCCAGTCCTTCCCCGCCGCGTGGGCGAGCGCCCGGTTGGTGTAGCCGCCCGGCTCGTTCGGCTCGAGCTCGATCGCGCGCGCGGCGTCGGCGATCGCGCCGGCGAGGTCGCCGATCTTGACCCGGATGCCCGCCCGGTTGATCCAGCCGTCCGACTCCAGGGGCGCGATCGCGATCACCCGCGCGTACGCGGCCTCCGCGTCCTTCCAGCGACCGAGTCGGCTGAACGCCTGGCCCTGGTAGTTGTTCAGGGTCATGTCGTTCGGCGCGATCGCGAGGCCGGTCGCGACGTCGACGAGCGCCCCGCTCACGTCCCCGAGGTCGAGCTTGACGAGGACGCGATTGCCGAGCGAGCTCCGATGGTCCGGCTCGATCCGGAGGGCCGCGTCGAGGTCGTCGAGCGCGCCGCGGAGGTCGCCGGTGTGCCGCCGGGCGAGGCCGCGGTTGCTCCGGGAGTCGGCGCGGTTCGGGTCGAGCTCGACCGAGCGGTCGAGGTCCTGGAGGGCCCCTTCGAGATCGCGCCGCTCCATCCGCGCGGCTCCCCGGTCGCTCCAGAAGATCGCCTCGTGGGGCGCGAGCTCGAGCGCCTTCGAGAGATCCGCGATCGCCGCGTCCGGGTCGCGCGCGAGCCGCGACCGCCCGAGCTCGGCCCAGGAGAACGCGTCGTCGGGCGCGAGCTCGGTCGCGTGGATCGCGTCGTCGATCGCCCGCTGCACGTCCCCGCGCAGGCGCTGAATCTGGGCTCGGTCGGCGTAGAACCGCCCACGCGTCGGGTCGATCGCGATCGCTCGATCGAGGTCGAGGATCGCGCGATCGAGCTCCCCGAGGCGGCGAATCGCGAGCCCGCGCTGCTGGAACGCGAACGCATTCCCGTCGTCGAGGCCGATCGACACGTCGAGCTCGCGGACGGCCCCGGCGTAGTCCTTCAGGCGGCGCCTCGCCGTCCCGAGGAAGAGCCAGGCCTGCGGATCGCTCGGCGCGAGGGCGACGGCGCGCTCGACGTCGCGCGCGGCGGAAGAGGGATCGTCGCGGTCGAGGTGGGCCTGCGCGCGATTGCACAGGGCCCGGACGTAGCCGGGCTGGAGCTCGAGGGCGCGGTCGAGGTCGACGATGGCGCCGGACGGGTCGCCGCTCTGGAGGCGCGCGACCGCGCGCATGTTGTAGCCCAGGGCGCGCCCGGGGTCCTTCGCGATCGCGATCGACGCGTCCGCGATCGCGCCCTCGTAGTCGTCGCCGGCGATGCGACCGAGGGCCCGGATGAGATACGCCTTGCTCGAATCGCCCCGCAGCGGGGCCACCCCCGCTTCCCGGGGCAGGATCCGATCCATCGTCGCCCAGTACCGACTCGCGAAGCCGAAGTGATCGCCGCCGACGACGACGCTCCATGCCGCGAGCGATCCGCCGATGCGGCAGAGCGCCTCGCCGGCGGCGATGGCGCGGGCGGAGTCGTCGAGGGCGAGGATGAAGCGGCCGAGCGCCTCGATGGCGCGGGCGAGCTCGACGGACGGCTCGACGTCGTCCACCCCGCGACCCTCGAGAATCCGGCCGAGCGCCTCCGCGCACAGGCGCGCCTCGTCGAACCCGGCCTGCCCGAGGCGGCTCTCCTGCGCGCTCGCGAAGATCGTCCGGATCGTGACGCGTCGTCCGCCGCGCGCCTCGCGTCGTTCGACGCGCCGACGGGCCTCCTTGAGCACCTGGGCGAGTCGGTCGGAAGTGGCTATCGTCTCCTCGACGCTCCGGTGACGGGTGCGTTCGAGCACGTCGACGAGACCGACGATCTCGCCCTCCCCCGCGGCGCGCTCCTCGGCGTCGGGCAGCCGCGCCGTCGCGAGGATGCGCTCGCGGACGGCGACGAGCTCGACGGTGCGCGCATCGTGGCGGTCGACGAGCGACGGCACGGCGGCGTCTCCGTGCCCGACCAGCTCGAAGACCGCGACGCCGCGCGCCTCGTCGGTCGCGAGGCGGCCGCCGGCCGCGTCGTCGAGGAGAGCGGCGACCGCCGGGAGGCCGGCGCCCGCTTCGCCGCCGGCCGGGGTGACGCGGGCGTCGCCCGGAGCGCGTCGTCCGTCGCCCGTCTCGGCGCCCTGGACGGCCGAGCCCGACGTCCCCCGATCCGCTGTCCCACGCCGCGTCACCGCGGCGACGACGGCGCCGCCGGCGAGCGCGAGGGCGATCGCCGTCGCGACGAGGATCGCGACCGGGCTCCAGCCGCGGCGCGTCGCCGCGACGGACGACGACGCGCGACCGGAGAGGAACCGATCGAGGGCGCGGACGAGCGCGCCGGCGTCGGCGAAGCGTCGGGCGGGGTCCTTCTCGAGGCAGCGGAGCACGATCCGGTCGAGCTCCGGCGGGATCGACTCGTCGAGGCGACTCGGCGGGATCGGATCGCGCCTCAGGCTCTGGATGATCACCTGGGGGAGCGTGTCGCCCGGGAACGGCCGCGCCCCGGTGATCAGGTTGTAGAGGACGGCGCCGAGGGCGAACACGTCGGCGGGCGGGCCGGCGGGCTCGCCCCGAACCTGCTCGGGAGCGGCGAAGCCGGCCGTCCCGAGGAAGGCGCCCGTCTCGGTGAGCGCGGCCTCGTCGGTCAGCTCGCGGGCGAGGCCGAAGTCGGTCAGATGCGGCCGCCCGTCGGCGTCGACGAGGACGTTGTCCGGCTTCACGTCGCGATGGAGGACGCCGGCCGCGTGGGCGTGGGCGAGCGCGTCGGCGAGCTCGCGGACGAGCTCCGCGCCGCGGCGCGGGCTCGGCGCGTCGTGCTTGACGACGACGTCGAGCGAGCGCCCCTCGATGAGGTCCATCACGATGTAGGGCAGACCGAGGTGCTCGCCGACCTGATGGATGCCGACGATCGCGGGGTGCCGCAGACCGGCCGCCGTCCGCGCCTCGCGCGCGAACCGCTGGCGCGTCTCGGCGCTGGCGCCCCTGAGGATCATCTTGATCGCGACCCAGCGGCCGAGCTGCTCGTCCCACGCGCGATGAACGACGCCCATCCCGCCGCGGCCGATCTCGGCCCCGAGGATCCATCGATCGCCGACGCGACGGCGCGGATCGATGTCGCCGGGCGGCCCACCGCGCGAGCTCGAGCCGGCGCCGGCGCGCGCACCCGAGCCGGAGCGCGAGCCAGAGCCAGACCCTGAGCCCGAGCCGGGTCGGCCAGTCGGAACGCGAGGTTGGGGAGGCGGCGAGAACATGTCTTCGGTCGAACCGAGGTCATCATGCCCGGTCCGGAGGGGTGTTGCGACTCGCGGGGGACCCGCGGGGCGGCGGACGTCAGGCGCCGGTCGCCACGTCGCCGCCGGCCGCCACCCATCCGCTCCAGCTCCCCGGGAAGAGGCGGGCGTCGAGGGCGTCGCCGTGCGCCGCGAGGGCGAGCAGGCCGACGCAGGCGGTGACGCCGGAGCCGCACGAGAGGACGAGCGTCCCGGCGCGCGCGCGATCGTCGATCTCGGGCGCGCGGACGAGGCGGCCCGCGTCGTCGAGGAGCGCCTTCCAGGGACGGTTGACCGCCCCCGGGATGTGGCCGGCGGCCGGGTCGAGCGGCTCGCTCTCGCCGCGGAAGCGCTCCGGCGCCCGGACGTCGACGATCGTCACGTCGGTCTCGCCGCCCGCCGCGACGACGGCGCGGACCCGATCGAGGTCGGCGATCGCGTCGGCGTTCGGCGCGAGCCCGAGGTCGGCGGCGCTGCGCGCGCGGGCGGTCGGCCGCCGGCTCGGGCGGCGCGCCGGTCTCGAGGTCGCCGCCAGCCGCCGTCCATGCGGCGAGGCCGCCGTCGAGGACCGCGGTCGCCTGGTGTCCGAGCCAGCGCCGGAGCATCCACCAGAGGCGCGCGGCGAACGGGTTGCCGGCGTCGTCGTAGGCGACGACGAGACGCCCGGGCGCGAGCCCGAGCGCGCGGAGCCGCTCGATGAGCGCGGCGGGATCGGGGAGGGGGTGGCGGCCGCCGGGCGGACCGCTCGGACCGGCCGGCGCGAGCGGAGCGGAGAGGTCGCGGTCGAGGTGGAGGTGGCGCGCGCCGGGGAGGTGACCCTCCTCGAACGCGGCTCGTCCCCGGTCGGGGTCGTCGAGACGATGGCGGCAGTCGAAGATGAGGACGTCGTCGCCGCGCGCGAGGCGCTCGCGCAGGGAGGTGACGTCGATGAGATGGGGGTGATCGGACACGGTCGGCGTCGCTCCGGAGGAACGGTCAGTCGGTGGGCTCGGCGTCCTCGTCGCCGGGGTCTTCCTCGATCCCGGCCTCCTGGATCGGGCCGCCGGCATCGTGCGGAAGGCTGCCGCGCGGGCTGCGGAAGTAGACGAACGGCGTGGCGAAGAGGAAGTTCGAGACGCGCGAGGTGTAGAGGTCGGCGTGGCGCTCGACCTGCCGGGCGAGGTGGCTCTTGTCGTTGCCGGTCCGCAGGAGCAGCCCCCAGCGCGGGCTGCCGAGCTCGCCTGCCTCCCGCGCGAGCGGCTTGATCCGCGCGTCGAGCGCCTCGAGCTCGCTCCGCGTCGAGGTCATCGCCGCGGCGATCGTGGCGCCGTCGGCGAGCTCGGGCGTCGGAGGCTCGGCGCCGTGCTCGAGGCGGAGCTCGGCGAGACGGAGCTGCCACCGCTCGTGCTCGAGGCGCTGCTTGTCGGCCATCAGCTCGTTCAGCTCGCGCTGGCGATCGACGAACGCGGCGTGCGCCTCGAGCTCCTCCTCGAGCTCCCGCAGGATGAGGGCGACGCGCCAGCGGAGCACGCTCTTGGCGAGCTTCACGTCGGTGAGGATGTGGTCGCCGACGTAGAGGATCCGGTCGCCTTCCGAGCCGAGGAACTTCTCGACGAGGCCGGCGTGACCGCCGTGGTAGTTGCCGCCCTCGGCGAGCCCGCGGACGGCCGGCTTGAGCAGGCCCTCCTCCTCGTCGACGACCTCGTAGAGCGGGCGCCGCTGCTCGAAGAAGCCGGGCTTGCGGGCGGCGACGATCACGACGTCGAACAGGTCACGCCAGCCGGTGCCCTCGGGGAGGAAGCGGTCGAACGCCCAGCTCATCATGGCGCGGGTGTAGCGCCACTCGGAGTTGGTGATCAGGAGCAGCTTCTTGCCGGCGCGGCGCTGATCGAGGAGCGCGAGCGGCGCCTCGGGGTCGAGGTCGACGAAGCGCTCGGGGTCGGCGACGATCTCCTCCTTGAGCTCGCCCTCGAGGTGCGCCCGGTCGAGGTTCTTCTTCACGACCGCGTAGAGGTCGGCGTAGCCGATGCCGTGGGCGAGGTCGCCGCTGTCGAGCTTGTCGACGAGCTGCATGTAGAGGCAGGCTTCCGAGATCGAGAAGAGGGTGTTGAGGAAGACCCATCGCTTCTCGGCGAGGTCGATCAGGGTGCGCGCGTAGGCGCGCTTCTGCTCGTCGAAGCTGATCCGCCGCGTTCCGTGGCTCGAGGACTTCACGTAGCCGAAGCGGTTCGCCTTGATCGCGTTGCCGAGCTCGAGGTCGAGGATCAGGCCGCGGACGACCAGCTCGGGCTCGAAGGCGAGGTCCTCGACCGGCCATCCCTTGCTCAGCAGGCGCTGGCGGACGTGCTCGTAGGCGAGACGCTCCCACTCCTCGATCCGGTAGTGGATGAGGGTGTAGTCCATGTCGTAGCCGATCGCGCGGATCGACCGGAGGTTGAGGGTCCGGTTGCAGAAGATGCGACGGACGAGCGGCGGCGGCGGCATCGTCAGCCCCCACGCCGGCGCGGCGCCCCGCGTCGTCGCGATCCGCCGCCCCCACCGGGCGGGGACCGACCGCTCGCCCCGCCACGGCGACCTCCGCGACCGCGGCCGGCCGATCCGCGTCGAGGCGCGCGCCGGGGTCCGCTCGGGGGCGGACCATCGTCGTCGGACGGGGCGTCGGCGCGCGCCTTGGCGATGACGGTGAGGCCCCGGTCCTCGAGCCGACCGCGCTCATGGGCGGTGCCCGCGGCGGCGAGCTCGGCGAGCGTCTTCTCGAGGTCGGCCTCGCCCATGTAGGCGAGCAGGAGGCGGCCGCACTCATCGCAGATCGCGACGTCGCGGTGACGCTTCAGGTTCTGGCGGGCCTCGTCGGCGCAGCACGGTCGGAGCGGCATGACCGGGGCGAGGATACCCGGAGGGTGGATCCCGGTCGAGGAGGAACGGCCCGGAAGCTTCAAAGGACACGAAGCCAGAGAGTTGTGGAAATCGGGCGCCCCCATCTATAAACTACTCCGATTCATTGCGACCATGGCATGCGGGCTGCGAAACCCCACGGGCACCGACCGGGAACGAGCCGGCGGCCGTCGAAGCCGTAACGATCGATTTTGTTTGTATTTAGTGCGTCGCTGACGTCCGGGCCGCGATCGCCGCGCCGGAGTCGCCTCGCGCGATTGGTTGCAAATTGAAACCCCTGTGGGGTTTGGATTTCAGTCCGCGACCGGCGGGAACCGGGGCGGCGCTCGAAATCCGGGACGAAGGCGCCCGCGCGGTCGGGCGAGCTCGAGGGAGCGAACGCGTGCAAACGAGATCAGCGAGCCAGGTCGTCAGCAGCAACCCGACGCGAGCCCGAGGCGGGCTCCGGTCGAGACTGTGGCGAAACGGCATCCGGGTCGCGGGCATCCTGGGGGCCGTCCTGGCTGTCCAGGGGGCCACGGCGGAGGAAGCGCACGCGCAGGCGGTCGCGAGCTTCGACGTCGTCGCAGACAACTCGGCTCCGACGGTCGACGACCAGGTGACGATCACCGTCACCGCCCGCGATGCGACGAACGCGCCGATCCCGAACTTCAGCGATCCGGCCAACCCGATCGACCTGGCCGCGATCGTGTCGGCGACCGTTCGCTACACCAGCGGCTCCGTCGCCGTGACCGACGCCCTCGACGGCACCGCGGTCATCGACGCGGGCGAAGGGTTCGACGGCGCCGGCCAGGCGACGTTCATCGTCACGAACACGGTCCCGGAGGGCCCGATCGCGATCACGGTAACGCTCGGAGCGGTCGTCGGCAGCACGAACGTCTCGGGGACCGACATCACGTGGTCCGCGGGGGCTCTCGTGGACTTCGACGTGGCGGTGGACGTCGATCCGCAGACAGCCGGCCTGCAGAGCGTCATCACCCTCACCGCCCGCGACCTGTTCGGCAACGCGATCGGCAACTTCAGCGACCCGGTCAACCCCATCGCCATCGACGCCGACTCGGCGACGCCGGTCTACGCCGACGTCGGCGGCTTCGACGTGAACGAGCTCGTTCCCGGCGGCGGCGACGCCCAGATCGACGCCGGCGTCAGCTTCGACGCC
>JAJDCQ010000266.1 GCA_029260755.1 Planctomycetota bacterium | reverse complement strand
TCTCGGATCTTCGCATGAGCGGTGCTCATGCGAAGATCCGAGACCTGACCCCTTCGGTCTGAGCGGTGCTAATGCGAAGATCCGAGACCTGACCCCTTCGGTCGGTCGAAGAACGCGATCACCCGGGCGAGCTCCGGCTCGACCCGGTCGAGGAGGGTCGTCACGTCTTCACCCAGCTCGCCCGCGCGCGCGCGCCGCTCGATCCCCTCGAAGACGGCCGCGAGCGTCTTCGCCCCGAGGGCGAGGCTGCTCCCCTTGAGTCGGTGGCTCACCGGGACGATTCGCTCGCCGTCGCCGGCGCCGAGCGCCTCCCGAAGCTCGGGCAGCCGGAGCTGCACCTCCCGGGTGAGCAGCCCGAGCAGCTCGCCCACGACGTCGTCGTCGCTGCCCTGGGCCAGGACGCCGAGGTCGGCCACGATCCGCGCGTCGACGGCCGGGACGTCGTCGCTCATCGGTTCGATCGGCGCGGGCGGCGGCGCCAGCGGCCCGGGCTTCGCGCGCGCGAGCGCGTCCTGGAGATCCGACACGGTCACCGGCTTCGCGACGTAGTCGTCCATGCCCGCGTCGAGGCACGCCTGCCGATCCGCCGGCGCCGCGTTCGCCGTCACGCCGATCACCCACGGCCGCAGCTCATGAGGCAGATCGCGGCGGATCTGGCGGGTCGCCTCGAGCCCGTCCACCTCGGGCATCTGCATGTCCATCAGGACGACGTCGTAGGTCGTCCGGGCGACCGCGTCGAGCGCCTCGCGCCCGTTCGCCGCCACATCCGCCTGATAGCCGAGCCGACCGAGGATGCGAGTCGCGACCTTCTGGTTGATCGGGTTGTCCTCGGCAATGAGGATCCGCAGCTCCGGGCGGCTCTGCTCGCCGATCGGAACGGCGAGCCGCCCCGACTTGGTCCGGCGGTGGCGCAGCCCTCCTCCATCGCGCCGTTCGAGGACCCCGACGAGCGTGTCGAAGAGCTGCCTCGGCTTGATCGGCTTCGCCAGCCTCGCCGCGAACCGGTCGGCGTCCGGCTCGTCCGCCCTCCTTCGGCCGGCCGCCGACGAGACGAGCACCAGGGGCAGCTCGTCCGAGCCTACGACCCCGTGGATCTCCCCGGCGAGCTCGAGGCCGTCCATCCCCGGCATGTGCATGTCAAGGAGCGCGATGTCGAACCGTTCGCCGCCGCGGAGCCAGTCGAGCGCCTCCTCCGGGCTCTTGGCCGTGCGAGGCCGCATCCCCCAGCCGCGCGCCTGGTGCGCGAGGATCGTCCGGTTCGTCGCGTTGTCGTCGACGATGAGGACGGTCCGATCGGTCAGGGCCGGCTGCTTCGCGCGCAGGTACACCTTCGGCTGGCTCTCTCCCTGGGCGGCCACGATCGTGAAGTGGAACGTCGAGCCACGCCCGGCCGCGCTCTCGGCCCAGACGCGTCCGCCCATCATCACGACCAGCCGGCGGCAGATCGCGAGGCCGAGGCCCGTCCCTCCGTACCGGCGCGTCGTCGACGCGTCGACCTGGGTGAACGCATCGAAGATCCGCGCGAGCCGGTCCTGCGGGATGCCGATCCCGGTGTCCTTGACCTCGAAGTGCACCTCGAAGCGATCGTCGCCCGTCGGCCGCGCGCTCACCCGGACGACCACCTCGCCCTCGTCGGTGAACTTGATCGCGTTCGAGAGGAGATTGACGAGCACCTGCCGCACCCGGGCGACGTCGCCGACGATCGTCCCCGGCGTCCCCTCCTCGATCACGTAGGCGAGGTCCAGCCCGGCGCGGCTCGCCGACTGGGCGAGCAGGTCGAGCCCCTCCTCGACCGCGTCGCGGAGGTCGAACGCCTCGAGGTCGAGCTCCATCCGGCCCGCCTCGATCTTGCTGAAGTCGAGGATGTCGTCGATCAGGGTCAGGAGGGCGTCGCCGCTCGTCCGGATCGTCTCCACGCACTCGGATTGCTCGGCCGTCAGCTCCGAGTCGAGGAGCAGCCCGGTCATCCCGACGATCGCGTTCATCGGCGTCCGGATCTCGTGGCTCATGTTGGCGAGGAACTCGCTCTTCGCCTGCGTCGCCGCCTCGGCCCGCTCCTTCGAGTGCTCGAGCTCGTCCTCGACGCGGTCGCGCTCGGTCCGATCGAGGAAGACGAGGACGGCGCCGGCGAGCTCGCCGTCGGCGAACAGCGGCGAGAGGGCGTAGCTGACGGGCAGGCTGGAGCCGTCGCGGCGGACGAACTCGCCGTCCTGATCCCGGATCGGCTCGTCCATGCGGACGACGTCCCGCAGGGCGAGCCGACACTGGCCGCCCCGGGCGCCCTCCTCCCCGTCGGCGGATCCGGACCCGTCCTCGCGGCCGGGGTCGACCCAGTCGAGGAAGAGCTCGCCGGTGAGCTCGCTCTCGGACCAGCCGAGCAGCCGCTCGCCCTCGGGGTTGATCGATTCGAGGCGGCCATCGACGTCGAGGGTGCAGAGACCCGCGCCGCTGTTGGAGATCACGGTGCGGAGCCGCTCGCGCTCCTTGGCGAGGGCGCTGTCGGTGGTGCGGCGGAGGCTCTCGTAGAGCTCCTTCATCTCGCGGCTGCTCACCGCGAGGCTCCGCTCCATGAGGTACCGGTCCTGATCGGCGTCGGAGTAGCTCCGGTCGATCCGATCGAGGAGCTTCCGCCACGCGGCGAGATCCTGCGGCGGGGCGTCGGCCGAGAGGCCGAGCTTTCGGAGCTGCCGCGCGAGGACGCGGTGCCGCTCCGGGCGGCCGGGGTCGCTCATCGCTCGCCGATCGTCGTCAGGGTCATCGTCTGGTTGTGGAGGTCGCAGCGGCCCGACGCGTAGGGCGAGATCTCCCCGTAAGAGTAGAACCCGATCTGCTGGCTTCCGGCGGGGAGGACGTCGAGGGTCGCCTCGAGCTCCTCCTCGGTCCGCTCGCCGAGGACGAGGCGCCGCCCGACGCAGCTGATCGCGATCGAGAGGACGGGCGCGCCGTCGCCGCCCTTCCCCGTCGCGACGGCCGCCTCGGCCGCGCCCTCGATGAGCCGGTCGACGTTCGCGCGCATGAGCTGCGCCGAGGCCCCCTCGGGGATGTCGCCGGCGAACGTCATCGACTGGCTCGCCTCGTCGACCGCGAGGACGGTGCGGACGACGCTCCGCTCCTCGGCGCCGCCCTCCCGCAGGGCGAGCGGAAACAGGAGGGCGGTGGCGGGCAGACCGCTCGCGCGGTCGCCGAGGTAGTCCTTGTAGATGGCGAGGGCGGGTCGGCCATCGAGCTCGTGGAGGACGTTGCCCTCGCTCCGGGTCACGCGACGCTCGGGCCCGAAGATGTCCCACCCGCCCTTGCTCCCGTGCCCGAGCTCGACGCGGTCGCCGTAGAGGCCGACGGCGCAGACGCGATCGCTCGCGGGACGGCCGTCGGCGATGACCCAGGTCCGCTCGAAGCGGTCGCCGTCGCCGGCGAGGCCGCCCGAGACGACGACGTCGGCCGGGAGCGTCTCGTCGAGGCCGCGGACGAGCTCGGTGCCGTTGACGGCGTGGCCGTTCGAGAGGACGAGGACGCCGCGGAGACCGTCGCCCGCGAGCGCCTGGGCGAGGGTGACGCCCGCCGCGTGCGAGGCGCTCGCGCTCTCGACGCTCGCCTGCGCCCGGCGGAGCGTGGTGCCGTCGAACGCGATCACGGCGACCGCGAGGCTCCCGTCGGACACGTCGGCGCCCGAGATCTCCCCGGCGGTGGAGCACCCGATGACGTGGCTGCCCGGGAACGCGGCGACGAGCTCCTCGATCGGACCGGGCGCGTCGTGCAGCTCCGACGCGCCGAACGCGAGGACCAGCGTCCGCTCGGAGTCGAGCCCCGGGAGCGGATCGACCGACCAACCCTCGGCGCCTCGGTGACTGAACGTCTCGAGCTTCATCGATACCTCTCCGGGCTAGGGGGCGCGGTCGCCCCGGACGAGACTCGTGATCGCGTCGTGGACCGCCTTGGCGGCGTCGGGCCCGCAGCTGTTGATCTCGCCGTAGGGCGGCCCGTCGGCCCCGTAGAGATAGGGCGGGTTGCCGTCCCCATCCCAGGGGAGCCCGTCGGGTGCGTCCCACTCGCTCTTCGGAATCAGGTAGCCGATCTCGTCGTTGGCGAGGCCGAAGATCAGGACGTGCTCCACGCCGTCCTCGGCGAGCACCTCCTTGAGCGGCGGGATCTCGACCGGGTCGATCTCGAAGTCGGCGCCCTCGGGCCGCTCGATCCCCCCGATGACGATCTCGGGGTAGATCTCGCCCGGGATCGTCGCGATCCGGGCCGGTCCGATGTCGATCACGGCCGCCTCGGTCCGGATCGCGCCGTCGAAGCTGCCGCGGTCGAGGCGCCCGAGCTTCGCGCCGATCTTGAAGAGGATGTTCTGCATCGCGACGCCGAACGTCTTCGCCCGGATCCGCAGGCGATCGACCTCGATCGGGGGTCCGCCCTCGGCGACGAGACGGAGGGCGCGGGCGGCCACGTGCTCGCCGACGCTCCGGGCCCGCGCCCACGGGAAGCGGCCGTGCTCCTCGCTCTTCTCGGGGATCGGCGCGCCGGTCTCGCGGTCGGGGATCGGCATCCGCAGGCTGGTCATCATCCCGCCGACCGAGCCGTTGACGAAGACGCACACGCCGCCGAGGCCCTCGACCGGGTCGCGCCCGCCGGCGCCGACGCCGTTCTCGATCCCCTCGCGGAGCCAGTGGCAGAAGTCGCTCGTGATGAGGGTCTGCTCGTCGCCCATCGTCTCGGGGTGGTTCGACCAGTTGACGAGCGTCGCGATCGTGGCGTCGCCCTCGCGCTCGACGAAGCGGACGACGGCGAGGGTGTCGTCGACGACGTCGGGGCGCCGCCGGTGGTCGTACATCACGAGCTTGTTGCCGTAGCGGGTCGAGTGGAAGCTCGCCCGGGCCGGCCGCAGCTCGGACACGGCGAGCTCGAGGGCGTCCTTCACCGACCGACGGACCCGGTCCATGTAGGCGGGGTCGACGCCGCTCGTGGTGTCGTCCGGGCCCCAGAGACCCATCGTGTCCGGCCCCTCGTGGCCGTGGGTGCTCGCCACGACGAGGTGGTCCACGAGCGGCCGGGCCTCGCGCCCGCCGCTCTCGCCGGCCGTCTCCCCGATCGCCTTCCGGATCCGGATCACGTCGGTGTGGAACAGGCCGACGAGGTCGAGGGCGACGACGCCGAGGCGGAGCCCGTTCACCTCGAGAACGACGGCGCGCGCCCAGAGCGGGTCGTGGACGCCGGTGGCCGGGCGCCCGGTGCCGTAGCCGGCCATCCAGACGGCGTCGAAGACGCCGTTTCCGTTCACGTCCTCGTACGTCTCGCCGTCCTCGGGCTCGTACTCGCCGTCGGCGTCCGCGTCGGTCCAGACGTCGGTGATCTCGGGCGTGATGTCGATCGCCGCCGCGCCGACGCGGAGCCCATCGCCATCGGGCGGCGACTGGAGATCGATCGAGAGGGCGTAGTCGGGGAACGGATCGGCGACGTCGGCGCTCCACCAGATCCAGAAGCCGAGGACGACCACGAGGACGAGGCCGACGACCCCGAGGCACCCGACCCGCAGCGCGCGACCGAGCCGGGAACGGCGAGGCGCCTCGGCATCGGAGGAGGGCTGCGGCGTGGGGGAGCCAGCGGGGGGCGGCTCGGGCGTACGCGTCTCGGGCGGGGTGGTCACGGCGTCTCCGTCACCGTTCTAGCAGGCCGGGCCGTCTCAGTCATCGGTCCGCCGGACGCCCTCGATCTCGAGGATGAGGTCCGCGCCGTAGGCCGATCGAGAGTATGGGCGCGAAGCCGGAGTGCATGCCAGCCGGGCCGATCTCTCTCGAGTTCCACCGGTTGCCGGGCCGGCGGCCCGAGGGTAGCGTGGACGCCTGCTGACGACGCGACCCATGGGAGACCCGAGACCGATGACCACCGCCGTGACCGACCTCCTCGCCGACCTCAACGCCACCTACGCGAAGCTCCACACCGCCAAGGAGGACGCCTTCTGGACGGCCAAGATGGGCCTGGCCGACGACGTCGACGCGGCGAGCCGCGCGTTCGGCGAGCGCGAGATCGCGCTCGACCGGTTCCTCCAGGACCCCGAGCGGTTCGAGGCGTCGCGGACGGCGCTCGCCGCGGCCGAGGCGGCGACCGGCGATGACGCGCCGCCGGACGACGAGTTGACGGCGCTCCGCGGCTGGGTCGCGACGTTCGAGGCGCACGGGATCGCGTCGGCCGAGGGGCGGGCCCTGAAAGAGGAGATCGTCGAGGACGAGGCGGCGCTCGGGCGCAGCCGCGGCGGCATGAAGCTCGGCTACGAGTGCGCCGAGAACGGCTTCCAGGAGGCGACCAGCGTCGAGCTCGGCGTCATGATCGCGTCCGACGAGGACGAGGCGCGGCGGAAGGCCGCCTGGGACGGCATGCGCTCGATCGAGACCCACGTCCTCGCGAACGGGTTCCTCGATGTGGTCCGCAAGCGCAACCGCCTCGCCCGGCTGCTCGGCGGCACCGACTACTACGACTGGAAGGTGCGCCGCGTCGAGCGGATGTCCAAGGACGAGATCTTCGCCCTCCTCGACGAGCTCGAGGAGGAGACGCGGGCGAGCGCCGAGCGCTCGCTCGCCGAGCTCCGCGCGAGCGCCGAGGTTGCCGTCACGCCGTGGAACGCGCGGTATCTCATGAGCGGCGAGACGACGCGCGAGCGGGACCCCTACTTCCCGTTCGCCGCGAGCGTCGAGCGCTGGGGGCGATCCTTCGCGGCCCTCGGGATCGACTACGCCGGCGCGACGATGGTGCTCGACCTCGTCGACCGGGCCGGCAAGTACAGCAACGGCTTCATGCACGGCCCCGAGGTCGCCTGGCGGGAGGGCGGGGCGCGCCGCCCGGCGAGGATCCACTTCACCGCGAACGCGATCCCGGGCATGGTCGGCAGCGGTCATCGGGCCACCCAGACGCTGTTTCACGAGGGCGGCCACGCCGCCCACTTCGCGAACATCGACATGCCCGCGCCGTGCTTCGGCCAGGAGTTCGCGCCGACGAGCGTCGCGTTCGCCGAGACCCAGAGCATGTTCCTCGACAGTCTCCTCGGCGACGCCGACTGGCAGGTGCGCTACGCGCGAAACGCGGCGGGCGAGCCTATGCCGTGGGAGATCATCGAGAAGGGGATCCGCGCGACCCAGCCGTTCGCGAGCTGGGGCGTCCGCATGTGGCTGTCGGTCTGCTACAGCGAGCGCGCGATCTACGAGCTGCCCGACGAGGAGCTGACGGCCGAGCGCGTCCTCGCGACGATCCGCGACGTCGAGCGGCGGATGTCGTTCCTCGACGAGGGGAGCCCGCGTCCGGTCCTGAGCGTGCCGCACCTCCTCGCGGGGGAGAGCAGCGCCTACTACCACGGCTACGTCCTCGCCGAGATGGCCGTCCATCAGACGCGCGACCACTTCAAGGGGCGCGATGGTCACCTCTGCGACAACGCCAAGATCGGGCCCGAGCTGCGCGAGCACTACTGGCGGGTGGGCAACGGCCGCGGCTTCGGCGATCTCGTCGCCTCGCTCACCGGCAAGGCGCCGGGCGCGGCCGCCCTCGCGCGGCACGTCAACCGCACCGCCGACGAGGCCGTCGCCGATGCGCGCGCCGAGCTCGATCGAGAGCCGACGATCCCGCGCCTCGACGGAAAGGTCGCGCTCGGCGGCTCGATCCGGGTCGTCCACGGGCAGGAGACGATCGCCGCCCTCACGCCGGATGGCGACTTCGATGCGTTCGCCGCGAGCTTCTCGCGGTGGATCGACGCCGAGACGGCCAAGCGCGGCTGAGCGCGTTCGACGCAACCCGGCGGTGGCAGGAACGTCATGCGCGTTACGTTTCGTCGTGAGGCCGATCGCCCCGACGACTCGTCGCGTTACGGATCTGTAAGCGTCGCGCACGTCTGGCCTTGAAGAACGGCGTCCGCCTCGGCACGGCGATCGCTCTCTCCCGCCCGAGGGCCTGAGGCCCGGGACGAGAGAGAGGACGAGACCGATGCTCGCAACCCGCCCCACCGCCACGATCGCCGCCGCCGTCTCCGTGCTGGTCTGTGGATCGCTCGCCTTCGCGGGCGAGCCCGCCGCGACCGGCGAGAAGCGCGTCGAGCCCGCGGCCGTGCTGGCGGCCCTCGACGCTCGCGTCGGCACCAAGGTCTACGACGCGTCGACGAACCTGTTCGTCCAGGACGTGTTCGGCGAGCTCGGCGTCCCCGTGAACGGCCTCGTCTCGAGCCTCGCCCGGTCGGGTCGAGCCGTCGAGGGCGCCCCCGAGGCGGGTGACCTCGTCTTCTTCCCCGGCTTCGTCGCCATCGCCGACGGCGCCGGCAACATCGTCTACCCGTCGGGAACCTCGGGCCGCGCCCAGTTCCGCACCGTGATCAAGCGCCCTCTCTCCGGATGGTACGCCAGCAACATGAGCGGCGTCCGCTCGTTCTTCGACGCGTCGGCGACGCCGCCCGCCGAGGAGGAGGAGCCCGTCGCCGAGGAGCCCGCGACCGACGGTTCGTACGGCGACCCGATGCCTGGCGACGACGGTCAGCCCGACGTCGGCGGCGGCGGCGACGCCGATCAGCCGCTCGACGACGGCGGCGTCGACATCCTCCCCGACGTCGGCGACCCCGGCGTCGACAAGCCCGGCGACGGCTCCGGCGTCGACGCCCCGACCGTCTCCGAGGACGAGGCCCTCCGCCGGCTCCAGGCGCTCATCGCCCAGCTCCGCGCCGGCCTGTCCCCCGCCGAGCTCGCCGAGCTTCGCGAGCGGCTCCGCGGACGCTTCTCGACCGATCAGCTCGAGGAGCTCCAGGGGATCTTCCAGCGCGGGATTGATCCGAGCGCGGTGCCCGATCTCGCCGAGCGGCTCCTCACCCTCGTTCGCCAGCCGGTCGCCCCGAGCGTCGTCGATGTTGCGGAGCTCATCGCGTCCGACCTCCTCGGCGCGCCGGGCCAGGATCGTCCCGATGAGCCCGTCGTCGTCGACCCCGTCGATGAGTCCGTCGTCGACGAGAGCGAACTCCTGCCCCGGAACGAGGCGATCCGTCGCCTGACGAACCTCCTCGAGGAGCTCCAGAACGGCCTCTCGCCCGAGCAGCTCGAGGCGCTGAAGGCGCGCCTCGCCGAGCTCCCGCCCGAGCAGCGCGACGAGCTGCTCAAGCGATTCCAGAACGGGCTCGGCGGAAGTGACGTCGCGGCGCTGGGCGAGAAGCTCCTCGACCGCGTCCGGCAGCCGGGCGCCGATCCGAGCGTCCTCGACATCGCCGAGATGATCGCCCGCGACCTCGTTCGCGACGTCCCGGTCGCCCAGCGCGAGAACGGCGCGGCCGCCGCCCTCGCCGACGTCCTCGACGTCGAGCGCGATGCCGTGGCCGGCGACGATCCGGTGGTCGTCCCGCAGGTCGAGCAGCAGCGCCGCGAGCCGGACGCCTCGAGCGTCCCCGACGTCGCGCCCAGCCTCCCGCCCGCCCAGCGCAACCCGGCCCAGGGCCAGGGCGACGCAGCCGGCGGCGCCACGCGCGTCGCCCCCGCCGTCGATCCGGCCCCGCCCGAGAAGCGCTACGGCGGGCAGACCTATGGGGCGCCCGACGCCGGCGCCGCGACCGACGCTCCCGCCGACACAGACGTGCTCCCGAGCGACGAGCAGGTCATTGGCGACATGTTCCGCGACCTCGCCGACGAGCTGGAAGCGCCCGAGCCAGCTGCGCCGAGCGCTGACGTCCCGGCGCTCGTGGCGCCCGGCACGGCGACCTCCGCGCCCGACGCGCCGGCGCCCGTGGCGACCGACGCCGACGCGTCGCGCCCGAGCGACCTCCTCCCGCACCTCGTCGACTCCGACGAGCCGCGGGCGAAGATCCTCAACCTGGTGAATCTCCAGGCGCACGACGCCCTCGCGCCCGACGGCGCCCTCCAGCGCCAGGTCGACGCGCGCCTCCGGGCGAAGGGAATCGACCCGAGCACGGCGGTGCCGCTCCGCGACGCCTACGAGCTGATCGTCCCGCCCGAGGCGTGGCCCGACGAGATCGTTCCGAAGACGCCGCTCCAGGAGTCGATGAGCGCGACCGCCGCGTTCCTCGCCGACCTCCACGTTGCGAACGGCGGCCAGGCGTCCGCGCCGTTCCGTCGCGTCGAGCTCCGGAAGACCGGCGACATCGGCGAGCAGCTCAAGCTCGACGAGGACAGCGTCACGCTCCAGGTCGGTCTTTCGCGGAACCCCGTGACGCTCGGGCTGCGCCGCAGCGCGGTCACGCAGAGCCGGCTCGACGAGCAGTGGAAGGCGCTCGAGAGCGCCGAGGCGCAGGGCGACTGAGCGCAGGAACAGGGCCGACGGGGCATTCGCTTCGGGAACCTGAGAGTCGCCGCTCCGAACGAGTGACGATCCACAGATTACACAGATTCCACAGATTACGAGCTGCCGAAGGCGGTCATCCCTCGTGGTACGCGGAGGGCCGTTCCGAGCTCGGCAACGACTCGGAGCCGTCAGCGGCGATCTGTGTAATCTGTGTAATCTGTGGATCGTCTTTTCGCGACGGCAATCGCTGCGCGTGTTCCACCGACAAACCGATCATCCGATCGTGTCGATCCTCATCCGCCGCCGCCGTCGCCTCCTCGCGAGCGTCGGCCTCCTGACCATCCTCGTCGCCGCCCACGGCGCTTTCATCGTCCTGCGGTTCCGGCCGCGCGTCCCGCGAACCTTCCTGCAGTCCTGGCTCGACCCGGGGTGCTGCTGCGGGAACTGGAGCTGCGGCGGGGAAGACGGGTAGCCGGCGATTGGCTCACCCCATCATCTGCTTCCACTCGTCCAGGCTCGACACCTTCATGGCGAAGTTCGTCTTCCGCACCTCACCGAGCGGCGCGCTCTCGCCCGAGTAAGCGTGGCCGGGGTAGAGGATCAGGTCGTCGGGGAGCTTGCTGAAGCGCTCGCTGATCGTCCGGTAGAGCTCCTCGCTGTCGCCGCCTGGCAGGTCGGTCCGGCCGCATCCCTCGAGGAAGAGGGTGTCGCCCGCGACGAGCGCCTGGCCGACGCGGAAGCACTGGCTCCCTGGGGTGTGGCCGGGCGTGTGGAGGAGCTCGATCTCCACCTCGCCGACCTTCACCTTGTCGTTGGCGTCGTGCTTCACGAGGTCGCTCTCGCTGACGCTGGTCATCACCCGGATCCCCTCCGCCTCTTCACGGTGACAGTGGATCTTGCAGGGGGCGACCTCGAGCAGCTTCGGGAGACCCTCGATCGACAAACCGAAGATCTCTCCCCCGACGTGGTCGGGGTGGTAGTGGGTGGCGAGGGCGCCGGTGATCTTCATCCCGTCCTCGCCGGCGACGGCGATGATGTCCTCGATCGCCCACGCCGGGTCGACGATCAGGCACTCGCCCGCGTCCTTGTCGCCGATCAGGTATACGAAGTTCTGCATGCCCCCGACGAGGAGCTGGCGAAAGTAGAGCTCGGCCACGGCGTTCGGTCCTCCCTCTCCGCTGGAACCCCGGCCCTCGGGCCGGTAGAAGGAGAAGATACCTCAACCCGACCGCGATGGTCAGGGACACGCCATGGGTCGTCCGGCCGCCTTCTTCGATCTCGACAAGACGCTCCTGATCATCAACAGCGGCTCCGCCTGGTTCCGCCGCGAGCGCGCCGAGGGCCGCATCACGGCGCTGCAGGCGGTCGAGGCGGTCGTCTGGCTCGGCCTCTACCACGTCGGGATGATGAAGCCCGAGATCGCGTTCGGACGGGCGATCAAGACGTGCGAGGGCCTCGCCGAGTCGGACATGGTCGAACGCTGCGAGCGCTTCTTTCGCGAGGTCGTTCTGCCGAGATTCGCGCCGGGGGGGCTCGCGGTCCTCGAGCGTCACCGCGCCGCCGGCGAGCCGGTCGTGCTCCTGTCGTCGACGTCGCCGTATCTCGCCCGCCCGGTGGCCGAGCATCTCCACCTCGACGGGTGGCTGTGCACCCACTTCGAGGTCCGAGACGGCGCCTTCACCGGCGAGCTGATCCTCCCGCTCTGCTACGGCGAGGGGAAGGTCGAGCACGCCGAGCGATGGGCCGCCGAGAACGACGTCGACCTCGACGCCTCCGCGTTCTACACCGACTCGATCACCGACCTCCCCATGCTCGAGCGGGTCGGCAGGCCGGTCGTGGTGCAGCCCGACGGGCGTCTTCGGCGCCTCGCCCGAAAGCGCGGCTGGCCGATCGAGGACTGGTCCGCCGCCGCGGCTTCCGAGGGCCCGGATCCGGCCGCTGGCGAGCCCTGACAGCCGCCTCCCGCTCTGGTAAGATCCCCGGCCGTCCGGCGAGACCCCGTCGGTCCCGGACCCCCGACATTGCTATGAGAAGAGGCCGATGATGATGTTCCCGCGCCGCCGACCCGCCGCCGCCCTCCTCCTCGGGCTCGCCTTCGCGCTCGGCGCCCCCCTCGCGGTCGGCGCCGACGACCGGGCCGCCCTCACCTATCCGCCGACCAAGCGCGGCGACGTGGTCGACGAGTACCACGGGACGAAGGTCGCCGACCCCTACCGTTGGCTCGAGGGCGACGTCCGCGAGGACGAGACGGTCGCCGCCTGGGTCGCCGCCCAGAACGAGGTGACCCACGCTTACCTCGGCGGCATCGCGGCCCGCGAACGGATCCGGGAGCGCCTGACCAAGCTCTGGAACTACGAGCGCTACGGCAGCCCGTTCAAGGCGGGCGGCCGCTACTTCTACTACAAGAACGACGGCCTCCAGAATCAGAGCGTCCTGTACGTTCTCGACGAGCTCGACGGCGAGCCGCGGGTGCTGATCGACCCGAACGGGCTCTCCAAGGACGGGACGGTCGCGCTCCGCGGCACCTACGTCACCGACGACGGCCGCCACATGGCCTACGGCGTCTCGTCCGCCGGCTCGGACTGGCAGGAGATCCACGTCCTCGACGTGGCGACCGGCAAGCGCCTCCCCGACGTGACGAGGTGGGTCAAGTTCAGCGGCGCCTCGTGGACGCCCGACGGCAAGGGCTTCTTCTACAGCCGCTACGACGAGCCCGAGGGTGAGGCGTTCACGAGCGAGAACCGCTTCCAGAAGCTCTACTACCACCGCCTCGGGTCGCCCCAGAGCGACGACGTCCTGGTCTACCACCGCCCCGACCAGCCCGAGTGGGGCTTCGGGGGCGAGGTGACCGAGGACGGGCGCTGGCTGGTGATCAGCGTCTGGATGGGCGCGAACCCGAAGAACATGGTCCTCTACAAGGACCTGTCCGAGCCGTTCGGGATGCCGATCGAGCTGATCGGCAGCTTCGAGAACGACTACACCTTCCTCGGGAACGAGGGGCACCTCTTCTACTTCCGGACCGACCGCGACGCGGCCAAGGGCCGGGTGATCGCGATCGACGTCCGCAAGCCCGAGCCCGAGCACTGGAGCACGGCGATCCCCCAGACCGAGGACACCCTCCGCGGCGTCTCGTTCGTCAACAACGTGTTCGTCGCGAGCTACCTCCACGACGCGAGCACCCGCGTCCGCCTCTTCAAGCAGGACGGCACCCACGTCCGCGACGTCGAGCTCCCCGGGATCGGCACGGCGAGCGGCTTCGGCGGCAAGCGCGGCGACACCGAGACGTTCTACTCGTTCAGCAGCTTCGCGACGCCGCCGAGCATCTACCGCTACGACCTCGTCACCGGCGAGAGTACGCTCCTGCGGCGGGCCGCGGTCGAGGTGGACGTCGACGCGTTCGTCGTGAAGCAGGAGTTCTACGAGAGCAAGGACGGGACGAAGGTCCCGATGTTCATCGTCCACCGCAAGGACCTGGAGCTCGACGGGAACAACCCGACGCTCCTCTACGGCTACGGCGGGTTCAACATCGCCCTGGGGCCGCGGTTCAGCGTCAGCAACTCGGCGTGGCTCGAGATGGGCGGCGTCTACGCCCTGCCGAACCTGCGCGGCGGCGGCGAGTACGGCGAGGAGTGGCACCAGGCGGGGATGACGGTCGAGAAGCAGAACGTCTTCGATGACTTCATCGCGGCCGCCGAGTACCTGATCGCCAAGAAGTACACCAGCAGCAGCAAGCTCGCGATCAGCGGCGGCAGCAACGGCGGCCTCCTCGTCGGCGCGTGCATGACCCAGCGCCCGGAGCTCTTCGGCGCGGCCCTTCCCGCCGTCGGCGTTCTCGACATGCTCCGCTTCCACAAGTTCACGATCGGTTGGGCGTGGGTGCCCGAGTACGGCAGCAGCGACGACGCGGAGCAGTTCCCGGCGCTCCACGCCTACTCGCCCTACCACAACCTGAAGAAGGGGACGGCCTACCCCGCGACGATGATCACGACGGCCGACACCGACGACCGGGTCGTCCCCGGCCACAGCTTCAAGTTCGCCGCGGCCCTCCAGCACGCCCACGCCGGCGACGCGCCCGTCCTGATCCGGATCGAGACCAAGGCGGGGCACGGCGCCGGCAAGCCGACCGACAAGATCATCGCCGAGGTGGCCGACCGCTGGGCCTTCCTCGTCGAGAACCTCGGTGTCGAGCTGCCGGCCGCGGACTGACCGCGCCGGCCCGACCGACCAAGGCGACGAGCGTAGCTCCGTGTTCGAGACCATCTCTGCCCTCACCCTCGGCGTCAGCCTCTCGGCCTGCGCCGGGCTCCGGGCGATCGTCCCGCTCTTCCTCCTCGCCCTCGGCCACAAGATGGCGCCGAGCTGGGTGCCGCTCGTCGAGAGCCTCGAGTGGATGAGCAGCTGGCCGGCCGTCCTCGCGCTCGGCTGCGCCGCGGTCGTCGAGTTCGTCGCGGACAAGATCCCGGCGCTCGACAACATCCTCGATGTGATCCAGACGCCGGTCCGCACGATCGCCGGCGGGATCGTCGTCGCCGCGCCGCTCGTCGAGCTGCCGACCTGGGCGGTCGCCATCATGGTGATCATCGGGGCGGGGAGCGCGTTCTCGGTCCACGGGGGCAAGGCGTTGCTCCGGGCCGCGTCGACCGCCACGACCGGCGGGCTCGCGAACCCGATCATCTCGTTCCTCGAAGACATCTTCACCTGGGTCGTCGCGCTCCTCGCGATCGTGATCCCGATCCTCGTCTTCCTGTTCCTCTCGATCGTCGCGTTCTTCTTCTTCCGGCGCGTTCGCCAGGCCTGGCGGGCGCGTCAGGGGGCCACCGCATGAAGACCCTGAAGAGCTACGTCTCCGGCGCCTGGCACGAGGCGGCGGACGGCTTCGTCGACCTCCACGATCCCTGCACCGAGGAGGTCGTCGGGCGGGCCAGCACGGCCGGGATCGACTTCGGCGCCGCCCTCGCGTACGCCCGCGAGACGGGCGGTCCGGCCCTGCGCGAGCTCACCTTCGCGCAGCGGGGCGAGATGCTGCTCGCCGCGAGCAAGGCGCTCCACGCGCAGCGCGACGCGTTGATCGACCTCTCGCTGCTGAACACCGGGACGACCCGGAAGGACGCCAAGTTCGACATCGACGGGGCGACCGGGACGCTCAGCTTCTACGCCTACCTCGGCAAGGAGCTCGGCGACCGGAAGGTGCTCCTCGATGGCGAGGGGGCGCAGCTCGGCCGGAGCGCCAAGTTCTGGGGGCAGCACGTCCTGGTCAGCCGGCCCGGCGTGGCCGTCCACGTCAACGCGTTCAACTTCCCCGCGTGGGGCTTCGCCGAGAAGGCCGCCTGCAGCCTCCTCGCCGGCGTCCCGGCGATCAGCAAGCCGGCCACGGCGACCTCGATGCTGACCGAGCGCTGCATCGAGCTGCTCGTCGAGGCCGACGTCCTCCCCGCCGGGGCGCTCTCGCTCGCGTGCGGCCGGACCGGCGACCTCATCGGCCGCCTCGGCAGCCAGGACGTCCTCGCGTTCACCGGGTCGGCCGACACCGGGCTGATGCTCCGCCGCGGCGAGAACCTGCTGCGCGCCAGCACCCACGTGAACATCGAGGCGGACAGCCTCAACGCGGCGGTGCTCGGCCCCGACGTCGACGCGAGCTGCGAGACCTGGAGCCTGTTCCTGACCGAGGTCGTCCGCGAGATGACCCAGAAGTCGGGCCAGAAGTGCACGGCCGTCCGGCGCATCTTCTGCCCGAAGGACCGGGTCGACGAGCTCCTCGGGGCGCTGACCGAGCGCCTGGCGGACGTCGTCACGGGCGACCCGCGCGACGGGTCGGTCTCGATGGGGCCGCTCGCGACGGCGCAGCAGCTCGACGACGCCGTGGCGGGCGTCGCCAAGCTGGTCGCCGGCGGCGCGGCGATCGTGAGCGGCGCCGGCGAGCGGGTCGAGGGCGCCAGCGCGCGGGCGGCCGGCAAGGGCTGGTTCTTTGGGCCGACGCTGCTCCGGGCCGACGACCCCGACGCGGCCGCCGTCGTCCACGAGCACGAGGTCTTCGGGCCGGTGGCCACCGTGATGCCCTACGACGGCTCGGCGGCTCGGGCCGCCGCCCTCGTCGCGCGCGGCGACGGCACGCTCGTCACGAGCGTCTACTCCGACGATCAGGGCTTCGTCGGCGACTACGTCGCCTCGGGCGGGGCGTTCACGGGCCGCCTCTACCTCGGCTCCGAGAAGATGGCCGAGCAGGCGCTCGGGAGCGGCCTCGCCCTGCCCCAGTCGATCCATGGCGGCCCCGGCCGGGCGGGCGGCGGCGAGGAGCTCGGCGGCGCCCGCGGTCTCTCGCCCTACATGCAGCGAGTCGCCCTCCAGGGCAGCCGCTCGATGATCGAGCGCCTCTACGGGAAGCCGAGCTGATCGGGCGGCCCCGGGTGGCCCGATGACGTCCTCCGGACCGCCGCCTCGTCCGCCGTCCCGCGGCCGGGAGCCCGCCTCGCGGCCTCCCGATCGGGACCACGCCGCGCCGCCGATCCCGGGGTTCGCCCGCGCGCCGAGCGCGAGCGGGTCGGGTCACGACGCGCGCCGCCCGCGCATCGGCCGCTACGAGGTGGTCGCCGAGCTCGGCCGCGGCGGCATGGGGGCCGTCTACGAGGGGTGGGACCCGGCCCTGGCGCGCTCGGTCGCGATCAAGGTGCTCCGGCAGCACGCCACCCTCCCGGCCGAGGACCTCGAGCGCTTCCGGCGCGAGGCGCAGCTCGCGGCGCGGATCCGACACCCCAACGTGGTCGAGGTCTACGCCGTCGAGACGGTCGACGACACCCCGTTCCTCGTGATGGAGCTCGTCCGCGGGAGGACGCTCGGCGATCTCTTTCGCGAGGGGATCGAGCTCGGCGCCGCCGTCGATGTCATCGCCGTCGTCGCCCAGGCCCTTCACCACGCCCACCTCGAGGGCGTCATCCACCGCGACGTGAAGCCCGCGAACATCATCGTCGACGCCGAGGGCAAGCCCCGGGTCGCCGACTTCGGCCTCGCCTACGATCCGAGCGTGAGCCGGCTGACCGCGTCGTCCGACGCGCTCGGCACGCCTTCGTACATGGCGCCCGAGCAGGTCCAGGCGAAGCGCGAGCTCTACGGGCCGGCCACCGACGTCTACGCCCTCGGCGCCATCCTCTACCGCGCGGCCTGCGGTCGGCCACCGTTCGAGGGGAGCTCGATGGCGGTCCTGGCCTCGGTGCTCGTCGACGCCCCGACTTCGCCGCGGGAGCTCGCCCCCGAGACGCCGCCGGAGCTCGAGGAGATCATCCTCCGCTGCCTCGCGAAGGAGGCCGGCGATCGCTACCCGAGCGCGAACGAGCTCGCCCGAGCGCTCGAGCGCCACCGGCGGCGCGCGGCGCGCGGCGTGGCGGGCGCCTCGGCGCGCGCCGACGAGGGGTCCGGGTCATCGGCCCGGCTGGCCGCGATCGGCGCCCTCGTGCTCGCCCTCGTGGTGATCGTGGCGGTCCTCTTTCTCGGCGGGGCCCCCGCGATCATCCAGCTCGACGCGCCGGCCGCCGGCGCCCGCGTCGGCAGTCGGGTCGAGGTCCGCGGTCGAGTGACCGAGGGGAGCATCGCGGAGGTGTGGATCCGTGCGCGACCCTGGCCGGTGGGTGACGACGGCGCATTCATCGCGACGGTCGATCTCGAGCCGGGCGCGCAGGTCGTCGCCGTGATGGCGTCGCCCGGCGGGGCGACCCTCGGGAGCGTGTCGGTCCACGTCGACGCTCGTCCGCCCGAGGTGACGATCGTCGACCCGCCCGCGGGGCAGCCGCTCCCCTTCGGCGAGGTCGTCGTCCGCGGCCGCGTCGAGGACGCCGGCCCCGCGACGGTCACCGCGGCCGGCCGCCCCGTCGAGATCGGGGAGGGTGGCGCCTTCACGATCACGCTCCGTCCGGCGGGGTTCCTCGAGCAGGTCATCGAGATCGTCGCCCGGGACGACCTCGACAACGAGACCGTCTTCGAGCACCCGATCGCGTTCGTTCCGTGGTGGACGCCGGCGGAGACGCAGATCGAGCTGTCCACGGCGCGCGGGCTGCCGCTCTGGTTCGACCATCCGGTGGTCGGCCGATTCGTCCTCGTCCCCGCTGGAAGCTTCACGATGGGGAGCCCCGCGACCGAGCGCGGCCGCGCGGACGGTCCCCACGGTCGGATCGAGCTCCCCCACCGCGTGACCCTCACCGAGGGGTTCTACGTCGGCGTGACCGAGATGACCAACGCCCAGTTCCGCCTCCTGCGACCGAAGCACGACAGCGGGATCGACGACGTGGTCACGGGCCTCCCCCTCGACGGCGACGACCATCCCGTCGTCCGGGTGCCTCTTCGCGAGATCCAGGAGCTCGCGGCCGAGCTCTCGAAGGCGGCCGGTCGGGAGGAGCTCTTCCGCCTTCCGACCGAGGCCGAGTGGGAGTGGGCGGCCCGGGCCGGGACGACCGGGCGCTTCTTCTGGGGTGAGGACGAGCGCCAGGGCGTCCGGTACGCCAACGCCACCGACGAGACGACCGCGCGGCAGCTCGGGACGGCGTGGGGCGGCTTTCCGGGCGACGACGGCTTCCGGGCGACGGCGCCGGTCGGAAGCTACGTTCCGAACGCGTGGGGGCTGTTCGACGTCGTCGGCAATGCGTGGGAGCTCACCCTCGATGCCTACGCGCCCTACCAGGATCGGGAGCTGACCGACCCGCGGGTGCCCGAGCCGTTCCTCCCCCGGACCGCCCGAGGGGGCTCGTTCGGCTCTCCGCCCTCGCGCGCGCGGATGGCCTGTCGGCACCCGGTGATGAACAGGGCGCGGGACGGGAGCGTCGGCTTCCGGCTGATCGCCTCGCTCGAGGCCGCGGAGCGGCTCGGGCTAGGCCGGTGATCCGGGCCAGCCCCCGCGCTCTCGAACGCGCCGGGCGAACTCGACGACGGTCGGGGTGACGGGCTCCTCGCTCGAGGTGAGCGCCAGGAGCTCCTCCCAGCTCACTCGCCGGAGCTCGGCGACCTCGTCGGCCTGGATCGTGAACGGGCCGTCGCTCGTCGCCGTGAAGAGGCGCGTCTGCTCGTAGTGGAGGCCGGCCTCCGGTCCGAAGTGGCCGACCTCGCGCAGCGGCGCCCGCACGCCGAGCTCCTCCTCGAGCTCGCGCTCGGCGGTGATCGCGTAGACGCGGTCGAGCTCCTCGTCGATTCCGGCGACGTAGTCGGGCTCCTCGACGTGCCCGCTCGCGGACGCGTCCCAGTGGTCGGGGTAGACGGTCTTGTCGGGATGGCGGCGCTGGAGGACGAGCCGTCCCGCGCCGTCGAAGACGAGGATGTGGACGCTTCGGTGAACGAGGTGATGCTCGTGGACCGCGCGACGATCCTCCCACCGGAGAAAGCGGTCGTTCTGGTCGACGACGGCGATCCGCGTCGCCGCGTCGGTCACGGTTCGTTCGGAGTCGCCGGCTTCGGTGTCTCCTCGTCCTTCTCGGCAGCCGCCTTCTCCGCCGCGGCCTTCTCCGCGGCCGCCCTGTCGGCAGCGGCCTTCTCTGCGGCAGCCTTCTCTGCCGCGGCCTTCTCTGCTGCGGCCTTCTCTGCTGCGGCCTTTTCTGCGGCCGCCTTCTCTGCGGCTGCCTTGTCGGCGGCGGCCTTGTCGGCGGCGGCCTTGTTCGCCGCCGCCTTCGCGGCCGCCGCGTCGGCCGCGGCCTTCTCGGCGGCCGCCTTGTCGGCCGCGGCCTTCTTCGCTGCCGCCACGGCGGCTGCCTTGTCGGCGGCCGCCTTGTCCGCGGCCGCCTTCACGGCGGCCGCCTTGTCGGCCGCGGCCTTCTTCGCTGCCGCCACGGCGGCTGCCTTGTCGGCGGCCGCCTTGTCCGCGGCCGCCTTCACGGCCGCTGCCTTGTCGGCCTCGGCCTTCTTCGCGGCGGCCATCTTCGCTGCCGCGGCCTTCTCTGCGGCAGCCTTGTCGGCGGCCGCCTTCGCCGCGGCGACCTTGTCCGCCTCGGCCTTCTTCGCCGCCGAGGCCTTGTCGGCGGCCGCCTTCACGGCGGCGGCCTTCGCCGCGGCCGCCTTGTCGGCCTCGGCCTTCTTCGCCGCGGCGTCGGCTGCCGCCTTGGCGGGATCCGCAGCCGGCGTCTTGGGCTCGGGCTTCGGTGCCGGTGGGGGCGCGGGCGGGAGCGGCGGCAGCAGCCCGCCGGCCGTCCGCTCCTCGTCCGAGGTCTGGAAGTCGACGCCGAGTCGCTCGGCGAGCTCGAAGCCGAGCCCCCGGGTCGAGCCGGGGCCGGTCTCCTCGACGCCGGCCGCGATCCCGGGGCCGACGAGGAGGACGCTCGCCTCCTCGCGGCTCGGGTGGGCGATGACGACGCAGAAGAGCGCGTTCTGCCGCCACGTCGGGTGATGCCCCGCCGCGCGGATGAACGCGCCGATCCGAGCGTCGATCTCGCGCGCGGAGGCTCGCCGCGCCGCCGCGTCCATCTCGGTCGGCTCGTGACCGCCGAACGCGACGACCATCACGCGCGGCCGCGCCCGGTTGAGGAGGTCGCGCGCCGCCGCGCCAATCAGACCGTCCCGCAGGCGCCGAACGCCGCCCGGTGCGTCCTTGCTCGACGCGCTCCCGGGCCTCGCAACGCACTCCCAGACGAGGCGCTCGGTCTCGGGGTCGCCCGAGCCGACGTTCGCGTCATCGGGGCGCGCCCCGGAGACGAGGTCGCGCACCTGCTCGGGCGGCGCCCCGTCGCGGTCGAAGCGTCGCGCGAGGAGTCGCGCGCGCTCGGCCAGGGTCTCGAGTCGGTCTCCCTGCACCCGCACGGCCACCCCGCCCGGCCCGCCGCCGAACCACTGGAGGGCCGGGTCGCTCGGCCCGAGGATGACCGCGCTGCCGCGCTCGAGCTTCCAGCCGTCGGCGATCTCGTCGAGGAGACTCCGATCGACGAGCGCTCCGTCCTCGCCGAGGGTCAGGCTCGCGTTGCCGGTCAGGAAGGGGACGAGCCAGAGCGGGCGGCCCGCGTCGTCGCGCGTCCGCCCGCCGGCGAGCTTCACCCGAGGGTAGAGCGTCCCGATGCTGCGAACGTAGTGGGCGAGCTCGGGCATCACGTCCGGGTCGCCGAGGCTCTCCTCGAGGTTGAGCCCGGAGAGGACGGTGATGAGCGCGAGCTTCGGATGCCGCCGCTCCCTCTGCTCCTCGCGCTCGAGGTCGAGGCCGACGAGCAGCTCGCGCGCGGTCGCCGCCGTTCGCTCGTTGGTCGCCGTGGTGGCGAGGGCGAGGAGCTTCCCGGCCTCGTCGAGCTCACCTCGGTCGATGGCGACCCGTCCGGCGAGGAGCGCGACGCCCGGATGCTCGGGGAACGCCTCGCGCGCGGCGCGCGCCACGTTCGCCGCCTGGGCGAGGTCGCCGAGCCGGACGAGGTTCCAGCCGGTCGTCACCCGGATCCCCGGGTTCTTCGGGAACGCCTGCATCGCGGCGATCGCGAGGTCGCCGGCCAGGTTCGGTCGGCCCGCCCGGTAGGCCGCCTCGATCCGCTGGCGCGCGATCTCGGGGTCCTTCGGGAGGAGCTCGGCGAGGCGATCGAGCACCGCGAGCCAGCGGACGGCGCTCTCACGGTCGTTCCCGTCGCGGTAGACCGCGGCGAGCTGACGGAGCGCCTTGGGGTCGCGGGGATCACCCCGGACCTGCTCGAGGAGCGTCTTCTCGGCCTGGGCGGTTCGCCCCGCGAGGCGCTGGATCTGGCCGAAACGCTGGTTGACCCCGCGGTTCCTCGGCTGGATGTGACGGTAGTGGGCGTAGGCCTCGAGCGCCTGGCCGAAGTCCTTGGTCCGCGCGAACCCCTCGCCCGCCTGACGGTACGACTCGAGCGCCTCCTGGAACTTCCCCTCGACCTCGAGCTGCTTCGCCAGCGCGAGGAACGCCGACGGGAACAGCTCGCCGCCGCTCTTCACCGCGTCCTGGAACGCCTCGCTCGCCTCGAGGGCCGCGCCCTGCCGGGCGAGCACCTGACCGAGCAACGTCAGCGCCCGCGGGTCGGACGGGCTGCGCTGGAGCGCTCGGGTCAGCCAGCTCCGGGCGGTCGGGTAGAACCCCTTCCGGTAGTAGGCCTCGGCGAGCCCGGCGAGCACCGGCGACGTGCCGTTCCGGAGGCGTTGCGCCTCGTTGAAGCTCTCGATCGCCCCCTCGACGTCGTTCGCCTCGAGGCGCCGCTGCCCCGTCGCCGCCGCCTCGAGGAACGCGACCGGCACGCGCGGGATCCCGAAGTTGAGCTGCCCGACGAAGCCCCAGCCGCCGCCTCCCTGACACACCTTCGCGAGGAGGACGTTGTCGCCCTTCTTCAGGCGCACCCAGAATCGGTCCTGGTTCGCCCGCATGCCGCGGTGGACGTGGTTGTTCCAGATCACCGCGCCGTTGAGCCAGACCTTGATCCCGTCGTCGGAGCCGAAGCCCATCTGGACCCAGCCCGCGTCGGTCGTCCGGATGACCTTGCGCCCGTAGGCGACGCCGTTGTCGGGCGGCTTCATGATCGTGTGGAGGATCACGTTCGGGCCCTGGATGACCTGCCACGCGACGTCGGCGCCGGCGGGCTTGTACGTCTTGGCCGCGTCGAAGGGGTCCTTCTCCGGCCCATAGGCGGTGTTGAACCCCTTCGGGTCCTGATTCGGGAACGGCCCGATCACATGCCACTGGATCAGGCGGAGCGTCGGCTGCGGCTTCGGCGCCACGTCGCCGGCGCGCCGGATGAGCGCCTCGGCGTAGGTGAACTCGCCCTGCTCGACGAGGATGTTCGCGAGGAAGGCGACCGCGAGCGGGTGAGCCGGGTCGGCCGCCAGGACCGCCTCGAGCTTCTTCCGGGCGGGGCCCCACTTCCGCTCCCGGTAGTCCTCGAGCCCGCCCTTGAGCTGCTTCGCGACCGCGTCGCCGCGCTTGCCGGTGAGCCCGTCGCGGATCGGCGTGACCGCCTTCTCCTGCGCCCAGGCCAGGCCGGGCGTGAGGAGGACCGCGAGGACCGCGCCGATCGCCGCGCGTGCGGCCCTGGAGGTCTCGTGACTCAGCATCGCTCGCTCCCTCGTCTCTTCGGTGTTCTCTGCCGTCATCGCTCGCGTCATCTCTGTCGGGGGGCTTCGACCCAAGAAACGACCCCGGAGCGGTCTCCACCCCGGGGTCGTCGTCTCGTCGTCTTCGTTCTCTCCGCGCCGGCGGTCCGCAGCCGAGCGTCCTGGCTAGGCGATCAGCTCCGGGATCCGCGTGCCGCCGTCGACGATCTTCATCGGCCGGCCCTCGGGCGTGAGGAACTCCTCTCGCGGATCGAGGCCGAGGTGGTGACAGACCGTGACGTAGAGATCCTGCGGCCCGATCGGGACGTCCTGGACCTCGCCGCCCATCGCGTCGGTCGAGCCCACGACCGCGCCCCGCGGCGTTCGTCCGCCTGCGAGGAGGAGCGAGCTCGCCTTCGGGTAGTGATCGCGGCCCTCGTCCTTGTTGATGTTCGGCGTCCGCCCGAACTCGCCGAGGCACAGCACCAGCGTCTGGTCGAGCAGGTCGCGCTCGGCGAGGTCCGCGAGGAGCGACCCGACGCCGGCGTCGAGGATCTGGCTGCGCGCCTGGACGGCCGGGAAGCCTCGCTGGTGCGTGTCCCAGCCGCCGAGGGTCACCTGCGAGAAGCGGACACCCTCCTCGACGAGGCGCCGCGCGAGGAGGCAGCCCTGTCCGAAGTTGTTCCGACCGTACGAGTCGCGGACGGTCGCCTTCTCCTTGTTCAGGTCGAACACCGCGCGCCGCGGTGAGGTGAGGAAGCGCGAGGCCCGCTCCTGGAGCTTGTGCTGGCCGCGCACCGGCTCGTCATCGCGGCCGGCCGTGAAGCGCCCGTCGAAGAGGCCGAGCATGGCGCGGCGCCGGCCGAACCGCTTCGCGTCGACGCCTCGGAAGTAGCTGGCGTTCGCCGGCATCTGGTTGGGGTTCGCCACGGGGAAGGCGTTGTGGGCCGCGCCGAGGTAGCCGCTCCGCTCACCCGGCCCGCCGACGGTGACGAACGATGGGAGGTCGGACTCCTCGTCGGCGAGGGTCGCGCTCACGACCGATCCCCACGCGGGGTGCAGGACCGCGTTCTGCATCGAGTAGCCGGTCCGCCAGAGGTAGGCCGCCCGCTCGTGGTTGCCCTCCTTGCTCGTCATGCTCCGGACGATGCACGCGTGCTTCGCCTGCTCGGCGATTCGCGGGAGGTGCTCGGAGATGTGGAGGCCCGGGACGCTGGTCGGGATCGCCTGGAACGGCCCGCCCGTCTTGGCGCCCGGCTTCGGATCGAAGGTGTCGATGTGACTCGGCCCGCCGGCGAGCCAGAGCAGGATCACGCTCTTCGTCTCGCCGAACCCGGGGAGGTCACTCTTCGTCTTGGTGCTGCCCTTCTTCACCTTCTGGAGGAGCCCGCCCTCGGGCGCCTTCCCCTCCATGCCATCCATCCCGTCGCCGTCCATGCCGGCGCCGTCCATCCCGTCGCCCGATGGCTTCTCGTCGTCGGCGAACAGGCTGTTGGTCGCGAACCCGGAGAGCAGCATCCCGAGCCCACTCCCGAGACCGGCCTTCAGCAGGGTCCGGCGGGCGGGGTCCATCGGCTGGGCGTCACCCGAGCAGCTCGAGCAGCCGTCGTTTCGATCGTGCGTGTCTCGCATCTCGTCAGCTCCGTCGCGACTGGCTCAGTGGTTGAAGGTGAACTCGGCCGAGTTGATCAGCACCCAGTAGACATCCTCGAACGCCGCCCGCACGGCGTCCGGCTTGCGCGCCTTCCCGTCCGGAATCATCTCGTGAACGCCCGCCCGCTCCTCGTCGGTCGGGGCGCGCCCGACGACCCAGAAGAAGAGCTGGTCGATCCGGTCGTCGTCGGTCGCCTTGCCGCGCATGATCACGGCGAGGGAGCCGCGGAACGTCTTGCGGTTCTCCGCGACCGGATCCGGGCGCCGCATCTGCGCCGGGCCCGCGCCGTTGCTGAGGCCCGCGTTGAAGAGCAGCAGCATCTGCGGGACCGAGCCCTCGAAGTCGTCGCGCTCGGCGAGCGCCTCCTGGCCGAAGCTCCGGACGTACTGCCGGAACGTGTTGTCGAGGAACCTGTTCAACCGCTGACGGTTCTTGTCCGGCTGCGGCTCCTCCTGGCCGCTCGCTCGCAGGAGCGAGCGCGCGAGCTGCTCGCCGCCGAGGCGCTTGAGCGGCGCGCGGGCGAAGTCCTCGGGCTCGACGTCGCCGGTCTCGGCGGCGCCGCGGCTCTCGCGCTGGTAACAGGTGGTCGCGGTGACGACGCGGAACAGCCGGGTGAGATCGAACCCGCTCGCGACGAAGTCCTTCGCCAGGATCGCGAGGATCTCGTCGTGGAACTCGAAGCCCTCCTCACCGCGGATGAGCTCGACGCCGGTGAGCTGGGCCCACACGCGCGTCACGACCGTCGTCGTGAAGAGGTCGTTGTCGCCCGAGGTGAGCCAGGCGGCGAATCGCTGGCGGCGGTTGACCTCGCCGATCTCGGGATACTCGGCCTCGAAGAGGAAGCGCGGCTTCATCGGCGTCGCCGGCTGGCCCGCCTCGAGGGGCGGCATCCGCAGCTCGCCGCCAGCGCGCTCGGTGAGGCCGTCGTGATACTCCTCGTCGGCGGCGCGGTAGCTGACGCGTCCCATCCGGCCGAAGAACGCCGCCTGCTCCCAGAACCGGTCGCGGGTGAGGCGTTCGTCGTAGGGGTGGTCGTGGCACTGGGCGCAGTGCACCTTCACCCCGAGGAAGACGTGAGAGAGGCGGCTGCTCACCTCGACCGGCTGGACGGCGTAGCGCCAGTAGAAGTTCGCCGGGCCGCTGGCCTCGATGAAGCCTTCGGCCGTGATGAGCTCGCGGACCCAGGCGTCGAACGGGACCGCCTCCTCGAACTGCCGTCGCAGCCACTGCCGAAGCGACTCGACCCGAAGGCGCGGGTAGCGGGGGGCGCGCCCGAGGAGCGCGGTGACCCAGTACTCGGCCTGGAACTCGGCGTAGTCGGGGCTCGCGAGCATCCAGTCGACGGCCTGGCTCCGCTTCTCCTCCGCGTCGAGGGCGACGAAGCTCCGCGCCTCCTCGGCTCGCGGGATGACCCCGCCGAGGTCGAGCGAGAGCCGCCGGTAGTAGCCGGCATCATCGATCACCGGCGCTGGCGTGATCTCTTCGCGGGCGTGATGCTCCGCGAGGATCGCGTCGATCCTCGCGGCGATCGCCGCCGGCGTCGCCTCCTTCCCCTCCTCGACATCGTCGAGGGCGAGGGTCGGCGTCGCCGCCGGCACGAGGAGGAGAAGACCGAGGCCGAGGATGGTGACGGCCGCCACCGTCCGCCTCGCCCGTCGAGTCGTCCGCGAGAGTCGATCGCTCATGACGCTCCCTTTTTCATTGGGGTGCGGTCATCGCGCCCGGGGAACGCCCTCCCCCACGGATGCCGTACACCTCTCTGGAGGGTACTCACAGGGGGGTCGCTTCGCCATAGAATCCGTGTCGCGGCGACACGCGCGTCGCGATTTCCTGAAACGACAGTATGATGACGCGCCGCGCCGCCCGTCCTCGAATGTCCGGGAGACCTCGTGACCGACGCCTCGAGCCAGCCATCCGTCCTCTGGATGGCGGCGCCTCTCGTCGTCTCGTTCGTGATGCGGGCCGCGTTCACCTTCGTCGACACGGCGTTCGCCGCGACGATCGGCGACTCGGCCGTCGCGGCGATCGGCCTCGCGGTCCCGTTCGAGTTCCTGATGATCGCGATCTGGGTCGGGCTCTCGACGGGCCTGACCTCGTGCCTGTCGCGCGCGATGGGCGCGGCCCAGAGCCGACGGATCGAGCAGTACGTCCGGGCCGCGTGGATCATCGCGATCGCGGTGAGCCCGGTCTTCCTCGTCCTTGGGGGGCTGATCTGGTACGGGGCCGAGCGGGTCGGCCTCGACGCCGACGTCGCCCGCGAGTTCAAGATCTACGGGGCGGTCCTGATCGGCGGGAGCGCCTTCACCGCGTTCTGGTCCATCATCCCCGACTCGATCGTGAAGGCGCACCAGGACACCAAGGCGACGATGTGGGCGGGGATCTACAGCAACATCGCCAACGTCGTCCTGAACGCGCTGTTTCTCTTCGTGTTCGACTGGGGCGTCTTCGGGATCGGCCTCTCGACGGTGATCGGTCGTCTGGCCGGGCTGGGCTACGCCCTCGTGATCGCTCGTCGCCACGAGCGGAGGCGCCTCGCCGCGACGACCGAGCATGACGGGAGCGAGGACGCCGGCGCCTACTGGGCGATCCTGCGGCTCGCCCTCCCCGCGGCCGCGGCGTTCGGCCTCATGGCGGGCGAGTCGGGCCTGATCAACGTCCTCCTCAAGGGGATGGAGAACGCCAAGGAGGCGCTCGCCGCCTACTCGATCTACTACCGGGTCGCCCTGTTCACCCTGAACCCGGTGATCGCGGTCGGGATCGCCCTGCTCCCGTTCGCGGCGCGGCGCTGGGGCGAGGGGGACCTCGACGGGATGAAGCGCGGGCTCCGCGAGGGGACCGTCGCGAGCGTCCTCTACTCGGTCCTGCTCGTCGGTCCGGTGATGGTGCTCCTCGGGCCGTGGATCGCGGACCTCCTCGCCGAGGAGGAGCTGACCGCGCGCTACACGGCCTTCAGCCTCCAGCTCGTGCCGGTGAGCTGCCTGACCGGCGTCGGCTTCCTCCTCGTTCGCCCCGCGTTCGAGGCGATGGGTCGAGGGACGCCGGTGCTCGTCATGGCGCTCGTGCGCTACCTCGTCCTCACCGCGCCGATGCTCTGGGGCGGGATCGTGGTCGCCCGAGGGATGGAGCAGCCGCCGCTCTACGGGCTCGTCGTCGGCCTCCTCGCCGTCTCGCTGGTGAGCTCGGCCGCGTTCTCGCTGTGGCTCAAGCTCGCGATGCCGAAGACGATGCCCGGACCCGTTGACGCGGGGGCGCCCGTTCCCGAATGATGCCGGAGCGAACGCCTCAGGAACGGAGCCCCGGATCGATGCGACGCCTCTCCGCCGTCCCCACCGTCCTCACGATCGCGGTCGCGATCGCCGCGACGATCGGCGTCGCGCGCGCCGACACCCTGATCGTCATCAACAAGTCCGACGCCACGGCGTCGCTCGTCGACCTCGACAAGGACCGGGTCGTCGCGACCGTCCCCACGGGCGCCTCGCCCCACGAGGTCGCCGTCTCGCCCGACGGCCGCACCGCGCTCGTCACCGACTACGGCTCGCGCAAGGCGGGCACGACCCTGACGGTGATCGACATCGCGAAGGCGGAGCGGGTCCAGACGATCCAGCTCGGACGCTGGCGGCGCCCCCACGGGGTCGAGTGGCTCGCCGACGGGAAGCACGCGGCGGTGACGGTCGAGGACAGCGGCGCGATGATCATCGTCGACGTCGATGCCGGGACGGTCACCAAGAACGTCCCCACGATGCAGCGGATCTCCCACATGGTCGTCGTCACGCCCGACGACGCGCGCGCCTTCGTCGCGAACATCGGGAGCGACTCGGTCACCGCGATCGACCTCGCGACCGGCAAGCGCCTCGCCATCATCCGGACCGGGCGCGGCGCCGAGGGGATCGACATCACGCCCGACGGCAAGCAGGTCTGGGTGACGAACCGGGCCGAGAACACGGTCGCGGTGATCGACGCCGAGACGCTCAAGATCGTGGCGAAGATCCCCTGCGCCGACTTCCCGATCCGGTGCAAGGCGATGCCGGACGGCGCCCACGTCCTCGTCACCAACGCGAAGAGCGACGACGTGGCCGTCTTCGACACGAAGACGCTCGAGGAGGTCCGACGGATCGGGTTCGAGGTGAAGGCGGACCCCGACCTCCGGGGACGGCTCTTCGGGAACAAGTTCGGCGACAGCAGCGTCCCGATCGGGATCCTCATCCAGGACGACGGGAAGCGCGCGTTCGTCGCCCACGCCCACGGCGACGTGATCAGCACGATCGACCTCGAGACGTGGAAGGCGACCGGAACGCTGAAGGCCGGCCGGGAGCCGGATGGGCTCGCTTACTCGGCGGTGAAGGCGAAGAGCGAGTAGGTCGCGCGGTCGTTCCAGGAACGACGGAATCTCTGGTGTGGCGTCGACTCGGCGCCGACCGGAACAGTCCGCGCAATCCGCGTAATCCGCGGTTCCACTCTCTTTCGAACGCTGAAAACGAACGGGAACCGCGGATTACGCGGATTACGCGGATTGCGAGTTGCCGAGATCCTGGTTCGCGGCCTGTGCGCGAGATCTGTTTCGGGAACGACGAGATCTCGCGGCAAGACGCATGGACGGCTCGTCCGCACGGGCAGGGCAGGGTCGGTCAGTCGACGTCGGCGTAACCGAGGTCGGAGGCGTCCCCCTCGCCTCCCTCCTGCCCATCCGAGCCGAGCGAGCCCAGGTCGAACGGCCGGGACCCGCCAGGCGTCGGCTGGTAGACGTAGGGATTGCCCCAGGGGTCGTTCCGGAGGACCTGATCGCGCAGGTAGGGCGCGAGCTCCTCGAGCGACGTGGGGAGGCGGCCCTCATCAATGTGGAACAGGTCGATTGCGTTGCGGAGCGACGCGATGTCGGCCCGCGCCTTGGTCTCCCGCGACTTCACGAGGTAGCGGGCGACGCCGACGCTGACCACGGCCGAGAGGAGGCCGATGATCGCGACGACCGCCATCAGCTCGACGAGGCTGAAGCCGGCGGCCAGACGGGACGCGCGCGCGGCGCGGCGACGTTGGTTCGGATGGGACATGGTTGATCTCCCGTGGAGGGTTCTCTCGAATCAGGCGAACACGGGAGTCGCGACTCGTGAGGTGAGACGACCGACCACGCTTCGAGGTTGAGCGCCCCGACGGCATCGACCGGCCGCGGGTCGCCTCGTTTCGGCAACGCGTTCGCGCCTCGCCAGTTAGTTCGCTCGCTCCCTCCGAGCACCCCCGCGGAGCCTGGCGAGAGCCGAGCAGGACGGTAGGCTCGACGAGAGGGGTCGCCCCGCCTCGCGGCAACATCGGGAAACCGGACGAAAGCGCGGGTCCCCTCCCACCGTCGATGGAGTGCCGTGTCGATGCGTACCGAAGATCTCCTCCCCCACGCGTTCCTCACCCGGTTCTTCCGGAACGCCCTCGCTCGCCGGGACGCCCCGGCTGGCCTCCAGGTGTGGCGGGCGGGGTGGTCGCTCGCGATGCAGTGCAACCGCTGCGTCGGGAAGGCCGCCGACCGGATCGGCCTCGAGGTCGAGCGGCTCGAGCCGACCGAGGAGGAGAGCTCGGTCCTCGAGAGCTACGGGGTGCTCACCTGGAGCGTCAGCCAGCGCTCGCCCGGCGGCTACGAGGACGAGCTCGTCCGCGACCTCGACGGCGCGGAGAGCGCCGATGAGGACGGGGGCTCATCGGAGGCCGCCAAGGTCACCTTCGGCCCCCGCTACCGCTATGGCCTGCTCCGCCTGACCGAGCGTGAGAAGAGCCGCGAGGCGACGGAGAGCGACGAGATCTGGCTCTGGGCGTTCGAGCTCGGCCACAACGCGAACGACCAGTACTGCATCGCGACGCGCCGGCGCGAGACGGTCGAGCGGCTCGTCGTCGAGGCGGAGACCCTCCACATCGAGCACGAGCGGAGCCGCCCCGGGCTGATCGTCCTCGGCGACCAGACCGAGTACCGGAGCGTGACCGAGCGGGTGAGCTGGGAGCACGTCTTCCTCCCGAGCGACCTCCGCGCCGACATCGCCCGCACCGTCAACGAGTTCTTCGAGGCGCGCGAGCTCTACCTCCGTCACGGCCTCACCCATCGCCGCGGCATCCTCCTCGCGGGTCCGCCGGGCAACGGCAAGACGACCATCCTGAAGGCGATCGGGACGACGACCGGCGTGCCGGTGATCGTCGCCGCCGGGCTGCGGAGCGACTTCCGCGGGAGCGTGATCCAGCGGGCGTTCGATCGGGCGAGCGCCCTCGCCCCGGCGATCCTCTGCTTCGAAGATCTCGACGCCCTCGTCGACGACGGCCCCGAGCTCAGCCGCTTCCTCAATCTCCTCGACGGCCTCGAGGTGCTCGAGGGCATCCTCGTGATCGCGACGACCAACCGGCCCGACCGGATCGACCCCGCGATCGCCAAGCGCCCGAGCCGCTTCGACCGCGTGTTCGCGATCCCGACGCCGACCGAGGAGACGCGGCGCGGCTACCTCGAGCACCTCCTCGAGAGCGCCGGCCCGACGGACGCCCCCAAGACGATCGCCCGCCAGACCGAGGGCTTCAGCATGGCCTTCCTCAAGGAGCTGATCGTGCAGGCGCGCCTCTCGGCCATCCGGCGCGGCGACGAGAACGTCACCGACGCCGACCTCGAGGAGGCGCTCGAGTGCACGAGCGAGCACATGCGCCTCGCGAGCCGCGACCTCGAGGACCGTGGGAAGTTCGGCTTCGAGACGTAGGTCGGCGACGGCCGCGGCTTCGCCTTCGGCGAAGAGGATCGAACCACGGAGACACGGAGGCACGGAGGATCCCCTGAGGGGTCTCGACGGGCTCCTGATGGGTCGACCTCGATCTTTCCCGACCCCCCGGCGACTGCTAAGCTCGGGCCTTCGACCCGGAGACCCGACCTCGATGAGCGCCCCTGCCCCTGCCTCCGCCTCCACGAGCACGACCGTCACGACCGCTTGCCCGCTCGACTGTCCGGACGCGTGCCGGCTCGAGGTCGTCGTCGAGGATGACCGGATCGCGTCGGTCGACGGGGCGAAGGACGGGGCGCATCCCCTCACCGATGGGTTCATCTGCGCGAAGGTCCGTCGGATCGCCGAACACGTTCACGGCGGCGACCGGCTCCTCCACCCGATGGTGCGGGTCGGCGCGAAGGGCGAGGGCCGGTTCGAGCGGGTCTCGTGGGACGAGGCGCTGCAGCGCGTCGCGGAGAGCCTCATCGAGACCCGAGCGCGCCACGGCGCCCCCGCGATCCTCCCGTTCAGCTACGGCGGCAGCAACGGCCTCCTGACCCAGGACACGGCCGACGCCCGCCTCTTCCACCGCCTCGGCGCGAGCCTGCTGGAGCGCACGGTCTGCGCCGCGCCTTCGGGCGCCGCCGCGCGGGGACTCTACGGCCGCGTGCCCGGCGTCGCCCTCGAGGACTACGTCCACAGCCGGCTGATCGTTCTCTGGGGCATGAACCCCCAGGCGAGCGGGATCCATCTCGTGCCGGTCATCAAGGCGGCCCGCGCGGCCGGCGCGAAGCTGGTCGTCGTCGATCCGCGTCGGACCGGCCTCGCCGCCGGCGCGGACCTCCACGTCCCGGTGAGGCCGGGCGGCGACCTGCCGCTCGCCCTCTCGATCATCCACTGGCTCTTCGAGTCGGGCCGCGCCGACGCCGCGTTCCTGGCCGAGCACGCGACCGGCGTCGAGGTGCTCCGTGCTCGCGCCGCGCTGTGGCCGATCGAGCGCGCCGCCGCCGAGAGCGGCGTCGCGGCCGAGACGATCGAGCGCTTCGCGCGCCTCTACGCCGACGCCGCCCCCGCGGCGATCCGGTGCGGCTGGGGCGTCGAGCGGAACCGGAACGGCGGCTCGGCCGTCGCCGCGGTGCTCGCCCTCCCCGCCGTCGCCGGCAAGCTCGGCGTCCGCGGCGGCGGGTTCACGATGAGCAACGGCGGCGCGTTCGGCTACGCGCCGCTCCGCGCGGCCGCGGCGCCGGTGCCCAAGGGCGTCCGGAGCGTGAGCATGAACCAGCTCGGCCACGCCCTCACCGAGCTGAGCTCACCTCGGATCCACCATCTCTTCGTCTACAACGCGAACCCCGACACGACGATCCCCGACCAGGAGCGGATCCGCGCCGGCCTGGCCCGGGACGATCTCTTCACCGTCGTCTTCGAGCAGGTGATGACGGACACGGCGCTCTGGGCCGACGTTCTCCTGCCGGCGACGACGTTCCTCGAGCACGACGAGCTCGCCCGCGGCTACGGGGCGATGGTCACGAACCGGATGCGTCCGGTGATTCCGCCGGTCGGCGAGGCGCGGACCAACCTCGCCGTCTTCGACGAGCTCGCCCGGCGGGTCGGCGTCGCGAAGGACGACGACGTGACCGAGCCCGACGCGCTCATCGATGCCATCGTCGCCACCGGCGACCCCGACGGCCGGCTCGCCATCGAGCTGCAACGCGACGGCATCGCCCGCGGCACGCCCGAGGGCGCCGCGCCGCCGGTGCTCTTCCACCGCGGCGTGCTCCCCGACACGCCGGGCGGGAAGATCCGCCTCGTGCCGGAGCACCTCGACCGCGAAGCGCCCGGCGGCCTCTATCACTACGCCGCCGACCCCGGCACGCCGGCCTTCCCGCTCGCGCTGATCTCGCCGGCGAGCGAACGGACGATCAGCTCGACGTTCGGCCAGCTCATCGAGGGCCAGGTGCCGATCGCGATCCACCCCGACGACGCCGGCGCCCGCGGGATCACGACCGGCGACGTCGTCCGCGTCTGGAACGAGCTCGGCGAGGTGCGCTGCCACGCGCGCGTCGACGACGCCCTCCGCCCGGGCGTCGTCTCGCTCGCCAAGGGCATCTGGGCGCGGCACACCCTCTCGGGCACGACGAGCACGGCGCTGTGTCCCGCGACCCTCACCGACATCGGCCGCGGCGCGTGCTTCAACGATGCCCGCGTCCAGATCGAGCGTGGCGAGGCCGGACGACCCGGATCGCCATGACATCTGACCTCGCCGGTCACTGGGACCTCGATCCCGAGGTCTGCTTCCTGAACCACGGCTCGTTCGGCGCGTGCCCGCGGTCGGTCCTCGCTTACCAGCAGGCGCTCCGCGTCCGGATGGAGCGGGAGCCGGTCCGCTTCTTCGCGCAGGACCTCGAGGGGCTGACCGACGAGGCTCGCGAGGCGGTCGCGCCGTTCCTCGGGGCGGACCCGGCGAACCTCGTCTTCGTGTCGAACGCGACGGCCGGGGTGAACGCCGTCCTCCGCAGCCTCGCGTTCACGGCGGGCGAGGAGCTGCTCACCACCTCGCACGGCTACAACGCGTGCACGAACGCGATGCGCTTCGTCGCCGATCGGGCCGGCGCCCGGGTGGTGGTCGCGACGATCCCCTTCCCGATCGCGAGCGAGGATGAGGCGGTCGAGGCGGTCCTCGGCGCGATCACCGACCGCACGCGGCTGCTCCTCCTCGATCACATCACCAGCCCGACCGGCCTGATCCTCCCGATCGAGCGGATCGTGCCGGCCGCGCGCGAGCGCGGCGTCACCGTCCTCGTCGACGGGGCGCACGCGCCCGGGATGGTCCCGCTCGACCTGCGCGCGCTGACGGCGCTCGGCGTCGACTACTACACCGGCAACTTCCACAAGTGGGTCTGCGCGCCGAAGGGCGCGGCGTTCCTCCACGTCGCGCCGGACGCGCAGGACGGCCTCGTCCCGACCTCGGTGAGCCACGGCGCGAACGCGCCACCGTCCGCGCGCCCGCGCCTCCAGGTGATGTTCGACTGGACCGGCACCGACGACCCGACGCCGTGGCTCACCGTGCCCGAGGCGATCCGCGTCGTCGGCGAGCTGGTGCCGGGCGGATGGGACGAGGTGCGCGCCCGCAACCGGGCGCTCGCGATCGAGGGGCGTCGCGTTCTCTGCGAGGCCCTCGCGCTCGAAGCGCCGGCGCCCGAGTCGATGCTCGGCTCGCTCGCGACGTTCCCGCTGCCCGACGGCCGGGGCGACCCGCCGACCTCGGCCCTGTATGTCGATCCCCTCCACGACGTCATCCTGGATCGCTTCGCGATCCAGGTGCCGGTGATCCCGTGGCCGTCGTTCCCGGCTCGCGTCGTCCGGATCTCGGCCCATCTCCACAACCGCCCCGACCAGTACGCGCAGCTCGCCGAGGCGCTGACGACGCTCCTCGCCGAGGAGCGCGCCTGATCCCCGCGCGGCCCCGCGCCCGGGGCCGGCGAGAAGAGAGAGAGCCTCGATGCCGCACGTCCTCTCCGCCACCGACGCCGCCGACCGGATCCGCGCCGGCGGCGACGACGTCATCCTCCTCGACTGTCGCGAGCCCGAGGAGCTCGCGATCGCGAGCATCGACGGCGCCCTCGCCATCCCGATGGGGGAGATCCCGAGCCGCCTCCCCGAGCTCGACCCGGAGAAGGAGTACATCGTCGTTTGTCATCACGGCATCCGGAGCGCGCAGGTCTGTGCGTTCCTCGCGTCGAACGACTTCGACCGGGTGATCAACCTCGCGGGCGGCATCGAGGCGTGGTCCCGCGACGTCGACGCCTCGGTCCCGCGCTACTGAGCGCGCGTCGATGCCCGTGACCCCCGCGCCCCCCGCATCGTCGCCGCCGTCCCGCCCCTCGGGGCGACGGCCGTCGCATCCGTCGGGACACCGGGCGTCGAGCCCCGGCTCGGGCGCTCGCGCGATCGCGCCGGGCACGCGGATCGATGTCTACATCGTGGAGATGGTGCTCGGCGCGGGCGGCATGGGCTCGGTCCTCCGGGTCCGCCACGACGAGACCGGCGTCCTCTACGCCCTCAAGCTGATCCACGCCGACCTCGTCGAGCTCGACACCGAGTTCGCCCTCGGCCGGTTCCGCCGCGAGGTCGAGGTGCTCGCCCGGGTCGACGACCATCGCAACATCGTGCGGGTGCACGGCTGCGGTCTCTTCGGCCGCGTGCCTTATTGCGTGATGGAGTACGTCGACGGCGTCCCGCTGTCGGACCTCCTCGCCGCCGGCGAGCCGCTCCCGCCGAAACGCGCGGCGGCGCTCGTCGCCAGGCTCGGCCGCGCGCTCCAGCACGTGCATCGCCACGGCGTCGTCCACCGCGACCTCAAGCCCGAGAACGTGTTGATCGAGCCGGGCGGCGAGCCGCGCCTGACCGACTTCGGCCTCGCCTACGACGCGACGGGCGGCCGGCTCACCCGGACGGGCGAGCTCCTCGGCACGCCCGCGTTCATGGCGCCCGAGCAGGTGACGCCCGAGCGCTACGGCGGCACGGCGGGCGGCATCGGGGCGCGCACCGACGTCTACGGTCTCGGCACCGTCCTCTACGGCGCCCTGACCGCCCGTGCGCCGTACGAGGGCGAGTCTGCCCAGGCGGTGCTCCTCGACGTCGTCGCCGGGCCGCCGCGACCGGTCGGCCAGCTCGTGAAGGGGTTGCCGCGCGACCTCGAACGGATCTGCGCGCGCGCGATGGAGCGCGACCCCGGGCGGCGCTACGAGACCGCCGCCGCGTTCGCCGAGGACCTCGAGCGATGGCTCCGCGGCGACCCGATCTCCATCTCGCAGACGAACGCGTTCGGCGAGGCCTGGGAACGGGTGTCGCCGCGGAGGAGCGTCAAGAGTCTCCTCGCCTGGGTCGTCGGGCTCGCCGCCATCGCGACCATCGTGGCCGCCACGTACGTCACGGTGGTCGACCTCGGCGTCGTCGACCCGGTCGTCCAGATCGCCGAGATCGAGGAGCGGCTGGAACGGCGCGGCCGGCTCGCCGAGGCGGACCAGGCGATCCTCACGGCGGTCGTCGCCGACCCCGACACGCCCGAGGCCGGTCCGATCGCGCGGCGACTCGATCTGCTCGTCCGCCTCGATGCGCTCACGCGCCCCGAGGCCGCCGCGGACCCACGCGCGGACGTCGCCGCCCTCACCGAGCTCGTCCGCCCGTTCGGCGGGATCGACGGCGAGCTCCTCGCGCGCACCTCGACGGTCCTCGAGCGGGCGGGGCAGCTCGGGGCGCTGTCCCACGTCCTGTGGGGCGCGAGGCCGCGCCCCGGGCCGGTGGCCTCGCCGATCGCCCGGGCGATCGCCCGGGCAGTCGCGGTCGGGGAGCGCGCGGGCGCGCTCGAGCCGATCGTTCCCGCCGACGACGTCGCCTTCGACGAGCTGACCGAGTCGCTCGGCGACGACGCCGACGATCGCCGTCTCCTCGGGCACCTTCACCGCCGTCGAGGCGAGGTCTCCCTCGCGCGGGGCGAGCGCGGGTGGGCGACCGCGGTCCGGTCGTTCACCCGCGCCGACCGCCTCGGGATCGCCGTCGCATCCGAGGACTGGCCAGAGGCGTTCGCCGAGCACGGCCGCAAGCTCCTCGATGAGCTCGTGAAGACCGACCGGGACGTGCACGTCGGCTGGCCGCTCGCGCGACTTCTCGAGCGGCGCGCGGGGAAGGTCGGCGGACCCGACGCGCTCGCCGAGCTGAGCGACGAGCTCCTCGCGATCCTCTCCGCGGGCCTGATGGCCGGAGCCGAGGAGGTCGCCGGCGAGGACTTCCGGAACGCGCTCGTCACGGCGGCGTTCCTCGACGGGCTCGGCCGGAACCCGATCCAGCCGGAGGCCTTCGGCCACCTCGCGGCCGTGATCGGCGGCCCGGCGCTCGAGGAGCTCGCCCGGGTCGAGCTGCAGCGGTCGCCGGGGGAGCGCAACCCGGCCCTCCTCATGATCGCCGGCCGGTGCTACCAGAAGCTCGACTCGACCCTGTTCGATCGCCGACTCCCCCTTCAATGGGCGGACGAAGCGTGGGAGGCCGGCCTCGAGACGCGGTCGCTCCGGGTCTACCACGCCCTCCTCGCCCTCGAGCTGCGGACCGGCCCCGAGAACGCCCTGGCGATCGAGCAGGCGTCGCTCGCGCACGCCCTCGAGAACGGTCTCCCCGACGAGGAGCGCTATCCGGCCGTCGCCGAGACGCTCGCCCGGGCGCTCCTGACCTCGCCCGATCCCGACGACCGACGGCGGGCGATCGGGATCGCCATCGAGGCGCTCCAGGTGCAGGCGGCCACCCTCTCGCGGGTCGACGAGGTGTCGGGCGCGTGGGTCTACTCGCGTCAGGACGAGGTCCTCGAGGTGGCGCGGACGGCGGCGCAGCAGCTCGCCTTCGCCGACGACCTCGGGCTCGCCGACGTGGAGCGCGACCGCCTGGCGGAGCGGATCGTCACGCTCGGGGCGGGCGTCGGAAAGCCCGAGCACGAGCAGATGGGCAACCTCCTCTTCACCGGAGCGCGCTGCTCGGCCCGGGCCGGCCGCCGCGAGGAGGCGCTCGCGCGCTTCGCGCAGGCGTTCGAGCTGAAGGACCACGTCGCTCGCCACGCCCGGAACGGCGGCGACGTCGGATGGTACGGCAGGCTCTACCGCGACCTGGCGGGCTGGCACGTGATCGTCGCCCGCCTCCACGAGCGCTGGGGAGACCCCGAGGCGGCCGCCGCGGAGCTCGATGCCGGGCTCGCGATCCTCGAAGACCTCGCGAGGTGGCATCGCGAGGGCGGGCACGACGCCGGCGAGAGCGCCTTGACCGATCAGCTCACGACGCGTCTCCTGCGGTTGCGCGCGGGGCTCCCGAAGCAGCCCCGCTGACCCGGCGAGGGGATCGAACGCCGCCATGGACCGTGACCTCGACCTCGACGCCCTGCGGCGCCGCATCCGGAACCTCGACGCGCTCATCCAGGATCTGGTCGGCGAGCGGCTCGAGATCGCGCGTCGCGCCGGGCTGGCGAAGCGCGAGCGGGGGCTGCCGGTGCGCGACCTCGCCGTCGAGCGTCAGGTCGTCGCGCGCTACCGGGAGGCGTTCGAGGAGGACGGGCTGCCGGAGCTCGGCGAGCTGCTCGCGGCGCTGGTGATCCGGCACAGCGTGATGGTCCAGGAGGACCTCCCCGCGCCGACCGGCGGCGATGCGGGGACGGTGCTCCTGGTCGGCGGGGCCGGCCGGATGGGTCGCTGGTTCGCGCGGTTCTTCACCGACCTCGGCTGGCGCGTCCTCGTCCACGACGTCGCCCCGACCGAGGATGGGTTGACGTCGGTCGACGACCCGGTCGCCGCCGCCGCCGACGTCGACCTCGTCCTGCTCACCGTCCCGCCGGCCGCGACCGGAGACTGGCTCGAACGGCTGCGGGGCGTCGCGCCGGTCGTCGCCGACATCGGCAGCATCAAGGCGCCGTTCCGCGATCGGCTCCGCGAGCTCGCCGCGACGCAGCCGGTCGGCAGCATCCATCCCATGTGGGGGCCGGACACGCGGCTCCTCTCGGGGAAGAACCTCCTCGTCGTCGACTGCGGCCACGCGGCCGCGACCGCCTACCTGAAGAAGGTCTTCGAGCCGACGGCCGCCCGTCTCCACGAGGTGGGCCTCGACGATCACGACCGGCTGATGGCGGCCGCCCTGAACCTGCCGCATCTCCTCAGCCTCGCGTTCGGCCGAGCGCTCGCGAACCGCGGCGTGCCGAGCGAGCTCCTCGTCCATCTCGGAGGGCCAACGTTCACGAAGCAGGCGCGCGTCGCCGCCGAGGTCGCGAACGAGAACGCCGAGCTCTACCGCCAGATCCAGGGGCTCAACCCCCACGGCGAGGAGGTCGCGACCGCCCTGACCGAGGCGATCGCCGCCGTCCGCACCGCCGTCGCCGACCCCGAGGCGTTCGCCGACCTCATGGCCGATGAGGCGAAGGCCCTCGAGCCCTTCGCCACCTGGTGGCCCTTCTAGCCCGCATAGGGCATATCAACTTCGCTCAGGTCGATGAAGAGATGGAACCACGGAGGCACGGAGGCACGGAGCACTTCGGATGATGCCCCGTCGCGGACCAATCCCGGCGCTCCTTCTCTTGGCTCCCGTCGCCTCGCGTGACCGAGACCGAGAGGGAGCCATCCCTGGAGCCGGTCGGCTCGCGCGAGCCGGGATACGGCGCCC
>JAJDCQ010000265.1 GCA_029260755.1 Planctomycetota bacterium | reverse complement strand
CGTGCGGGGCGTCGGCCTGCGCCTGCCATGGTTCGGCGGACTCACCGCCGACCACGCGGCGTTGCTCGTCGCGACGGGCGGAGTGCTTCCCCTCGTCGTCCTCGTCGCCTTCGTCGCGATGAAGGTCCGACAGACCCCGGTCTGGACGCGCCCCCGGGCGACCGTCATCGTCTGCGTCTGGATCCTCGGCGCCGTCGCTCTCTACGGCGGAGCATTCCTGTACCTCCTGGCCATCTCGTGACCCAGATTCGCTAGTGTGAATCCAGGGGTCAGGTCCAGGATTCCCACCAGAGGGGCCAGGTCACACCAGCTGCTGCGACAGAATCGCTCCTGTGATTCCTGGACCTGACCCCTCGATTCACACCAGAGGGACTTTCGACTGGTACAGGTGAGCCGCGCGCGCTTCGGGCGTTGCGCTCGCTCCGGACGCCGGTCATGATCGCCGCCGATGCACGCCTCCATCGTCTTCCTGACCGGCCCGCGCACGGGTCGTGAGCTGATCCTGGGCGCCGAGCTCGCCATCGGGCGGGATGGGAGCAACGACCTCGCCCTGGCCGATGAGTCGATGTCGCGGCGCCACGCGGTCGTCCGGCGCGTCGGGGATGGGGCGCCGGCGCGGTTCACGGTCGAGGACCTCGGCAGCCGGAACGGGACGTTCGTCAATGACCGCAAGGTCGACGGCGCGACCGAGCTCTCCCACGGCGATGTCGTCGGCGTCGGCGACCTGAGCTTCCGCTTCGTCGACGAGCGCGAGGCCGGGGCGCAGACGCGGCCCGGACGCGCGTCGACGGCGCCGGGCGACGCGGCGCCCGAGCGAATCGAGCACGCCGTCTCGGCCGCGGGCGTCGACATCTTCCGGAGCACCGCGACGACCGATGCGTCGGAGCTCGGGGCGCGCCTGAAGGTGCTCGTCCGGCTCGGCGAGGTGCTCGGCTCCGGCCTCGAGCTGCGCGACCTCCTCGCGCGCGCGCTCGAGCTCACCGGCGAGGTGCTGCCGGTCGACGTCGCCGCGATCGCGTGCGTCGACGAGCTGACCGGCGAGCCCGACCCCGAGGAGACGGTCGGCTACCCGAAGGCCGAGGACGCGCCGCGGGTGAGCCGGGTGATCCTCGAGCGGGTGCTCGGCGGCCGCGAGGCGATCCTCGTCGCGAGCGCCGCCGAGGAGACGATGCTGCGCGGGCGCGAGAGCGTCGTCGCGAGCGGCGTCTCGAGCGCGATCGCCGTGCCGCTCCAGCCGAGGCTCACCGGGACGACGAAGCCGGGCGGCGCGGCCGCGACGACGCCGGTCGGCTACCTCTACCTCGCCTCGACGCGGCCCGGGTTCCGTTACCGCGAGGCGGACCTCGAGCTCGTCACCGAGATGGCCCGGCCGCTCGGCGCCGCCCTCGCCGCGCGGCGGCGGCTGCGGCGCGCGGAGGAGGCGGCCCGCGATGCCGCGGCCGGCCCGGCGCCCGCGCGTCCGAGCATCGCGGACGGGACGGGTGATGCGGGGCGTGATGGGATCGTCGCCGAGAGCGAGGCGTTCCGCGCCGCCCTCGACCTCGCCACCCGGGCGGCCGACGGCGACGTGAGCGTTCTCGTCCTCGGCGAGACGGGCACCGGCAAGGAGGTCGTCAGCCGACTGATCCACGACCGGAGCGGGCGGAGCGACGGCCCGTTCATCGCCCTCAACTGCGCGGCGCTCCCCGAGAGCCTGCTCGAGAGCGAGCTCTTCGGCTACGAGCGCGGCGCGTTCTCCGGCGCGACCGCGCGGCGCAAGGGCAAGCTCGAGCTCGCCCACGGCGGGACGCTGTTTCTCGACGAGGTCGCCGAGATCCCGCTGACGGTCCAGGCGAAGCTGCTAAGAGCCCTCGAGACGCGCGAGTTCTACCGCCTCGGCGGGCAGGCGCCGGTGAAGAGCGACTTCCGCATCGTCGCCGCGACCAACCGCGACCTCCGCGCGCGGTCCGAGGCCGGCGAGTTCCGCGAGGACCTCTACTACCGGCTCGGCGTCATCACGGTGACGCTGCCGCCGCTGCGGGAGCGCCCCGACGACATCGCGGCGCTGGCGAGGATGTTCCTCGCGGAAGCGGCGTCGAGGCTCGGCCGGAAGGTCGACCTCGCCGACGACGCGATCGTCGCCCTCGCCCGCTGGCGCTGGCCCGGCAACGCCCGCGAGGTGCGGAACGTCGTCGAGCGGGCGCTGGTCCTCGCCGACGGCGACCGCATCGAGCCGGCGCATCTCCCACCCGAGATCGCGGGCGGGACTCGCCCGGGCGCGACGTCGAGCGCCCCGAGCGGCGACGAGCCCGATGACCTCACCCTGGCCGCGGCCGAGAAGGCCGCGATCGCCCGCGCGCTGAAGGCGACGGGCGGCAAGAAGGGCGAGGCTGCGAAGCTCCTCGGCGTCTCGTGGCCGACGCTGACGAAGAAGGTGCGGGAGTACGGGCTGGAGGATCCGGCGAAGAAGGGGTAGCTCAGCCTCCGAAGCGATCGAGGAAGAGCTCCGCCTTCTTGCGGTTCAAGTGCTCTGGAGGGGCAACTTCGAGGAACCGTCTGAGGTCCGCCTTTTCAAGGCTCTCGAGACCAAGTCGCGCGTGGGCTCGCGAGCGTGCCCAGAGAAAGTCGGCGTTGTCGGGCTCGAGCTCGATCGCCCTTCCGAGATCCGCTAGAGACTGCTCGTCTTGATCCTGGTAGAGAAGGGCGAGGCCTCGCCGAAACCAGGGGTCGGCGATCTGAGGCCGAAGCTCGATCGCACGGGTGAAACTCTGCGTCGCTTCCGCCGAGCGTAGGAGCTCTGCTTCGACGCGGCCCCGGATCATCCACGCTTCGATGTAGTCATCCCGATGGTGGGTCGCCCGCGTCAGGTCGTGGAGTGCCCCTTCGAGGTCTTCGAGCTTCCACCTCGTCTCACCACGGTACCTCCAACCGTCGGCGTTCAACGGGGCCAGGGCGAGTCCCCGGCTGTAGTCATCGATTGCCTCACGCAGACGGCCGAGCTTCTGCAGAATGCGCCCGCGTCGGAGCCAGGCGATCGCGTCTCCCGGGGTCAGATGGGTCGCGCGGGAGTGATCGGCCAGCGCTGCTCCGAGGCGTTCGAGGCGGCCGAGGTACAGTCCGCGAAGTCCCCACAGCTGAGCATCGTAAGGCGACACCTGAATCGCGTCGTCGAGGCTGGCGATCGCTTCGTCGAGTCGATTCACGGACGCGCGCGCTTTCGCCAATCTCTCCAACTCGACGGCGACCTTCGACCGTTCGAGCGTCGGGAGAGAGAGCTCGAGGATCGAGCATACGCGTCTCCAGATCGGGCCGGAGGACGACTTCGGGGGCCAGCTCTGCCGAAGGAAGGTCTCGACCTCGGCGGAGTTCGGGGCGCAGATGGCGAGAGTCGCTGCGGCGAGGGCGACTCGGTCTGCGTCGCGGTCCCAGAGCACGTAGCGGCGGATGACTCGCAGCGCCTCGGGGCCGACATCCCTGAACCGCTGGAGCACCTTCAGGCAGACGCCCGCGACCTGGAACATCCCAGTGGGAATCTCGCGGTCTTGGCGATCCGAGAGAACGAACTGGAGGATGTGCCGATACTCCCGCGTGTCCCGGTCGCTGGACCAACGCCGGAGTCCCGCGGCGCGAGCGAGCAGATGACTGCGAGCATCGACTATCGCCCTGGGCGTGACGGCAGAGACGTCTCTCTCCTTTGCGTCCATCCACTCTCGAACTGACTTCGGGTCCAAGCCCTCGACGTGGACGGGCTCGGAGTCCGCTCGACGCTCGAAGTCGGTCCGCTCGGTCACACCGCAGTATGCCGCGGCGATGACGTCGCGAAGGGCGCTGGCTACCTCGTCGAGCGCCCGAGCAACCAGGTCGATCGTCTGCGACTCGCGGAACTCGAGGATCGCGAAGACGACGTCATCGTGGGAGCTTCGGTCGAAGAGTGGGTCCTGTCGCGCCCGATCGAGCTCGTTTGTGATGAGCTGGGCGTGGCCGCGCAGCTCGGCGGCGTGCCGCTCTTTGACCTCAATCAGCTTGTCGGGCGCGTCGGCCAGTTCGAACGCGCTCGCGGAGACACCCCACTGGCCCTGAGCGAGGGCAAGCTCGCCGAAGGCGAGAGCGTGGGTCGCGAGCTCGCTCCGCGCTTTCTGGCGCTCCTCTCCCGGGCGGGCGAGGGTGACGACCGTCTGTGCGCGCTGCAGGAGCTCGAGGCCCGCGGCGACGATCGCGTCGAGGCGCTCCTCGGGCGTGCCGCTCTCGGTCCTTTCGAGCTCGAGAAGACGACTCTCTGCCTTGGCGAGCGCAACCCTGGCCGCCCCCGTCGCCTGCGCGCGGGCGACCTCCGCGCGGTTCGCCTCAGCGGCGGCCGCTCGACGGGCTGCGTCGCGAAGTGCGAGCGGAAACGCGACCGCGGCCACCAGGGCGAGCGACGCGAGCAGCCCCAACGCCCCCGCCGCCAGGCGGTTCCTCCGCACCCACCGCCGCGCCTTCTCCCTCCGTCCGATCGGCCTCGCCTCGATCGCCTCGCCGTCGAGGAAGCGCTTCAGCTCCCTCGCGACCGCCTTCGCCGTCGGGTAGCGGGCCTCGGGCTCCTTCTCGAGGCAGCGCAGGGCGATCGTCTCGAGGTCGGGGTGAACGGTCGGGACGAGGTCGCGGGGGGCGGGCGGGTCGTCGAAGAGGATCTTCTTCATCATCGGGGCGAGGTCCTGCCCCTCGAACGGGGGTCGCCCGCAGAGCGCGCGGTAGAGGACGGCGCCGATCGCCCAGACGTCGGTCGGCGGTCCCTGCTGCTCGCGCTCGCCGCCCGCCTGCTCGGGCGCCATGTAGCCGGGCGTTCCGACGAGCTGGCCGCTCATCGTGAGCTGCTCGCCGGCCATCGAGCTCCGGGCGAGGCCGAAGTCCATGAGGTGGCAGTGCCCCTCGCGGTCGACGAGGACGTTCGCTGGCTTCACGTCGCGGTGGATGATGCCTTGCGCGTGGGCGTGCTCGAGCGCGAGGGCGACCTCGCGGATCATCGCGGCGACCCGGCGGGGCGTCGGCTTGTCCTCGTCGATCGCGTGGTGGAGCGGGCGCCCGTCGATGAGGTCCATCACGAGGTAGGGCCGGCCGCCGTGATTCCCGACCTCGTGGAGGGCGACGATGTTGGGGTGGCGCAGCCGCGCGTTCGCCTGCGCCTCGCGCTGGAACCGCTGGAGCTCGTCGGCGCCGAGCCCGTCGACCTCGCGGATCATCTTGATCGCGACGGCCCGACCGAGCTCGCGGTCACGCGCCCGGAGGACGACGCCCATGCCGCCACGGCCGAGCTCGCCCTCGATGAGGTAGCGGCCGATCTGGACGCCCGCGGCGACCGAGCCGGCCCCCGGGGGATGCGACGCCGGGTGCGACGCCGGGTGCGACGCCGGATGCGATGGCGGCCGCGACGGCGGCGGTGGCGGTGGAGGGAGCGGTCCGGGCGGATGGTACGGCGTTCCGCCGGGACGCGGCGGTCCGGGCGGCGGAGGGGGACCGGGATACGAGGGATGACTCGGCGGTCCGGGCACGGGCGTCTCCCGGGCGGCGGGACGCCGCCCCGGAGAGATTCTCGACCGGGCAGCCCGCCCCGTTCAACCGCCCGGGCGAGGCGCGGGGCAGCTAGAATCCGCTGCCCGAGCCGCCGAAGCCGCCGCTGCCCTGCGAGACCTGGACGACCTGGAACACGACGACGAGCAGGACCATGGCGATCGACCAGAGGAGCGAGAGGACGCCGAGCACGATGCCGACGATCGGGATCGCCGGCCCGCCGCTGACCTCGCCGCGGCTCGCGGCTCCGTAGCCGATGAAGCCGGTGATCATCGCCGCGATCCCGCCGAAGAACGGAACCACGAGGAAGAAGATGCAGCAGCAGCCGAGGACGCCGCCGCCCAGCGAGATGATGCCGATGACGAGGGAGACGATCCCCATCGTGTTCGTCGGCAGATCGATGTCGCGGTCCGGATCGTCCGCGGGGATGTCGTGCTCGTCGGCCATGATCGGCTCCCTCCCGCCGGGCGGTTTCGGGCCGGCGGGCGGGGAGCCTAGCAAGGACGAGGACGGGCGGTCAACGCGACGTGGCCCGGCCCGCGCCGACCGGTCGAACGCGCGCGGGCACGGCGCGAAGCGGCGGCCTAGTCCCGGTCGAGGACGACGACCTTCAGCGCCCTCGAGGTCGCGGTGCGGTCGGGCGCGTACATGTCGAAGATCCTCGCCGACGGCACCCGGTAGACGCCGGGCGCGGTCGGGCGGATCCGGAACGTGAGCCGCTCCTCGCCGCCGAGGTAGCGGACGGCGGCGCAGACGCGGTCGTCGCGCAGCTCGCGCCGCACGTACCACGAGTCCCACGGGTCCCACTCGGGGTCGTCGATCGCCTCGGTCCCCGCGGGGATCGGCGCCTCGATCATGAGGTACTCGAGCTCGCCGTCGGCCCGGTTCTCGACCGTGATGACGAACCGGAGCTCGTCCCCGATCAGGACGGCGGCGGGCGTGGCGAGCGCCTCCCACGACTCGTCGTCGGCGGGGTCCATCCCCTTCCGGAGCCGCTCGAGGCGACGCGCGATCGCGAGCTCGCCGGCGACCGGCTCGGGATCGTCGTCGGTGCCGAAGTAGCGGAGAGCCGCGCCGACGTGATGGGTGCCGCCGCCGGCGGGGACGCTCACCTTCACCCGGTTCTTCCCGGCGTGGAGCGCGTCGGCGTCTATCCGGAACCGTCCCGGCGCGAACGCGCGCTCGAGCGGGATCGGCCGACCGTTCACCTCGATCGTGCACAGAGGCGGGCGCGCGTCGGTGGCGACCTCGGCGAGGGCATAGACGGCATGGGCCGTGTCGAGGGTCGAGTGCCAGATCGCGCCGCGGCGCTGGCCGAGGAGCCAGCGCTTCGTCGCGCCGATCCTCGGGTCCTCGCCGCCGTCCGGGGTGCGGACCCGATGGAGCGCTCGGAGGACGAGCGCCGCCGCCCGGACCTCGTGGTGACCGGCCTCGCCTGGCTCGTCGTCGGCGCCGGGCGCGCGGAGTCCGTCGGCCAGGCCGGCGGCGCCGGCCAGGACGAGATACGCCGTCGCCTCGGTCCGCGCGACCTCATCCTCGATCTCGGAGAGATCGACATCGGCGATGAGCTCGTCGACCACGACGTCGACCTCCTCGTCGAACTCGAGGCCATCCTCGTCGTCGCCTCTTCGCGCGCGACGCGCCTCCCGGAGGGCGCGCACGATCGGGGCGGCCCGAGAGATGGCGTAGATCACGAACGGCGTCGTTTCGAGGTCGAGGAGCGCGTCGTAGCCGGACGCGAGCACCCGCTCGTCGACGGGATAGCCAGCCTCCTTCGCGGTGACCAGCCCGGCCATCACGTAGGCGGTCATCTCGGGGTCGGTCTCGTCGTTCGTCCACCAGCCCCAGCCGCCGTCGCCGTGCTGGAAGTGGTAGAGCCGCGCGAGGCCGGCCGCGACCATGTGCGGCAGCTCCTCCTCGAGGGTGGCGTTGGGGACGCCGAGGCGCCGCATCGCGCCCGAGGCGACCACCGTGGGGAGGAAGCGCGACATCGTCTGCTCGACGCAGCCGTAGGGGTAGCCGGCGAGCCAGGGCAGCGCCTGCTCGATCACGGCCGCCTCGCTCCGCGCCACGCTCAGCTCGATGACGGCGTCCTCGGACGCCTCGGGCAGGGTGAGCTCGCCGACCCACGACGTCCCCGAGCCGACCTCGCCGCGCGCGGTCAGCACCGTCTCCATCCCGAAGCGCCGGACCGGAAGGTCGATCTCCATCGCGTCGCTCTCGACGCTCGAGAGCGCCTCGACCGCGAAGCTCGCGGCGCCGGGCGCGTTCGGGGCGGTGACCTTCCAGTCGATCCGCTCCTTGCCGCCCTTCGCCACGCGGATCTTCCGCTCGAGGTCGCCCACGACGGCGATCCCGGCGACCTTCGCCGCGACGGTGAAGTCGGCGTCGCGGTCGGCGTCGTTGTGGATGATCGTCGCGATCGTCGTCTCGTCGCCGGCGACGAGGAAGCGCGGCGCGGCGACGCGCGCCACGACGTCCTTCCGGGTGAGCATCTCGGAGGTCGCGCCGCCGAAGCCGTCGTCGCCGGCGATGACCCGCGCGATCACCCGCCAGCGGGTGAGCGAGTCGGGCGTCTCGACGTCGATCTCGACCCGGCCGTCGGAGCCGGTCCGGGCGTGGGCGACCCAGTGGAGGGTGTCGGGGAAGAGGCGCCGCGTCTCGGTCGGCTTGTTCCCCATCTCGACGTGCTCGGCCTCGCCGGCGCCGTCGTCGGCGCCGAAGGTGAGCATGCCGCCGGAGCTGCCGCCTCCCTCCTCCTCATCATCGAACATCAGGACGCCGCCGGCTCCGGCGCCGCCGCCCCCACCGTCACCCGAGTAGGAGATGGCGCCGGTGAGGCTGGCCGTCTCGCTCCGGTCCTGGCGCAGGCGGTGGAAGAAGATCCGCGGGTCGGTCGCCTCGGCGTCATCCTCGTCGACGAGGTCGAAGATCTTCTCATCGACGATCGCGAGCTCGACCTCGGCGTCGACCGGGATTCCGTCGCGGAGCGTCTCGACGGTGATCTTCGCCTTCTGACGGGGGCCGTAGCTCGGCGCGTCGGCCGCGACGGCGACGTCGAGGAACCGGTCGGTCGGGACGACGACGATCGGCGCGCCGTCGCTCGCCCCCTCGCCGCCCTCGAACGCCGTCAGCCGGATCGCCACGTTCGGGGCGAACCGGACCGGGAGCGGAACGGAGATCACCGAGCAGCGCTCGGTGATCTCGACCATCCGCGCTTCCCGGATGCCGTCGCCCTCGACGGTCAGGAGCGCGCGCAGCGGCACGCGGGTCGTGCGCACCATCAGCTTCGCCTCCTCGCCGACGGCGTAGGCGAGGCGATCGGAGATGACCGCGAGGGCGAGCTCCTCGTCGTCGTCGACGTCGGGCAGGGTGGCCGGTCCGGCCACCCACAGGTCGGCCCGCGCCTCGACGCGACGTCCCCCGCCGTCCTTGGCTCGGGCGAGCAGCCGGAGGCGTCCGGACTCGGGCACCGCGACCGGGACGTGGATCTCGCCTTCCGCGTCGCTCGTCGCGGTCCCGCGGAAGAACGACTCGAGCTCGATCTGGGCGGCGTGCGGGTCGCGGGCCATGAACGCGACGACCTCGACCTCACGGCCGGCGATCGGGTCGCCCTGGCCGTCGGTGACGATCGCGGTCGCGTCGACGGTCTCGCCCGCCCCGACGAACATCCGGTCGGTGCCGACGGCGAGCTTCACGGCCGCCGGCAGCAGGGTGATCGTCGCCTCGCCCTCGACCTCGAGGCGGCTCTCGTCGGTCACGTAGACCTGGACGAGGTAGTCGCGCGCATCCTCGCCCGCGGCGGTCGGGAAGGTGATCTCGAAGACGCCGTCGGCGTCGAGCTGGCCCTCGCCGTGCTTGATCTCGCTCTCCTCCTGGCCCCAGTCGTCGTACCACCAGTCGTCCCAGGGGCTCTCGCGGCCCTCGTGGAACCAGGCGTGAGGATCGACGATGGGCTTCGCCGGGCGGAACGGAGGCCGCGCAGCGCCGAACCCGCCCCACCATCCGTAGTCCTCCTCGTAGAGCTCGAGGACGGTGTACTCGACCCTCGCGTCGGTGACCGGGCCGCCGTGGTAGTAATCGGCGCGGACGCGGGCGCGGACCTCGGCGCCGAGGACGGGCTCGGTCGCGACGAGCTCGACGGAGACCTTGCTCTGCGGCTTGCGGTAGGCCGCGACGGTGAAGGAGCCCGACCAGTAGACGTGCTCGTCCTCCTCGTCGTCGAACCAGAAGCCGAAGCCGTCCCACTCGTTCGCGGGGCGGTCGACCTTCACGACGACGTTGTAGTCGCCGAGCGCCGGCTCGGGTGTCAGCGTGAAGCTGCCCGAGATCGAGCCGGCCTCGTTCCAGGGGTGCTCGCTCGAGGCGAGGGTGCGCCCGCGCGGGTCGCGGATCTCGACGCCGACCGTCTCGCCCGCGGCCGGGCGGCGGAGGCCGCCCGCGTCGGTCTCGTCCCGGCGGACCGCCTTCCAGTGGACGGTCTGCGCGGGTCGGTAGATCGGGCGGTCGGTCGTCACGTGGACGAGCTTGCCCTGCTCGCCGACGACATCGCCCCACGTGCGGACCCAGTGGATCTCCTCGCCGCGCTCGACGACGACGGCGAGCTCGCCCTCGGACCGCTCGAAGCGGGCGAGGCCGGCGGCATCGGTCGCGACCGGCCCGTGGCGGACGATCGTCGGCTCGTCGTCCGCGTCGTCTTCCTCGTCGTCGTCCTCGTTTTCCTGCTCTGAGAGGAGGGTGACGTTCGCGCCGGCGACCGGCGCGCCGGTCTCGGGGTCGGCGACCCAGACGAGGACGTCGCGGCCCGTGGTCTTCACGACGGTCGTCGTGGCCGTGATCGTGAACGAGCCGTAGGCGCGGAGGCCGTCGCCGCGCTCCTCGAGGATGAAGAGGCCGGGCTTCCGATCGACGAGCGGGATCGAGTACGAGCCTTCGCCGCTGGAGTGCATCTTCCGACGGCTGACCTCCTTCCAGGCCGCGCGCGGCACGGCCAGGATCGGCGACCGGGCGTCGCGGAGGATCCCCTCGATTCCGCCGATCGCGTCGAGGTAGGCCTCGTTCGAGACGCGGTAGATCCGGAACTCGGCCGGCGGACCCCCGCGCGAGACTCGCAGGCTCGGCGAGCCTGCGGGCACCCACGGGGGCACGGTCGTCGCGTTCCGCGTCACGAGCGCTGGCCAGCCGTCGTGGCCGTGGACGCGCTGGGTGATCGATCCATCGAGGACGAGCTCGTGATCCGGGTAGGTCTCGATCAGGCGGACGATCGCGGCCTTCGCGGCCGCCCGTTCGGCGTCGCCCTCCGACTCGGGGCGTGCGAGGTTCAGCAGCGCGAACGGCGCCCACTCGCTCTCGGGATGATCGTCGGCGAGCTTCGTCCAGAGGCGGCGCGCCTCGTCGAGCTCGTCGGCTTGCTCGTGCTCGCTCGCCTGCTTCCAGAGCTCGTCGGCAACGTCCGGCGCGGCGCCGGCGATCGCGCCGGCGACGATGGAAGAGAGCGCGGCGATGGCGATCGCCGCGACGATGGTTCTGCGCTGCATCCCGATTCCCCCTGAGAGGTGCACGACCCCATGCGAGCTCTGTGAACGCGCGAGGGCCGGCGAGAGTTCCCACCCTGCGGCGTTCAGGCCCTCGGGGGCTACCGAACACGAGACGATCATCCCTCGGGGTTCTCGACCGGAGAGTCCGCGCAATCCGCGTCATCCGCGGTTTCGTTCGTCGGCCGTAAAGCGAGTGGAACCGCTGATGACGCGGATGACTCGGATTGCGAGTTGCCGACGTCCGGGTTCACTGCCGTTGCGCGAGATCTGTTCCAGGAACCCGCCCGAAGCTGATTCTCATCATCGATTCCCCATTGGACGCATCGACGACAGACGCCTCTAAGGAAGGGGCACGGGATATCTGAAAGTTCCTTTCAATCCGGCCGCGCCCGCTGAAAGATCCTTCGAGCCCGGGCCGGCGGGATCTCCACCGAATCGACGCTTACGACAATGGCAAGGCCCTTGCGTAGAGCGGGCCGGGCGCCCGAGACGCGGCGCCTTCAGGGGAATCGGAACGCGATGATCGTCCACTGTCCAAACTGCCTCGAGGAGCTCTCGGTCGACGCCGAGCGCCGCGAGATCACCTGCTCGGCGTGCGGCGAGGGGTTCGACCTCCGGGCGCGCGAGACCGTCGAGCGCGACAAGCCCGAACGCGACCGCGACGGCGACGCCGCCCTCCGGAACTCGGTCAGCCAGACCGACGTCGCCACCAAGGCCGGCGAGCCGCGGCCGCGCGCCTTCCGCGAGGGCGATGCGGTCGACGGCTACGTCCTCGAGCGGCGCCTCGGCAAGGGCGGCATGGGCGTCGTGTTCCTCGCGACCCAGCGCTCGCTGGGGCGCAAGGTCGCGATCAAGTTCCTCGCCGGCGAGCTCGCCCGCGACGCCGAGTTCCTCGAGCGGTTCGACCGCGAGGCGCAGGCGCTCGCGAATCTCCAGCACCCCAACCTCGTCGGGGTGATCGACCGCGGTCAGCACGCCGGGATCCCCTACCTCGTGATGGAGTTCGTCGACGGCGTCGCCCTCCGCGACGTCATGAGCGAGAAGACGCTCAGCGCGGCCGACGCCCTCCGGATCGTCCCACAGGTCTGCGAGGCGCTCGAGTACGCCCACGACCGCGGGATCGTCCACCGCGACGTGAAGCCCGAGAACATCCTGATCGCCCGCGACGGCACCGCGAAGATCGCCGACTTCGGTCTCGCCCGCCTCGTCGGCAAGGACGCCGGCCGGATCACTCGCAGCAACGTGATCATGGGCTCGGTCGACTACATGGCTCCCGAGCAGCGGGAGAAGGTCAAGGACGCGGATCACCGCGCGGACATCTACAGCCTGGGCGTCGTCCTCTACGAGATGCTCACCGGCGAGCTGCCGCTCGGTCGGTTCCCGCCTCCGTCGAACAAGTGCGTGGAGCTCGACGTGGACATCGACCGGATCGTCCTGCGCGTCCTCGAGAAGGACCCCGACAAGCGCTACCAGCGAGCGAGCGACATCGCCGTCGAGCTCAAGCGCAGCTGCGACGGCCGCGCCGAGCGAGAGCGCGGCGCCGAGCGCGAGCGCGAGCGTGAGGGCGAGCAGCGGCGCGTGACCGACGATGCCGAGGTGGTCGTCGATCGCGATCCCGCCTCGGGTAAGCCGCGTCAGGTCGCCCTGAAGGTCCGGCCCGGACCGCCGCTGCGCAAGGCCGCCAACGCGTTCCGGCGCGACCCCGGCAAGTGGGGTCTCGTCGCCCTCGGCGCGATCGTCGGGATCTTCGGAATCCTCACCGAGGCGGAGCCGCTCCTCGGGATGGGCGTCGGCCTCTTCGCGTCGGGCTTCTTCCTGCGGCGGCTCTACGGGGCGGTCGAGCGGAGCCTTCTTCCCGGGCGCGGCTTCTTCCGGTTCGTCCTGTGCACGATCGGTCTCTTCGTCGGGATGGGCGTCAGCATCGGGATCGTCGACGGCGAGCCGGTGCCGACCGGCGCCGTCATCGGCGTCGCGATGGCGCTCGTCGCCCTCTGGACCGGACTCAACGTGACGATCGGGCGCCGGATGGGCCTCTTCCTCGAGGGGCTCGGCTCCTCGTTCGCGCCCGAGGGCGACCCGGACTTCGTCGATCCCGCCCGCGTCGCGTGGGCGGCCTCCGCGCCTGGAACCAAGACGAACGAACACGACGGCGACCAGACCAAGGATGACGACATGAAGATCAGCATCGACCTGAACGACGACGGCCGCGGCCGCCGCCGGCCCCACGTGGTCGCCCGGCCGAGCGCCACCACCGTGAGCGTCCCCGAGAAGAACGACCCGGTCGCGGCCGCCTCCGCGGCGGCGGCGGCGGCGTCCGCCGCCGCGAACGCCAACCTCGTCGGCGCGGGCGCGCCCGCGACCGCGCCTGCGACCGACGATGCGGGCCAGCGCCGCCGGCTCAGCTTCCTCTCGGTCCTCATCTTCCTCTTCATGGGTCTGCCGGCGGCGGCCCTCTCGGTCGCGAGCATCACCGCGCTCGTCAGCATGAAGAGTCACCTCCCCTACACCGTGCTCAACATGGTCGGCGCGACCGACGGCAACGAGCTGATCGAGGGCGTCGCGAGCGCGTCGGCGCCCGAGCTCTCCGCGGGATTCACCCTCGCCTCGGTCGTCTTCGGCGTGTTCGGCGTGCTGATCCTCGGGATCCCCCTCTTCGTCATGGGCACCGCGGCGAAGAAGCGCGGCCTCAGCCTGGCCGTCTTCACCATGGCCGCCTGCGCCACCTTCTGGGGGACGTCGCTCGGGCTCCTCATCGGCACCGCCAAGGAGATCGACCGCGGCGCGTTCGTCGGCACCAACGAGCTTTGGAACGGGCACGAGGATCGTCCCATTCGCCGGATGGCCAAGCTGATCACGCTCGCCGACTCGGGCGAGGCGAACGACCTCGCCGCGCTCCGCGACATGGCCGACGGCGAGGCGATCACCCGCGACCGCAACCACAACCCGATCGCGCACAAGGTGCCGCCCGTCGAGCAGGCGCTCGCGCTCGCCCTCCTCCAGCGTGAGGGCGGCGACGAGGATCCCGAGGTCCTCACCGCCGCCTGGAGCTCGCTCGGCGCCCGCGCCTCGCTCGTCCGGTACCAGGGCTATCGCGTCCTCGGCCGAGCCGACCAGGACGCCCTCGCCGAGGCGATCGACCGCGTCGTCCAGGGCCCTTCGGACCTCGAGACGATCGAGCACCACACCAAGTACATTGCGAAGCTCTCGGGCTGGCGCTGGTTCGACGACGAGGCGCGCGACGCGATCCTCTCCGCCGCCGCCACCCGGATCTCGGATGGCAATCCGCGGACGCGGCAGGCCGCGGCGACCGTCCTCGCCACCTGGCTCGAGACGCCGATCCGCAACCGGCACGGCAAGCTCGCCGACGCCGAGGCGACCGCGCTGACGACGCTGCTCCGCAGCCCCGACGCCGGGACGCGGGTGGACGCCTACCGTCTCCTCGACGACCTCGTCGGCGAGGGAACGCCGAGCGAGAGCGCTTACGCCTGGATCCGCCGCGGGCTCCGCGACGAGAGCGTCGAGGTTCGCCGCGCGGCCCACGCGGTCACCGGGCTGCCGAGCGCGTTCCACGCCGACGCCGCGCCGGCGGAGCGCGAGGCGCTGATCGCCGAGCTCGAGGGCGACCTCGAGGAGCAGAAGGGCCGCCTCGTCGCGCTTCCGCCCGCGCCGCTCGAGGCGGATGCGGCGGCGGCGCCCACGCCCGACGTCGACTCGACGCCGGAGGCCGCGCCCGCGCCCGCGCCCACGCCCGAGGTGACGCCGAGGGTGGAGCCGGAGGCGCCCGCCGCCGATCTTCCGCCCGAGACTCCCGAGTCGAGCCCCGAAGCGCCCGTCGACCCCGAGCCCGCGCCGGTGGCGCCGAAGCAGCCGGTCGAGGACGCGCCCAAGCCGCAGCCCGACGCTCCGCGCCTCCCCTTCTAGCCGACCGCGCTGGGAGTGAGCGGCGCCCGCCGGGCGCAGAATCTTCTTTTCAATCTCTCGGATGGGTGAGGGGTCCGGACGGTCCGGACCCCTCGTCTTGTACGCCCCTAGCCGCCGCGCAGGCGCTCCAGCCACGCCCGCGTGTCGTCGGCCTCGTTCACCCACGGCATCGTCTCGAGGGTGTGCTCGAGGTCGGCCGCGGCCTCGTCGGTCCGACCGAGCGCCTCGAGGATCCGGGCGCGGACGCGCCGGGCGAGCGGGTTGTCGGCGTGGATCTCGATCGCGCGGGTGGCGTCGGCGAGGGCTCCGTCCCGGTCGCCGGCGGCGAGCTTCACGTCCGCCTGGATCGCGAGCGCCCAGGGCTGTCCTCGATCGAGTCGGAGCGCGCGCTCCGCGTCCGACCGCGCGGCGTCGAGGCCTGCGGTCGCGAGGCGCGCGAGGGCGCGAACCTCGAACGCGAGCTCGTTCCCCGCTCCGCGCTTCACCGCCTCGTCGGCGTGGACCGTGGCTCGCTCCGAGTCGCCCTGAAGGTAGGCGATCAGCGACCGAGCCGCGTGCCCGTTCCCCTTCTTCGGATCGGCTTCGACGGCGCGCGCCGCCGTCGCCTCGGCCTCGCCCAGTCGGCCGCCGACGGCTTGTGCGTAGGCGAGGACGGCGAGGCCGTAGGGGTCGTCCGGCGCGAGCTCGAGGAGACGTTCGACCACCTCCTCGGACGCCATGGGGTCGACGAGGACGATGAGGCTGGCGAGGCCTCGGAGCGCCGCGACGTCCTCGGGCTCCAGCTCGAGGGCGTGCTCATAGGTCGCCCGGGCCGTCTCGAGGTCGCCGGCTCGGTCGAGGGCCCCGGCGCGGGCCCGGAGCGTCGGGAGGTCGTTCGGCGAGTCGGCCAGGAGCCGGGCGTAGGCCTCGGCCGCCTCGGCCGGTCGACCGATCACGACGAGGGTCTCGCCGACCCACCGGAGGGGCTCGCCGTTCGGAGCGAGCGCCTCCGCGGCGCGCACGTCGGACAGCGCGCCGTCGTCGTCGCCGGACTCGTGGCGTAGCTCGGCCCGCTCCAGGCGCGCTCGGAGGCACTCGGGCTGGAGCTCGAGGGCGCGTTCGACGTCGGCCCAGGCGCCCTCGAGATCGTCGAGCTCTCGGCGGCTCACTCCGCGGATGGCGAGCACCTCGGCGTGGTCGGGCACGAGCTCGAGCGCCCGGCCGAGGGCGGCGACGGAGCCCGCATGGTCGCCGGTCTCGGCGAGAGCGCGGGCGAGGATCGTCTGACAGCCGAACTCGTCCTGGCCACCCGACGTCGCCGCGGCGGCGCACTCGGCCAGCCCCGCCTCGGTCTGGCCCGTCAGGACGAGGGTCACGCCTCGGACGCTGCGGGCGAGGGGGAGGTCGGCGCGGAGCTCGAGGGCGCGCTCGGCGTCGGCGAGCGCGCCGGCGTTCCGGCCGAGGAGGTAGCGCGCGAAGCCTCGGTGCGCCCAGGAGTCGGGTCGCCTCGGGTCGAGCTCGAGCGCCCGGTCGAAGTCGGCGATCGCGCCGGCCGTGTCCCCGGCGACGATGCGAGCCTGCCCTCGGGCGGGAAGGAGGCGGGACCGGATGCCGGGGTTCTCCGCGATGGCCTGGTCGAAGTCGGCGATGGCGCCGGTGTGGTCGCCGTTCATCATCCGGACGGTTCCGCGGGTGCCCAGGGCGACGCCCAGGTCGGGGTCGAGGGCGAGCGCGCGCGCGACCGCGCTGCCCGCGCCCGCGACGTCCCGGGCGAAGATCCGCGCGAACGCGAGGTTGTTCCAGTAGGGGGCGACGCCGGGCGCCAGCTCCACGGCGCGCTCGGCGTCGGCGACGGCGCCCTTCGCGTCGCCCGTGCCGACCTTCGCCTGGGCTCGGGCGTCCCAGGCCGGGGCGAGCTTCGGAGCGAGCTTCAGGGCGCGATCCGACGCCGAGATGGCCTTCGCGGGTTGCCCGTTCATCACCCGCGCCATGGCCAGCGTGGTCCAGGCCATCGCGTCCTCCTGATCGAACGCGACGAGCGCCTCGAGGTCCTCGATGCCTCCCCGGACGTTCCCGGCGATCAACCGGAGCTCCGCGCGGTCGCGCCGCGCCAGCGTGCTCTCCGGGTGAAGCTCGAGGGCGCGGCCGAAGTCTCGCTCCGCGGCCTCCACCTCGCCTCGTTGTCCGTGGAGGCGGCCCCGGGTGCGGACCCACCACTCGACGTCGGGCTCGAGCTCGACGGCGCGGTCGAGGTCGCGCAGCGCGCCGTCCAGGTCGCGGAGGTCCCAGCGGGCGCAGCCTCGGTTGAAGTAGGAGCGGGCGAAGTGGGGATCCAGCGAGATCGACCGGTCGAAGTCGACCAGGGCGCGGTCGAGCTCGCCGGTCGAGATGTGCTCGCAGCCGCGATTGCCCCAGGCGCGGGGATTCTCCGGGTTGGCTGCGATCGAGCGGTCGAGCGCCGCGATCGCCGCGCGGTGGTCGTCGTCGCGGGCGTGGGCGCGGGCGAGGTGATACCAGGCGAGAGCGTGCCCGGGCTCGAGCTCCGTCGCCCGCTCGAGGTCGGCGCGGGCCTTGGCTCGATCACTCTTGATGTAGCCCTGACCCCGGGAGACCAGCGCGCGAACGTGGCCCGGCGAGCGCTCGAGCACGCGCGAGGCGTCCTCGATCGCTCCGGCCTCGTCGCCCGTGAGGATCCTCACCTCGCTCCGGAGGACGAGCGCCTCGACGAGGCCCGCGTCGAGCTCGAGCGCCCGGTCGAGGGCGGCGAGGGCGCCCTTCGAGTCGCCGACGAGGATCTTGACCTGGGCGTGGTCGAGGTGCTCCTCCGCCGAGATCGCCTCGCCGAGGACGGCCTCGACGTCGACCTCCTCGATGTGGCGGCCGACCGCATCCGCGAAGAAGCCCTCGTGTCCGTGGCGGCGCAGCGCCGACACGATGTGGCCGATCGCTTCGACCCGTCCGGTCCGGCAGAGGGCGATGGCGATGGGCAGCGCGCGACGCCGGTCCTCTTCGGCCCGGAGGTAGCGGCCGAGCGCCTCGACCGCGTCTCCGACGTCGATCCCCAGCCGCCCGAGGGCGGTGGCCGCCAGCCGCGCCGCCTGGAGCTCACCGCGCCCGACGACGCGCTCCTGCTCATCGCCGAGGAGCTGCTCGACCGAGGTGTGGTCGAGCAGCTCCACGTCGGTGATCACCTGCGTCTCGGTCGGCCGGCGCCGGGCGCGCGCCTGGAGGCGCCGCTCGACCTCGACGAGGCGAGCGCGCTCCTCCTCGGTCACGGCGTCGCGGGTCGCGCGATTCGTGAGCAAGTCCTCGACCCCGGGGATGGGTCGGAGGCCGGCCCGCGCCTCGGCCGACGTCGGCGTCGCCGCGCCGAGGAGCATGTCACGGGTCGCCCTCTCGAGCGCCGCGGCGACCTCGTCGAGCTTTCGGGCGAGGATGGCGACCGTCTGTGGCTCGTCGTAGCGGACGATCGCGAAGAGGGCGTCCTCGAAGCCGTCGGCGCGCGAGTCGAGCTCGCCGCTCGTCGCGAGGGCGAGGGTGGCGCGGATCTCGTCGCCGCGACGCCGGCTCTCGGCGGTGCGCGTTCGCTCGACGAGGGCGATCAGCTCGGCCGCCTCATCGTCGTCGACGCCGAGCCCGACCGCCTGGCCGAACGCCTGCTCGGCGAGGCCCCACGACTCGACCTCGAGGGCGACGTGGCCGAGGGCGGTCGCCGACTCGAAGAGGGCACGAGCGGCCTCGCGGCGGGCATCGCCCTCCTCGACCGCGTGCCATCGCTGGGCGGCCTGGAGAACGCCGAGGGCGCGCCCGAGGCGGCCTCCGGGGCTCGGATCATCGACGGCGGCCTCGGATGCTCGTTGCGCCTCGATGAGCTCGCCGCGCGCGCGAGCCGCGAGGCTGCGGCGCTCGGCCTCGGCCGCCTCGACGCGCGCCCGCTCCTCGCGGAAGGCGGCGTCCCGCTCGGCGATCGCGCGCTGGCGCGCGTCGTAGACGAGGCCGCCGACGCCGCCGGCGATGAGCACGATCGAGGCGAGCGTGAGGACGGTGGCGACGGCCGCGTTCCGGCTGGTCCACTTGCGAAGGCGGTCGGCGACGGTTGGCGGCCGAGCTCGGATCGGCTCGTTCGCGAGCCACCGGTCGAGGTCGGCCGCGAGCTCGTCCGCCGAGCCGTAGCGACGCGCGGGCTCGTTCTCGACGCACTTCATGCAGATCGTCTCGAGGTCGCGATCGAGGCCGGACCGGGTCCGCGACGGGGGCGTCGGCTCACCCCGGATCACGGCCGCGATGGCCTGGATCGGCTGGAGGCCGGCGAAGGGTGGGTCGCCGGTGAGGAGGGCGTAGAGGGTCGCGCCGAGCGAGTAGACGTCGCTCCGACGGTCGATCAGGTCGACGCGGCCCGACGCCTGCTCGGGCGGCATGTAGCCGGGCGTTCCGACCATCTGGCCGTCGACCGTCGGGCCGCCCGACGCTCCGGCGTCCATGTCCTTCGCGAGGCCGAAGTCGGTCAGGAGCGGCTCGCCGTCGGCGCCGATCAACACGTTCAGCGGCTTGACGTCCCGGTGGAGCACCGCGCGCGCGTGGGCGTAGGCGAGCGCCCGGGCGAGCCGCGCGATCAGCGAGGCGGCGTCGCGCTCGGGGAGCGGGCCGTCGCGGTCGAGGCGCGCCTGGAGCGTCTCGCCATCGATCAGGTCCATCGCGAAGAACGGGCAGCCGTTCTCCTCGCCCACGTCGTGGATCGCGACGATGTTGGGGTGGCGGAGGCGGGCGGCGGCGCGCGCCTCGAGGTGGAAGCGCTCGCGCTGGACGGGCGTCGCCAGGCCTCCGGCGAGCATCACCTTGAGCGCGACGGGCCGGTCGAGGGCGGCGTGGCGTCCGCGGTAGACGATGCCCATCCCGCCGCGGGCGAGCTCGCCCTCGATCGCGTAGGGCCCGATTCGCCCGGTGGCGGCGGCGCGCCGGATGGGGCGGAGGCGGGCCGACGACGCCGGGCCGCCGGGCGTCTCACCGATCGGCGGAGGAGGGCCGCCCGGCGTGATCGGGTGGCCGAACGCGTCGCCGTCGGGCGTGGTCGGCAGGGCCGCCCACGCCCGGAGCGCATCGGGGCTGGCTCCGTCGGGCGGCGGGGGTGACTCGGGCGTCATGGGCCGGTCAGGCGGAGCTCGACCGGGTCACTTCCCCTCGGTGAGCTTGGCGATCATCGCGTCGGCCCGCGCCTTCGCCCGCGCGCCGAGGTCGTAGTCCTTGGCCGCCTTGTAGGCCTTCATGTACAGGCCGCCGGCCTTCTTCCACTCCTCGACCCGCTCGGCGTCCTCGGCCTCGTTGAAGTACTTGCTCGCCTTGAGGAGCGCCTTGATCTTCTTGTCCTTCTTGTAGGCCTTGAGCTTCTCCTCGGCCGCCTCCCCGGTCGCGAGCCCCTTCCAGTCCTTCTTCATCGCGTCGAGCATCGACTTCGCCCGGTCGTAGTTCTCCTGGCCCTCGAGCTTCTCGATCTTCGCGAGGAGGCGCGGCCCGGCGACCGAGTCGATGTCGGCGAGGAGCTTCTCGCCGAACGCCTTGTCCTCGTCGCTCGCGCCCTTGAGGAGCTTCTCGATCCGCTCGATCGCCTGGTTCCACCGACGGACCTTGATGAACGACTCGATCTCGCCGAACGACGACGGGAACTCGCGCGCCGGGAGCACCGGCACCTCGAGGATCTTCTTGTCGAGGATCTGGGGGCGCCACTTCTCGAGGGTCCGGATGATCCCGTGCCCCTCCCAGACGACCTTGCCGGTCACGTCGATCAGATACGTGGTCGGGACGCCCTTGATCTTGTAGGCCTGACCGGTCGGCTCACCCTTCGCATCGATCCCGACCAGGAACTTCAGGTCGTGCTTCTTCACCCAGGCGTCGATCTTCGCCCTCGGCGCGCTGCTTCGCTCGGGGGTGATCATGATGATGACCAGCCCGTCGTCGCCGAGCTCGTCGTGGAGCTTCTTGTACTCCCCCATGTAGCGGTCGTAGTAGCCCTGCGCCTCGTCCTGGGCGGAGAAGAACTCGAGGAGGACGACCTTGTCGTAGAGGTCGGGGAGGTTCGTGTCCTCGCCGTTGTGCCAGTGGTCGCACTTCAGGTGCGGCGGCTTCGTCCCCTGGAAGCTGCCCGACTGGAAGCCGTCCTGGGCGCGGGCGGTGCTGGCGGAGACGGTGAGGACGCACGCCAGGATGGCGGCGCTGACGAGAGCTCCTCGGATGCGCATCGCTTCTCCCCTCGGTTGGTTCGTCCGATCGGTGGCCGCGAGGATGATAGGCGAACGCCGACGCCCGCCTCAAGGCGGGCACACCCCCGAGCGCCGGGCGGGCCGTCCGTGGTATCCTCCGTGGACGAGGGCCCCACGCCGGGAATTCACGCTCCGAACCCGTCGGCTCCGCCGCCGAGCGACGCCCCATGGACGAAGCCAAGACGAGGTTCGCGGATCTCGGGATCCCCTTCCCGCTCTTCGAGGCGCCCGTGCTCGAAGCCGCGGAGTGGGCCGGCGCGGGAAACTGCGTCGTCTGCGAGGCCGTCGACGCCGCCTGCTTCGACCTCGATGACCCCTCCGACATCGTCCTGCCGTGCCCCTCGTGCGGCGCCGAGAGCGCTCTGGACGCGATGGACCGCGGCGGGCGTCGCTGCGGCGCGTGCGACGAGATCGTCCTCTTCCCGGCCGTCGAGGACGACGACCCGGTCCGCGTCTGCTTCGCCTGCCTCCGTGCGGGACGGGCGGCCCTCGGGAAGGAGACGATGCTCGGCCACGTCGGCTGGACCGAGGCGCGGCGCGGGCTGACCCACGGGCGGAGCGGGATCGAGGAGAGCGAGTTCGAGCTCGTCGACGACGTCGCCGGCTGGAAGTCCGCGAAGGTGCCGAGCGAGTGGCTGTTCGAGCTCGTCCGGACGCCGGCCTACGCGACGTGGCAGAACGGCGCGTGGCGCTACTGCTGTCGCCGGCCGATGGTCTACATCGGTCCGTGGGGTCGGAACGACTTCCGGAGCGCGTCCCCGAAGGGGATGGGAGGGCGGACCTACTTCCTCTACGTCGTGAAGCGCCCGCTCAGCTCCGAGGACGACGACCTCTGGGCGTGGAAGAACCTCGAGGACGATCACGGGCCCGAGGACACCTTCTGCTGCTACGTGTTCCGGTGCGACGAGTGCGGTCGGAACAAGGGGCACTGGGACTTCGACACCCGGGAGCTGTCGCGCCGTCAGGCGCCCTGACGCGGTCGCGCCCGAGATGCCCTCTTTCCAAAGGACTTGCGCGCAGCTACCATCCAGCCGTCGGGGCGGGGCGCGCGCCGACGAGGAAGGCTGGGCGCCGAGCCGCGGTCGGGCGGTGAGGGCGCCTCTCGCGAGCGGAGCATCATCGATGTCATCCAATGTCCGCAGTGCTCGACGTCGGCGCGCCGGCGTCGCGTTGATCCTCGCCTTCGTCCTGATCGCCGCGCCCGGCTGCCGCCTGGCCTACTGGGGCCCGAGCGACGACAGCGGCAGCCACAGCAACACCCGCGAGATCTGGGAGGTGCCGGTCGGCGTCGTCGTGCTGCCGGTCGGGTTCACCATCGACGTGGCGATCTCGCTCGCGATCAACGCGGCGGCTCTCGTCGCCTTCCCGGTGAACTGGGCGGTGGTCTCGTTCGACTCGGATCCGATCGTGCCCGGCGTCTACATCTTCGCCGGAACGGCGACCGGCGCGACGCTCCTCAACCCGTCGGCCAACCTCGACTGGAGCTGGAGCATCCCGGGCGGCGGGCTCGTCCGCGCCCTCGACCTGAAGGACGAGGTCGACCGCGAGCCGAAGAAGACGAAGCCGCGCTCGGGTCGGGGCGCCGGCTGGACGCGCGGGCGCCGCTAGGAGGACTCCCGTGGCGGAGGACGGCGGCGCATCGCGGGGCGAGGTCGTCGCCCTCATCCTCGTCGTCCTCCTGATCCCGGCCGTTCTCGGCGCCATCCCCGCCTTCCTTCTCTTCCAGGGAGCCGAGGAGGGTGGGCGTCGGAGGGGCCTCGAGGACATGGTCGCCGAGCTCGAGGCGCGCGGCGCCCTCGAGCCGGCCGCGGCGCCGACCTTCTGCGAGCTCGCCGCGCTCCACCTCGAGCAGGGGCGCCTGCGCGACGCGGGCGAGGTCGCCGACCGAGCGCTCGTCGCCGACGCGTTCTCGGCGCGGGCTCACCTGATCCTCGCCCGGATCGAGATCGCCGAGGGCCGAGACGGGGCGGCCGCCCGTCGCCTTCGAAGCCTCCGCCGGTTCGGCGCGAGCGCCGACGAGGTCCGCGAGGCGAGCGAGATCGAGGCCGAGATCGCCGCGCGCGGCGTCGTCCTCCCGCCGGGACCTCGCTCGAGCAAGCGGGTGATCCTCGTCGGGATGGCGGGCACCCGGGGCGAGGTCGTCGACCGGCTCGCCGACCGCATCGAGGCGACGTTCTCGCTCCGGGTGGAGGTCGCCCGCCACCACCCGAGGCCGCTCGCGATCGGGGTCGAGGAGCTCGTCGAGCGCCGCTACCGGCGGTTCTGTCGCGACGGCGGCTACGACGCGGCGGTCGCCGCCGCCGACGACTGGCGCGGGTCGATCCCGGAGGTCCGCGAGCTCGTCGGCCGCGTCTCCGCGAACCCGCGCGAGGCGCTCCTCGGGCTCGAGGCCGCCCTCGCCCCGCGCCTCGACGCCGACCGGATCCTGGCCCAGGTGATCGCCCTCGTCGAGCCGAGCCTCGAGGACGGCGACGCGATCGGCGCGGTGGCGCTGATGGCGGAGGGGATGGCGACCGGCGACGTCGACGAGGTGATCGGCTGGGAGGGGACGGCCGACGTCGCCCTGATCTCGCTCGAGGCGCTCGGCGCCGACGAGGGTGACGAGCGCCTCACGACCCAGACGTTCCGGCACGTCGCGAGCTTCCTCGGCGTCCGCCCGTGCGGCGACCCGGCCTGCTCGCTCGACCCGGCCCGCAACCTGGCCGAGCTCGATCGTCGGTCCGGCCGGATCTGCCGACCGTGTCAGGCGATCCTCGCGAGCATCGTCGCGCCCGCGCCGGCCGGCGACTGACGAGCTCGGCGACGGGCCGACCTTCGGTCATACTGGGCCCGTGCCCGACCCGCGGACCGAACGCCTCGTCTCCTGTCCCCGCTGCGGCGGGCGGACCCGTCCGGGTGTTCCCTGCCCGCGATGCAGCGTCGTCGGCGCCGAGAGCACCTTCCGGGTCGGCCCGTCGGGCCCCGGTCGTGCCGCCGCCGCTTCGGCGCCCGACCACGGCCGGGTCGGCGCGGACGTCCCGGCGACCGTCGGGCCCTACCGGCTGATCGACGAGCTCGGCCGCGGCGGCTTCGGGGTCGTCTTCCGCGGCTTCGACCCCCGTCTCCAGCGACCGGTCGCCGTGAAGATGATCCGCGACGTCGTCGCCGCCGATGAGGAGACGGTCGGGCGCTTCGTCCGCGAGGCGAGGGCGGTCGCGCGCCTGTCCCATCCGGGGATCGTCCCGGTGTTCGAGGTCGGCTCCGACCAGGCGGGCCGCCCGTTCATCGCGATGGGGCTCGTCGATGGGCCGAGCCTCGAGACCGTCCTCCGCACGGCGCCGATGCCGGCGAAGCGGATCGCCGAGGTCGGTCGGGCCGTGGCGCTCGCCCTCCACCACGCCCACTGTCACGGCGTCGTTCATCGCGACGTGAAGTCGCAGAACATCCTGATCGATGCGTCCGGGGAGCCGCACCTGGTCGACTTCGGCCTCGCCGGCGAGATCGCCGGAGGCGAGGGCGGGTTCACCCGGACCGGCGACATCATCGGCACGCCGGGCTATCTCGCGCCCGAGCAGGCGCTCGGCGACCGCGACGCCTCGGGGCGGCCGCCGGTCGACGTGTGGGCGCTCGGCGCGGTGCTCTACCGCGCGGTCGCCGGGAAGGCGCCCTTCGTCGGATCGAGCGCCCTCGCGGGCATCCAGATGACGATCACCGATGACCCGGTCCGGCTCCGGTCGATCGATCCCTCGGTCCCTCCCGACCTCGAGACGATCGTGATGCGCTGCCTCGAGAAGGACGCCGCCGCGCGTTATCCGTCGGCGGCCGCGGTCGCCGCCGACCTCGGCCGCTTCCTCGCCGGCGTCCCGATCGAAGCGCGTCGTCCAGGCGGCTTCGAGCGCGCGGTCCGCTGGGCCCGTCGGCATCGGATCCTCGCGGCCTGCGCCGGGGTGCTCGTCGTGGCGGCGGTCGCGTCGCTCGGGCTCTTCGTCGAGATGCGCCGGCGCGTCCTCGCCGAGCGCGCCTTCGCCGAGGAGCGGCGCCTCGCCCTCCTCGAGGGCGCCCGGGGCTGGGCCCAGGCGTCCTGGATCCGGTTCCAGGACGCGCCCCGAGACTCCCGGACGCTTGCCCTCGGTCTCGACGCGGTCGAGGCGGCGGCGGCGTACCGGGCGGTGACCCTCGAGGATCCGGTCGCCGTCGCGCACGCGTTCGCCGTGACGATGGCCTACGGTGAGGTCGCCCTCTCGTTCGAGCAGTGGGACGTCGCGGCCGCGGCGTTCGCGCGGGCGCGGATGCTCGGCGTCGATGAGACCCGGGCGGCCGAGGCGATCGAGCGCGTGGCGTCGGCGCGGTCGGCCGACGCCGAGGAGCGCCGAGCCGCGGTCGACGCGGTGATCGCCTCGGCGCGGGCCGGCGAGCTCCGGGGGCCGCGAGCCTCCGAGGATGCGCTCTTCGTTCTCGTGGCGCGCGGCGGGCTCGACGCGCTCGAGCGGCTGATCGGCGAGCTCGAGTCGATCACGGACGAGCTGCTCGTCGCGCTCCGCGTCGCCCTGTCCCCCGAGGATCGAGCGCTCTCGATCGGAGAGGTCGCCGCGCTCGACGCGTGGCTCGACGCGGCGCCGGGGACCTCCCTCGCGAGCCCCGACGACACGCGCATCGTCAACGGTCTGTTCCGCGATCGGATGCTGCGGGCGAACGCCCGTGCCCTTCACGGGAACACGGTCACCGACGTGCGCGACATCCTGGCGGACGCCCAGCGGTCGGCCGTCGGCCCGGCCGCGCGGACCGTGGCGCGACTCTGCGGCGACGCGCTCGGCCGCCTCGGCGATGCGCGCGCCCTTCCCGCCCTGATCCGTCACCTCTCCGTCGAGCAGGACGGGCGCGAGGCGGTCGCCGTCGGGATCGCGATCGTCCGGATCGGACGGCCCGACGCGATCGAGCGGGTCCGCGCCGAGGCGGACGGGTCGGCCGGCGGATTCGGCCGCGGGAGCCGCTTCTGGCGTGAGGTCGCCCGCTACCTCCCCGTCGTCAGCGGCGACCCTTCGGTCGAGGCGGCCGAGGACGTCGCGGCGCTCCGCGAGACGGCCGAGCGCCGGTTCGAGCGCGGCGAGCTCGCCGACGCGCTCGCCGACCTCGACCGGGCCCTCGCCCTCGAGCCCGATCACGCCTCCACCCTCGAGCTCCGCGGGATGGTGCGGCGGGCGCGGGGTGACCTCGAGGGCGCCCTCGAGGACTACGACCGCGCCCTCGCGCTCGAGCCGACGCGCGCGGCGACGCTCGTGAACCGGGGCAACGTCCGGATGCTGCGCGGCGACGCCGACGGGGCGTTCGCCGACTACGACGCGGCGGTGACGGCGGGGCCCGCCGACCCGTCGACCTGGGCGAACCGCGCCGCGGCGCGGATCGAGCGGGGCGACCTCCGGACGGCGCTCGTCGACCTCGACCGGTCGCTCCGGCTCGATCCGGACCTGATCTTCGCCCTCCTCACCCGCGCCACCTGCTACCGGGCGCTCCGGGAGGTCGAGCGGGCGCGCGCCGACCTCGATCGCGCCCTCCGGCTGCAGCCCGCTCACCCCCGCGCCCTCGAGATCCGAGGCATCGTCCGTGCCGAGTCCGGCGACCTCGCCGGCGCGGACGAGGACCTCTCGGCCGTGATCGAGCTCCGCCCCGGCGCCGCCGACGTCTGGAACCACCGCGCGATCGTTCGGCGTCGCGCCGGCGACCTCGCCGGCTCCGAGAGCGACCACACCCGCGCGATCGAGCTCTCGCCCCGGCCCAACTACGTCGCGGGACGCGCTCAGGCCCGCGAGCGGCGCGGCGATCTCGAGGGCGCGATCGCCGACTGGGAGCGCTTCGTCGAGCTCGCGCCCGGCGGCCCCGACGCGGCGACGATCCGGGCGCACCTCGACGAGCTGAGAGCGCGGCGGTAGCTCGCGCGGGCGGGCGGTCAGGCGTAGAGCGCGTCGATCTCGGCGGCGTACTTCGAGGTGACCTCGGCGCGGCGGACCTTCATCGTCGGGGTGAGCTCGCCGCCGTCGACGGAGAACTCGACCGGGAGCACCTTGATCCGTTTGATCGTCTGGTACTGGGCGACCTTCGCGTTGCAGTCGGCCTCGATGCGCGTCTGAATGTAGGTCGCGACGCGCTCGTCGCGGGCCATCGCGTCGGCCTCGGCACGCGGGGCGCCCGAGGCCGAGGCGAGCTCGTCGAGGTTCTCGGGGTCGAGGGTGATCAGGGCCGAGAGGTAGGGCATCCGGTCGCCGACGACGACGACCTGCCCGACGCCGGGGATCTGATTGATGTAGCCCTCCATCTCGGCCGGGGCGACGTTCTTGCCGCCCGCCGTGATGAGGATGTCCTTCTTGCGCCCCGTGATCTTCACGTAGCCGTCGTCGTCGATCTCGCCGAGGTCGCCGGTGTGGAGCCAGCCCTCGTCGCCGAGGAGCTCGCGGCTCTGGTCCGGCATGCGGAGATAGCCCTTGGTCATGTTGCGGCCGCGGCAGATGATCTCGCCGTCGTCTGCGATCTGCACCTCGACGTCGTCGAGCGCCGTTCCGACCGTCCCGAAGCGTGCCCGCCCGAGCGGGTTCAGGGTGACGAGGCCGGTCGTCTCGCTCATCCCGTAGGCCTCGTGGATCGGGATCCCGAGCGAGGCGAAGAACTCGAGGGTGCCGACCGAGATCGGCGCCGCCGCGGTCCCGGCGAGGAGCAGCTCGTCGAGGCCGAGGGCGGCCTTCACCTTGCCGATCACGAGCTTGTTCGCGAGCCAGCGCTGGAAGCCGCCGACCTTCCGGCCGGTCGTGCGTTCGACCTCGGCCGCCTCGCCCTCCACCCGCCGCGCCCAGGCGGCCAGCTTCGCCTTCACCCCGGTCGCCTCGGCGAGCCGTGCTTCGAGGGCCGCCTGGAACTTCTCCCAGACGCGCGGGACGGCGGCGAAGCAGGTCGGCCGGACCTGGAGGAGATACTCCTTCACCTCGGTCAGCTCGGGGCAGAAGTAGACCTGCCCCCCGGTGCCGATCTGCATGAAGTTGGTGAGGAGCTGCTCGGCGACGTGGCAGAGCGGGAGGTAGCTGACCGAGCGATAGAGCTCGGGCGAGCCGAGCACGTCGACCCGCTCCATCAGGGTCCGCGCCATGAACAGGATGTTGCCGTGGTCGAGCTCGACGCCCTTCGCGACGCCGGTCGTCCCCGAGGTGTAGATCAGGAGGCAGGTGTCGTCCTCGGTGATCGCCGCGAGGCGTCGCTCGAGCTCGACGTCGCCCTGCTCCTGTCCGAGCGACCGGAGCGCGTCGAGCGTCATCGACGCCTCGTCGCCCGCTCCGACCATCGCGACCGTCTTCGCGAGCTCCGTCCCGTTCGACGCGGCCGCCTCGCGCCACCGCGCGAGGAGCTCGGGCGTGTCGGCGATCGCGATGCGCGCCTCGGAGTTCCGGAGGATGTGGGCGACCTGCTCGAGGGTGTTCGTCGGGTAGCTCGGCGCCGGGATCCCCCGCGCGGCGATGATCCCCATCTGGGAGATCACCCACTCCATCCGGTTCGCGCCGACCACGCCGACGCACTGTCCCTCCTCGTGGCCGAGGGCGATGAGGCCCTTGGCGACCTGGCGGGCCGCCGTCCAGTACTCCGCCCAGGTCTGGCGCTTCCACACGCCGTCCACCCGGCCGTGGATCGCCGGACGGTCGCCGATCGTGGTCGCCCAGTGACGCATCAGGTCGACGAGGGTCTTGGCATCCGGCATCATGATCGGGGTCTCCTGGAGTGGAAGGGCGCGGCGATTCTAGCAGACGCGACTTGGGACGGCGCACCCGCCTCGGGTGCGATGATCCGTCGACGATGACGACCGAGCTCGACCGCGAGATCGAGGAGGCGGGCGGTCATCCGGCCCGCCGTCTCGGCGATCGGTATCTTCTCCTGGGCGAGATCGCCAAGGGCGGGATGGCCGTCGTCTACCGGGCGTGGGACGAGCAGCTCGCCCGCGAGGTGGCCATCAAGATCGTCGCGACCGAGGGTCCGAACGCGCCCGCCGACCCGGCGTTCGCGGAGCGGTTCCTCCGGGAGGCGCGCGCGGCCGGCCGGCTCGTCCACCCCGGCGTCGTCCAGATCTACGACGTCGAGGAGGAGCCCGAGCGCCTGTTCATCGTCATGACCCTGGTGCGGGGCGGCAGCCTCGCAGCGGCGCTCCGGAAGGGGCTCGAGGATCGAGAGGCGATCCAGCTCGTCGCCGACGCCGCGCGAGGGCTGCACCACGCCCACGAGGCGGGCATCGTCCACCGCGACGTCAAGCCCGACAACATCCTGATCGACTCCGAGTCGGGCCGAGGCGTGATGACCGACTTCGGGCTCGCCGCCGATCACCAGAGCGACGCGAGCCTCACCCGCGAGGGGATGACCCTCGGGACGCCTGCCTACATGTCGCCCGAGCAGGCGAGGGGGCAGGAGGTCGGCCCGGCGAGTGACATCCATGCCCTCGGCGCCGTCCTCTACCGGGCGCTCTGCGGAGTGGATCCGTTCGAGGGGGAGACGCCGGCGGGGATCCTCGTCGCGATCGTCACGACGAAGGCGGTTCCGCCGAGCGAGCGGCGACCCGACATCCATGGCGCGCTCGACCTGATCATCCGGCGGTGCCTCCGGAAGGACCCCGCCAAGCGCTACGCGACCGCCGCCGCCCTCGCCGACGACCTCGAGCTGTTCCTCGAGGATCCGATCGCGGTGCTGTCGAAGGCGGGCCTCGTCGCCTCGACCTCCGGGCGCGCACCGGGGGCCACGTCGCCGGGCGAGTCGGCGGCGCCTGCCGCGCCGAGCGAGGCGACGCCGGCCCTCGCGGACGAGGGTGCGAACGAGCGCAAGCGTCGGCCTCCCGTGGCGGTCGTCGGCGGCGTCGCGGGGGCCGTTCTCCTCGTCCTCACCACCGGGCTCATCGTCGCGCTGCGCCCGCGCGGCGACTCCGCCGAGGGCGCCCCGTCGTCGGCGGTCGCCGCCGGCCACGTCGACGTCGAGATGCTCGCGCCGCTCGCCGGGACGCACACCGACGCGACCGTGATCACCGTCGAGGGCCGGCTGACGGTCGGGCTCGACGGCGAGCTCCCGGGTCGCGTGCTCGTCGATGACCGGTCGATCCGGGTCGACCGCGGCGGAGGGTTCCTCGGCGAGCTTCCCGTCGACGACGATGGCGAACGGACGCTCGAGGTCCGCCTCGCCGCCGGCGAGGCGCCGATCGCGACGGTGACCATCGTCGTCGACCGGACCGCGCCGGCGCTCACCCTCACCGAGCCGGTGACCGACCCGTCGGTCGCCATGCAGGTCGCGTTCGTGGTGCGCGGCGAGGTCCGGGAATCGTCGCTCGAGTCGGTCCGGATCCGCGTCGTCGGGGGTCCCGAGCACGTCGTCCCGACCGACGCGGGAGGCGCGTTCGAGGGGGAGCTTCGCCTCGACGCGACGAGGCCCGGCGAGCTGGCCGAGCTCGTCGTCACCGCCCGCGACCGGGCCGGCAACACCGCGGAGCTGCGTCGGTCGGTCGCCCTCGACCTCGACGCGCCGCGGATCGTCCTCGACGGGGGCGCCGGCTCCGGGATCGTCACGCGCGATCCGCGCCTCGTCGTCGAGGGCAGAGTCGTCGACGAGACGTCGTGCGTCCTCACCGTCGGCGGGCGGGCGGTCGAGCTCGACCCGGACGGACGCTTCGCGATCGACGTCGACCTGGCGGGCCTCCCGGACGGCGCCGCGCCCGGCCTCGCGCTCGAGGCGACCGACGGCGGGGGGCGCACGGCGACCGAGGCCGTCGCGATCGTGGTCGACCGGACGCCGCCGGAGCTCGTCCTCGACCCGCTCGCGCTGCGGCCGGTGACGCGGGCCGATCGGGCGGTCGCGCGTGGCTCGGTCTCCGATGCCCACGGGCCGGTCGAGGTCACCGTCGGCGGCGTCCCGCCGATCGACGCGGGGCCCGATGGGCGGTTCGAGGTCGGCGTCGCCCTCACCGAAGGTCCGAACGAGATCGTCGTGGTGGCCGTCGACGCGCTCGGCAACGAGACGCGCGGCTCGCTGTCCGTCCGTCGAGACACGACGCCGCCCACCATCACGCTCGAGGAGCTCCCCGACGAGGCGTTCGGGCGCGACCGGATGGCCGCCGTCGAGGGGACCGTCGACGACCCCGACGCGACGGTCACCGTCGGCGATGACGAGGTCGAGGTGGAGGGCGGCGCCTTCGCCAAGGAGGTGCGCCTCACCGAGGGCGAGAACGAGATCGTCGTCGTCGCCCGCGACCCGCTCGGGAACGAGGCGAGCGTCTCGGTGCTGGTTCGGTACGCCCGAAGGGCGCCGCCGCGACCGAAGGAGCCGGCCGCGTTCCTGGTCGAGGGGTGGCGCATGCCGAGGAGGGCCAACCGGACGCCCGACTTCGCGACCCTCGGCGAGCCGGAGATTCGCGCCAGGATCCAGCAGATCGACCACGGTCGGCGCGACTTCGAGCGGGAGAAGCTCCACCCCGGCGACCGGCCCGAGTGGTTCGCTCTCCGGGTCACCGGCTTCTATTGCGCGACCCGGACGGGCGAGCACGAGATCCGGCTCAACAGCGACGACGGGTCGCGCTTCTACATCCGAGACCGCGAGGTCATCGACAACGACGGCCTCCACGGCGATCGAGACCGCCGGGCGAAGGTCACCCTCAAGGCGGGCGTCACCTACCCGATCACCGTCACCTACTACAACGGCAACGGCGGCGCCGGTCTCCGCCTCTACGTCACCCCGCCGGGCGGCCCCGAGGATCTGCTGCGCCCGTCGGCGCCGCGCTAGCTCTGGGTTCGATGACGCGATCGACGCCAGCGTCGAGCGGCCGGAGGATCGGCCCCTACGAGCTCCTCGCGGAGCTCGGGCGAGGTGGTATGGGGTCGGTCCACCGGGCGCGACACGTCGAGACCGGGGCGGTTCATGCCCTGAAGGTCGTCCCCGTGAGCCCGGGCGCGACGGATGACGCGGCGGCGGCGCGCTTCGCCCGCGAGGTGGAGTCGCTCGGTCGTGTCGCCGACCACCCGGGCATCGCGAGCGTTCACGGCACCGGCGTCGCGCCCGGCGTGGTGTGGCTCGCGATGGAGCTCGTCGAGGGCGAGTCGCTCGCCACGTTGCTCTCGCGACGCGGGGCGCTGCCGCCGAACGAAGCCGCCCGCGTCATCGCCGCCCTCGCCCGGGCCGTCGCGCACGTCCACGGCCATGGCGTGATTCACCGCGACATCAAGCCGGAGAACGTCATCCTCGATGCCGTCGGGCGGCCGCGCCTGATCGACTTCGGCATCGCCTACGATTCGCTCGAGGCATCGCTCACGCGCGCGGGGGAGGCCGTCGGGACGCCGATCTACATGGCTCCCGAGCAGATGTCCCGCGAACGGGGCGGCGGCGCGCTCGGGCCGACGACCGACGTCTACGGCCTCGGCGCCACCCTCTGGGCCTGCGTCGCCGGGCGCGAGCCCTTCGCCGGTGAGCTGGGCCCGAGCCTCGTCTTCGCCGTGATGCGGCGGACGCTCGAGCCGCCGAGCATGGTCGCCGGGAGGCCGGCGACCGACCTCGATGCGGTCTGCCGCCGGGCGATGGCCAAGGCGCCGGGCGAGCGCTATCCGAGCTGCGAGGCGCTCGCGGTCGACCTCGAAAGGTTCGCCTCGGGGCAGCGAGTCAGGGCGCCGCGGAGACGCCGGCGCGGCGTCGCGATCGCCCTCGCCGGCGTCCTGATCGTCGCCGGGTCGGTCGCGCTGGGCGTGGGGCTGACGGGAAGGGCCGGTCCCGACACCGGGCGAGCCGCCGAGCTCGAGGCCGACTGGCGCGCCGCGCTGGGACGCCTCGAGGCTGGCGAGACGAGCGGGCTCGACGAGGCCGACGCGGTGCTCGCCCTCGCCCCCGCCGAAGGCCGAGACCCCTGGAACGAGCGCCGGCGGCTCGTCCGGGAGCTGCGGGCCCTCTGCGCTGGTGACGCCGTGTCCGCCGTGACGGTCGCCGTCGACCGCCCGCCCTGGGCCGGGCGTCAGGAGTTGCTCGCGACCATGCTCCTCGCCTACGACCGCGCCGACGTCCTCGACCGCATCGCCGAGCGTTCCACCCTCGCCGAGGATCCGCACGTCTTCGAGGCGGTCGGGCGGGCGGCCGCGCGGAGCGACGGGCGTGACGACGGCGCGGTGGAGGCGCTCGTCACCCTCGCCGCGCGCGCCGAGGCGACGGTTCCGCTTCGCCGGATCGATGCGCTCCGGTTCGATCTTCTCTCCCGATGGCTCGAGCGACGCCTCGCGGCTGGCGGAGTCTGGGACGAGCTCCGCCCCGATTGGCGGGACGAGGTCGTGCGCGCCCTGGTCGTCGACGAGCGTCGGCGCTTCCGCTCGAGCGAGGCGAGTTTCGAGGCGCTCTCGACGGTCATCGACGAGCCCCGGACGCCGATCTCCGATCGGATCGCCATCGCCTCGCTCCTCGCCGCATCGTCGGTCCCAGTGCGCCGGGGCGTCGAGGACGATGAGCTCGCCCGGCGGTTCGCGATCCGGCTCGTCGGCATGAGGCTCGCCTTCATGATCGAAGGCGACCGCCGCGCGGCGTTCGAGCTGTCCTGCGTCGCGCTGCGCACCCGGTTCTGGGGCGTCCCCATCCGGGAGCTGGGCTCCTACGAGGTTCCCGAGGACCATCTCATCGCCGAGCTCGCGATCGAGGGGAGGCTCCCGGCCGAGCGCCGAAGCCCGACGCGGATCGCCTCGCTCATCATGGCTCGCGTCGAGGCTCACACCCGGAGCGCGGCCTCGGGCACGCCTCGCGGGGGCTCGCGCGGCTGGTCGCCCTTCGGCGGTCGGGCCATCGGGGTCCAGGCGAGCTGGAAGGACATCGAGGGGCTGCTCGAGCTCGACGAGCTGGGGGCGGGCGAGTGGCTTCCGAGCTGGGCGCTGGCATGGCTCGCCACGCGATTCGGCGAGCTCGAGATCCTGAGGCAACGAGGATCGGCGGATCAACGGTCGCACGCCGAGGATCTGATCCGGCGCGAGCACGAGCTGGTCGCGCGCTTCCCGTCCGTCATCGGACACGAGGTGACGGGGGAGCGCAGCCCCCTCGTGATCCAGCGGCTCTTCGATGAGGCCCGGCGGCGGGAGCGCGCCCAGCCGCCAGGACGGCGGCTGGCTCAGATTCCGCTCGCCCAGGCGCTTCAGATGGAGTCCGGGCGGTACGCCGAGGATCCGATCGAGGTCGTCCTCGAGGCCCTTCGCTGGGTCGATGCCCGGCGCGAGATCTACGAGAAGGCGGCCTCGGTGAGCGGCCGGGGAGTCCTCCGCGAGCTCGAGAGTGCCCTCTACTGGACGTTCCTGCGCGTCGCGCTCGGCGGGCACGAGGACGATCGGCACGACCAGGCGCTTCCGTGCCGCGCCTGCGACCGGATCGAGGCGTCCCTCGGGGAGGTGCGGCTGTTCCGCCCGAAGGACCCGCTGGTCGGGCTGGTCGGCGCGTTGCTCTCGTGGACGCATCATCGACACGACGAGGCGCTGAGGCGCCTCGAGGGCATCACCGACGACCAGACCTCGTACCTCGGAGCGACCCTGGTCTTCGGCGCGCGGATGCTGGTGAACCGAGGCGAGCTCGACGAGGCGCGGGAGGTCCTCCGGCTCACCGACGGGCTGCGCCCCCGAGAGGTCGGAATCGCGGACATCGAGAGGACGACTCGGGAACGGCTCGCCGAGGCGGAGCGTGCGGCCGGCTCGGACGGCGGTCGCCGATGAGCGGGGGTCTCCGAGTCGCCGGGGGCGGCAGCGACGGGTCGAATCCCCGCACCGTCGGCCCCTACGTGATCGAGTCGCTCATCGGGCGAGGCGGCATGGGCGCCGTCTATCGGGCGCGCCACGCGCCGACGGGGGCGCCGCGCGCCGTCAAGCTGGTCCTCTCCGCGCGGCTCGGCCCCGCGGACGGGGAGCGTGCCCTCGCTCGCTTTCGACGCGAGGTGCGCGTCCTCGCTCGCCTCGGCTCCCACCCCGGCATCGTCGGCGTCCACGAATGCGGCCTCGCCGATGGGGTGCCCTGGTGTGCCATGGAGCTCGTCGACGGAGATCCGCTGGCCGATCGCCTCCGTCACGGCGGTCTCGATCTGCGCGAGGCGGCTCGGGTCGTTCGAAGCGTCGCCGAGGCGGTGCACGTCGCCCACGTCGAGGGCGTCCTCCATCGCGACATCAAGCCCGAGAACGTCCTCCTCGAGCGTCCGGACGACCGCCCCCGCGTCGTCGACTTCGGCCTCGCCTACGACGCGTTCGCCGAGCGGCTCACCCGCACCGGCGACCTGCTCGGGAGCCCGGCCTACATGGCGCCCGAGCAGGTCTCCTCGGGCGAGCGGTCACTCGGCCCGGCGACCGATGTCTACGGGCTCGGCGGTCTCCTCTACGCGGCGCTCACGGGCGAGCCGCCGTTCCCGCACGAGTCTCCCCTCGCCGTCCTCTGCGCGGTCCTCGAGACCCGGGCGCCATCCCCGAGCGCCCTCCGCTCCGACGTGCCGCCGGCCCTCGATGCGATCTGCCTCCAGGCGCTCGCCAAGGAGCCCCGGGACCGCTACCCGTCGGCGGAGGCGTTCGCCGCCGACCTCGGTCGCTGGCTCGACGGGAAGGAGGTGGAGGCTCGGGCACCCCGGAGCCGCCGCGCGACCGTCGCCGGGATCGGCGCGCTGGCCCTGGCCGTCGTCGGCGTCGTGCTCGCCGTGGCCTGGGCGGCTCGGTCACGCGAGACGAACCTCGGCCCGTCCGCGCGCCGGGCGGAGCGGCTCGAGATCGCCCTGGACCGCGTCGAGGCGGGTCACGGCGACGCGATCGACGAGGCCCTGCGCCTCCTCCCGGACGACGATCCGGCACTCGCGCCGCGTCGTCGCTTCCTCACCGCGCTCGCGCGGTGCCGCGACGGTGAGCCCGGGCTGGTCGCCTCGCTCCCGCTGGAGTCGCCGCCCTGGGACGCCCGTCGGGGCACCCTCGTGGCCGTGCTCGTTCGCGCCGGCCGCGGCGATGCGCTCGCCGGGATGGTCGGACGCGACGCCGCCCTCCTCGAGGAGGAGCGGGTCGGCAGCCTCGTCGTCGACACCCTCATCGAGGAGCCGGCGCTCGTAAGTGCCGCGATCGCGCGCGCGCTCTTCGAGGTGCTCGACGCGTCGGGCTTCGCCGCGATCGAGGGCGAGGCGACCTGGCTCACGAACGCGCGCACCGAGCTCGGCGGGCCCATCGTCGCGCGCCTCGTCGATGATGACCGGCCGGTCCAGGAGGCGCGATCCGATCTCGAGCGCCTCCTCCGGCACGGGCGCCGGGGCGGCGTCGATCCAGCCTTCGCCGAGCGGGTAGCGGTCGTCCTCGGCGAGCCCGCCCTCCGGGACGCGGAGGGGAGCTTGCCCGAGGCGGCCCGGACGGACGCCGCGCTCCTCCGACTCGAGACGGCCGTGACGCTCGCCCCGAGGGGCGGGGCGGCCCGGACGGCGCTCGCGATCGTCCTCGCCGACGAGGCGTTCGCGGCCAATCACGCGAACGCTCGTCGTCGGCAGTCGATGCGCCTCGGTTGGCGCCTCGGCTTCACCCCCTCCACGACGGTGCTTCGGGCGACGGCGCCCGAGATCGAGGTCGTCGTCCGGCAGGCCGGCGCGCGGCTCGAGGGGGGCGCTCTCGGCAGCTTCGAGGCCGGCCTCCTCGCGACCGACGTCTTCACCCTGCTCCTCTGCGCTTCGGGCGTGCCCGGGGACAGCGAGGCGCTCGTCGCCGTGCAGCGGCTCGCGGGTCTGAAGCGACACTGGCGCCTCGTGGCCTGGGCGATCGATCGCGCGAAGATCGAGGACGACCTGCCTCCGTATGTGGTCTTTCGACTCGCCGGCTGGCTGACCTGGCTGTTCTCTCTCGACTCGGACGCGCATCGGTCGGTCGACGCCTGGCTCGCCGAGGCGTTCGGCGAGGAGCACGTCGAGGCCGGGCCGATGCGGCTCGATGCCGCGATCACGGAGCTCCTCGAGCACGCCTGGAGGCGCCGGGGCTCCCTCGAGCACGACGCCGTCGCATCTCTGGCTCTGGCCCGCCTCGCCTGGGACGCGCAGTCGACGCGGAGGCCCTCGCTCCCGGCGCCGGAGGATCGGGTCGTCCGCGCCGAGTCGACGCTCGACCTCCTGGCCGGGCTGCGGCCGAGCCCGGTCGCATCGCCGCCGGACCGGACGGCGCCGAACGACTGGCCCGGGGAGGACATCGACGCCGCCGTCGACGCCGCCCTCGCCCGGGCGGCGACGGTGGTCACCCATCTCGCGGCCTCGCTCCACGCGGACGCCCTCCCCGGCGCGGATCCACTCGCACCGTGCGGGTCCGAGCCGCTCATCGAGCGGCTCGCGGCCGCGCTTCGGGACGCGTTTCCCGACGACGTGATGGACCGCCTGATCGACGGCGGCCACCACATCCAGCACGGGCGCTTCGCGGCCGCCGTCGAGCGCATCGACGCGCCCGGCCTCGAGCGAGGCGCGGCGCGGACCCAGTTCCAGAGCCTGCTCCTGCTCGCTCGAAGCGAGCTTCTGCGCCGCGACCCGGCGGCCGCGCGGGCAGCCCTCGAGCGCTCCGAAGCGCTGCCGACCGACCGGATCCTGCGGGCTCACTTCCAGGAGCGGTCCGCGCTCTGGCGGATGGTCGGCGAGATGGACAAGGCCCGCCGCGACATCGATCGCGCCGTCGCCGCGCCGGAGGGCGACCGCTAGCCCGGATAGGGCCTATCAACTTCGCTCAGGTCGATGAAGAGATGGAACCACGGAGGCACGGAGGCACGGAGCAGCTTCGGATGATGCCCCGTCGCGGACCGATCCCGGCGCTCCTTCTCTTGGCTCCCGTCGCCTCGCGTGACCGAGACCGAGA
>JAJDCQ010000264.1 GCA_029260755.1 Planctomycetota bacterium | reverse complement strand
CGACGCCGCGCTGACGTGTGTCATGGGCGCGGTCAGGAGCTGCGCTTCTTCCGCTCCTGGGATTCCCACTCCAGGCCGCGTGCCGCGGGGCGTCAGAGCTGAAAGGCCCGATTCCGCTACATCGGAATGGTCAGGAGAGCCCCAAAAGAAGGGCCGGTCGTCCGCGAGAGTGCGCGCTCTCCACGAACGACCGGCCGGGACGGGATCGGGGCGGGGCGCGGACCGGCCGGTCCGCGCTCCGTAGATCGGCGGGCTGCTATGGCCGGGTGCTGGCCCGGTCGCCGGGGCGGATGACGAAGGCTCCGAAGCTCTCGCGCAGGAGCGCTTCGAGGATCTCGGCGGCGGGTTCCCCGTCGAAGCGGAGGATCTGGACGGCAAGGCCTGGGTCGCGCACGACCGCGGCGGCCTGGAGTCTCAGGATCACGTCCCGGGCACGACGGCCGGTCGGTCGGAGCGCGAGGAACCGTTCGTAGTCGGCCCGAGCGGCTTCCGCGTCACCGCGGTGGGCGTGGGCCTGGCCGCGGCCGAGCCACGCCGTCGGCAGTCCATCCTCGAGGGCGAGGGCGGCGGTGAAGTCGGCGATCGCCTCGTCGATGCGACGGGTCTGGAGGCGTTCCAGGCCCCGCATCGTGAGCTCGATGGCCGCGGTCGGCTCGTCGGGTACCTGAGGTTCGAAGCCGTCCTTGAAGAATTGAACCCGGCAGCCGGCCATGTCGGGCATCACCTTCTCGACGATGACCTTGCCGACGAACTCTCCGTCTCGGACGATCGAGAACTGGTGGCCCTTCTCGACCCTGTCGTTCTTTCCGACGTTGAGGAGGACGAGCGGTCGTCCTGGGTCCTCGGCGATGGCGCGCACGGCGATCACCTCACCGTCGATCTTCGGCGGGGGCGCTCCGATCACGAGTGACTCGATGTCGACTCCCTTGTCGCGCAGCATCGAGATCATGAGTTCCTTGTCACGGAGCGTCTTCGCCGTCGTGGACATGGCCTTCCGCGAGTCCTCGAGGTCGTGCTCGAGGCCGTTCTTGATGTGCTTGAGTCGGGCGATCTGCCTCCGGGCCGACTCCAGGTCGTGGACTTTGACGTCGAGGTCGTTCGCTCGGACTCCTCGGACTCGGCTCGCACGAACGATGTCGAGTTCCTCGCGGTCCAACGGCCGGGCGCGGGGGATCTTGGCGTCCTGGATGATCGACTCGTGGGTCGCGATAGCGCTTCTTCTATTGGCGGCGATGAGCCGCTCGGCGTCGTCCCGACCGCTCTCTTCGCCGAAGAGTCGGCCGAGGGCGGGGTTCGTTCCGAGGACCGGAATCCGGACGGCGCCGGTGGCCTTCGTCACGGTCGTCTCGAGCTCGATCGCGAAGCTCGGGGTGTCGCTTCCGGTCGGCGGCGCCAGGGCCGCGGCACGACGGGCGTCCTCGAGAGCTCCCTCGAGGTCGCCGAGCTGGTGGCGCGCCTGCGCGCGGCGCACCCACGCATCCGCCTCGCCCGGCGCGAGCTCGATGGCGCGGTCGAGGTCCTGGATCGCGGCGGACAGGTCGCCGCGCTCACCGCGGAGAGCCGCGCGGGCGGTCCAGATGCGCGCCTCGTCGGGGGCGAGCGCGAGCGCCTGGTCGAAGGCGGCGATCGCCTCGTCGAGGTCGCCGGCGGCCACGCTCGCGCGGCCGCGGTTCAGCAGCCGCCCGGCCTCGCCGTCGACCTGCTTGGTCGCCTCGGCGGTGATGACCTCCTCGGCGAGACCCCAGCGGCGCCACTCCTCCTCGCTCTCGAGGACGAGGAGCGAGGTGAACGGGGTCACGAAGCGGAAGCGGACGCCGAGGTCGGCGAGCTCGTCCGCGTTCTCGCGCGGCGCGCGGAGGAGATCGACGATCCGCTGGCGCGCCCAGATCCGGGCGGCGTGCTCGGTGGCGACCCGCTCGGGCTCGGGCGCGTCGATCACGATGCTGCGGCCGTGGCCGCCCGCCTCGGCGATCGAGAGGGTGAGCTGCCCGGGCAGGGCGAGCCCGCCCTCGAACCGCCACGCGATCATCAGCTCGCGATCGACGTCGAAGACCTCGGCCTCGCGCGGGTGGATCGGGAGGTCGGTCACGCCGATCGAGGGCGCGATCCGGGCGAGCGCCCGGTTCGGCGCCGCGGCGACCGCCTCGATGGCCGAGCCGAGCGCCCGGCCGCCCTGGGTGCGCGCCTCGAGGTCGAGGGCGTGGCGGTCGGTGGTGCCGATCGGGACGGCGAAGACCGGCGCGCCGGGCTTCGTCGCGATCCGGCTGAAGCCGTCGCCGTCGGTGATGAGGACGACGGCCGTCGGGACGCCGCGGTCGTCGCGTCCGGCGAGGAGCGCCTGGGTCGTCGCGAAGGCGGCGTCGAACTCGGTGCCGCCGTCGGCGCCGAGCTCGGTGAGGCGCGCCGCGTGGCTCGCGCCGGTCGTCGCGGCGCCGGCGATCCAGCCGTCGGTCGTGAGCTCGGCGGTGCTCGAGAAGGCGACGACGGCGAACCGGTCGTCGGGGCCGAGGGCGTCGATCGCCTCGGCGAGCTGGCCGGTCGCGTCCTCGAGGCGGCCGTCCTCCTTCATGCTGCCGGACCGATCGACGACGAAGACGAGGTCGACGCCGGCGGGCGGCTGGATCGCGCGGTCGGACAGGACGCTCCGCGGATCGAGGAGCAGCAACGCGTAGCCGGCGCTCTCGCCGTAGCGCGGCGGCGCGACGAGGAGACGCGACGCGGTCGGCGCGGTGGCGACGTCGATCACGATGCGGCGCGCGGAGGGCGCGGCGCCGGTGATGCGGACGATGACCTCATCGCCGGCCCGCTCGAGCCAGGCCGTCCCCGGGTGCTCGCGGATGAAGACGCCGGTCGTGCCTTCGCCGGGCGCCTCGATCCGGATCGTGGCGTCGAAGCGGTCGACGCCCTGGAGGGCCGCGCCGAGCGGCAGGGCGTAGCGGACGAACGGGCGGGCGTCGATCCGCCGGGCGAGGGCGGGCTCGGTGTAGGCGAGGAGCACCCGCTTCTCGCCGTTCGCCGGCACCGGGAAGACCCGCGCGGTGAAGCGCTCGCCGTCCTGCCACTCGACGAGGCCGGGATCGCGCTTCTGCGGGAGGTAGGACTCGTAGATCTGGCGGGCCCGCTCGCGCTCGACGAACTTGCCCTCGAGCCAGCGCTCGGCCTCGTCGGCGAGGGCGTAGCGCTGCACGCTCGCGCCGGCGGGAACGGTGACCTCGTAGAGGCCCTCTGCGATCTCGCCGAGCTCGCTCCGGAAGAGATGGTCGATCGCCGTGCTGGCGAGGCCGGCCCGGATGGAGGCCTCGACGGCGACGGCCGAGAGGATCAGCTCGCCGCTCTGGCGGCCGCCGGCCGTCCGCGCGGCGACCTTGCCGAGGATCGTCCGGTCGGGGTCGGCCTCGACGAGCTCGGGCAGGCTGGCGCGGTCGGTCGCGCGAGCGACGGCCGGGACGACGCGGTCGCCGCCGGTCGTGTCGGTCGTGGCGACGTCACTCGCGGGGCCATCGATCGCGGGGCCATCGGAGTGGGCTCCGCTCCCGCCCGCGTCGGCGCCCGCGGGGGTGACGCGGGTGACCGGGGCGTCCGTCGAGGCGCCGTCGCGGCCGAGCTCGGCGAGCTCGGCCCGGACGCGCTCGAGGTGCGCCTCGAGGGCGGCGTCGCGGGCGGCGAGGCGGTCGAAGCCCGATTCGAAGCGCCCATCGTCGATGAGGAACAGCAGAGCGATGACGCCGGCGCCGATCGCGATCCCGGCGACGAGGCCGCCGAGGGTGTTGCCGGGGCGAGTCGGCCGCGCGATCTCCACGGGGGCGGGCGGCCCGTCGTCGGAGACGTGCGTGGTCGGGGAGTCCGGAACGGACGTGGGGGCGGGCGCGGGCATCGCGTCCTCCTGGCAGTCGGGGGAACCGCCGACCGCTTCGTCGAGGACGGGACCCAGCGCATCCGCGAGCGCCGCTCGCTCGACGACGAGCGCCGCCCGGAGCTCCGCGCAGCCGACGCAGATGTCGGCGTGCCGGCTCTGCCGGTCGTGCTCGTCGTGATCGAGGGCGCCCCAGACGAGGGCCGTCATCGCTTCACGGTCGGGTCGGTGGGCAGTCATGACGAGGCCCCTTCCGCGTCCGCCTCTTCCCCGTCGGGCCACCCGGGGGCGGCCTCGTCGGGGTCCCGTCCCCGGAGCGCGGCGACGTGGCCCCGGAGCGCCTCGAGGGCCCGGTGCAGGCGAACCCGCACCGCCCCCTCGCTCAGCGAGAGCGTCGCGCCGACTTCGCGCGAGCTCTGTCCCTCGAGCAGTCGCCCCGAGATCACCCGGCGCTGGTCGGGGCTCAACCGCGTGAACGCCTCGCGGAGGAGCGCCCGATCCTCGTTCGCCGCGACGAGGGCGGGCGCGTCCAGCTCGTGGTCGCGTCCGCCCCCCATCGGCTGCGCCGCGTCGATCGCCCGGTCTCCCGGGAGCTCCACGCGGCGCGTCCTCCGCTCTCGACGACGATCGGTCCTGCAGACGTTGCGGGCGATCCCGCACGCCCAGGGGACGAGCGGCCGGTCGGTGTCGAAGCGGTCGAGGCTCTCGAGGATCTGCACGAAGGTCTCCTGGGCCGCCTCGGCGGCCTCGGGCTCCCCGCGAAGACGACGGCACACCGCGTAGACCGGCTCGTACACACGACGGGCGATGGCTTCCCGGGCTCTGGGATCGCCGCCGCGTGCGCGCAGGACGAGCTCCTGGTCGTTGGGCACGCCGACTCGTTTCTCGCGGGGAGTCGGGGCGGGGCACGCGCCTCGCCCACACCTTCATCTTGTCTCGAGCGGCCGATCCGTTACCGGCCGGGGTTGATTCAGGGCTTCCCCCATGCCACCATCCCCGGGCGGCCGGCGGAGGCTCTCTCTCTCATACCACGGTCGCCCTTCGGCTTGGGATCCTGCTCGTGAACTGTCCTCGCTGCGGCGCCCCGCTCGGCGCGCCCGACCTCTGCGCGAGCTGCGGCGCCCGAGCGGCCGTCCTGCCGGACGGAAGCCGAACCTGGTCGGTGCCGGCCCCGAAGACGTGGATCGCGCCGGCGGGCGGGACCCACGCGCCCCTGCCCGGCGCGCCGCTTCCGCCCCCGCGCCCGTCCCCGCCCCCGGCGCCCCCGGCCCCTCAGCACCCCGGAGCGTGGGCCGCGCCGGGGCCGCGCCCCGCGCCGATTCCCGGGTTCGTTCCGCACCCGGGCGCGCCGCCGCCGGCCGCTCCCTACCCCCAGCAGGGACATCACTCTCCATTGATGGCGGGGCACACGCCCGCGCCGCCCTCGATCGGCGACCCCGGCTCCGGCTCGGACCCCGACGCCGAGGCCGGAGACGTTCCTCTCGCGGTCGAGCACCTCCCGGCCGCCGTGCAGGAGGCGGTCGCCGACCCTCGTCGCCGTCTCGGGGAGAAGTACGCCCTCGTCGAGGAGATCGGGCGCGGCGGCATGGGCGTCGTCTACCGCGGCTTCGACCTCCTCGCCCATCGATCGGTCGCGATCAAGGTCGAGCTCGAGAACGACGCCATGGGCGCGGTCGAGCGCCAGCGCTTCCTCCGCGAGGCGCAGGCGGCCGCCAAGCTCGGGCATCCCGGCATCATGCCGGTCCACGAGATCGGGGAGCAGGACGGCCGGCCGTTCATGGTCATGCCGTTCGTCGAGGGCGGCGACCTCGAGGACCTCCTCGCCAAGGGCCGGCCGCCGTTCCGCAAGGTCGCCGAGATCATCAAGCAGGTCGCCCTCGCCCTCGACCACGCGCACGAGGCGGGGATCGTCCATCGCGACATCAAGCCCTCGAACATCATGCTGCCCGACCACGGGCGTCCGATCATCACCGACTTCGGCCTCGCCACCGACACGAGCAGCCAGGAGCACCTCACCAAGACCGGTCAGGCGGTCGGCACGCCCGAGTACATGAGCCCCGAGCAGGTGGAGGGCCACCGCGAGAACGTCGGCCCGGCGACCGACATCTACGCCCTCGGCGCCGTCCTCTACCGGTCGCTCTGCGGTCGCCCGCCGTTCTCGGGGCCGCCGCTCCAGATCATGAAGAAGGTGCTCCTCGATGACCCGGCGCCGCCGCGGCGCCTCGTCCGCGAGGTCCCGGTCGGGCTCGAGTCGATCAGCCTCCGCGCCCTCGAGAAGAGCGCCGAGGATCGCTACGAGACGGCGCGCGCGCTCGCCGACGACCTCGACAACTGGCTCGAGGCGCGGCGGACGGCCGCCCGCGAGATCGGCCGGTGGGAGCGGTTTCGCCGGGCCTACCTTCCCTCCCGCGCGCATCGTCGGGCCGCGCTGCTGGGCGGGCTGCTCGGCGCGATCGTGATCGCGTCGGTCGTGGCGATGCTGGTGGTCCGCCCGTGGGAGGGCGAGGGCGGGGCGGTGGTCGCGCGGCCCGACGACGGGACGGGCGCGCTCGACCGGAAGCGGGTCGCGCTCGAGGAGGCGGTCGCCGCCGCCCTCGCCGGCGACCCGGGCGCGCTCGCCCGCGCCTCGGCGCTGGTGCTCGACCTCCCCGCGGAGCTCCTCGACGAGCCGGGCGTCGGCTCGGCGCGCCGAACCGTCGTCACCCTGTCGCGCCTCGTGGATGGCGAGCACGCCGAGGTGCTCGCCGGCCTCGACCTCGACGGCGAGCGATGGCGCGACCGGGTGCCGGGTCTGGTGAAGCTGCTCGCGGCGGCCGACCGCGGTCAGGCGCTCGTCGCGGTGCTCGAGGCTCGCCCGGCGGCGCTCGAGCACCCGGCCACCGTCCAGGCCGTTGCGTCGGCGATCCGGAGCGAGGCGCTCACCGTCGCCGGCGAGGAGCGCGAGCAGCTCCTCCGTCTTCTCGCGGCCGCCGAACGCGCCGCGCTCGGGGAGCAGTCGCGGGCGGAGGTGCGGGGACTGCGGGTGGCGATCCTCCTGCGCGAGCTCGGCGACCTGACCGGGGTCGGCGGCGAGACCTCGACCGACGACGAGGCGCTCGACCGGGTGGCGGCGCGCCTCCTCGCCGTCTACCGTCGCTCCGCGGAGAAGCCGCCCATCGACGAGGCGACGGCCGTCTGGCTGGTCGACTACGCCCTCGCGGGCTTCGACCTCGGATCGCTCGAGGCGGGCGACCCCCGGCCGCGCTTCCGGCCGGCCGAGCTCGGGATCATCGTCCTCGGCGCCGACGACGGGCGGAACGCCGCCCTCGCCGAGAAGCTCGGCCACACCATCTTCGGCGACGGGCGCTCGACCGAGCCGATGGTCGTCCGGCGGCGCGACCCGTTCCTCGCCCTCTCGGTGCGGATCGGGTTCGCCGAGCCCCAGGACTTCTTCCTCGATCGCCTCGTCGTGCACGACACGAGCAAGACGCGCGTGTGCTTCGGCGAGAAGTCCCTCGCCTACTGGGCCAAGAAGGAGATGGACCTCGGGCCGGACGAGTTCGACGTCGAGCTCATCGCCAACCTCGCGTGCTTCATCGTCGAGGAGAACCGCTGGGCGCGCGGCGACAAGCTACGCAAGCCCGGACCGATCGGGTGGATCGCCGCCCTCATCCGGACCGACGAGCGCACCGAGCTCAACGGCTGGCGGATCTTCGAGAAGCTGCTCGCCGCCGAGGTGAGGGGCCGACCCCTGCCCGCCTGGGCGCTCGCCTGGCTCGCCGAGACGATCGCGTTCACCGTCGACTGGGACGCCGCGGGACGAGCCTCCTACCCGCGCGGCGGCGGCGAGACGGCCAGGGGCCTGATCCGGGAGATCGTCGACGGCGTCCGCGCCCTCCCCGACATCGAGCTCGGCGCGGCGGCCGGCGACTCGCTCGAGCACCTCCCGGCGCTGGTCGACGGGCTCTTCGAGCTCGCGATGGCGCGCGACGAGGCGTTGCCGCCCGACTGGCGCCGGCTCTCGATCCCGGTGCGGGCGATCCGGCATCGGGTGGAGCGGGCGGGCCAGGTGGATGATCCCCGGACGCTCGAGATCCTCCGTCGCGCGATCGAGCGTCGCAAGGAGCACGAGCACAGCTTCGCGATCAGCCGTCCCCGCGAGACCTGGTCGGACGTGGTCGCGCTCGCCGCCCGGATCGCCGCGCTGCGCGCCGAGCGCTGCGACGGGCGCGCGGGCCGCGATGCGTGCGAGGCGACCGCGTTCCTCGAGAGCGTGGCGCCGATCCTCGAGGAGACCGATGGGGATCTCGACGTCCTCGGGCGCGAGGTGACCCACGACCTCCGCCATGGCGATGCGGCGAGCGCGATCGGGCGGCTCGATGGAGCGCTCGCGGTGCCGAAGCGGTCGCGGGTCGAGCGCTTCGGGCTCCTCCTGCGGAAGGCCGAGCTCGAGCTCGGGTCCGGGAGCGTCGACGCGGGGCGGGCGACCCTGGAGGCGACCGACGAGGTGCTCGTTCCGACGCTCGACAACCTCGAGCGGCGGGCGGGGCTGTGGGAGAAGGCGGGGGCGCCGGCGCGGGCGGCGGCGGATCGGGCTCGGGTGGAGAAGATCCGGCGGGGGTAGGGCGCCCCAGGAACAGCGGCACTCATCAATCTCACGCAAAGGCGCAAAGGCGCAAAGGGGTCGCTGCTCCGAGCCGAGATCTGGATCCGGCGGAGCTTCTTTGCGCCTTTGCGCCTTTGCGTGAGATTCCGTCGTTCCTAGAACACGATCCCCAAGGGGCAGCTCCCCATCACCGCCGCCGCCACCTCACTGCTCGGCCGCGACTCGCCCGACCGATCGATGCTCGCCGCTGCCGAGCGCGTCGCGCAGCCGGCGTGGTCCAGCGGGCTCGCGGGGGCGGCGTGCTCGGCGGCGATCGCGTCGCACAGCCCGCACAGGACGCAGACGGTGCGCGCGGGCTCGGCGTCGCGGTCGGCCGGGGCGACCTGATGGGCCCCGTCGTCGCGGTACTGCTCGAGAAACGATGCGAGGTCGCCGCGGCGGCGGCGGAGGGGATTGCAGCGGGCGAGGAGCCAGCCGAGGACCGAGAGGGTGAGGAGGGCTATCGCCTTGAGGCGACCGCGGTCGAGCTTCAAGGCGCTCGCCGGCCGGTGGCCGGCTAGACGCCTTCCTTGAGACGGGAGCCCAGCGCCGGGTCGAGCGCGGGGATCTTGTTGATCTTCTCCATCGTCTTCTCGAAGTCGTACTCGACGCGGTGCCAGCTGATCTCGTCGACGTCGCCGTTCTTCTCGACGGTCACGTAGCACGCCTTGTTGTTCCGGTCGCGGGGCTGGCCGACGCTGCCGACGTTGATGATCGCCTTGCCCTTCTCGTGCTTGTAGGTGCTGTCCTCGAGCTCCGACTGGTTCGTCGCCTGGTACTCGTCGGTGATCACGCACGGCAGATGCGTGTGCCCGACGAAGAGGAGCTTCTCGAAGCTGTCGAAGATCTCCTCGAACTTGTCGGTCCGGCCGAAGCCGATCTCGGTCGCGAGGATGTATTCGTTCGTCGCGTCGCGCGGCGATCCGTGGATGTAGAGCCTTCCCTCGACCTCCTTGCGGAGGTCGAGGTTGCTCAGGAACTCCCACCGGCGTCGCGCGGCCGAGCCGGAGAAGAACCGGGGCTTGAGCTGGTCCTTCGTCCACTCGATCGCCTTCTGCGCGCGCATGTTGAACGCGTAGGCGCCATGGATGAGCGCTTCATCGTGGTTGCCCTTCAGGCTCCACTTGCACTTCTCCATGATGAGATCGGTGCACTCGATCGGGTTGGGGCCGTAGCCCACGACGTCTCCGAGACAGACGATCTCGTCGACGCCCCGGCTGTCGATGTCCTTGAGGACCTCGCCGAGCGCTTCGATGTTGCTGTGGATGTCGGAGACGATGGCGTACTTGCCCACGTTATCCTCCCCCGTATTTTCGGGGTTGGTTCGGAATTCGTACCGGCGTGTGCGGATTATAGTTGGCCTGCATCCGGACTGTCAACTCGCCCGCCCCCTCGCGCCGGCGCCGTCCAACTTCTCGCGCATGATCGACTTGTAGGCGTCGACGCCGGGCTGATCGTAGGCGTCGACGTCGAGAAGCTCGCCCTCGTAGGCCACCGACATCATCAGGAACTGGAGGAGAGCCCCCAGGCTCGCCTCCTCGAGCCTCTCGAGAGTCAGCGAATCGCTCGGTCGGCCGGCCGCCGCGAGCGCCTCCTCGTTCGCTTCCCGGGCCGCCCGGTTGAGCGCCGAGAGACGTCGACCGGCGACGGCGGTGCCGAGCCCGGCGGCTCCATCGGGTGCGCCGGGGAGCGGCGCATCGTCGCTTCCCCAGGATGCGAGGTCGATCGTCGTGACCGTCTTGTCGAGCGGCCCCTCCTGATGGAGCTGCGTCTGGGCGTGCATGTCGGTCGTGCCGACGGCCGGGATCGGGGTCCTCCCCGTCGGCGCGAGCGTGCCGTCACGGCGCTTCGCCTTGCCGAGGCTCTCGGCGAGGAGCTGCACGTACCACTCCGAGAGGGCGCGCAGCCGATACACGTACGGCATCAGCACCGCCTGGGTTCGTCCGGTCTCGATGTGGAGGAGGTGATGCAGCGCGGCGTAGAGGAGCGCCGGATTGCGGCGCGGATCGTCGCCGCCCTCGCGGAGGGCGTCGTCGAGGCGACGGGCGCCCTCGAGGAGCGCGCGCGTGTCGATGCCCACGAGCGCCGCGGTGAGGAGGCCGCCCTCGGCCAGGACGCTCCACCGCCCGCCGACGCCGTCGGGGACGCGGAAGAGCGGTCGGCCGCGCGCGCGGGCGAGCTCGGCGAGCGGCGAGCCAGGACCGGTGACCGCGGTGATCCCGAGGTCGATGGCCGGGTCGCGCCCGAGCGCCTCCTCGAGGCGGGTGAACGCGGCCAGCGGCTCGGTCGTCGTCCCGCTCTTCGAGATCACGATGAGCTCGATCCGGAGAGGCCCCGACTCCTGGCGCGCCGCGAGCCCGCGGACGTGCTCGATCAGCTCGCCGGTGCAGATCGGGTCGAGGTGGTGGCCGGCGAACCAGAGGCGCGGCCGACCGTCCCGCTCCTCGTCGGAGAGCTCGTTCCAGTAGCTGCCGCGGAGCGCCTCGTGGAGCATCCGGTTGCCGAGGTAGCTCCCGCCGATCCCGATCGAGATCGCCCCGTCGAGGACGCCGCGCCGCTCCTCGGCCCACGCCTCGATCCGGCCGAGGGTCGCCTCGTCGTTCGGACCCTCGCCGAGCCGGCAGAGCGAGGGGAAGAGGACGGCGTCCGGATGGCCGCGCGCGCGTCCCGACGCCCGGAGCGCCGCGATCGCCTCCTCGGCCCGGGCGAGCGCGGGCGCGAAGGCGGTCAGGCGCTCGAGCGTGATCCCGCCCGACGCGGCGAGCATCTTGCGCGGGTCGTAGGTGAGGAGGCCGTCGGCGACTCGGATGGGCTCGAGGGTCATCGCGATGATCTACTCGATGAGCATCCCGGCGTAGCCGACGACCGCGTCGCGGTCGCCGATCGGCGCGTCGCCGCTCGTCGCGTAGCGGATCAGCTCGGCGCGCGTCGCGCCGAGCTCCTTCGCGGCCGCGATCACCGCGGCGGCCGGGTGTCGGCCGCACATGCTCACCCGCTCGCGCTGGCAGACGGCGAGGAGCTCCGCCTCGTCGAGGCGCTCGACCTGCGCGATCGCCTTCCGGTCGAGCTCGCGGGCGACCGCGTCCGGCTCGTAGTGCGACATGTCCGAGCTCGCGACGAGGAGCACCTCGTCGGGGCCGCCCAGCGCGATCACGACGCGGGCGAGGGCGCGGCCGAGCTCACGGAGCGGCTCGAGCCGCCCCTCGGAGACGACGATCGCGGCGATCGCCAGGTCGGCGCGGTGCCAGTGGAGGAACGGGACGACCACCTCGATCGCGTGCTCGGGGCGACGCGCGGAGGCGTGCGCCTCGGCGTCGATCTCGATCGCCGGGCACTCGGTCGTGAGGCGCTCGACGAGCTCGGGGTCGCTCGCGACGTCGCCGAGCGGGCTGCGCCAGGTGCCGGCCGGGAAGAGGGCGAGGCGGGCGCCCGCCCCGGTGTGGTTGGGGCACAGGATGATCGCGCGGCGCGGGACGGCGACCGCCGCGAAGAGCGAGCCGGCGACGCCGCCCGAATACTGCCACCCCGCGTGCGGCGCGATCACGCCGAGGGCGCGGCGCGTGGCGCCGCCGGTCGGCGAGAGGTCGCTCAGCGCGTCGCGCGCCGTCGGCTGGTCGGAGGGATAGAACCCGCCGCGCGGCCAGCGCGGCGAGCCGACGAGCGCCTCACGCAGGGCCGTCATCGGTGGCGCCTCCGGGGGCTCCCGTCTCGGGGCCGGGCGAGGCGGGCACCTCGACCGAGTCGGCGACGCGACTGACGACCGTGTCCGCGATGAGATCGCCCGGGCGCTGCGTCCGGGCGGTGATCGCCATCGCGACGAGGTCGACGAGGTAGAGGAGATGCACCAGCAGTCCGAGGCGGAACAGGTTCCGGAGGATCGCCGAGCGGGGCGAGACCGTGCTGCCGTCGGCGCCGCGCACCTCGATGCCCATGAGCTTCTTGCCGAGCGTCTGCCCGAAGAGGCCTTCGAAGATCGCGCCGTAGATCCCGAGGACGAGCGCGCTGATCAGGATCGTGAGGACGCGGTCCTCGGGGATGTCCTCCCACGCGAGGCGGGCGAGGCGCTCGTCGCTCGCGGCCGGCAGGATGAGGAAGATCACGCCCGAGCAGAGGAGGAAGTCGAGGCTGAAGGCGAGGGCGCGCTCGAACGCGGTGGCGAGCTCGGGGCGGCCCGGGTCTTCGGCGCCCGTCGCGTCGGTCGCCTGCGTCGGCGCCGCGACGCGCGCGCTGGCGTCGGCCCCCGCGCCTGCGTCGCCGGCCGAGCGATCGGTCGGCGCCTCGGTGACGCCCTCGGAAGGGGCGGCCGGCGCCTCGGCCGCGGGCTCGCCGGGCGGCGCGGCGGCGGCCGCCGCCGCCGCCTCGTCGGTCACGACGGCCTCGCCGCCCATCCCGCCGTCGCCGTCCTCGTCGTCGCCGCCGAGGACGCCCGAGAGGCGAAGCGCGACGATCCCGACGAGCGCGATCAGCACGATGAACCAGGTCCAGATGAGGGTGTAGGACGCCGTCGACATGCTCGCGACGTCGGTCGGCTCGTCGAACGCGTAGGTGCCGTCGCCGCTCGGCGTGCCGCTCCGGACGCGGAGCAGCCGACCCGACTGCGAGAACAGGAGGAGTCGCTCGCCGGCCGCGATCGCCTCGATCGCGCCCGGGTCGGCGTCGCCGACGATCGAACCCAGCAGCCCGTCGGCCTCCACGTCGACGCGGGCGGCCTCGCCGCGGACCGCGCCCCGCTCGTCCAGGCGGTAAAGGGCGATCTTCTGATCGACCTCGATCTCGCCGTCCTCGGCGGCGCCGCTCGCGTCGTCGTCGGCCTCGATCGGGGCCTCCCGTAGCCGCGCCGGCCAGCCGACGAGGAGGACGCTCCGGGTCGGCGGCGGGACGGTCGCGGCGCCGGCGCCGGCGGCGGCGCCGACGGCGGGACCCGCCTCGGAGCTGCGGGCGGGCTCGCTCGCCAGGGCCCAGCTCTCGGGGAGGCGGTCGTAGGGGATCGGCTCACCGAACGCGCCGTCGGCGAACGGGACGAGGATCAGGGCGTCCTCGACCTCGGCCGCGGGGCTCGTCGTCGAGCCGTGGGCGCCGCGCGACGAGCCGACGCTGCTCGGGGAGCGCTGCCCGAAGATCTCCTCCTTGATGGTGCGCTCGCGACGGGTGAGCGTCCGCTTCGGCGCCGCGGTCTGGATCGCGACCAGGAGCGAGGTCGCGCCGGTCGGGGCGGCGTCGATCCGCGTGACGACGAGCTCCTTGGCGATCTCGAAGACCGCGCCGGGCAGCCGCCCCGCGCTCCGGTCATCGACGCCGGCGGCGCGCACCCGCCCGGCCGCGTCCGTGCCGAAGAGGATGGGCGTTCCGTCGAGGGTTCGTCCGACGCAGCGAACCTCGAGGGCGAGCTTCTGGTAGTCGAACGACCACGTCCGCTCGAGCGTCCGCCGGTCGTAGACCGAGTAGAACGTGTCGAAGAGGACGAAGACGCGCTCGGGGAACACCTCGGCGTCGAGGACGTGGCCGCGGCCGCGGACGGGCGCGGTCCAGTCGCTCTCGTCGCTCGGGCGGTGGCGGAAGAGGAACTTCTCGCTGCCGACCCCGGCGAGGCCGGGAACCTCCTCGTAGAAGACGAACGTCCCCTTCGCGTCGCCGGCGGCGACCGGCTCCTGGAACGAGAGGACGAGATCCTGATGGACGAACGCGGCGACGACGAGGATCCCGGCGAGGGCGAGCGGGATGATCAGGCCGGTGTCGAGTCGGGCGGGGGCGCGCTTGGTCACGAGGCCGGCCCTCCGCGCGCGTCGGGGCCGTCTCCTGGCGACGCGCTCGAGGCGCCGACGATCCCGGCCAGCAGCCCGTCGGCGGTGTGAGGCTGGGCCTGGATGTCCACCGGGAGGCCGAGCTCCCGCAGGGCCGCCGACGTGGTCGGGCCGATCGATGCGATCCGCGGACGGGCGGACGGATCGGTCCGGCGCGGCGCGCCGAGCCCCTCGGCGCCGTCGATCGCGCGCGCGAACGCGCGGGCCGTCGACGGGCTGGTGAACGTGATGATGGTCTCCGGCCCGCGGCGGGCGAGGGCGCGCGCCTGCGCGCCGGTCTCGGCGTCGGCGTAGCCGAGCGTCCGGTAGGCGACGACGTCGTCGACGCGCGCGCCGGCGTCGCGGAGATGCTCGCGGAGCTCGGGACGGCCGCGCTCGGCCCGGGCGATCAGGACGCGGGCGCCCGCGATCGGTCCGACCTCCGTCATCGCGAGGGCCAGGGCGTCGCCGCGCTCCTCGGTCGGCACGACCGAGACCTCGACGCCGAGCCGGGCGAGCCGCCGCGCCGTGGCCGGTCCGACCGCGGCGACCCGGACGCCGGCGAGCCGGCCGGCCAGCGCGTCGTCGCCGACGACCCGCGCGAGCGCGTCGACGCCGGCCGCGCTCGTGAACGCGCACCAGTCGTAGGCCAGCGGGAGGCGCGCGATCGCGCGCCGCAGCGGCGTCGCGTCGCGGGGAGGAGCGGTCTGGATGAGCGGGAGGCGCGCGATCCGGGCTCCGCGCGCGGCGAGCGCGTCGGCCAGGGGGGCGGCCCGTTCGACCGGTCGGGTGACGACGATGGTCAGCCCGGCGAGCGCCCGGTGCTCGGGCGCCGCGATCGTCGTCGTCGGCTCGCTGGTCTGCTCGTGCTGCATTCCCGTATCTATACCGATCCTAGCACGTTGAAATGGCGGCGAACACCGTCAGCACGACTCGAGCAGCTCGCGCGCGCCGATCGCGGCGAGCGCCTCGGCCACCATCGCGCCGAGCGCGTCGGGCTCCTCGTCGTCCCCTTCGGCCCGGACGACCCGGCTCCCGTCGGGGGCGGCGACCAGTCCGTCGAGGTGGAACCCGGCGCCATCCACCACGACGGCGTGGGCCGCGATCGGAACGCGGCAGCCGCCTCCGAGGGCGGCGAGGAGGGCACGCTCGGCGCTCGAGGTCGCCCGCGACGGCGCATGATCGAGCGCGCCGACGAGGGCGGCGACGCGCTCGTCGCCCTCGCGGATCTCGATGCCGAGGGCGCCCTGACCGGGCGCGGGGACGAACGAGACGGGATCGAGCACGGCGGTCGCGCGATCGAGCAGCCCGAGGCGTCGGAGGCCGGCGGCGGCCAGGATCGCCGCGTCGACCTCGCCCTCGTCGACCTTGCGCAGGCGCGTGTCGACGTTGCCCCGGAGGCCGACGACGTCGATGTCGGGCCGGGCCGCCTTCACCTGCGCGCCTCGGCGAAGGCTGGAGGTGCCGAGGCGGCAGCCCTCGGGGAGCTCGTCCAGGCACGTGGCGTTCGCGCGGCTCACGAGCACGTCGCGCGGGTCCTCCCGCTCGGGCACCGCGCCGAGGGTCATCCCGTCGGGGAGGTCGGTCGGGAGGTCCTTCAGCGAGTGGACGGCGAGGTCGATCGACCCGTCGCGGAGCGCCGTCTCGAGCTCGGCGGTGAAGAGGCCCTTGCCGCCGATCTCGGGGAGCGGTCGGTGCTGGAGGCGATCGCCCTTGGTCGAGATCACGACGATCTCGACCGTCGGCGCCGCCGGGCTCGCCCGGAGGAGGCCGGCGATCTGGTTCGCCTGGGCGAGGGCGAGCTTGCTCCCTCGGCTGCCGATGCGCAGGGTCGCGTCGTCTCGGCTCACCGCGTCGCCTCGGGCTCGGCCTCGGCCCGCAGCGACGGTTCGGCGTCGGGCACGGCGGCGTCGGCGCCGGCGCTGTCCCCGAGGTCGGCCGCCGCGGCAGGGTCGTCGGCTTCGCCGGCGTCGGCCGGCTCGGCGAGCTTGCCCGTCGCCGCCTCGTCGTCGGTGACCGCCGCCAGCCGCTCGCTGTCGCGGATCTTCCGGAGCTGCTCCTGGCTCCCCTCCTGCTCGATCCCGAAGAGGCGGCCGAAGAGCTCGAGCCGGTCCTGCTCGGCGCCGTTGCGGGCCTCCTGCTTGATCACGCTCAGGGGCGTGTGGAGGAGCTTGTTGACCACCCGACGGGTCATCTGCTCGATCTCGCCGCGCGCCTTGGGGTCGAGGTCGGAGACCTTTCCGAACAGGCGCTCGATCTCGCTCGCCGCGATGGCGTCGGCGCGGCGCCGGACGGCGGCGACGACCGGGCCGAGCTCGCTCGCGAGCTTCGCCTGGACGAGGACGTTGCGGACCTCGTCGTCGATGATCGCCTGCGCGGCGCCCAGGACCGACTCCCGCGCGCGCCGGTTCTCGGCCGCGATCCCCTCGAGGTCGTCGAGGTCGTAGAGGAACGCGCCGTCGGCGTCGCCGGCGGCCGCCTCGATGTCGCGGGGCACGGCCAGGTCGAGCAGGATCATCGGCTTGCCTCGGCGCGTCCGCTGGGCCGCCCGGACCGCATCCGCGGTGAGGACGGGCAGGGTCGACCCGGTCGTGCTCACGACCAGATCGGAGAGGGGAAGGACGTCGCCGAGCCGCTCCCAGGGAACGGCCGTCCCCGAGACCTCCTCGGCGAGGCTGCACGCCTTGTCGAAGCTGCGGTTGAGGACGAAGAACTTGCGCAGCCCGTTCTCGCGGACGTGGGCGACGACCAGGCGAGCCGTCTCGCCGCCGCCGACGATGAGCGCGCTCTTGTCGGAGAAGTCGCTGTAGACCTTCGTCGCGAAGTCGACCGCGACGCTCGGGACGCTGACCTGTCCCTCGCCGATCGAGGTCTCGCCGTGGATGCGGCGGCTCGCCCGGAGCGCCCCCTCGAGGACGGGCAGGAGGCGGCTGCGAAGCATCGAGCGTTGCTGACTCGCCCGCATCGCCGTCCGCATCTGGCCCGCGATCTGGGTCTCCCCGACGACGAGGCTGTCGAGGCTCGCGGCGACGCGGAAGATGTGGCGGATCGCCGACTCGCCGCCATGGACGTAGATCGCGTCGTCCCCGATCGCCGTGGCGCCCGGGCGGATCTGACGGAAGACGACGCGGAGCGCCTCGTGGACGTCGGCCGGCACCGAGACGCGCGCGCCGCGCGGCGGCGCGGGGGGCAGCTCGAGGCCGATGTAGAGCTCGACGCGGTTACACGTCGAGAGGACGCAGATCTCCCCATTGGCCAGCCAGCCGCGAGCCTCGTCGAGCAACGACCGGAGGTCGTCGGTCCCGACGGCGCAGCGTTCCCGCACCTCGAGAGGAGCGGTCTTGTGGCTGAGGCCGACGACGTAGATGCTCAACGGACGCCTCGGATGACCAGGGCGGCGGACGCAAAGGGGGGCGATTATAGCAGATGTCGCGGAGCGGCAAAGCGATGATGCAGACCGGGCTCCCCGGGGCGCTCCCGATCGATGAGAGGGAGATGATCGGGTCGTCGTCCGTGGTGGCGTGACGCGACGCGAGGGATGAGGCTGGAGGCGCCCGCGCCGCCATCGCGAGGCCGATACCCCGAGCCCTCCCTGGAGATGCACCGCCATGCGCGCCCTGCTCCTCGCCTCGATCATCCTCGTCGGCGCGACGCTGACTGCGTGCGGCTCGCTCTCGTACGTTCCGAGCCGCGAGCTCGACCGGAGCCTCGCCCCGCGAACGGCCGCCGTCGTCCTCGAGGAGGCGTTCGAGGCGGGCTACGTCCACGAGTCGATCGAGTCGATCCGGTGGTCCGACGGCCGGAAGCGGCTGCTGATAGCCCACGCGACGGCCGCGCGACGGACGGCCGTCGAGGCCGTTCCGGGCGAGACGGTCTGGTTCCCGCGCGAGCTCGACGGGGCGATCGTGATCGTCTTCGACGGCTACGAGTACGACGCCGGCGGCGACCGCGGCATGGTGCGGGTCGAGACCGACTTCGGCGTCTTCGGCTTCCCGTTCGAGAGCGAGGACCGGGCGCTCCGGACGATGGATGCGCTGGTCAGCCTGGGATTCCGCCAGAAGAGCTAGGTGGCTCCACGCGCTTCGCCTTCGGCGAAGGGGATGTCACCACGGAGACACGGAGAGCACGGAGGATCCACGGAGAACGCGCCGATCGGGTAGAGAGTCAGGTCACATCGGCTTCGCCTTCGGCGAAGAGGATGAAACCACGGAGGCACGGAGACACGGAGGGTCCCCCGAGAACGCGCCGAGCGGTCGGAGACTCGGGTCGAGAAGGGGCACGACCCCGCAGAGCCTCGGGTGCCCTCCGTGGCCTCTCCGTGTTCTCCGTGTCTCCGTGGTGACATCCTGCTCGCCGAAGGCGAGCCCGCGCGCGCACCCGCTCGCTCAGTCGGTCTCGTCGAGCGTCTCGGCCTTGTAGGCGATCGAGACCTTGCCGTCGAAGGTGATCCGGTGGCGGCGGCCGCCCTCGACCTGTCGGGCGAGGCTCCAGCGGACGGGACCCTCGAGCTCGAACGCCACGATCCGACCGAGGGCCGGGCTGAAGCGGAGCTCGCCGTCGAGGTCCATGACGATTCCGGGGACCGCCTCGGTCTCCTCGCTCGCGAGCTTGTACTCGAACTTCACCTGCGCCTGCTCGTCGCCGCGGCGGCGCTTGAGGCTGGCGAACCGGGCGCGGCCGCGGGCGCGGAAGAGGCTCTCGACGTAGATCGGTCCGAAGAGCGCCTTGCCGATCGGGGCGCCGTCGACCTCCCAGCGGGCGCCGACCGGCACCGGCTCCTTCGGGAGGAGACCGTGGGCGATCTTCTCGCCGGCGTCGTTCTTGTCCCCGTCGGGGATGTAGCCGCCGCCGATCATCTCCATCTTGTGGGTGCCGTTCGCGGCGATCGTCACCTTGACCTCGCGGCCGTGGAGCACCGTGTTCTCGGTCGCGGCCCGGTCGTCCTTGGGCTTCCGCTTCCGCCGGGTCGCGAGCTCGTAGTGGCGCCGCAGGACGACGGTCCCATCGGGGCGCGTCTCGAGCACCTCCTCGGTGTAGATCTGGTGCTCCTCCTTGAGCTCCTGCCCGCCGATGACGGCGGCGCCCGGGGCCCGGATCATCACGTCGCCGAGCGAGGTCTGCTTCGTCTCGACCCGGTGGACCTCGCCGACGGCGTCGCGCCGCTCGAGGCGGAAGACCTCCTCGGGCTCATCCTTGGCGAGGGCGGGCGCGGCGAGGGCGGCGGCGCCGGTCGCGACGGCGAGGGCGGCGGCGGTCAGGCTTCGAAGCGTGGCGGACGACATGTGGATCTCTCCCCTGGTCCTGGTCCCGATGGGTGCTTACAGCGCGAGCTCGGCGATCGGTTTCGCGTCGTCGACGATCCGGATCGGTCGGTCGCCCGCGTAGCGCATCTCGTCGGGGCCGATCCCGAAGCGTCCGACCACCGTCGCGAGCAGCTCGGCGACCGTGACGGGACGATCGGCGACCCGTCGGCCATCGGAAGTCGAGGATCCGACGACGGTTCCACCCTTGATCCCGCCGCCGGCGAGGAGCGCGCTGAACACGCCCGGGTAGTGGTCGCGGCCCTCGCGGGCGTTGATGTCGGGGGTCCGCCCGAACTCGCCCATGACGAGGACGAGGGTGCTGTCGAGGAGTGACCGCTCCTCGAGATCGTCGATCAACGCGGCCAGCGCGCGGTCGAGCTCGCGGACCCGGTTGGGCATCCGCTCGAAGATGTTCTGGTGGTCGTCCCACCCGCCGAGGACGACCTCCGAGCAGCGGACGCCCGACTCGACGAGGCGCCGGGCCGCGAGGAGGCCGCGGCCGGCCGCGGTCTCGCCGTAGCGGGCGCGGACGCCGTCGGCCTCCTGGCGGACGGTGAGCGCCTCGCGGAGCGGGCCGCGGATGAGGCCGACGGCCCGGTCGAACGCGGCCGTCCGCGCGCTGCCGCTGTCGGCGTCGGCATCGGCCGGCGCGAGGCCCGCGGCGCGGGCGAAGGGCTGCTCGAGGTCGCGGTGCAGCGCCCGGCGTCGGTCGAGGCGTTCGTCGTCGAGCGACCGCTGGCGCGCGAGACCGTCGTTGCCGCCGTCGACGACGAAGGCCGCGTTCTCGACGCCGCGGTAGCCAGGTCCGACCTGATCGGGGCCGAGGCAGACGAAGCTCGGCACGTCGGTCCGCGCGGCCTGGCGGCCCTCGGCCGCGAGGACGCTGCCGAGGGTCGGGAAGCGGATCGTCGTCGAGGGGACATAGCCCGTGTGAATGAGGTAGCTCGCGCGGCCGTGGTCGCCCTCGCGGCTCGTCATCGATCGGACGACGGCGAGCTTGCGCGCGCGCTCGGCGAGGGCCGGGAGGTGCTCGGCGAACTTCAGGCCGCGGACGGCCGTATCGATCGCCCTCGTCGGCCCGCCGGTGAGCGTGCCGGGCTTGGGGTCGAACGTCTCGAGCTGGCTCGCCGCGCCCTGGAGCCAGACGAGGACGCAGCTCTTGGCCGTCGCCGAGCTCGCCGCCGCTCCGTCGCCGCCGAGCGCCGAGAGGGGTCGCGCGAGCATCAGGCCGAGGGCGCCGCCGAGACTTCCGGTGAGGAAGGCGCGACGTCCGAGGATGCGGCGATCCAGGTTCTCGTTCGGCGTGGTCATGGGCTCGTCCTTCGGAGTCTTCGTCAGTGATTGGTGAGGAACTCGGTCGTCGCCAGCAGCGCCCAGAAGAGGTCCTCGTAGCGGCGGCGCACCTCGGCGTCGGTCGCGTCGGTGTTCTGCCGGCCGCCGGCGCGGACGTGGCGGACCGACGCGCGCAGCTCGGCCTCGCTCGGCGGGCGGATCAGCGTCCGGGCGTAGAGGGCGCGGACCCGGTCGGGATCGGTCCTCTGCGCCGCGAGGATCGCGTCGAGGGCGCCGCCCTTGCGGGCGCTCGCGAGGGCGGCGGGGCCCTGACCGTTCAGGATGAAGAGGCCCTCGGCCGTGGTGACCCGGTCGGGGTCGGGCAGCTCGCCGGTGCGCGGCGGCGGCAGGGCGCGGCGCACCTCGGCGACGAGGCGGTCGCGCATCGAGCGCCAGAGGAACTCGGGCTCGCCCTCGGCCGGCACCTCGCGCCCGGCGGCGCGGAGGATGGACGCCACGGCATCGGCGGCGCGGAGCGGGCGAATGATCGCCGAGGCGAACGCGGCGCGCGCCTCGCCGGGCTCGACGCCGCGGGCCGGGCGCATCGAACGCTGGTACGCGTTCGAGCGGAGGATCGCCCGCTCCAGCGCCCGGAACTGGAAGCCGCCCTCGGCGAACGCGGTCGCGAGGTCGGCGAGGAGCTGCGGGTGCGGTCCGTCCTCGGCGGCCGAGAGGTCGTCGATCGGCTCGACGAGGCCGCGCCCGAGGTACCACGCCCAGACCCGGTTGACCGCGGCCCGCGCGAACCACGGGTTGTCGGGCGAGGTGAGCTTCCGGGCGAGCGCCGCGCGGCGGCTGTTCTTGACGGTGCCTTCGGGGGCGTCGGCGCCAGGGCGCCAGTCGGCATCGGCGCCGCCGGGCAGCGCCGGCGCGATCACGCTCTTGCTGGTCGCGCCCATCCCGCCGACCGACGCGCGGTGGTCGCCGACCGGCGCCTCGGAGATCGTGAAGACGCCCTGGCGACCCGGAACGGGCCGGGCGCGCAGCCGCGCGAACCACGCGGCGAGGCCGTGGAACTCGCGCTGGCTCCAGCGATCGAACGGGTGGTCGTGGCAGCGGGCGCACTCGAGCTGCAGCCCGAGGAGCTGGCGCGCGGCGGAGCCGGCGACGTCCTCGGGCGTCGGCTGACCGCGGCGGAAGAGGTAGACCGTCGCCGGGTTGCGATCGCTGCGACCCTCGGCCGCGAGCATCGCCGCGACGAGCTCGTCCCACGGGCGGTCGGCCGCGAGGTGCTCGCGGATCCACGCGCGGAACGGCGGGCGGTAGAAGCGGAGGAGCGCCTCGTCGGTGCCCTCGACGTCGAGCAGCAGCGCCGTGATCCGGTCGGCCTGATGGGCCGCGTGCTCCGGCGAGGCGAGGAGGGTCTCGATGAGCGCGTCGCGCTTGTCGGGCGCGTCGTCCCAGATGAAGGCCGCCGCCTGCTCGGGCGAGGGGATCGAGCCCGTCACGTCGAGGTAGATCCGGCGGACGAGCTCGGCGTCGGACGCCGGCTTCGAGGCGCGGATGCCGACGGGGAAGGCGGCCTCGAGCGCGGCGTCGATCGACGCTGCCGAGAGCGTGAGCGGCTCGTCGTCGTTGCCCTGATCGGCGATCGCGGGTGCGGTGCTCGTCGTCCCCTCGAGGGCGAGGGCGCTCGCGACGACGAGGCCGCTGAGCGCGATCAGGGCGGCGGCGCGGCGGGCGGATCGGGGATGGGGGCGACTCATGGCGAGGCTCCGGAGGGCGAGCGAGCGTCGGCGCCGGGACGATCCCGGCGCCGACGAGGGACGGCCGCGAGAAGGGACTACTTGTCGGTCGTGCGACCCGCGCGGAGCCGGATCAGGGCGACCTCGATCTCGTCGAGGGCGGCCTTCGCCTCCTCGAGGCGGCCGGCGTCGAAGAGCCCCTTGATCTCCTTGCCGAGGAACGCGATCTCGAGGCCGGCGTCGGCGCCGAGCTCCTCGGCCATCTTCTTGATGGCCGCGCCGCGGACGCCGAGCGCCTCGGCGAAGCGGTGGCGGACGGTGATCTCGGCCTCGTCGATCTTGCCGTCGCGGTCGATGTCGATCAGGTCGTGCAGGGCCCGGGTGCCGGGGAACTCGCGAGCGGTGAGGGCGCCGTCGCCGTCGGCGTCGCGGCCCATGAGGACGGCGAGGGTCTGGCCGAGCTTGCCGGACGCGGCCGTCGGCGTGGTCGGCTTCGTCACCGTGCCGGCCTTCGGCTTCTCGCCGTAGACCTTCGGGCGGGTCATCTCGCCGTTGCGCATGGCGATCGCGGCCATCTTCACGTCGTAGAGGAAGGCGTAGGCCTCCTCGCCGCTCACCTCGTCGTTCTCGTCGACGTCGATCAGCTCGAAGATCTCGCGACCCTCGTCGTCGAGCTCCTCGCGGGTGAGCGTCCCCGAGAGGTCGGCGTCCTTCTCGGTGAACGCCTTGGCCAGCTCCTCCTCGACGCCGTAGGCGATCAGCTCCTCCAACACGATCTTCTCGTCGCCGTCGCGGTCGATCTGGGCGAAGAGCATGTCGGCGGCGGGGAACTCGCTCATGACGACCGCACCGTCGCCGTTCGCGTCGGCCTGGCCGAACTTCTTCGCGAGGTCGTCGTCCTTGCGCGACGCCTTCTCGACGAGCTTGGTCCAGGTGAAGTGGTGGTAGATCTCCCAGTGGGTGAGCTGGCCGTCGCCGTTGCGGTCGGCCTGCTCGAACTGGGCGGCGGTCTCGGGCCACTCCTCGACGACGATCACGCCGTCACCGTTCGCGTCGTGCTCGTCGATCTTGGCGGCGATCTTCGGGTTGACCTTGCGGTCGACCGACGGCTCGTCGTCGGCGATGCCCGACCGGGCCGAGACGGCGGCGACGCCGGCGAAGACGAGGCCGGCGCCGGCGATGACGAAGGCGATCGAACGGGGGCGGATCATGGGGGCTCCTCCGGGAGTGGCTCGGATGGTCGACCGAGGTATCGCAAGCGCCTTGCCGGCGGCCGGCAGTGAGAGGCAAGGCGTTGGCTCCGTGGCGATTGTGGCACCGGCGGGGACGAGCGACCAGCCGGGCTCGCCTCGGCGGTGACAACGATCGTTATCGCGAAGCGGGCTCGGCGGTCGGCCGCGCTGACGCGCCGGTGACGCAAGTCGTGCATCACGAGGGGGTCGGCGAGCGATAACGATCGTTCTCACGGAACGAACCGGCGCGCGCGCCGTGTAGCCGGACAAGGGAGTTGCGGCGCTTCCCGGCTCCGCATACAATCGTCGCGGCCCGGGGGCGTGAGGGATAACTCCCACGCACGTCGGGCTTAGGGAGATCGCGATGCGCACCACCGGCCTCTTGGCGATCGGCATCCTGACCGCGGTCATCGCCGGCTGCGGCAGCAGCGGCGGCTCGAAGCCGCGGCTCGGGATCAACGAGGAGCTCGCCCTCAAGCGGGCGATCCTGATCGAGCACGGCAACGACCTCACGGCCGAGCAGCAGTTCGTCATCGCCAACAGCCGGTTCGAGAGCGAGGAGGAGGCGATCGATCTCGTCGACGACTTCCTCCAGTTCAACGAGGACAAGGCGGCCCTCGAGAACCCCGAGAACCCGAGGTCCGCCTCCGACGTCGTCCTGCGCAACGCCGACGACGAGTAGCTCGCGCCGCCCCCCCGCTCGACCCCTCCCGTGAGCGATCGCTTCGCGGTCATCTCCGATCCCCACGCCAACCTCGAAGGCCTCCGCGCCGTCCTCGACGACATCGCCGCCCTCGGCGTCGCGGAGATCATCTGCCTCGGCGACCTCGTCGGTCGGGGGCCGGACCCGGTGGCGGTCGTGGACCTGGTGCGCGAGCGGTGCTCGGTCGTGCTGAAGGGGCTGACCGAGGGGTGGGTCTGCGGCGAGTTCGTCCCGTCGAGCTCGCCGAGCACGACGCGCTCGGTGGAGTGGGCGGGCCAGCGCCTGAGGGAAGCCGACGGCGCCGACGCGCGCGACCGGATGGCGTGGCTCGATGCACGGGTCTCATTTCACGTTCGCCACGCGGATGCGTTCACCCACGGCACGCCGCGGGAGAGCATGGAGTACATCCAGATTGCCGAGTTCGGCTTCGAGCAGAGCGAACATCACCGCACCAAGTACGAACAGATCCATGCTGGCTTCGAGCGTCGGCTGTTCGTCGGAAATGCTCATCAGCAGCTCGCCGTCGTCGACGGAAGCTACCGCTCGGTCGAAGGACTCGGACGGCGGCTGGCGACGGATTCCCAGGCAAAGACGATCATCGGCGTCGGCTCGGCGGGCTGGCCGGTCGACCGCGACCGACGCGCGGGCTGGGTCCTCGTCGAGGACGAGCTCGTGTCGTGGCGTCGGGTCGCCTACGACGTCACGCCGACGGTGGCGAAGATCCGGGCGACGCCCGAGCTGCACGACCAGTTCGCCCGTCGACTGCTCGAGGGGATCTGACTACTCGCGCTCGATCCCGTGGCGGTTCATCAGCTTGCGAAGATGCACCCGGCTGACGCCGAGCTCCTCCGCCGCCCGCACGACGACGCCGCCCGCCCGCCGGAGCGCGTCGCGGATCACCCGGATCTCGGTCTCGGCCCGCGCGTCGGCCAGCGTCGGCGGGCGGTCCTCCTCGGGCAGATCCCCCGGGTCGCGGAGCTCGAGGTCGGCGGCCGTGATGCGGTCGCCCTCGGCCATGATCACCGCCTGGCGGACCCGGTTCTGGAGCTCGCGGACGTTGCCCGAGAACGGGTGATCGCGCAGCGCCGCGCAGGCGCCCCCGCTCAGCGCCGGGACGGCGCGGCCGTGCTCGGCCGCGGTCGTCGCGAGGAAGTGCCGCGCGAGGAGGATGACGTCCTCGCCGCGCTCGCGGAGCGGCGGGATCGCGAGGCTGACCACCCGGAGGCGGAAGAAGAGGTCCTCGCGGAAGGCGCCGCTCTTCACCTCGGCGTCGAGGTCGCGGTTCGTCGCGCTGACGACCCGCACGTCGACCGCGATCGGCTTGCTCCCGCCGAGGCGCTCGATCTCGCGCTCCTGGAGGACGCGCAGGAGCTTCGCCTGGACGTTCGGGGCGAGCTCGCCGATCTCGTCGAGGAAGATCGTGCCGCCGTCGGCGCTCTCGAACTTGCCGATCTTGCGGGCGTGGGCGCCCGAGAACGCGCCCTTCTCGTGGCCGAAGAGCTCGCTCTCGAGCAGCGTCTCGGGGATCGCGGCGCAGTTCACGACGACGAACGGGCCGTCCGGCCGCCCGCCGAGGTCGTGGAGCGCCCGCGCGAACGCCTCCTTCCCCGTGCCGTTCTCGCCCTCGATGAGCACCGTCGCGTCGGTCGGCGCGACCTTCCGCAGCCGCGTCCGCACGGCCTCGATGGCGGGGCTCTGGCCGAGGATGTGACCGCGCGCCTCGAACGCCGCGCGGAGCTCCTCGTTCTCCGCCTCGACGGCCGCCCGCTTCCGCCGCTCGGCGGCGAGGGCCGCCCGCTGCAGGCGCGCGTTCTCGATCGCGATCGCCACCTGGCTCGCGATCGCCTGAAAGAACCCGACGTCCTGCTCGTCGAACTCCCGGACGTGGACACGGCGGTCGACGTAGGCGACGCCGAAGCGGCGGCCGCTCGCGACGAGCGGCGCCGCCATGACCGAGCGGATCGCGTGGCGCGCGATGCTCGCGGCGCGGCCGAGGTCGCCCGCCTGCTGGGTGTCGACGACGCAGACGCCCTCGCCGCGGGCGAGGACGTCGCCGACGATCGACAGACTGATCCCCGGGTCCGAGCCGAGATCGGCGCCCGACGCATCGCGAGCCGCCGCGACGAGCAGGTCGTCGGCGCTCGCGTCCTCGGGCGTCGTCTCGTCCTCGGCGAGGAGGAGCACCGCCCGCTCGGCGCCGGTCGCCCCGAGCATCGCGACGGTCGCCCGCGCGAGCAGCGCATCGAGCTCACCGGGGCTGCCGAGCTCGGCCACCGCGGCGACGACGTCCAGCAGCGGACCGATCCGATCCGCGGCGTTCGGAGCCGGCGAGTCTGCCGTCGACGACTCGGACGCGGAGGCCTCGATCGTGAGGACCGCGTTGCCGACCCCGACCCGGTCGCCGGGCGCGATGGCGGTCTCGGCATCGATGGTCGCCCCGTTCACGCTCGTCCCGTTCCGACTGCCGAGGTCGCGGACGAGGACGGCGCCCTCGGTGTCGCGACGCAGGGCGCAGTGGCGACGGCTGACGTCGTCGTCGTCGACCTGGACGGCGTTGTCGAGCGAGCGGCCGACGGCGACCTCGGTCGTCCCGAGCGGGAAGACGCGACGCTGGCCTTCGAGCTGCACGACGAGGCGGAGGCCGGGGCGGGGAGCCATGGCCTCGGGTGTACGCTCTGTTGGAGGGGGACGCAACGCCGACGGAGGGGTCCGGTCACCCGGGGCTTCGCCTTCGGCGAAGAGGTTGGCACCACGGAGACACGGAGAACACGGAGGATCCCCGGAGAACGCGCCGAGCGGGCGGAGATTCGGATCCCCCTCAGAGGCTCCTCCGTGTCTCGGTGTCTCCGTGGTTCCATCCCATCGAGGAGATCGGACCGATCTCGTCGAGGCCTCACGCGCCTCTCCGTGGCCTCTCCGTGCTCTCCGTGCCTCCGTGGTGACATCCTGCTCGCCGAAGGCGAGCGTCGATCGCTGCCCACGCCGCGCAAGCACTCGGTCAGCGGAACGAGTCGTACTTCACGCCAATGATCTGGCTCCCCGCGACCAGCTGGATCGTTCCGGCGCTGCTGACCGGGGCGGCGCGCACCTCGGCGGGGGTGAGGACGAAGGCGTCGACGCCCGCGACCGCGCCGACGCAGGTTCCGGACGGGAACACCTCGACCTGGAGCTCCACGACCTCGCCGGGCTCGATGCGCGGCAGGGGCAGGGCGCGGCCGAGCACCTCGTGGCGGGTCGCCTTGCCGGTCGGGTCGTCGATGAGGGTCCAGGGGACGAGCCGGTCGCCGACGGGGATGGCGATCGCGAAGCCGAGGCCTCGGGTCGCCCGCACGGTCATGACGAGGCGGTAGGCGTCGCGTCGGGCTGGCCCGTCGCCGAACCGGATCTCGCCGCCCTCGAGGGCGTGGAGCTCCTCGCCCTCGATTCGCCAGGCGGTCCTCGGATGGGCGTCCTTGGCGAGCCCGGAGCCCGGGCCCTCGGCGTGCTCGGCGAGCGGCCAGAAGCCGCGGAGGAGCGTCACCTCGGGGAGCTCCGAGAGACGCCACGCCTCGTCGATCTTGCCGGCGACCTCGAGCGCGTCGACCCGCGCCGCGTCGCCGGCGATCGACGCGAGGGCGACCCGCCGGACGCCTCCCGCGAGCTCGGCGACGTCGGTCGCGAAGAGCTCGGTCTCGTCGAGCCGCGCGACGAGGCGGCCGCTCTTCGCGACGTGGAGCGAGAGGTTCGCGGGCTGCGCCGGGTCGGCGTCGACCAGGCGCTGGAGGTCGCTCTCCTGACGCCCGACGCGATGGAGGATCGCGCGGCTCCGTCCGCCGGTGCTCGCGTCGGCCGGCGCGACGGCGAACGCCCACGCGCTCGTGTCGCCGATGACGATGATGGCCGGCGTCGCGCCCAGCGGCGCTCGGACCGTGACCTCGTCGACCCGCTCGTAGGCAACGACGTGATAGACCCGCCCCCCCGACCCGATCGAGAGGGCGCCATCGAGCCGCTTCGACCCGAGCCAGTCGTCCGAGCTCGCCATCGTCGCGAAGTCGTACCGCACGCGGACCGTCCCGTCCCCGCCGCGCTCGACGACCCGTCCGTCGATCTCGCGGAGGCCCGGGAGCTCGATCGTGCCCGGCGGGCGCGGCCGGTCGTTCCCGCCGCCCGCGCCGCCGGTCGCGTCGTCGCCGCCCGCCGCGGCCGTCCCGGGACCGGTCGCGCGGCCACCCGGCGTCGGGTCGGGTCCTCGCCGGCTCGCCCTGCGGAGCCCGATCGTCGCGCCGATGAGCCCGGCGCCGACCGGGATCGCGAGGACGATCGCGGCCCACGCCCAGACCGGCGTGGTCCGGCGCGCCGCGGGCGCGGGACGAGGCTCGGGGCGAGCGGCCGCGGTCGCTCCGACCGGGCTCGCGCCCACCGCGCTCCCCGGGGCGACGCGGGTCGCCCGGTCGTCGTTCCCCCGGCCGGTCCCGATCCGGTCGAGCTCGCCCGCGATCGCCTCGGCGTCACCGAGCCGCTCGTCGGGATCGCGCGCGGTCATCCGAGCGAGGAGCGATGCCATGGCCGCGCTCACTCCCGGCGCGAGGCTGACCGCGGCCGGAACGCCATCACGGAGGACGGCCGAGACGACCTCCGCCTCGGTGCCTGAAAACGGGGCGCGCCCGGCGAGCGCGTGGAGCAGGGTGACTCCGAGCCCGTAGATGTCGCTTCGCGCATCGGCGTCGGTCGCGCTCCGGAGCTGCTCGGGCGCGGCGTACGCGAGCGTGCCGAGGACGCTCCCGACCGACGTCATCCGGCCGGCGTCGCCGCCCGCCCGCGTCGTGACCGTGCCGAGGTCACAGAGGCGCGCGTGGTCGGTGCGGTCGATGAGGATGTTCTCGGGCTTGACGTCGCGGTGGGTGATGCCGTCGCGGTGCAGCCGCGCCAGGGCGCGCGCGATCTCCGCGCCGAGCCGGGCGACCCGCGCCTCGGGGAGCGGTCCGCCCGCCTCGATCTCGCCGAAGAGGTCGCGTCCCTCGATCAGCTCGGTGACGAGGTAGGGGAGGCCGTCGTCATCGCCGAAGTCGATCGCGCGCACCACGTGGGGGTGATCGATGCTCGCGAGCGTCCGCGCCTCGCGCTCGAACCGCGCGAGCAGCTCCTCGTCGCCGAGGACGGCGCGGGTCGGGATCTTGAGGGCGACCTCGCGCTCGAGCCCGACCTGCCGCGCCCGGAAGACGCTCCCCATCCCGCCGCGGCTGAGCGGCGCCACGATCTCGTAGCCCCCGATGAGCGCGCCGGAGGCCGGGGTCTCGCGCAGCACCGCGACCGCCTTCGGGCGGGACCGCGGGCGGGCGGCTCGGGTCGGCTGGTCGGGTGCGGCCATCGGAGGGCCCCGCGAGCGGCGCCTCTCGAAGCGGACGCTCGATGATGGGTGGACGCCATCTTCGCGCGTGCCTCACGGCCATGCAACGTCCGGTGCCGCGTCGTCGGCTTCGCCTTCGGCGAAGAGGATGGCACCACGGAGGCACGGAGGACACGGAGGATTCACGGAGAAGAGGCGAGCAGCGCCACTGGGTCGGGGTTTTGGCTCGCGGCGAGGATGGAACCACGGAGGCACGGAGACACGGAGAGGCTTCGGTCCGACCACGTCTCCCCATCGTCGGATCGTGGTCGCCTCGAGCCCGTCGAGGATGGTGCCAGACAGAGGATCCTCCGTGTCCTCCGTGTCTCCGTGGTGACATCCCGCTCGCCGAAGGCGAGCCCAAGCCCGCGCTCGCGCCCGAGAAACGGGATCAGCCGCCGAGCGGCGTCGGCGTGGGCGGCTGCTGGCCGAAGACGCGGTAGAGCGGCGCGCGCCAGTGCTCGCGGAGCTCGTCGATCGGCTCGTCGATCACCGCGTCGCCGGCGAGGCCGGTGACCGTCAGTCGTGGGCCGGGCTCGCCCGCCGCGACCACCTCGCCGACCGCGGCGAAGTCGCGCCCGGCCTGGAGGCCCGCGCCCGTCAGGGTCTCCTCGAGGCGCGCAGCGTCATCCGGATCGACCGAGAGGAGGAGGCGCGTCGTCGACTCGGCGAAGGCGAGCGCCCGGTCGGTCGCGGCGGCGCCGCCGCCGTCCCACGGCACCTTCGCGAGGTCGACGGTGATGGTGAGGTCCGCGCCGATCCCGAGCTCGGCCGCCGCCACGGCGAGGCCGCCCTCGCTCAGGTCGTGGGCGCCGCGGACGAGACGGGCGGCGGTCGCGTTCGCGATCGCACCCAGCACGATCGGCGCGCGGTCGGTCACCCGCGGCGGCGCGGCGCGCGTGAGCGCCCGGATCCCGGCGATCTTGCTCCCGCCGAGCTCGGCCCGGGTGACGCCGACGAGGTAGAGCTTCTCGCCCGCGGCCTTCGGCTCCATCGAGACGAGGCGCGCGGCGTCGTCGACGACGCCGACCGCGGTCACCAGGAGCGTGCCCGGAATCGAGACGCGCTCGCCCTGCGCGGTGCGATAGGTGTTGTTGAGGCTGTCCTTGCCGCTGATGTAGGGGCAGCCGAAGAGCCGCGCCGCGTCGGCCGCGCCTTCGGATGTGCGGACGAGCGCGCCGAGGATGTCGGGGTCGTTCGGATCGCCCCAGCAGAAGTTGTCGAGCAGGCTCGTCCGACGCGGGTCGCCGCCGGCCGCGACGACGTTGCGGAGCGCCTCGTCGACGGCCGCCATCGCCATCGCGTGCGGATCGAGCTCGCCGTAGCTCGGGCACAGCCCCAGCCCGACGACGACGGCCGCGGGCGCCTTCGCCTCGTTCGCGAGCGTCGACCGCGGTCGCGGCACGACGGCGACGGCGTCCTGCGGACCGACCGCGCGCGGTCCCGCGCAGGGACGCAGCGCCGTCAGGCCCTGCACCTCGTGGTCGTACTGCCGGGTGACCCACTCCTTGCTCGCCACGTCGAGGTCGCCGAGGATCGCGCGCAGCTCCGCGCCGAGCGGCTCGCCGCCGGCGTCGAGCTGCGCGAGCGTCTCGCTCGCCGGGGCGAGCGTCGGGACGACCGTCCGCGCGTGCTTGCGGGTCCTGGGCAGTCCGTCGTGGAGGAACTCGGGTCCGAGGCGGAGCAGCTCCTCGCCCTCCCAGCGGACGACGAGCGCGCGGTCGTCCGCCCCGAACCGACCGAGGTCGGTCGTCTCGACGCCGGCGGCGTCGAAGAGCGCGCGGAGCTCGCCGACCCGGTCCGGCGGGCAGGCGAAGACCATCCGCTCCTGCGCCTCGGAGATCCACACCTCGGCCGGGGTGAGCCCGGGGTACTTGAGCGGCGCGCGCTCGAGGTCGACGACCGCGCCGATCTCCTCGGCCATCTCACCGACCGCGCTGCTGAAGCCGCCCGCGCCGCAGTCGGTGACCGAGTGAACGAGGTCGGCGTCGCGGGCCGCCTCGATCACGTCGGCGACCTTCTTCTCCTCGATCGGGTTGCCGATCTGGACGGCGCCGCCCGACATCGTCTCGCTCTCGCTCGTCAGCTCGAGCGAGCTGAACGTCGCCCCGTGGATCCCGTCGCGTCCCGTCCGGCCGCCGGCGGCGATGATCCGGTCGCCGGGGCGGGCGCCCTTCTCCGAGCGGCCGCGCGGGATGACCCCGATCGTTCCGACGAAGACCAGCGGGTTGCCGACGTAGCCGCGGTCGAAGATGAGCGCGCCCGACGCGGTCGGGATGCCCATCCGGTTTCCGTAGTCCCGCACGCCGGCGACGACGCCGGCGAGGACGCGCCGTGGGTGGAGCGAGCCCTCGGGGAGCTCGTCGGCGGGCAGATCGGGGGGGCCGAGGCAGAAGACGTCGATGTTGAGGATCGGCCAGGCGCCCTGCCCGGTGCCGAGGATGTCGCGGATCACTCCGCCGACGCCCGTCTCGGATCCGCCGTAGGGCTCGATCGCCGAGGGGTGGTTGTGGGTCTCGACCTTCGCGCACACATCGAGGCGCTCGTCGAACCTGACGACGCCGGCGTTGTCGGCGAACAGGGAGACGCAGTCGTCGCGCCCGTCCTCGCCGGAGGTGACGGCGGTGGTCGCGTCGACGATCGTCCGACCCAGGAGATCGTCGATGGTGCGGCGGTCGAGCTCGACGCCATCGGCGTCCTCGGTGACGTGCTCGATCACCCCGCGAAACGTCTTGTGCTTGCAGTGCTCGGACCACGTCTGGGCGACCGTCTCGAGCTCGACGTCGCTCGGCTCGCGCTCGAGCTTCCGGAAGTGCGCGGCGACCGCGCGCATCTCGTGGACGTCGAGGGCGAGCAGGTGATCGCGCGACAGCGCCGCGAGCGCCTCGTCGTCGAGCTCGCGGACGGCCACCTCGCGCCGGCGCGATCCGGGCGCCGACGCGTCGCCGGCGGGGGGACGAGCCGGCAGGGTCGCAGCGTCGATGACGATCTCGTCGACGACGTCGCTCGCGAGGGCGCGTCGGGCGAGACGGCCGATGGCCTCGTCGGAGAGGGCTCCGCCCGTCGCGGTCCCCCGGACGAAGTACCGGCGCGCGATCCGGACGTCGGTGGCGGCGACACCGAGGTCGCGGAGCGCCTCGACGGCGGAGAGGGCGGGCGGGTCCATCACGCCGGCGCGCCGCCTGACGATGACCGTCCGGACGGGCGCGCTTTCCGCCGCCTCGGGTGGCGGCGGCAGGGCCCCGTCGGCGCGCGGGCCGGCGTGGAAGGTCTCGGCGACCGGGTCGCTGAACAGGCGCCGGAAGATGTCGACGGTCGCATCGTCGACGTCGCCGGTGTCGTCCTCGAGGTCGACCTCGTAGATCGTCTCGGCGTCGACCGCGGCGATCGCGCCGCCCTCCTCGCCGAGGGCGAGGAGCGCCTCGTCGGTCAGGGCGCGGCCTCGCTCGCGGGCCTCATCGCCACGGGGGCGCGCGACCAGGAGCCAGGTCGTCACGGGCCCGCTAGTCCTCGCTGTCTTCCTTGAGGGTGAGCTCGCGCTTCTTCTTGCCCTTCTTCGCGACGGGCGCCTCGTCGGAGTCCTCGATGTCGGAGTCGTCGTCGAGCTCCTCGAGGTCGTCGGCGCTCTCCATCTCGTCGTCGCTGTCGAGGTCGTCGTCGCTCTCGAGCTCGTCGACGCTCTCCATCTCCTCGATGGAGTCCTCGTCGTCCCCGGCGTCGGACTCGGCCGGCTTCTTCGCCTTGCCCTTGGCGTCCTTCTTCGCCTTCACCTCGCCCGAGCTGTCGTCGAGGTCGTCGAGCTCCTCGTCGGAGTCGTCGTCGAGCTCCTCGATGTCCTCCTCCGACGCGCTCACGTCGTCGATCTCCTCGATGTCGTCGTCGGAGTCGTCGCCGAGGTCGCTCTTGGGCGCCGCCTTCTTCTTGGCGACGGGCGCGTCGTCGCTGTCGTCGTCGCTGTCGCTGTCGCCGGCGATCCCCGAGTCGGCGGGCGCGATCGCGTCGTCGGACACGTCGGACTTGAGCCCGTCGCCCGAGTCGGCCGGCGCGATCACGTCGCTCGAGCCGCCGGAGTCCGACTTCGCTCCGTCGTCGGAGTCGGCCGGCGAGAGAGCCGCATCGGAGTCGTCGGGCCCCGAGATCTCGGAGCCCGACGCGGCCGGGGCGAGCGCGGCGTCGGACTTGTCGTCCGCGTCGGACTTCTCCTCGATGTCGGAGCCCGAGTCGTCGGCGTCGAGGTCGGGCGCGCTGTCCGCCGGAGCGATCTCGTCGTCGCTCTCGTCGGAGTCAGCCTTCTTCGCGCCCTTCTTCGCCGCGTCCTTCTTGGCCTTCACGGCGTCGCTGTCGCTGTCGGGGTCGCTGTCGATGTCGCTGATCGCGTCGCTGTCCGCGTCGATCTCGTCGAGCTCCGCGACGTCGCTGACGTCCTCGATCTCCTCGAGCTCCTCGATCTCGTCGACGACGTCGTCGTCGCTGTGGTCCTCGACGGTGAACCGTCCCGACCCCGGCGCGGAGTGGAAGTCGACGCCGCTGCCGCTCTCGAACGCGTCGATCGGATCGCTGTCGGCGCCCGGGAGCTCCTGGCCCTTCTTCCCCTTCGCTCGGCGCGCCTTCTTCGCGGCCCGGCGCGCGGCCCGGATCTCCTTGATCGCGGTCCAGATCGCGTCGTCCTCGCGCTTGTTGATGTAGCCCTTGTCCCGAAGGATCCGGCTCACGCGGACGAGCTTGTGTTTCTTGGTGTGGAGCTTCTTCTGCTCCTTGAGCGACTCCTCGATCCACTTCGACTCGCAGATGTCGCTCTGGATGGCGATCTTGCCGTAGAAGCGGTCCGCCTTGCGGACGTAGTAGTAGAGGATCGCGTAGCGAAGGGCTTTGAGCTGAGTCGGCTTGATCAGCTCGTGCTCGATGAGGACGTTCTCGAGCGACTCGTCCTTGCCGGTGTCGACGAGCTTGCGCTGGAGCTTGAGGGCCTTGTTCAGGTCCTTCTCGTCGACGATGTTGTGCTGAAGGACGATCCGGCAGACCAGGTCGTTCAGCGACTCCTTCTTCGGAGGCATGGAGGGGTTCCTTCTCCGGGGGGGCCGGCGGGGCGCTCGCGCCGTCACGGCGGCATCGAAGCGGCGCGATTTTAAGCTCTTCGATCGTCCCGTCAAGGAGGCCCGGACGGCCAGCTAGGGGAATCTCCTGTCGTGCTAAGTGACTTTAGCCTCGATTCTTGAGACTTTTTCGGCTCCGGCCGACACCCCGGCGGCGCCCCGGCGTTCAAAGGGGGCGGGATCGAGGTGGACTCGTCCCGAACGGATCGCACTCCCCGAGAGGACCCCCCATGATCAGCACGCGGCGCATCGGGAGCTGGCTGACGGCGACGACGGTGGCGGCGGCGGCCCTGGCCCTGCCAGCCTTCGCGGACGACGACGACGGCAAGCGCCGTCGGAAGCGGACCCAGCGGGGCAGGCTCGACGAGCAGGCGATGCTCGAGCGGTTCGACGCCGACGGCGACGGCACCCTCTCGCCCGAGGAGCGGCGCGACGCGCAGCAGACGCTCGCGGCCGAGAGGCAGGAGCAGGCCTACCTCGAGCTGTTCGACGAGGACGGTGACGGCGAGCTCTCCGACGAGGAGATCCGGGCCGCCCGCGCCGAGGTGAACCGCCTGGCCGAGGAGATCACCCAGCGGATCGAGGGGCAGCTCGACACCGACGGCGACGGCGAGCTCGACGGGAACGAGCTCCGCGCCGTCCTGGCGCAGACCGAGAAGAAGAAGAACGCCGCGAAGGACATGTATCGCGAGCTCGCCAAGGAGTACGACAAGGACGGCGACGGCCAGCTCTCCGACGAGGAGAAGGCGGCGCTGCGCAAGGCGGTCGCCGAGAAGCAGCGCGGCGAGCGCATGCGCGAGATGCCGGGCGACGGCGCCATGCCCGGGGCGCCGGGCGCCGGGATGCGCGAGGAGATCCTTCGCCGCTTCGACAAGGACGGCGACGGCCGCCTCGGCCCGCAGGAGCGCAAGGCGGCGGCCGCCGCGATGCGCGAGCGCCTCGGCGGCGAGAACGGGCCGATGGACCGGGCCGAGATGCTGAAGAAGTACGACAAGGACGGCGACGGCACCCTCTCGCCGCGCGAGCGCCGCCGCGCGTTCGCCGAGCTCGCCAAGACCGAGCCGGCGAAGAAGAAGAAGGCCCGCAAGCAGGGTCCGAACGACTGGCGCAAGGGCAACTCGCAGGCCTTCGACGTCGACGGCGACGGGCGGGTCTCCCTCCTCGAGGCGGAGGCGGGTCGCTACGCCTACGAGGAGCTCATGCGGCGCGCCCGGGTGGCCGCGGTCGACGTCCCCGCGAGCAAGACCGACGAGACGCCGGCGCCCGAGACGATGCCCGCCGACCCCGCGCCGGCGCCCGAGAAGAAGCCGGTCCGCGCCGGCCCCTTCGAGGAGTAACCCGAACAACTAGACCGACTTTCCCTCTCGACGGTCGATCCGGATGGTCCGGATCGACCCGTCGCTGTACCCATCTCGGATCACGCGCCGCGAAGGGGTCAGGTCTCGGAAGTTGGCATCCACGCCGTTAAAGGGAAAATCCGAGACCTGGCCCCATCGGCGTTGGGCCGCGCGGCGCCGCAGCTCG
>JAJDCQ010000263.1 GCA_029260755.1 Planctomycetota bacterium | reverse complement strand
ACGAATCTCACGCAAAGGCGCAAAGGCGCAAAGGGGCCTTGCCCGAGCCGGGATGCGGATCCGGCGAGGCTCCTTTGCGCCTTTGCGCCTTTGCGTGAGATCTCTTCCCCGTCGAACCCGACTCGAACGAGCGCGTTTGCGCGAGATTCCGTCGTCGAACCTAGTCGCGACCCAGCTGCTTGGCGAGCGCTTCCGTGTGCAACGGGAACGCCAGCTCCACCGGCTCCCGGAGCACCACCAGCTCGGTCGTCTCGTCCGTCTCCACGAAGCCCTCGGCGACGCTCGCCGGCATCGCCGCGACCCTGCCGAAGATCAGGAGGAAGCCGTTCTTCGGGTCGGTCGTCACGTCGAAGAGCTCGACGTTCGCGACCGCCACCTCGAGATGGGTCTCCTCCCGGAGCTCGCGGGCGACGCCGTCCTGCCACGTCTCGCCGACGTCGAGGAAGCCGCCGGGGAGGGCGAGCTTGCCCTTGCCCGGCTCGATGCCTCGACGCACCGCCAGGACGCCGCCGCCCTCGATCGGCACGATCAGGACGACGACGGGGAGCGGATTGAGCCAGCTCGTCCGGCCGCAGCCCTCGCACGTTCGCGGCCAGGGGGCGTCGATCGGGTAGCGGTGGCCGCAGTAGCCGCAGCACAGCCTCCTCGACGCCGGTCCGGAGCTCGTCAATCTCCACCTCCCAGGGCTCGGATCCGTCTCTGTGCCTCGTCCGACCGTTCCGGGTCGTCGAGGGCCAGTCGGTAGAGCGCTCGCGCCTCGTCGGGCAGCCCCATCGCCTCGTGGAGCTCGCCGGCGGTGATGGCGTCGCGCCGGTCGCGGCCGAGCCTGCCCTCGAGCCGTTCGGCGCATGCGAGCGCGCGGACGGCGTGGAGGGCCGCTCGGCCGAGGTCGCCGCGCGCGCGATGGAGGCGGGCGATCGTCCGGTGAATCGCCGGATCGCCGACGAGCGGCGCGACCGATCCGGTCGTGGGCTCGCCGAGCGGGTCGAGGGCGAGCGCCCGCCTCGCCGCGTCGAGCCCCTCCTCGAGGCTCGCCGGGTCGCCCCGCTCGACCAGCGCCCGGGCGAGGTGCTCCCAGCGGCCCGGGTCGAGCGACCCGCGCGCGGCCGCGCGCAGCCACGCGAGCGCCTCATCGAGCCGACCCCCGCGCCGGGCGACCTCGCCGAGGACGAAGAGGCAGCGCGGCTCCTCCGCGTGCAGGACGAGGCCCCGCCGGGCGACCTCGTCGGCGGCCGAGAGGTCGCCCTTTCGGAGATGCAGCTCGGCCGCCAGGCCGAGGGGCTCGGCGTCGCCGGGCGCGGCGACGACCGCCTCGCGAACGAAGCGATCGGCGACGACGAGGTCGGAGGCGGCGAGCGCCGCCACCGCTCCCTCGCGGGCCGCCTCGGACGCGGTCAGGCTCCCGCCGGCGACCCCGTCGGCGAGCCGCGCCGAGAGCGCCTCGAGCGAGAGGAGCCCGCGCCAGAGACGGACCCGGTCGTGCGTCGCCCGCCACGGCAGCGGCTCCGCCGTCAGGCGCCGCACCAGGTTGGCCTGACCGGCGACGACCACCGGGCTCGCCGACCGCGGCGTCGAGCCGCGCAGCGGCGAGAGGTGAACCCAGGGATCGGCGGGGTCGAGGGCGGCGGCGCGGGCCCAGTCGGCCATCGCCCCGTCGAGGTCGCCGGCGAGGACGCGCGCCTCGGCGCGGCGCAGGTGCAGCCAGGCGCGCGGCTGGCTCTCCTCGACCGCCCGGTCGAGCGCCTCGAGCTGATCCGAGATCGCCTCGCGGTTCACCCGGGCGAGCAGGGCCGCGGCGGCCCAGTCGAGGTCGGTCCGCTCGTCGGAGAAGCTCGCCTCCTCGAGCGCCCTCCGCGCCCGACGCTCGTCGCCCCGTCGCAGGTGCGCCCGCGCCTCGAAGAGGACGCGCTCCTCGCCGAGGTCGAGCGCCGCGAAGACCTGGAGCGCCCGGCGCGGGGCCCGCGCGACGAGCGCCCGGGCGAGGATCAGGTCGAGGCGCGCGCGCACCGCGGCGATCGCCGCCTCGAAGGGTGCGCCCGGCTCCAGGCGGGCGCCGCTCTCGATCCCGGCGAACGCCGCCCCGATCGCCGTCGCGTGCTCGTCGATCGCCGACCTCGCCGCGGCGTGCTCGGCGATCAGCTCGTCGACCGGCGGCACCCGGTCGACGATCGCCTCGAGGTCGACCGACCGGCGGGTCGCATCGCCGATCCGGTCAGCCGCGGCGCCGGTCGCCTCGACGAGGGCGGACGCCATCCGCGCGGTCGCCGCGTTGGCGCGCGCCTCGCGCATCTCCGACTGCGCCTCGCGCAGGCGGTCCTCGGCGTCGCGTCCGGCGCGCTGGAGGCGGACGGCCGCGATGGGCCAGAGGACGTTGATCACCACGAACGCGACGGCCGAGACGATCAGGGCGGCCCGGTGACGCCGCAGCGCGTCGCCGAGGCGTTCGCGGGCGGTCGAGCCGTAGGCCCCGACGGGCGCCTCGTCGAGGAAGGCGGCGATGTCGCCCGCGAGCGCGCGCGCGCTCGGGTACCGGTCGTGGCGGTCGTAGGCGAGGGCGTGCACGATGATCGCCTCGACGCACGGGTCGACCTCGAGCTCGGGCGTCCGCACGCTCGGAGGATCGGGCGGCCCCTTCGCCACCGCCTGGAGCACCTCGAGGGCGGAGCCGTCGTAGGGCGGCTTCAAGGTGACGAACTCCTGGAGGATCGCGCCGAGCGACCAGACGTCGCTCTGCTTGTCGAGGTCGCGCGTGCCGAAGGCCTGCTCGGGCGCCATGTAGGCGGGTGTGCCGACGACGTAGCCGCGGGAGGTGAGGTCGACCGCCTCGACGTCGCCCCGGAGGGTCGGGCTCCGCGCCATCGTCTTGATCGGCGCGCTGAGCGTCTCGGGCTCGTCGGTCTCGCCCATGCGATGGCCGACCGGCTTCGCCAGCCCCCAGTCCATCACGAACGCCTCGTCGGTGTGCCGACCGACCATGATGTTCGCCGGCTTGAGATCGCGATGAATCACGCCCCGCTCGTGGGCGTAGGCCATCGCCTCGCACACCCCGAGGAAGAGCCGGAGTCGACGCCGCAGCGGCCAGGCCTTCACCGTCTCGGGATCGCCGGACTCGAGCTTCCCGATCAGCTCGTCGAGGTCGCGCCCGACGACCAGCTTCATCGCGAGGAAGATCTCGTCGCCCTCGCGCCCGAGCTCGTGGAGGCTGACGATGTTGGGGTGGGTGAGCTGCCCGGTGATCTGGGCCTCCTCGAGGAAGCGCGCCTGGCTCTTGGCGCCCTTCTCCGCGAGGAGGACCTTGAGGGCGACCGTTCGATCGAGGACGCGGTCCCGCGCCTCGAGGATCCGACCCATCCCGCCGCGGCCGATCTCGCGGACCACCTCGTAGCGATCGCCGAGGACGGTGCCGACCCCCGCGGCCCGCGCCCGGAAGCGCTCCATCATCGCGTCCTGCTGCGCCCGGGGGAGTCGGCGCGTCGGCCCGGTCTGGGGCCCTTCCGGCTCGAGGTCGCGCGTCATCGCCCGCCCTCCGGAGGCCCCGGCGCGTGCTCCCAGGCCCGAACGGGCCGGAGCTCGCCGACCGGATCGCCCACCTCGAACCGCGAGGCCGCCTCCGCTCGCCCGGCGGCGCGAAGGCGCTCGACGACGAAGGCGGCGCCGCGCCTCGCGGCCGACCCGGTCGAGGCGGCCCCCAGGTCGAGCTCGGCCCAGGCCCGGAGGGCGGCGACGTGGGCGTCGGCATCCCCGGGCGCGACCCTCGCCGCGGCGAGCCGGACGAGGATCGACTCCGCCGTGCCGGGGACGAGCGCCCCGAGCCGCTCGACGTCGACCGGCGAGCGCCGACCGAGATTCGCCGACCGGTAGAGCCGCGCCGCGCGGAGGCGTCGCTCGAGCGGAGCGGTGGCCGCCGCGCCGGAGTCGTCGGCCGTCTCGAGGGCGCGGTCGAGCGCGCCGAGGGCGACGGCGTCGGGGACGGCGTCGTCGAGGAGCGCGTCGGTCAGATCGGCGAGGACGGTTCGCGCGCGCTCGATCTTCGACGCCCCCGCGATCGCCGCGTCGAGCGACCGCTCGACCTCGTCCATCCGCCCCGCCGCCGCGAGGGCGCGCGCCGCGAGCGCCGCACGCGACGCCGCGAGGGTCGGTGAGGCGTCGTCGCTCAGGATGAGCTCGTCGGGGTCGACCTCGGCGCCGGTCGCCAGTCGGGCGCGGGCGAGCTGGAGCTCGGCCTGGGCGAGGACCGCGGCGTCGCCGTCGGCGCGCGCGGCGGCGATCGCGCGCTCCGCCCACGGCAGGGCGACCTCCTGGCGGTCGGCCGCCTGAAGGGCCGCGACGAGCCCGACGAGCGCGGCCGGCCGCTCGGTCGTCCGCGCGCCCGCCTCGAGCCGCCGCATCCAGAAGCTCGCCCCGTGGGTCCAGGCGGGAACGACGACGTCCTCGCCGGCCCCCTCGAGGCGAGCGACGAGCGCGGCGGCGGTCCCCGCGTCCAGGCTCGCGGCCGCCACCGCGGCCGGCAGGGCCGTCTCGGGAGAGCCGGCCGCGAGCCGGCTCCGCGCGGCCAGCTCGTGAACGAGGGCGAGGTCGGGGCGGGCGCGCTCGAGCTCGACGAGGCGAGGCGCGTGATCGGCGACCCGCTCCGCCGCCGCCGTCGCCGAGCCCAGGGCGAGCGACCGCTCGGCGGCGCGCACCTCGCGAACGATGCGGACGAGGTCGGCGTGCACGCCGCCGAGCGCGGCGAGCCGGTCGAGCGCCGCCGCCTCGGCGGCTCGGGCGTCGTCGCCGGGCAGGCGTCGCGCGGCGAGGAACCGATCGAGATGGGCGTCGCCGTCGTCCGGGGCGAGGGCGACGAGCGCCCCCGCATCGTCGAATGCGCCCCGGGTGCGGCCCGCCCGGAGCTGGATCGCCGCCCGCCGGCGCAGCAGTCGGATCCGGTCCGCGCTCTCCAGGTCTCGGGCGAGCCGATCCGCCTCGTCGAAGTGGCGGAGCGACTCGGTGATGTCGCCGCGGCCCGCCCACCAGACCGCCTTGGCGAGCGCCTCGGCGAAGTGACGGCGCCGGACGGCGCCCGCCTCGCGGTCGGCGGCTGCCGCGCCGTCGTCGCGGGCCTCCTCGAGCGAGCGCCGCGCGTCGTCGCGGGCGCGCGCCGCCGCGGCCGCCCCGCGCGCGGAGCGGCGCGAGCTGGCGGCGACGCTCGTCGTGACGACCGCGCCCCCACCGAGCACCGCGACGATGAGCGCGACCGCGATCGCGAAGGCGGCCCGCCGGCGTCGGGCGAGGCGTCGCAGGGTCGGGACGAGCCGGTCGGGCTCCACCGAGACGCTCCGGCCGTCGAGGAAGCGCCGGACGTCCTCGGAGAGCTCCTCGACCTCCTGGTAGCGATCGGCGGGGTCGGGCGCGAGCGCCCGTCGGGTGATCGCGACGAGCTCGGGCGCGAGCCGACGGCCGCGCGCGCGGGCCGCGTCGAGACCGTCCGACGGCCTCGAGAACGGGAGCCACGATCGACGCGGCGCCTCGGGGAGGTCTCGGGCGAGGATCCAGTGGAGGAGGACGCCGACGCCGAAGACGTCGGTCCTGTGGTCGAGGGCGCGACGCGCGCGCACCTCCGAGGGCTCGTGCGCGCCGTCCTCGGGATCCCACCGCGGCGTCTTGCCGGTCACCCGCGTCGTCGCCTCCTCGGCGTCGGCGGCCGCGACGGCGCCCTCCCATCCGGTCACCCAGACCCGCGCGAACGTGCCGACGACGACCCGGCTCGGGGTGAGGCGTCCGTGGATCAGGCCGACGTCGTGCGCGTGGCTCACCGCGGAGGTGACCCGGAGGAACGCGCGGAGCATCGCGGCCGGCGACGGGGTCTCGGCGGGCTCGGGGAGCCCCGCCGGCGGGAGGATCTCGGTGAGCGGACGCCCCGGGCGATGATCGGTCGTGAAGAAGGGGCGCCCGTCGAGGGCTCCGAGGTCGTGAACCTTCGGAATGGTGGGATGGTTGCAGCGGGCCAGGATGCGCGCCTCGCGGAAGAACTCGATGCGGTCGACCGAGTCGAGCCGCTCGGGCGCGAGGTGGAAGATCACGGTGCGCTGGATCCGTCGGTCCTTCGCCTCGAGGTGGCCGAGCTCGATCTCCTCGCCGACCTCGTAGCGATCGCCGTCGAACGCCTTCTCGACGATCGGATGGACGTCGAGGGTCGGGATGGTCGCCTCGTTCGAGGCGGCGTCGTCGGCCCACGCGAGCGCCTCGCTGTCGGTGTCGCGCTCGCGCCTGGGGTACGCCCTCGACGTGCTCGCCGACCGGCGCGGCAGGCCGGGGCGGGCGGCCGAGAGGGGCGCCGCGGCCCGCGGCGCGGTCCGCCGGGGCCCGAGCCGCTCGGTCCGGCGGCCGTCCTCGTCGTCGACGTCGAGCCCGATGGGGTCGGCCGGCGCCGAGCCCGGCGGCGCCGGCGCGGCCGGATCGAGCGACTCCGCGATCGGCAGCGGCGGGGGCGGGCCGGTCAGCGCCATGGGCGCGATGTCGGTGAGGAGCGCGTCCGCCTCGTCGCCGGTGAGCAGGCCGCGGAGGACGGCGGCGGCGAGGATCACCGAGCCTCCGCGATCGAGCTCCTCGCGCGTGCCCTCCCCGTGGAGCTGAACGAGCGTCTCCTGCGCGAGGCGACCCTGGAAGAGGAGCTCGAACCCGACCAGCCGGTCGAGCGGGCTCCAGCTGTCGCCGGAGTCGGGCGGCGGCGAAGGCGGGTACGCGGCCGTCATCGGACGACCGCCGTCGGGCGGGCCGCGCCGTCGGGCTCCGGGAAGCGTGCGTCGGTCGCGGTCGAGGCCGGGGCGCCCTCCTCGCGGCGTGCCCCGAACGGAAGCAGCAGCGCGAGGTAGGGGGGCGGGAACGCGAGCGCCCAGGCGATCAGCCACGGCCGATCCCGCCCGTGCAGGGCCAGGAGGACGAAGAAGACCCCCGCGGCCGGGACCCGCGCGAGCAGCAGGCCGGCCGGGACGCGCCGGAACGCGCCGGTCGCGACCACGACGACCGCCACGACGACGAGGGCGGCGGCCGCCCCGGCGGCGGCCGCGACGTCGGGGATCTCGCCGCTCCCCCACCGGAGGGCGCCCCACCAGAGCGCGATCAGGACCGGGTGGGTGGCCGCTGGCGCGATCACGACGATCGGCCAGGCGCGCTCGGTTCGCTCGAAGACCGCGAGGGCGAAGAAGGCGAAGACGGCCCAGCCGATGACGCCGATCGGCGGGACGCCGAAGAAGCCCGGCGCCGTCCACGCCCAGAGCCCGGCCGCGACCGCGATCGGCTCGATGAGGCAGGCATCGACGAGCACGATCGCCGCGCCGAGCGCCGGGACGAGCCACGCGCGCCGGGCGTGGTCGCCGACGATGGCGCGGGCGAGCGCGTCCGCGCTGTGGATCACCACCGGCCAGATCAGCGGGACGAGGAGCGGCATCTCGTCGACGAAGATCGTCCACGCCTCGGGCGTGTAGGCGTAGAAGCCGTAGAGGTGGATCATCGTCTCCTCGCCGACGAAGCTCGCGACGGCGAGGGCGACGAAGCGGGCCAGGAGGAGGCCGCGGCGCTGCTCGGAGCGGAGCACGCCGGCGAGGTAGACGACGACGATGACGGCGTAGACGAGCTCGTGTCCCGGCATCGCCGCCTCAGCTCTCGACGCCGGGGAGGCCGGCCGCGATCCAGAGGTGATAGGCGGCGAGGAGGGCGGCGCCGATCCAGGTGATCCTCACACAGTCGCCGCTCGTGATCCCGCGCCGGAGCGCCGTCTTGTAGAAGGCGATCTGGAGGCCGCAGCCGATCACCATCACGAACGCGCGCCAGGGCACGATCCCCGCGGCGAAGCCGACGGCCAGGATCGCCACGGCCGTCGCGATCAGCGCATCGATGATCCGGACGGCGACCCGCTCGCCGTGCACGGCGGGGAAGGTCGCCACGCCGGCGCGGCGATCGCCCGGCGCGTCGCGCAGGTCGTAGATCACCTCGTAGGAGAGCTCGAAGAGGAAGAAGAACGCGCCGATCGCGATCACCGCCGTCACGTCCATCCCCGTCGGAAACGGGATGACCCCGCCGTGCTCGGCGGCGGCGACGGCGAGGGGATAGCCGAAGCAGGTGATCAGGAAGCCGGCCGCGCTCGCGCTGTTCTTGAGGAGGTAGAGCTCCTTGAGGCGCCGGCGGCCAGGGAGGAGGCGCCAGTTGTAGATCGCCCCGAGGCCGTGAAAGGCGAGCCGGAGCGGCAGGAGCGCCGGCAGGACGAGGTGGACGCCGGCGAGCGAGCCGGCGAGGAGGGCGAGCCCGAGGATGGTGATCGCGCGTCGATGCCGCGCGGCGAAGTCGGCGCCGTCGATCGCGTTCGCGGTGTCCTCCTCGACGTCGGCGGCGCGGTTGCAGAGGTTCACGAGGAACCAGTCGAGGCCGACGACCGCCGCCACGAGCCACGGCCGCGCGCCGGTGAAGAGCCAGCCGAACGTGAGCGCGCCGAGGACGGCGATCGCGACGATGTGGAAGCGCGAGAGGGCGGCGGCCAGGCGGACGGGCGCGGCGACGGGCCGACGAGCGGCCGGGTCCGACCGCGACGCGCCGCGATCGCCGGCGCCCGGATCGGCGACGGCCCCGGGCGCCGAGAGCGCGGGAGCACGAGACGGCGACGGCGCGGAGCTCACGGCGCCGGCGGCTCCAGGACGATCCGTCCGGTCACGCCCTTCGTCTCGAGGCGGCGGTGCGCCTCCGCGGCATCCGACAGAGGGAGCCGCGCCGTCGTCGGCGGCTTCAAGGCGCCCCGCTCGACGAGGCCGAGCACCTCGTTGAGGTCCGACGACGTGCACCCGGCCGAGCCGTGGACGCTCCGGCCGAAGAGGATCAGCTGCCCCGGGTTGAGCTCGACGCGCCCTCCCTCGACGTTGCCGATCACGATCATCCGGCCGCCGGGGCGGAGGACGCGCATGCTCGCGTTCATCGTGACGCTGCCGACGATCTCGAGGACGGCGTCGACCCCGCCGGCGCCGAGGTGGTACTGGAGCTCCTTGTGATAGGCGTCGAGGCGCTGCGGGACCAGGACGTGGTCGGCGCCGAGGTCGCGGAGCGCCTGCTCCTTGCTCTGGCTGCTCGTGACGGCGATCACCTCGGCGCGCAGATGCTTCAGGAGCTGGATCGCCTGGTGCCCGACGCCGCCGCTCGCGCCGGTGACGAGCACCCGCTCGCCCGCCTGCACCTGCGCGCGGCCGCGGATCGCCTGGAGGGCCACCCCGGCGGTGCAGCAGAGCGGCGCCGCGTCGGCCCACGCGATCGCGTCGGGCAGGGTGACGAGCGTCCCCTCGGGGGCGCTGACGAGCTCGGCGTAGGCGCCGTCGATCGTCGCTCCGAAGTACTCGAAGCTCGTCTCGCAGAACATCGGGCGACCGGCGGCGCACTGCCGACACGACCCGCAGGCCGAGCGATGGAGGTTCACGACCCGGTCGCCGACCTTGCGGTTGCGGACGTCGGGTCCGACCTCGACGACCTCGCCGGCGAGCTCATGGCCGAGGATCACGGGGAGCTTCAGTCCGGGGAACCCTCCGCGCCGATCGATGATGTCGCGGAAGCAGACGCCGGCCGCGTGGACGCGGACGATGCACCGATCGCCGGTCGGCGTCGGGTCGGGGGCGTCGTCGTAACGGAGGTTGTCCGCCCCGCCGGTCTTGTCGAGGATGACGGCTTTCATCGAGGGGCGAGTCTGCGGGAGGCGTCGCCAAACGTCAATGATGGGACGGATGGATGTCCCATCATGCCGCGGGGCTCGCGCGCCTCTCGCGAGAGCGAGCCGAGCTTCCCCCGAACCCGCGTGACGCCGGCGGCGACCGCGCGTCCATTCCGCGAAGAGGGGCGTTGGGGAGGGGGGGGCGACGATGTCCAGGTCATCGCGGGCGGCGCGGCCGGCCCTCTGGGCGCTCGGCGGCGTCGCGCTCGTCACCCTCCCCCTCGTCGTGCTCGGCGGCTACCGGCCGATCCTCGCCGCCTACCACCACGCCCGCCTCCGGAGCGACGACCCGGCCGTCCGCCTCGCGGCGATCGAAGCCCTCACCGACCTCGGCCCCGCCGGCGTGGCCGTCCTCGAGGCCGTCGCCTTCGACCCCGGCATCGCCACGCGAAGCGACCAGCCCCGGACGGAGGTGCGCGAGCTCGCCCTCGACGCGCTCTGGAAGCTCGAGCCCGACGGACCGGACCGGGTCGACCCGGCGCGGCTCCGTCGCTATCTCTTCGAGGCGCGGGGCCTCCGGCGTGGGTTCGTCGGCGCCGCGATCTCCGATCGCCCGCGCGAGGACGCCGAACGGAAGGGCGACCCGATCACCTCGACCGCGATCTGGGAAGACGTTCGTCGCGCGGCGATGATCGAGCCCTACGACGACGTCGCGGCCTCCCTCGCCGGCGGGCTCGCGGCGCGCGCCTCGAAGCAGGTCGACCCGAGCGTGCTGCCCGCCCTCCGGCGGCTCGCCCTCGAGGCGCCCGACCCGTGGACGCGGGCCCACGCGATCGACCAGGGCCTCAGGCTGCTCCGCGAGCCCGAGAGCTTCGCGACGCTCCGAGCGGCGCTCGCCGACCCCGACGAGACGGTCCGCACCGTCGCCGCGCGGACCCTCCTCGAGGACTTCGACGACGCGATCGGGCTGCCGATCCTGATCGCGGCTCTCCGCCCGCCCGGGAAGAACCCCGCCGACGACTGGCGCCGGCGGGCCGCCCTCGAGGCGCTCGTCGTGCTCGCGAGCCCGCTCCTGCTCGAGGTGCTCGCCGACGAGCACGACCGGCTCGCCGGCGACGCCGGCCGGGCGAGCGCGGTGCTGATGGCGCTGACCCGCTTCTCGCCGGACACCGGCTGGAACGCGGCCCCGATGTGGGGCCCGGCGATCGACGCGATCCGCTGGCGCCTCCCGGCGCAGCTCGACCCGCGCGCGATCGAGCCCCGGCCGCTGCACGTCCCGGTGCGCGGGCCGAGGGTGCGGCTCCGCTGAGCCCGAGTCGGGACTCGTGGCGCGAACGCTATCGTTCGGCGTCGGCTCCCGCTCCGCGGAAGGCCGGCGAGAAGCGCCCGCGGTTCTCGTAGCCGACGAAGACGGGGTTGCTCGCCCCGATGAGGCTCGTCTCGCGGAACGCGCTGCACTCGAACCGGTGGAGCTCGGCTCGGACGAACGTCATCGCGCCGGCGCGGGCCGCGAAGCGAAGGGTCGTCTCCTCGCCCGCGGTCATCGGCAGCCGCACAGCGATGCCGTGGTCGTCGATGAGGTGGACGAACAGCTCCTCGTCCGCGTCGACGCCGGCGCCGGGCTCGAGGCGCACCCGCAGGTGGAGCGTCCTCGCCTCGGCCGGCATCGGGATGTTCTCGCCGGCCCGGGCGACCCGCTCGCCGTCGGTGAGGGCGAGGAGGACGCGCGGGCTGCGCGGCGCCTCGGCCATGAAGACGGCGCCCGTGTCCATCGCGGTCTTCAGGCGGGCCGGGGTCGGCTCCTCGCCCGCGCGGAGCCGGAGCTGATTCACGTGCGCCGCGCGCTCGTTGACGCCGAGGGCGTGGACGAGCCCGCCGTGGCTCTCGTGGTGGTCGCTCCCGGCGATCCCGACGAGGGGCACGGCGGCGTCGGCGAGGTAGTACTGCCAGATCTCGCGAGTGAGGTTCGGACGGCTCTGGAGCGGGACCTCGACCTCCATGCCGTGGGCGACGAGCGCCAGCTCATCGAACACGGCGTGGCTCGCGGTGTGGTTGGTCACCGGGTACTGCCAGCCGGCGTGGTTGATGAAGAACGAGCTCCGCTGGAGCGGGCCGCCGGCGGAGAGCGCCTCGACGAGCGACGCGACGTGGTGACTCTCGGAGTCGCCGAACGGGACGGGGATGATCTCCCGCCACTGCGCGTCGGTGACCGCGTCGGCCTCCTCCTCGTCGAGGAAGATCGTCGCGTGCATCGTCGGGCTGGTCCACTCGATCCCGCGGCAGACGGTCATCTTGTCGCGTCGCCCGGCGATCGTCCTCTCGAGCGTCTCGCGGTGAAGCGGCATGTTGTGCGGGGTGAGGAGCAGGCCGTGGCCGTCCTCGAGAAACGCCTTCGGCGTCTGCGCGAGGAGGCTGCGCTGGAGCCGCACGATCCGCGGGCGGAGCTCCGCCTCGCGCGCGACCGGATCGACGTCCGGCCCGTAGGCCCAGCCGAGGATGCCCGGATGGACGTGGCTCTCGAAGCTGATCCAGCGGTCCCCATCGAACGCGTCGGCGAGGGCGACGGGCGCGTCGGCGAGCTCCACCGGATCGTAGGCGAACGGCGATGCCGACTTGCTGTAGCGCTTGCGCCGCGGGAGCTTGTGATCGTCCCCGAGGCCGCGGGCGGCGAAGGTCAGGCTGGTGGCGGCGACGAAGATGGTGGTCAACGCCAGACGGCGCCGACGCGGCGTCAGCTTTCTCACGCTCTCACTCCTCCGCCCGTCCCCACTACAAGAAACGGGCCAGAGCGAGAAACGTTGGCCACGAATCGTCGGCGAGGCCGGTCAGCGGCAGTCGGCGCAGGGCGGCTCACCCGCCGCGACGTGGAGGCAGAGCTCGACGAGGAGCGGGTCGTGGTCCTGCGGATAGCGGCGCGCGCCGCGGATGACGTGCTCGGCGACGATCGCGCCCTGGGTCGCCCGGACGTGGTCGAACCGCAGACCGTAGGCGGTCGTCGGGGTCGGGCCGGTGCCGATCGGGTACTGCTCGAGGAGGAGCGCGAACGACTCGGCATCGAGGTCGGGATCGGCGCCCGGGATCAGGCTCGCGAGGTGGCGGCCGTCGGGGTCGAGGTTGAAGTCACCCACGATCACCGCCGGTCGCTTCGAGCCGAGCGCCCGGATCGCCCGCACGCCGTCGCGCGCGTAGCGGAAGAGCTCGGCGCGCGCCGTCGCGCTCCGGGGCGGCGCGTGCACGAGCAGGACGCTGAGCTCCGACGTCTCGACCGAGGCGAGACCTGCCGGTGGGTGTCTCCGCAGAACCCCGTTCCGCCCCAGGCCTGTCGCGGGAGCGTGGCGGCTGACCATGAAGTCCGGGAGCTTCGGCTTCCAGCCGAGCGGCCGCCGCGAGAGGACGAGGCCGTGCCCGTCCGGATGCGCCGCGTCGGGCACCCAGAGCACGTCCTGCCACGCCTCCGCCGAGCCGCCGCCGGCCGCCTCGAGGTCGTCGATGATCGCCTCCGCCTGCGCCTCCGAGGCGATCTCCTGGAGGACGACGAGATCGGCGTCGGCGTCGACGATCACCTCGGCGACGCGGCCGGCCGCGTCGTCGGGCATCCGGATCGCGCGCGGGTCCATCGTGCCGACGTTCCACGTCAGGATCCGGAGGCCGTCGCCGCGCCGGGGCGGCGGCGGCGCGTACGGGCCGGGCTCGAGGCCGCGCCGGACGACGAGGCTCGAGCAGACGCACAACGAGAGGGCCGCCGCGCAGCCGAAGGCAAGAGCCCGCCGGGCGCGCCGCGGCGAGGGCGCCTCCACCTCGGGCGCCTCGGGCGGCTCGGGCGCCACCTCGGCCCGCGCCGGGGGAGGTCGGTCGTTCGCGCTCATCAGTCCCCGCGGCAGCGAGCACAAGGCGGCTCGCCGGCCTCGACGTGGAGGCAGAGCTCGACGAGGAGCGGGTCGTGGTCCTGGGGGTAGCGGCGCGCCCCGCGGATGACGTGCTCGGTGACGATCGCGCCCTGCGAAGCCCGGATGTGGTCGAAGCGCAGGCCGTACGCCGTCGTCGGGGTCGGGCCGGTGCCGACGGGGAACTGCTCGACGAGGGTCGCGAACGTCTCGCGATCGAGGTCGGCGTCGGCGCCGGGGATGAGGTTCGCGAACGCACGTCCTTCGGGATCGAGGTTGAAGTCGCCGGCGATGACGACCGGCCTGCGCCACACCGAGTTCGACGCCCTCGTGATGTCGCAGGCGCTCTGAAACAGCTCGGCTCGCGCGACGGCGCTTCGAGGGTGAGCGTGGACCGAGTGCAGCTGGAGCTCCAGCGAGAGATGGACGGACGCGAGACCACGGGGGCCCTTCGTCGGTTTGTCGCGAACGACCGACCTGATTTGAGTGAGGATCACGCCGAGTCCGCCCGGGTCGGACTCGTCGGGCATCCAGACGTCGTAGCGCCATGACTCCGAGTCCACCCTGTCGACGGCACGCCAGATCGATGCCGCCTGCGCGTCCGAGGCGACCTCCTGGAGCACGACGAGGTCGACGTCGGCGTCGACGATCACCTCGGCGACGCGGCCGGCCACGTCGCCGGGCATCCGGATCGCGCGCGGGTCCATCGTGCCGACGTTCCACGTCAGGATCCGGACGCCGTCCCCGCGCCGGAGCGGCGGAGGCGAGTACGCCCCGGGCGCGAGGCAAAAGCGACCAACACCGGTGCAGACGCAGAGCGAGAGGGTCGCGGCGCAGCCGACGGCGAGGGCTCTGCGCGCACGGCTCGGCCGGCGCTTCTCCGCGGCCTCGCCGGACGGGGATGACGTCCCTTCGCCCGGGCTCGCCGCGTCCTTCGCGTCAGTCATTCATCGCCCCCGCCGCAGGAACAGCACGCCGGTGTCCCCGTAGCGCCGCCGCCCCTCCTCGACGATCCCGACCTCGGTCGGGACGCCCGGCGGCGCGGCGTGGTCGTGCTCGAGGACGAGCCAGCCGCCGGGCGCAAGCAACCCCGCCTCGACGAGACGTGCCGGCAGCGCCGCGACGGTCGCATCCCGTCCGCGGGCGGCGCGCAGCAGCGGCCAGGGCGGATCCATCGTGATGAGGTCGAAGGCGATCGGGGGCGCCGCGTCGGCCTCGTCGCCGTCGGGATCGGCGACGGCGTCGGCGTACTTGTTCCGCTTGACCCGCTTCTTTCTCGGCTCGACGCGCTCACGCAGCCGCGCGACCGCGCCCTCGCCCGACAGATCGAGGGTCACGACGCGCGCGCGCGCCTCCGCCTCCTCGCCGAGGACGGCGTCGACGTTCTCGCGGAGCACCTCGGCGACGCGCCGGTCGCGCTCCACGAAGACGGCGCTCGCCGCGCCGCGCGAGAGCGCCTCGAGGCCGAGGGCGCCGGTGCCCGCGAACAGGTCGAGGACGCGCGCCCCCTCGACCACCTCGCCGAGGAAGTCGTAGATCGCCCCCCGGACGCCCTCGAGCGTCGGGCGGACCGCGTCGCCCTTGGGGGTCTTGAGGCGCCGGCCGCGGTGCTCGCCGCCGACGATGCGGATCACCGGCCGGGCGCTCCGCCGGGCGCCTTGGAGCCGGACTCGGGATCGCGCCGCGGGTCGCGCGGGAGGGAGTCGTCGGGGCCATCCCCCTCCTCGCGCTCGTGCTCCCGCTCCTCCCACCACCGGAACCAGTCTTCCTTCGAGTAGTGGAAGTCCTGCTCGGTGAGGTGGCGGAGCGCGGTGAGGGCCGGCTCGTTGAAGATGTAGAAGTTCTTGAAGCCGTCGACGACCCGCCGGACCCGATACCCGCTCGGGGTGTCGACGACGCCGTAGCGCCGCGGCCGACCGGTCACCGCCGTCGGCGCCTCGACGAACTCCTCCTGCATCTCGCGGACGCGCCGGCGCTTCACGCCGTAGAGGGCGTCGATCAGGTAGGGGACCGCCTCGATGTCGCCGAGCCGCCCGACCGCGTGCGCCGCCCGGGCGCGCTTGCTCGATGCGTCGTCGTAGAGGGCCTCGAGGAGCAGGGGCATCGCTATCTCGCGACCGACCTTCGCCGCCGCCTGCGCCGCGGCGTCGCGGATGCCCGGCTCGGGGTCGACGAGCGAGGTCGCGACGAGCGCCGCGACGGCGCGCTTGCTGCCCGGCGCCGCGCTCCCGCCGCCGTGCGCGTCGACGACCGCGAGGCGGACCTCCTCGTCACGATGGACGATCGCCTCGATGAGCGCCGGCTCGGCGTGCGGGTCGGCCGTGCCGGCGAGCTCCGCCTCGGCCGCCTCCCACCCCTTGCCCCGCCGGTTGCGCATGTCCTTCACGAGACGCTCGACCCGCTTGCGGGCCTTCGCCTCGCCGGCGCGCCACTCCGCCTCCTCGGCGAGCATCCACTTGCCCTTGTAGCGGACCTGGCCGCGGGCGCTGCGCCACTCCTCCTCGGTCACCCAGCGGTCGCCGTCCTTGCGGTAGTCGAGCCCGACCCGCGCCTGGGCGTGGTCGGGGTCGGCCGCGAGGATGTGCTCCCAGACGCGTCGCTGCTCGGCGTCGAGCCCGGCGTCCTGGCAGAAGTGGGCGAGCGCCTCGAGCGCCTTCACGTCCCACTTCTCGGTCGCGGCGAGGCGCGCCTCGAAGTCCTCGCGCGGCGTCGGCATCCGCTCGACGCGGGCGACGTCGGTCTTCGGGATGCGCAGGGTGACCGCCGCGTTGACCTCGAGGATGATCTCGGCGCCCGCGTCGTCGAGCACCCGCCCCTCGACCCGGGACCCGTCCTTCATGTGGATGATGTCCGCGCGCGCGGTCGCGGCCGAGGCCGTCACGCCGAGGATGATCGCGCTCGCGCCGAGGACGGCGGCCATGACAGTCGGGAGACGCTGGAACATTCGAATCGGATGCCGGCCCGCGGGGTCCGTCGGAAGGAGAGAAGAGCTGGTCCGATTCTAGGGCCCCGGCAAACCCCCTTCAAGGAACGTCATCCGAAGGCCTCGCGCGAGGCCGGTCGTTGACACCCCCCGGGGGCTCCCCTAGAATCGCGCCTCCCACCCTCGAAGGCTCTGCCCCGCATGTACAAAGTCAAGCTCGGCTTACGTTACCTGAAGGCTCGGGTCCTGAGCTACATCATCGCGCTCGGGATGACGCTCGGGATCATGCTGCTCGTGATCGTCCCGTCCGTCATGAGCGGCTTCAGCAACGAGTTCCACAAGAAGATCCGTGGCACCCTCTCGGATGTCATCGTCAAGTCGCGCCGCGCCTTCGCGATGGACGAGACCGACGGGGTCGAGGACGCGGTCAAGCGGATCCCGGGCGTGATCCAGACGTCGCCCTACCTCGAGACGATCGTCATCATCGACGACCCCCTCTACAAAGACTACTGCATGATGAAGGGGGTCGACGGGGCGAAGGAAGCCGCCGCGAGCGACTTCGACGACTTCCTCAACCCGTACGCCCTCTCGATCCGCGAGGCCGAGGACTACGACGACCTCTGCGCCCTCGCCGAGGAGGCCGTCGGCGAGGTGGCCGCCTACGCCTCCCGGCGCGGCTACGGGGCGATCGCGGAGGCTCTCGATGAGCTCCAGGTCGCCGCGGGCAAGGGCCGGAAGGCGAAGACGGCGGAGGATCGAGCCGGTGCCCGCGAGGTGCGCGACGCCCTCGACGCGGTCAGCGCCGCGATCGCGGCCGACGCCGGGCAGGCGCGCGGCGACGCCGAGCTGATCGACATGCTCCAGCGTCCGATCAGCCACTGCCTCTACAAGGGAGACCTCGACGAGGAGCTCGCCGCGCTCGGCGACGCGGCGCCCGATGGCCAGGACCCCTTCGACGTGAGCAAGCTCCCGGAGCCGCTCCTGCGCCGCGCGATCAACGAGTCGAAGGACGAGGAGACGGGCGAGCCGCGGGATCTCCCGGGGTGTATCGTCGGCCTCCACGTCCTGTCCGCCTACCGCGCGAGCGGCGTCCGGATCGGCAGCAAGATCAAGATCGTCACCGCGAGCGACGACAAGGAGGTGAAGCGCGGCGAGTTCATCATCACCGGCACCTTCAAGAGCGGGATCTGGGACAACGACCGCCGGTTCATCTACGGGCCGATCGCGCCGATGCAGGAGTTCGTCGGCGTGCCCGGGAAGCTGACCGGCGTCGCGATGAAGCTCGAGGACGGCATCGAGCCCGAGCTGATCAAGGAGAAGGCGCAGGACTGGGTCCGCGAGAACGGCCTCTTCCGCACCTACCACGTCCAGATCTGGAAGGAGAAGAACAAGAGCCTGCTGACGGCCGTCGAGATGGAGAAGCGGCTGCTCCTCTTCGTCCTCTTCTTCTTCATGCTGCTCGTCGGCCTCAACATCCTCACCGGGCTGACGACGAGCGTCTACGAGAAGGCGAAGGACCTCGGCATCCTCAAGGCGCTCGGCGCGACGACCGGCGGCCTCATGGGCCTGTTCCTCCTCCAGGGGATGATGATCGGCCTCGTCTCGATCGTGACCGGGACGATCCTCGGGCTGCTGGTGACGTGGAACATCAACGAGCTCGCCAACGGCGTGCAGAGCTTCACCGGGAAGTGGCTCGGCCTGAACGACGGCAAGGGGATCCACCCCTTCCCGCCGGACGTCTACTACCTCGACGAGATCCCGACGGTGCTCGACGCCGGCGACCTGTCGTGGATCATCGGGCTGACGTTCGTGATCTCGTTCCTGTGTGCTCTCTGGCCGGCCTACAAGGCATCGCGCCTCGACGCGATCCAGGCGATGCGCATTGAGTGACGCCGAGACGAGACCCCAGGACGATGCGCTCGTGAGGGCGCCCGCCTCGAGGACCGGGACGGCGATCCTCGAGACCGTCGCGCTCCGCCGCGAGTACGCCATCCGCGACGAGCGCCTCGAGGTGCTCAAGGGGATCGACCTCTCGATCCACGAGGGCGAGGCGATCGCCGTCATCGGGCCCTCGGGCGCCGGGAAGACGACGCTGCTGCAGATCCTCGGGACGATCGACCGGCCCACCTCGGGCGAGGTGCTCTACCGCGGCAAGAGCCTGACGGCCATGAGCGGCCGCGAGCAGGCGCGCTTCCGGAACGAGAAGGTCGGCTTCGTCTTCCAGTTCTATCACCTGCTTCCCGACCTCTCGGCCCTCGAGAACATCTACCTCCCGTCGATGGTCGCGTCCGGCCCGCTCGCCTGGTTCGGCGTGCGCGGCAAGAAGATCGCGCGGGCGAAGGAGCTCATCGACCGCGTCGGCCTCGCGTCGCGGGCGGACCACCGGCCGACCCAGCTCTCGGGCGGCGAGCGCCAGCGCATCGCCATCGCGCGGGCGCTCATGGAGGAGCCCGAGATCCTGCTCTGCGACGAGCCGACCGGAAACCTCGACCGCCGCACCGGCGAGAAGGTGCTCGACCTCCTCTTCGAGCTCCAGGCCGACCTCGTCAGGACGTTCGTGATCGTGACCCACGACGCGAGGCTCGCCGGGCGGGTCGGTCGCCAGATCCGGATCGTCGACGGGGTCGTCGAGCACGACGGCCCCGGCGCCCCCGACGGCGTCGACGATGCGTGACGACGCGGCGCGGACGCGCTCCCGCGCCGACGGCGCCTAACCTCTATCAACGAAGCCGCTTCCGGCTACCTCTCGCCCCTTGCGTCCCGGGCGCGCCGCCTGTTCAATGGTCGGTCGACCGCGGGCGGGCTCCAGCCCGAACCCCAAGCCCCGCGACTGCTTCGGAACCTGAGTCGATCGAAACGAAGCGAGCTGCCACGCCATGGCGATCATCCGCGTCAAGAATGGCCCCCTCAAGGGCACGACCTACAACCTCGAAGAGGAAAGCATCACGATCGGTCGTGACGAGGGGATCGGGATCCAGATCCTCGACCAGGGCGTCAGCCGGCGGCACGCCGAGATGTTCCGCATCGGAGAGATGTACTTCATCCGCGACCTCTCCTCGCGCAACGGCACCTTCGTCAACGAGGAGAAGGTGACCGAGGAGCTGCTCCGGGTCGGCGACGAGGTCAAGATCGGCACGACGATCCTCCGCTTCGAGGACAAGGTCGGCACCGACGACAAGAAGAAGAAGGGCAAGCCGACCGCGAGCGGGCGGATGGCCGAGGTCGCCCCCGAGCTCGAGATCACGACGACGACGATCCGCCTCGACATCGACGGCGACGCCGACGACCCCGTCCAGCAGACCGAGGAGAGCCGCGACCTCCAGGTGCTCTACAAGGTCGCGAAGACGGTCGCGAGCGAGCGCGACGTCCAGCCGCTCGCCGAGAAGGTCGCGAAGCTGGCCGTCAAGGCGGTCAGCGCCGAGCACGGCTACATCTTCGTCAAGCGGCCCGAGCACAAGGAGCTCGAGCTCATCGCCAGCTACGAGCGGAGCAAGAAGGACAAGAAGGAGAAGAAGAAGGCGAGCTCCGACCCGGTCGTCAGCAAGGGGATCATCCGGCGGGTGACCCAGTTCGGGCGCGCCGTCATGAGCAGCGACGCGAGCCTCGACGACCGCTTCAAGGACCAGGGCAGCGTCGTCCTCAAGCGGATCCGCAGCGTGATCTGCGCGCCGCTCGTCGCGATGGACCAGCTCCTCGGCGTCGTCTACCTCTCGACGACCAGGGTGGCCGAGGCGTTCGACACCGACGACCTCGAGCTGATCGTCGCCCTCGGCGTGCAGGCCGGCATGGCGATCCAGGGGATCATGCTCGCGCAGGCGCAAGAGAAGAGCTACCTGGCCGTCGTCCGGGCGCTCACCGCGGCGGTCGAGATGCGCGACCCCGATGAGCGGGGCCACAGCGAGCGGGTCGCCACCTACGCGAGCGCGATCTCGACGGCGATGGGCATCCCGCGAGCGGAGAACCGCCGGATCCAGCTCGCGGCGCTCCTCCACAACCTCGGCAACCTGCTCATCCGCGCCGACGAGGCCGAGAGCCTCGAGGCCGACGAGCTCCAGCGGCAACGCCTCGAGCTCGCCGAGAAGCTCATCAAACGCATGAGCGGCAAGCAGTGGCTGATCCCGCCGATCAAGTACCACTGCGAGCGCTGGGACGGCACCGGGATCCCCGAGGGTCTCAAGGGCGAGGACATCCCGCTCCCGGCCCGGATCATCGGCGTCGCGAAGGACTTCGAAGGGCTGCTCTCCCAGGGGATGGAGACGGGCAAGGAGCTGACGACGCGCGAGGCAATCGACCAGATCACCGCCAACGCCGGCACTCGCTACGACCCCGACGTCGTCAACGCGCTGGGCCAGGCGAGCGACAAGGGGATGCTCTTCAACCCCGACGACAACCTGATGGCCGACAGCCAGATGTAGGACCGGCGCGCGATCAGTCGCCGCTCCGGTCGAGCTCGCCGAGGTAGGCGCTCAGCTCCGCAGCCTTCGAGTACCCGAGTCGGAGAGCCGCCTCCAGATCCGCTCGTCCGCCAGCCACGTCACCCGCCTCGATCCGAAGGCTGCCACGGAGCGCCAGAGCGTCAGGATTGTTCGGCGCGAGAACGACGCTCCGCTCGGCGCAGGCGGCCGCGCCGGACGAGCGCCCGAGCGCCTGCAGGACGAGCCCGCGGACGACCCACGGCTCCGCCCAGTCCGGCTCCAGCTCGACCGTCCGGTCGAGCGAGCGGAGCGCCTCGACGGGGTCCCGATCCGCCACGAGGAGCCCGCGCGCGAAGTGGGCACGAGCATGGTCCGCATCGAGCGAGAGGACACGCTCGACATCCTCGCGCGCCCGGGCCGACTCGCCGAGCGCGCGCCTCGCATCGGCCCGGCGCATCAGGGCGTCGACGCAGAGCGGGTCGAGGTCGAGGACCCGGGTGCAGTCGATGGTGACGCCCGAGGCGTCACCCGCGGCCGCCCGAACCTCGGCGCGTCTCATGAGGATCTCGATGTCATCCGGCGCCCCCCGGACGGCTTCGTCGAGGTCGTCGAGGGCGCCTTCGACATCTCCCTCAACCCAGCGGAGCAAGCCACGATGCAACCGCGCCGGGACGAACCTGGGCGCGAGCTCGATGGCACGATCCGCGGCCGCGAGGGATCCCTCGACGTCGTTGAGCTTGGCGCGAGCGAGACCGAGGTTGCCCCATCCGGCGGCGTGACGCGGGTCGATCTCGACGCACCGCTTGAACGCAGCGAGGGCCCGTTCGAGCTCGCCCGCGTCCGCGGCCGCCAGTCCGTCCTCGAACGCGTCGTTCGCTGCCGTGGAGACCTCGCCTCCCTCGACAGACTCCGACGAAGCGCCGGGCGCGCCCTCGTCGCCTTGGTCGGGCACGCCTGCCCCACGGGACGCGCCGTCGGCTCGGTGAGCCGCGACCGTCTCCTCGCCATCGCGTCCGCGTCGAACCCAGAGGCCGGCGCCGAACGTCAGCCCGGCCGCGATGAGGAGCAAGGCGACGAGGGCCGGCCCGCGGAGGGCTCCGCCTCCACGACGCGTCCCGTCCCTATCTCGGACGGCGACGACGTCCCCCCGCGTGAACCGGCCGAGGGCGTCGGCGACGACCGCTGCGGACGCCGGACGGTCCTCGGGCTCCTTCTCGAGGCAGTCGAGCGTGATCCGCTCGAGGGCAACCGGAATGGTCGGAACGAGCGTCCTCGGTGGAATCGGAGCGTCGAAGAGAACCCGCTTGATGATCTCGAAGGGCGAGCCCCCCTCGAACGGAGGCCTCCCGGCGAGCCCCCAGTAGAGGATCGCACCGATTGACCAAACGTCGGTCGCCCGGCCGCGCGTCCTCTCGCCGGAGGACTGCTCCGGTGACATGAAGGACGGCGTGCCGAGGAGCTCCCCCGTCCGGGTCAGCGTGTCCTCGGCCACAACGTCATAGGCGAGGCCGAAGTCCGTCAGGCGAACGCGGCCGAGCTCGTCGATCAGGACGTTCTCGGGCTTGAGGTCGCGGTGAATGACACCCTGCTCGTGGCCGAAGTGGACCGCCCGCGCGACGTCGCGGACGATCTCGGCGAGGTGATGGCCCGAGAGCGCGCGATCTCGCCCGAGCTCATCGAGGGACTGGCCTCGGACGAGCTCCATGACGACGAACGGGCCCGCGGCGTCCAGCCCGACACCGTAGGCCTCCACGATTCCCGCGTGCCGGAGCCGAGCGGCTGCGCGCGCCTCGTTGATGAATCGGGCCCGGACGGCAGGCGCGGCCGCCTCGGCGTTGTGCATCAGCTTGATCGCGACTTCACGTCCCGTGTGGGGATCATGCGCGCGGAAGACGGTGCCCATGCCGCCCCGTCCAAGCTCTTCCTGGATCTCGAATCGATCGATCCGTCGCATGTGGCCACGATGGCAGCGGGACGCGGTCGGCGCGAATCGGGCCGTATCAGGAGCCGGCGGGCGTCGGCGCCAGCCCGGTCGCCTTCCGCTGGGTGCTCGCCATGACCCGCTCGTAGAGGGCCGGCGCGAGGCGGCTGACCCACCAGGACGCGTGGCCGAGCGCCGTCGTCACGAGCAGCCGCCGCCGGGCGGCGACAGCGCCGTGGACCGCGTCGGCGAGCTCGCTCGGCGGCATCGGGCGCCCGAGGGCGCCGCGGGGGCGGTCGACCGGCGCGCCCGAGCCGTCGACGGCGTTCTTCCCGATGTTCGTGTCGGTGAAGCCGGGACAGACCAGCAGCACGCTGACGCCGTGCGGCTCGACCTCGCTCCGGAGCGACTCGAACAGCCCGTGCAGGGCGTGCTTGCTCGCCGCGTAGGCGGTCCGGCCCAGCAGCGGCGAGAAGCCGGCGAGGCTGGAGGTCACGGCGATCCGCCCGCGGCGCGCGGTCAGGCTCGGCAGGGCGGCCGAGGCGAGGTGAGCGGCGCCGAAGAAGTTGACGTTCATCACCCTTCGGAGGACGGCCATGTCGGTCTCGGCGAACGCCGAGAGATGGGTGATCCCCGCGTTGGCGAGGAGGACGTCGACGCCGCCGTAGGTTCGCTCGACCGCCGCGATCGCGGCGCGGCAGCTCGTCTCGTCGGCGACGTCGCACGCGATCGCGATCGCGTCGATCCCGCGGCGCTTCAGATCATCGGCGGCCCGCTCCGCAGCCGGCGCGTCGCGGTCGAGGAGGGCCACCTTCGCTCCGTCGTCGGCGAAGCGGTTCGCGAGGGCGCGCCCGATCCCGCCGGCGGCGCCCGAGACGACGACGACCTTGCCACGGAACGGCGCGGACGGCGCGCGGCCTCGCTTCCTCCGGGACTCGCCATCGGGCTCCCTGTGCCGGATCCAGTGATCGAGCACCTGACGGGCGTTCATCCGCGGCTCGAAGCCGAGCTCCGCCTTGATGCGGTCGTTTCGCAGCACCGGCCGGTAGCGGATGAAGCCCGTCTGCTCGGGCCCGTAGCGGGTGAGGCCGACCTTGCGGAGGACGGAGATCCCGGCCCGGACGAGCGTCGGCGGCACCCGGACGAACGGCCGGCCGACGGCCGCCGCGATGTCGCGGAGGGTGACCTCGCCGTCAGCGGTCAGGTTGTAGACGCCCTCGTGCCGACCGTGGACGGCGTCGGCGATGCAGCGGGCCACGTCCTCGTCCCAGATGAGGCAGAACGGCGTGGCCGAGCCGCGCATCCCGACGACGAGGCGCTTCTCGAAGAGGTTGGTGATGAGGTTGCGCGTCCCCTTCCCCAGGATGGTCCCGGGGCGCAGGACGAGCTGGCGCAGCTCGGGGTGACGCTGCCGCTCCTGGGCGAGCATCTCCTCGACGAGGCGCTTGTGGTAGGCGTAGGCGAAGTCGGGGCCGGCGCGGAGCGGGTCGCTCTCGTCGAGCCAGGCCCGGTTGTCGGCGTGGTAGCCGTAGGCCGCGCCGCTGCTCGTCACGATGACCTGCTTCACGCCGTGGGCGATGCAGGCGTCGAGGACGCGGCGGGTGCCGTCGACGTCGACGCTCCGGGCGAGCTCGCGGTCTTGCCCCGGCGAGGGAGTGACGATCGCGGCGAGGTGGACGACCGCGTCGGGCCGGTGCTCGGCGAAGAGGGCATCGAGGCGCGTCCCGTCGCGGACGTCGGCGTCGCCGGCGACGATCACGCCGTCCGGCGCCCCCTCGAGCGCCCGGATGTCGGCCGCCACGATCGTCTCGAGGCCGCGCCGGTCCTCGGCGAGGCGCCGGACGACGAGGCGACCGATCGCGCCGGCCGCCCCGGTCACGAGGACGCTCCGGACCGCGGGCGCCGCCTCCGCGACGGACGCCGCGGGGGCGGCGTCCGTCGCGTCGGTCGACGAGGAGAGGATATCGGAGGTGATTCGCGTGGTCGTCATCGGTCGTCTCCCGAGAGGTCGGCGGGGCGGTTGGCGGCGGCGGTCGGGGGTCAGGCGCCCGAGGGCTCCTGGTGCATGTCCTTGAACTCGCGGAGGCCCGGCGCCCAGAGATGCGCGACGCGGTCCACCTCGACCTGAACGACGGTCGGGCCGCCCCGCTCGATCGCGCGGCGGAGCGCGGCGTCGAGCTCCTCGGTCGTTTGGCACCGCTCGCCGTGCGCGCCCATCGCCTTGGCGATCTCGTCGAACGCCGTCTGGTGGAAGTCGGTGTTGAGGTTCTCGTCGGGGGAGAGCGTGCCCTTGATGAGCGTCTTGATCGGGCGGTTCGCGAACTGCTGCCCCATCTTCACCATGCCCCACTGCCGGTCGCAGACGACGATGAAGACGACGTGCAGGTTCTCGCGGACGGCCGTCTCGACCTCCTGGATCTGCATCGCCATGGCGCCGTCGCCGATGAGCGCGCAGACCGGCTTGCCCGGACGGGCGATCGCCGCGCCGTTCGCCTGCGCCACGCCGGCGCCGAGCATGCCCATCTTGAACGTCGAGAGGAGCATCCCGGGGCGACGGGTCTCGTAGAAGAAGTGACCCCAGACGGCCGTGTTGCCGCCGTCGAGGACGCAGACGCTCTCGTCGGAGAAGCGCTCCCGGCAGATCGAGGGGATCGCCGCGGGCGGCACGAGGGCGCCGGGCTTGGCCTTGCCGAGGTGCTTCTTCGCGAGCTTGGTCCGGTCGCGGCTCTTGCGGTCGGCGATCTCCTCGAGCCAGGCGCGGCGGCCGGCGACGTCGATCTCCGCCTTCCGCTCGGCGATCACCTCGCCGAGCTGGGCGAGGAAGCTCTTGACGCACGCGACCGAACCGACGTCGACGCCGCGGTTCACGCCGATCGCGGCCTCCTCGAGGTCGACCTGGATGAAGCGCTGGTCCTCGGGCTTGGCCCAGTAGGGCGCCTTGCCCCACCAGTCGGTCTCGCCGAGGCGCGTGCCGAGGGCGAGGACGGCGTCGGCCTCGTTGCGGACGCGGTTGCAGAGCTCGAGGTGAGTGAGCGGCACGGCGTAGCCGGCCAGCTCGCTGACGGCCGCCCGCGCACCCCAGCTCGTGGTGACCGGCGCGTGGAGCAGCCGCGCGATCGCGTCGAGCTCGGCGGTCGCGTTGGCGTGGAGGACGCCGCTGCCGGCGTGGATCATCGGCCGCTTCGCGTCGAGGAGAATCCGCGCCGCCCGCTCGACGTCGTTGGCCGACGCCGCCGGAGCATCGACGCGCCGGTAGGTCTCGGGGAGGCGGTCCCAGCCGGCGGGGAGCTCGATCGGGCCGTTGATGACGTCCTCGGGGATGTCGACGTGGACGATCCCGGGGCGACCCGAGAACGCGGCGCGGAAGGCGCGCCGGAAGACCTCGGGGAGGCGGTCGGCGCTCGGCACGTTCTCGCTGAACTTGCTCATCGCGCCGATGACGCCGGTCTGCGAGAAGTTCTGGAACGTGCCGCCGCGGTCCGGATACGCGATCCCGGTGCGCCGGCAGCTCGTGATCAGCATCACGCGGTTGCCTTCCGCGTTCTCGACGGCGACGCCGGGGAGCACGTTCGCGACGCCGGGGCCGTTGCTGGCAATGCAGACGCCGAGCTTGCCGGTGAGGCGGGCGTAGGCGCCGGCCATCCACGTGCCGCAGGACTCGTGGCGCGGGCTGACGAGCTCGATCCCGGCCGGGGCGAGGCTCTTGGTGAGGCCGTGGTAGGTGCCGTCGATGATCCCGAAGACACGCTCGGCGCCCTCGTTCGCGAGGAGCCGCGCGATCGCCGCGCCGCCGGTGAGGGTTTCGGTCTTCGCCTTCTTGCCGAGGCCGAGCATGTCTCTTTCTCCTGCGCCCGAGCGGCGCTCGCTTGCCTTGTCTCACGCGGCCGTCTTGACCGCTCGGTCAAAAAGTTAACCGATTGGTCAAAATCGGTCAAGCACTTTTTTGACCGATTGGTTAAACTGAGGGCGGCAACCGATCGGGAGAACGGGCGATGGCAAAGCGCAAGGCCAAGAGCACCAAGGGAAACGGGAGCCGGAAGGCCCGAAGCACCCGGCGCGGCGACACCGCCGCACGGATCCTCGAGGCGGCCGACCAGCTCCTCGGCGAGCGCGGTTACGACGGGGTGAGCGTCGCCGACATCGCCGAGCGGGCGGGGGTGAACAAGGCGCTCGTCTTCTATCACTTCGAGAGCAAGGACGAGCTGACCGACCGCGTCCTCGAGCGCTACTACCAGCGCAATGTCGCTGCGTTCGGGCTGCCGGCGGGTCCCGACGGCGACCCGGGGACGGACGGCGCCCCGCTCGACGACCCCGAGGCGGCGCGCCGGCGCGTCCACCAGCTCATCGACGCGCAGCTCGCGTTCATCGACCAGTTCCGGGCCTACCCTCGCTTCGTTCAGCAGGAGGTCGGCCGCACCGGCGGGCACCTCCCGCGGATCCGCGAGAGCCTCGCGATGGTTCACCGCGGGGTCGAGAGCGCCCTCGCCGGCCTCCTGCCCGAGGCGGGCCCGCTCGCGAGCAAGCACTTCTTCCTCACGTTCATGAGCATCGCGATCAACTACTTCACCTACGCGCCGGCCCTCGACGAGGTCTGGGGCGAGGATCCGCTCGGCGAGGCGCCGCGAGCGGAGCGGCGCGAGCACGTCCACTGGGTCGTCGACGCGGCGCTCGACCGGCTGTTCGCGGAGACGGCGTGACCCGACGGGCCGGCGGGCGTCTGGTATCCTGACCGACCGTGACCGAGCAGCCCGCCGAGACCGCGCCGGCGCCCCCCGCGCCCGAGACACCGAAGAAACGGCGCCGCCTCGCCATCGCGCTCGGCGCCCTCGCCCTCCTCCTCATCGCCGGCGGCTTCATCCCGGTCTGCACCCGCGGCCCCGAGCGAGCGGTCCCCGAGATCCTCGAGGCCGACCTCGGCGACACGCCGGCGCCGCTGCCGCCCAGCCCCGAGTCGGGCGAACGTCCGCTCCGGGTCGCGTCGCTGAACCTCGCCCACGGGCGCGCCGATGGCTTTCACCAGCTCTTCACGAGCACGAGCGCGACGCGGGCGAACCTCGAGCGTGCCGGAGCCCTCCTCGCCGCCGAGGCGCCCGACGTCGTGGCGTTCCAGGAGGCCGACGGGCCGAGCGTCTGGAGCGGGCGGTTCGACCACGTCGGCCACGTCGTCGCGGCGAGCGGGATGCCGCGTTACATCCGCGCCGAGCACGTCGGCGGGCTCGGCCTGTCCTACGGGACGGCCCTCGCCACCCGCGGTCCGATGGAGGAGCCGCTCTCGATCGGCTTCGATCCGACCTGGCCGACGTTCAACAAGGGGTTCGTCGTCGCGGCGATGCCGTGGCCGGGCTCGGGCGACGACGGCTCCGAGCCGCTCGTCATCGACGTCGCGAGCGTCCACCTCGACTTCGCGAGCGCCCGCGCCCGCCGCGAGCAGATCGAGAAGATGCTCGCGACCCTCGCCGAGCGCGAGGAGCGTCCCCGAATCCTGATCGGCGACTTCAACGCCGTGTGGAGCGCCGAGGACGACGTCGCCCGCGCCCTCGTCGAGAAGCACGGCTTCACGACCTGGGAGCCCGAGAACGAGAAGCTCGTCACGTTCCCATCGTTCGGCGAGCGTCTCGACTGGGTCTTCGTGTCGAAGGGCCTGCGCATCGTCGAGCACCGCGTCCTCGACGAGACGGTGTCCGACCACCGAGCGATCGTCGCCGAGATCACCCGGGACGGCGGGTAGTCTCGGACCGAGCGCGATCGGCGGTGACCGTCGCTCAGCGACCGTCGTCGTCGTCGTCGTCGGAGGCCGGCGGGGCGCCCCCCGGCGACGCCAACCCCTCGATCATCCGGACGAGCTGCGGACGAGTGAGGCCGGAGCTGGCGGCGTGGTTCTCGATGAGGACGTCGTCGAGAGCGGCCGCCCGCTCGAACAGCTCGACGACCCGGGCGCCGGCGCCCTCGACGCCGCGCGCGTGGAACGTCCTCAGGGAACCGGCGTGGCGAAGGTGGACGGCGCCATCGTCGGGCGCGGCCTCGTGGGCCCGCTCGAACGTCGCCTCGGTCGTCTCCATGCCGAGGGCCCGGGCGGCGATCCCGGCGCTGATCAGCGCCTCGACCGGGTCGTCGGTGACCGCCAGCCAGTCGCGGAGCGCCCAGGAGAACGAGGCCGAGTCGCCGAAGGTACTGGCGACGTGGACGACGAGGCGGAAGGCATCGTCGCAGGTCGGATCGACGGCGTTCGTCGACTCGAACGCTCGCTGGGCTCCTCGGACGACTTCGGCGCTCTCCGGCTCGCCCGAGGCGGTCGGACCTCGAAGGAAGTCGATCCACGCCGCCGCCAGGCCGACGCGCGGGTGCAGCGGCTCTCGGCGCGTCGCCTCCGCGTCGAGTCGGCGGAGGATCTCTAGGGTGGTCCGTCGATCCGCCGCCGGCGCGTCGTGATCGAACGACTCGATGCCGAGCTCGAGGTGGGCGTAGATCGCCGCGGCCGCGTCGGGGGCGAGCTCCGAGGCCTGCTGGATCGTCTCGCGGGCGCCGGACTCGCGCATCCGCCTCCAGGCGAGGATCCCGAGCTCGACGAGCGGCTCGGCCAGATCCGGTCGGAGCCGCCGGGCGTGCTCGGCATCCCGCCGCGCGCGATCCCACCGGCGGGCGTGGCGGCGGAGGTAGCGGGCGCGGAGGATCCTGGCGACCGGATCGTCGGGCGTCCGCTCGATCACCCGGTCGAGATCGTCGAGCGCCCCGTCGAAGTCGCGCGCAGCCCATCGGGCGACGGCCCGCTCCCGGCGGGCGACGGCGTCGCCGTCGTCGATGACGGCGTCGATGAGCGCGACGGCGCCCTGGGCGCGAAGGGCGTCCTTCTCCCGGACGCGTCGGGCCGCGCGGGCGAGCGTTGCGGTCTCCGGGTCGGCGCGATCGACCGCGACGGCGAGGCCCTCGGCGACGACGGAGATGACGCTCGCGCGCTGGCGGTCGAGGTCGGTGTGGAGGTGCTCGAAGATCAGGCGAGGCTCGAGCTCGAAGGCGCGACGCCAGTCCTCCGCCGCGCCGGCCTCATCCATCTGGCGGGCGCGAGTGCGCGCCCGGACGGCCCAGGCCGTCGCCAGGTCGGGGGCGCGTCGCACTGCCTCGTCGGCCGCCTCGCGCGCCTCGTGCAGGCGGGTGTCGCCGAGGCCGGTCCGCGCGCGCGCGATCAGACCGAGGGCGATGGCGCGCTCGTCCGGGTCGGGCTCGGTCGGCGCCGGCGGGGGACGGGTCCGGGCGACGCCGGTCGTCGGGTCGGGCTCGGATCGGGCCGAGGCGGTCGTCGTCGCGCCGGCGTCCTCGGCGTCTGCGCCCGAGGGCGCGCTCAGGCCGACGAGCCCGATGGCGAGTCCGATGATGAGAGCGGCGACGACCGCCGCGGCGGTGACGGCGGCGCCGAGCGAGATCGTCAGAGGCGCGAACGCCGCGTCGGGGATCGCGTCGGCGGGGGGACGCTCGACGTCGAGAGGCCGCGCCGGTCGCGCGGGACGCCGGGCATCGCCGCCGCCCTCCGGGCAGACCCGAGCGATCGCGTCGGCGAGCTCGGCGGCGCTCCCGAATCGGTCCGCGCGTTCTCGGGCCGTCGCCCGGGCGCAGAGCGGATCGAGCGTCCGGGCCTGCGCCCGGGTGAGGAGCCCCGGCGGCGCGCGGCTCGAGACCGGCGCCGGCGTCTCGTTGGCGATCGCGAAGGCGATCTGGAGGAGGTTCTCGGCGACGATCGGGGCGCGCCCGGCGATGGCCTCGTAGAGGGTGGCTCCGAGCGAGTAGACGTCGGCGCGCGCGTCGACGTCCTTTTCGGCGGCGACCTGCTCGGGGGCCATGTAGAGGGGCGTCCCGAGGATCGCTCCCGACTTCGTGATGCCCTGGTCGTCCGGCGGCACCGCGCTCGACGCGACGAATCGCGCGAGGCCGAAGTCGGCGATCTTCACCGTCTCGTCGATCCCGACGAGGATGTTCGAGGGCTTGATGTCGCGATGAACGATGCCGCGTTCGTGGGCGACGTGAGCGGCGCGGGCGGCCTCGGCGACGATCCGGAGTCGCTCGCTCAGCGAGGCGCTCCCGTCGCGAAGGATCTCCTCGAACGACCTGCCCTCGACCAGCTCCATCGCGAGAAACGGCTGGCCCGTCTCCGTCTCGCCGAAGTCGTAGACGGTGACGATCCCGGGGTGTCGAAGGCGGGCCGCCGCCATCGCCTCGCGACGAAACCTCTCGGCGGCGGCCGGGTTGGTCGACGGGGGGATGACCTTGATGGCGGCCTCGCGGCCGGGGATCCGGTCGTGGCGCGCCCGGTAGACGGTGCCCATCGCGCCGCGGCCGAGGTAGCCGGTGACGACGTAGGGACCGATCCGCGCGCCGGCGGGCATCTGGAGCACGAGCGGCCGCCTCTCCGATGCGAGGGTAGCCTCGTCCGATGGATGCCTTCAAACGCCTGCGCCGGCAGCGAATGCGGGCGTTTCTGGACACCGTCCGGGTCGGCCCTTATGATCGCGCGCTCCATCGCACTGGGAGCCCCGCCCGTGGCCGACGGCAAGACCGACGAGGAGCTGACGACGCCGTCGCGTCCGCTCGACTACGTCCTCGTCTTGCTCTCGATTCTGAAGGTCGGCGTCCCCGCGATCCTCGTCGCGTTCGTCCTCGCGGAGGGCGTCCTTCGTCTCGCCGGCTTCCCGCGCGAGGGCGAGCGCAGCTTCCGACCGGCCTTCGACTTCGAGAAGGCTCATCCCGGGCAGTTCAAGGCGGGCGGCTCGGTGCCGGTCTTCTGGCCGCCCGAGATCGCGTTCACGGCGAACTTCGACGACTACGGCTGCCGCGGGCCGACGTGGCCGGGCGCGCGCGAGGCGCGGCCGCCGGCGCTCCTCTGCGTCGGCGACTCGGTCACCTTCGGCTACGGGGTGGCGGATGCCGAGACCTGGCCGATCGCCCTCGAGCGACGGCTGGCCGCCGCCGGCGCGCCTCGCGACGTCGTCAACCTGAGCTGCGGAGGGTGGAAGATCGAGGACCAGCTCGAGCATCTCGACGCGGCCCTCGAGGCGCTCGCGCCGAGCGTCGTCGTCCTCCTGGCGCCGGCGGAGGCCTACACCCAGCCCGAGATCGGCCATCCCGAGACGCCGATCCAGCGCTCGTTTCGACGCGCGAAGAGGAAGCACACCGACGCCACGAAGCGCTTCTTCGATGGCCTCGCGGTCCGCGACGCGAAGGAGCGAGTGAAGCTCTGGCGGCTTCGTTCCAAGGACGAGGGCGCCGGCGAGTTCCCGCCCGAGTTCACCGATCCGTTCAAGCCCGAGGACGAGATGGGCCCCTACCGCGCCCGCTACGAGGAGCGGCTGGTCGAGCTCCGCACGAAGGTCGAGGCGGCCGGGGCGCGGCTGCTCGTCGCGACGTTCCCGCGCCTGCGGTCCGAGCCCGAGGACCACGGCGTCCGGATCGAGGTGCCGTGGACGCGCTCGCTCCTCGCCCGCCTCGGCTGGCCGACCGTCGACGTGTTCGATGCGATGGCCGCCGCCGAGCCCGAGGACCCGACGCCGCTCTTCCTCTGGCCCTACGACCTGCATCCGAGCGCGCGGGGTCAGGACCTCATCGCCGCGGCGATCGAGGCGCGGCTCGTCTCCGATGGCTGGCTCGACGCCGAGGCCGGCGGCGACTAGCGATGCTCTTCAACAGCGCCGTCTTCGCCATCTTCTTCCCGATCGTCCTCACGATCTACTGGCTCCTGCGGACGCCGCGGCGCCAGAACGCGTTTCTGGTCGTCGCCTCGCTCTTCTTCTACGGGTGGTGGGACTGGCGGTTCCTGTCGCTGATCATCCTCTCGACGCTGGTCGACTGGGGCTGCGCGCTGCGGATCGAGCGGACCCGCGCCGACGGCGGGCGCGGGCGGCGATGGCTGGCGGCGAGCGTGTTCGTGAACCTCGGCGCGCTCGGCATCTTCAAGTACTTCAACTTCTTCATGGAGAGCCTGCTCCCGATCTGGAGCCGGCTCGGCTGGGAGCCAGGGACGCTCCAGGTGATCCTGCCGGTCGGGATCTCGTTCTACACGTTCCAGACGATGTCGTACACGATCGACGTGTACAAGGGGCAGCTCGACGCGCGGCGGTCGCTGACCGATGTCGCCGCCTACGTGACGTTCTTCCCTCAGCTCGTCGCCGGTCCGATCGAGCGGGCGGGGCGCCTGCTCCCCCAGCTCGAGGCCGTGCGGTCGGTGAGCGCCCGCGGCGTCCGGCTGGGGCTACTGCTGATCTTCACCGGCTTCGTGAAGAAGCTGCTCATCGCCGACGGGATCGCGCCGATCACCGACGGGATCTTCGGCAAGGTGGCGCTCGGCCAGGAGGTGAGCTCGGGCGACCTCCTCATCGGCGCCTACCTCTTCACCTTCCAGATCTACGGCGACTTCAGGGGCTACAGCGATGCCGCCGCGCCGAAGGAGGAGCTGCCGATCGTCGACCGGCCGATCTGGTTCGCCGTGACGATCGCCGCCTTCGTGATCGGGCTCTACCTGGCGCCGCCGCTGGCGTCGCAGAGCTTCGTCTACTTCCAGTTCTAGCGAGTGACGCCGCGCGCGTGAGGATCGGCTCGTACCAGATCGAGGGGGTGCTCGGGCGCGGCGGCGTCGGCACCGTCTACCGCGCGCGCGGCCCGGACGGGCGCCCGGTCGCCGTGAAGCTCCTCGCGGGGACGCAGGGGGATGTCCGCACCGCGCTCGGTCGGTTCGCCCGCGAGCGGCGGCTCCAGGCGTGAATCGAAGGGGTCAGGTCCAGGAATCACACTAGAGAGTCCGTTGCAGCAGCTCCTGAGACCGGGTCCCTCTGGTGTGACCTGGCCCCTTTGGTGTGAATCCTGGACCTGACCCCTGGAATCACAGTAGCCCTTGCCCGGTCGGCGGGTCGGGGTTTGGTGGGGACGCGGTGGTCGGTAGACTCAGGGGAGATCCGTGACGCCCGACCTCGACGAGAATGCCCTCGCCCTCGCGCTCGCCCGCGGCCTCGTCACGTCCGACCAGGCGAACGCCGCGCGCGCGGAGGCGGTGCGGCGGGGGCGCTCCATCGGCGATGTCATCCTCGAGCGCGGCGCCGTCGCCGCGCCGACCTGGCGGCAGCTCCTCGATGCGGGTCGCGCTCCGGTCGCCGGCGAGACGGCCGCCGGAGCGTTCGGCTCGGGGTTCCATCCGCCCGCCCCGGCCTCTTCGGACACCCTCCCCGCGGCTTCGCCCGGTGGGGACGCCAGCCCGCTCGCGGTCGCGGTTCCACCTCCGTCCTCGGGGAGTGATCCCGCCGGCATCCGCTTCGGCGACTACGAGGTGCAGGACGTGCTCGGCAGCGGCGGCATGGGCACCGTCTACCGCGCTCGCCACGTCCGCCTCGGTCGCCTCGCCGCCATCAAGGTGATCAATCAGGCGACCGACCTGACGCGCCAGCGGTTCCGGGCCGAGGCGCTCGCGGTCGCCCGCCTTCAGCATCCGAACATCGCCGCGGTCTACGACGCGGGCACCTCGAACGGCCGGGACTTCATCGCGATGGAGCTCGTCGAGGGCGAGACGCTCGCCCAGCGGATCGAGCGAGGGATGCTGCGCGAGGAGGTCGCCCTCGGCCTCGCCCTGAAGATCGCGCGCGCCCTCGCCCACGCCCACGGCGCCGGCGTGATCCATCGCGACCTCAAGCCCGAGAACATCATCTTCGACCGCGACGACGAGCCCAAGGTCGCCGACTTCGGCCTCGCCCGCCTCGACCCGAGCCGCTCGGTCGCCGAGCTCGCCGCCGACGCGCCGCGGGCCACCCGCGCCGGCGTCCTCCTCGGCACGCCGAGCTACATGTCGCCCGAGCAGGCCCGCGGCCGCGACGTCGACGAGCGAACCGACCTGTTCTCGCTCGGTGTCTGTCTCTACGAGATGCTGACCGGCGTCCTCCCGTTCGAGGGCGCCTCGATCGCCGAGCTCATCGTCAAGGTCTGCAACATCGAGCCGGTCCCGCCGATCGTGCTCGCCCCGCGGATCGCCCGGGAGACCGAGGCGATCTGCCTCCGCGCCCTCGAGAAGGAGCCGGGCAACCGCTACCGCGACGCGACCACCCTCGCCGACGACATCGAGCGGCGCCTCCGCGGCGAGCCGACCCTCGCGCGACCGCTCGGCCCGATCGCGCGCTCGTGGCGCCGGCTCCGACGCTCGCCGCTCACGGCGATCCTCGCCGCGGTCGCGCTCGGCGCGGTCGCGTCAGCCGGGGCCGCCGGCGGCTGGGTGCTCACGCGACCCGGCAGCGTCCGGGTCGCCGTCCTCCCGCCGCCCCTCGCCGCCGACGAGTCGGTCCGCCTCGTCGTCGCCCCGATCCTCGGCGACGGGACGCGCGGCGAGGACCTCGTCGACCGCGCGGTCGCCGCGGGCGAGGAGGCCGTCTTCGTCCTGCCCCCCGGCGGCTATCGCGTCGCCCTGACCCGCGACCGCTTCGAGCCGGTCGAGGACGAGATCGTGGTCGCCCGTGGCCACGAGCGCGCCCTCGTCCTCCACCCGCCGCCCCTCGTCGGGCGGATCGATCTCGTCACCTCGCCCGAGGCGGCGATCATCGAGCTCGCCCCGGGAACCGAGAACGAACGGCGGGCCGCCTCGTTCCTCCAGGGCGCCTTCCCGATCGGAGAGCATCGCTACCGCGTCTTCCGGCGCGGCTTCCATCCGACCGAGGGGACGATCCGCGTGGTCCCGGGCGACGCTCCCCCGACCACCCGGCGGGTGAACCTCGCCCCCCTCGTCATCTGGGAGGCGAGCCAGACCGACTACCTCGGGCAGCTCCTCGTCGGCGCGCCGAGCAAGCCCTGGCTCCCGTCCGTCGTCTACTCCCGCAACATGTGGTCGAAGTTCCACGCGCTCGACGGCAGCAGCGGCGGCACCTCCGCCATGTGGCAGCCCTCCAGGCCCGTGATGAGCTTCGGCGCGTGGGCGCTCACCCCCGACGTCGTCGGCGCCGACGGGACGGCCGATCTCTGGGGCCTGCCGCCCGGCGGGCTCGGGACGCTCCTCGTCGACGGCCGCCTCATCGGCTCCCCCCGGCCCGAGCCCTGGCCGGAGCCGATCGACGCCGAGGAGCTGAAGGGAACGATCGCGGTCGTCGGCGACCTCGGCCTCCTCGCGACGCGCGGTCAGCTCGCGGCCCGACGCCTCACCGACGGCGCGCTCGCCTGGAAGATCGGCGGGCTCCCCGCCCAGGCGAAGCTCTCGGCCGGCGACGTCGACGGCGACGGAGCCGCCGAGATCATCGTCGCCGGGAAGGAGCGGATCGTCGCGATCGAGACGACCGGAGAGATCCTCGGAACGACCGCGATCAAGGGCGTCGTGAGCCAGCCCGCCCTCGTCCACGACGCCGACGGGGACGGCCTCGCCGAGGTCTACGCCGTGACCGCCGGCGGCGCCCTCCTCGGCTGCCGTCCCGGCCGAGAGGCCCTCCTCTTCCGGCGCCGGATCACGACGGAGGGCCGCAAGCACGGCGGCCCGACGCCGCTCGCGCTTCTCCCGCGGGCCGAGGGCGATCTCATCGTCGTCGGCGCATGGATCAAGGACGACGGCGCGACCACCTACCGCCTCGTCGACCCTCGTTCGGGCGAGATCGTCGCGTCGGTCGCCGCCGGAACGCTCCCGACCCACGGCTCTCGCGCCGGCGCCGGCGTCGTCTCCGCGGCGCCCCCGCTCACCGTCGACTGGGACCACGATGGGCGGTTCGACCTCGTCACCGGCGTCGGCTCGCGGGTCCGGGTGTGGGGCGACCCGACCGGCGCCGGCGGCCCGAGGGTGCTCCTCGACCACGAGCTCGACGACACGGTCATCGACGCCGTCGGCGCCGACGTCGACGGCGACGGGCGCCCCGACCTGGTCGTCTGCAGCCAGGGCGGTCGGATCCAGCGCCTCTCCGCGCCGGTGACCATCTGGCGCCAGCGAGTCGGGGGCGGCATCACCATGCCGCCTGCCGTTGCGGGCGATCGCCTCTGGATCGCGTCGCAGGGAGCGGTCGTCGCCTACGACCGGAGGACGGGGCACCCGCTCGAGGACACCGGCTCCATCCGGCACATCCTGACCGGCGATGTGAACGGCGACGGCATCGCCGACGAGGTGGCCCTGCCCGCGGAGTACGGGTTCGACCTCTACCGCGGCGAGGTCCGCGCCTGGCGGAGCGATCCGGTCGGCGCCGCCACGGCGGTCCCGGCCCTCTTCGACGCCAACGGCGACGGCATCCTCGACGTGATCGCCGGAGCGACCACGACCACCAAGGAGAAGAAGGCGCGCGTCAACGGGCTCCACCTCTTCGACGGCCGGGACGGGAAGCGGCTCTGGTTCGCGCCGACCGGCGCGAGCGCCGGCTACTGGGGAGACCCGCCCGCGATCGGCGACCTCGATGGCGACGGGGCGCTCGAGGTCGTCGGCGGCGACCAGCACGGCGTCGTCCACGCGGTCGACGCGGCGAGCGGCGTGGAGCGCTGGCGGGGGTCGGCCGGCGCGGAGCGCCGCGCGATGCAGATCCGGAACACCCCGGCGCTCCACGACATCGATGCCGACGGCGTCCTCGACGTGATCCTGATCGGAGCGGACCTCGCCCTCCACGCCCTCTCGGGGCGTGACGGTCGGAACCTCGCGCGGGCCGAGATCCAGACGGTCCCCGAGAGCGGCGTCATCAGCCGCGACGTCACGCCCGACGCGCCGGGCCCCGAGCTCCTCGCCGCGGTCGGCCTGCCGGGTCGGACGGGGCTCCTCGTCTGCTTCTCCCGCGACCTGCAGCGCGTGATCTACAGGACGCCACTCCGCGCGCCGAGCCTCGCCAAGCCCGTCCTCGGCGACGTCACCGGCGACGGCGAGCTCGAGGCGATCGTGGCGGACACCTCGGGCTGCATCGGCGTCTTCCGTGCCCGCGACGGCGCGCCGCTCTTCGCCTTCGTCCTCCCCGCCGCCCGCTTCTCGGTCGAGCCGACGATCGCGCAGATCGACGACGACGGCATCGCCGACATCGTCGCCGTCACCGATGCGGGCGACGCGGTCGTCCTTCGCGGCGGCGGCCGACCGCTCGTCCGGAGCTGGACGCACGCGCGAGGCGACGCGTCCGCGACCGCGGTCGTCCGGCGCCGCCGCCCCTGAGTCGACGCCGCCGCCGCGCTCGATTCAGGCGCGGACCTTCTCGGCGAGGACGGCCAGGTCGTTGCACACCTCGCTCACCACGATCGGGTCGACGTCATCGAGGGCGAGGCGCCGCTCGCCGTCGCCGGCGTCTCCCTCGGGTCCCGCGACGAAGAAGCACGCCTCGATCTTCTGATCGTCCCAGTCGACGAAGCCGCCGACCGGGATGCCGTCGTAGGCGACGACAGCCGTCACGCCGGCGGACTCGGAGGACCTGAAGTGCTCGAACTGGAACGAGCGTCTGATCGCCATCTCCGCCTCCCGTCGTCGACGGCGAGCGATCCTAGCGACGAGTCAGTCGCCGATCGAGACCGACCCGAGCTCCTTCGGCCTCGCCGCGCCGCCGTCGTCGACCGCGATCGTGACCTTCTTCAGGCCCGCCCGGTCGACCGTGTGGAACACCGCCGGCACCTGCCCCATGTAGAACGGCTCGATCATTCTCCACTTCACCGCGAGCGACGCCACGCCGTCCTTGCCGGGCGGCGCCCACGCTCCGAACGCGAGGTCGTTCGTGTTCGCGCGCAGGACCACGTAGACGATCGCCTGCCTGGTCCAGTCGATCGTCGGCTTGTCGGGCAGACCGCCCGCGTCCTTCGCGAAGGCCGCCCACGCCTCGGCGTTCGTGAACGCGCCGATCGCGAAGGTCGAGCCGCCCGCCTTCGCGTCCGCGCTCCCCTCGAGCTTCGGGAGCGCCTTCTCCTTTATCAGACCGCCCCACCTGGCGGGCGCGGTCTTCTCGTCGTCGCCGCGCGCGGTCGGCGAGAGGGCGACGAGGGAGACGAGGAGCGCGGCCGCGAGGCCGGCCGCGGGAACAATGGGGACGACGCGCATGCTCTTTTCTCCTATCCGGGTCTGGATGAAAGACGGGTCGCGACGCGCCCATCCGTCGCTCCGGTGAGACGCCGAATCGTAACCCGCTTCGTTCGAAACACCTACGGGCCCTCCCGGACGATTGCCTCCCGGAGCCGCCTCGACGTATCATCCGCCCCCGAAGCCAGCCGCCCTCCGCCGCCGGGAGACCCAACCCCTTGTCCTTCCTGTTCGTCGAGCCTCCCGAGGGCGCCCCTTTCCGGGTTCCCCTCGACCGCCCGAAGCATTGCATCGGGCGCGCGACGGACAATGACATCTACATCCCCGATCTCTCGCTCAGTCGCCACCACGCCGAGGTCGTCCGGAACGGCACCGCGTACTACGTCCAGGACTGCCGCAGCCAGAACGGCACCCGGCTCAACGACGAGCTGATCGCCGCGCCGCAGCCGCTCGGCGAAGGCGACCGGATCTCGGTCGGGCGAAGCCGTCTGACGTATCGCTCGGGCACTGGCGGCGACACGACGACGGTCGTCGTCGGCGACATCAGCGAGCAGGACACCGTCAACCCCGACCAGACGATCGCGGGGACGCTGACCGCCCACGACCTCCTCCCCTCGCTCAGCACGACGCTCCAGCAGTCGGACACGACGGCCGTCCCCCAGTCGGCCAACGACGCGCAGCTCCTCCGCGAGATGCGCTACCTGTCGACGTTCAACCGGGTGAGCCTGGAGCTCGTCGCCCACCGCGACGATCCGAGCGAGCTGTTCGGAGTGATCCTTCAGCTCCTGCTCGAGGCCGTCGCCGCGCAGCGCGGCGTCCTCCTGCTCCTCGAGGGCACGCCGCCCGAGCTCACGGTGAAGTACACCAAGCGCAACGAGGGTGACGACGACGTCGGGATCGGCGACGACGGCGAGATCCATCTCAGCAAGACCGTCCTCAACCGGGTCGTCACGACCAAGACCGCGTGCCTGACCGGGAAGGTGCAGAAGGACTTCCAGACGCTCGTCGGGCTCAACCTGAAGGAGCGGTCGGTGATGTGCGTGCCGCTCTGGAACAACACCGAGGTGATCGGCGTCCTCTACGTCGACAGCCTCTCGATGGACAAGGTCTTCGAGACGGAGGACCTCCGCGTCCTCACCGCCCTCGGGAACCTCGTCGCGGTGAAGATCGAGAACAGCCGCCTCACCGAGATGTCGCTCGAGAAGCTGCGCCTCGACAAGGAGATGGCGCTCGCCTCCGAGATCCAGGTCGGGCTCCAGCCGATGGAGATCCCGGCGCCGCCCGGCTGGGAGATCGCCTGCCACCAGCAGACGAGCCGCAGCGTCGGCGGCGACTACTTCGACTTCTACAGCCGGCCCGGCTGGCTCGACGCCTCGATCGGCGACGTCGCCGGCAAGGGGATGGCCGCGGCCCTCCTCATGAGCCACGCCCAGGCGGTCCTCCGGACGCTCCTCGAGGCCGGCTTCCCGCCGACCGAGGCGATCGCGCGCCTCAACAAGAGCGTCTGCGAGCGCTCGACCCAGGGCAAGTTCATCACGATGGTGCTCGCCCGGATCGAGCTCGCCACCGGTCGGATCGACTACCGCAACGCCGGTCACTGCAACCCCGTGATCCTCAAGGCGGACGGACGCCTCGGCGAGCTCCAGGAGGGCGGGCTCGTCCTCGGAGTCGACCCCGACGAGGTCTACCCGGTCGGCGTCGCCGCCCTCGAGCCCGGCGACGTCTTCTTCCTCTACACCGACGGGGCCACCGACGTGAAGAACGCGCGCGGCGAGCGCCTCGGCGAGAACATGCTCCTCAAGACGGTCGCCTACTGCCGGGGCCGCTCGGCCCGGCAGATCGAGGAGGCCGTCCTCGCTCTCATCGGAGACTTCTCCGGCGGCGAACGCTTGCCTGACGACGTGACGTTCGTCGTCGTGCGACGCCTCCCGCCGATCCCCACGACGCCGACCCCGGCCGTCGCCGGCCGTGTGACGCGGAGGTACGATCGGTGACCCAAGACGCCGCCGACGGGGCGCCGCCGCGCCCGATCGGTCCGAACGAGGGCTTCGCCCTCGAGATCGGGAGCGATCCGAAGCTTTTGCCGCTCGTGAGGCGGACGACGGAGGTGGCGAGCAAGCTCGCCGGCCTCGACGACACGGCCATGCGTCAGATGACGCTCGCCGTCGACGAGGCGATGAGCAACGTCATCCGCCACGCCTGCTCGGCCAAGCCCGGGCACCGGATCCGGCTCGCGTTTCGCTTCGACGAGCGCTGGCTCGTGATCCAGATCGATCACGACGGCGCGCCGGCGCCCGAGGGCGGCCCCAAGGGGCGCGACCTCGACGACGTGAAGCCGGGCGGGCTCGGCACCCACTTCATCAACACCGCGATGGACGCGGTCCATTACGAGCAGGCCGACGACGGCTGCCCGCGCATCCTGATGGCCCGCGACCTGCACCGGTCGCGCGAGGAGAGCCCTAGTGAAGATCGAGACGGCTAGTCCCGCCGCCGGCATCACCGTCGTCCGCCCCGAAGGCGAGGTCGACATGAACACCTCCCCCGAGTTCCGCGCCGCCGTCGAGCAGGCGGTCAAGGACTCGGACAAGGGGGTCATCATCGACCTCGCCGCCCTCGAGTACATGGACAGCTCCGGCGTGGCCGTCCTGATCGAAGGCGTCCGCTGGAGCAAGACGGCGAACGTCAAGATCATCCTCGCGCAGCCGTCCGAGGCGGTGCGTGAGGTGATCGAGCTGGCGCGTCTCCAGAAGTTCTTCGCGATCGAGGCGAGCATCGACTCGGCCGTCGGATCGCTCCAGTGACCGGACCGTTCGCGACGATCGGCCGGCTCGGTCTCTCGTTCTTCCAGGAGCTCGGCGGTCCGGTCATCCTCGCCCGGAAGACGCTCTTCTGGGTGACGATCGCGCCGTTCCGTAAGCGGCCGGCCGGGTTCTTCAACTCGCCCGACACCTTCCGCCAGGCGGAGGCGGTCGGCGTGAAGAGCATCCCGATCGTGCTGCTGGTCAGCTCGCTGATCGGCACGATCCTCGTGCTGCAAACGGCCTATCAGCTCGAGAAGTTCGGGCAGGTGCGGCTCGTCGCGCAGGGGGTCGCCGTCACGCTCGTGCGCGAGCTCGGCCCGCTCATGACGGCGATCGTCCTGATCGGCCGGGTCGGGAGCGCGTTCACGGCCGAGCTCGGCAACATGAAGATCAACGAGGAGGTGCTCGCCCTCGACACGATGGCGATCAACCCGGTCGGCTGGCTGGTGGTGCCGCGCGCCCTCGCCCTGGCCGTGATGCAGCCGTGCCTGAGCATCTTCAGCTGTCTCACCGGGATCTTCGGCGGGTTCCTCATGGGCGTCGGCGTCTTCGGGATTCCGCCCAACGTCTACATCGACCAGACGATCCGAGGCCTGGTGCTCCAGGACATCGTGAGCGGGCTGCTCAAGAGCCTCACCTTCGCCGTGATCATCTCGATGATCTGCTGCTACAAGGGCCTGGCCGTCCAGGGCGGCGCCGAGCAGGTCGGTGAAGCGACGCGCAACAGCGTCGTCGCGAGCCTCGTCCTCGTGATCGCCGCCGACGCGGTCTTCACGGCCGTCATCAACGTCTTCTTCTAGTCACGGACCGGGAATGACCGACGACAACGAGAAGGTCCCCGAGAAGGGCTCGGACGAGCTCGCGGCGGCGAAGGCGCGGGCGAAGGCGACCGCCGAGCGGAAGCTGGCCGAGTCATCGGTCGGCAAGGCGTCGACCGACGACGAGAAGAACGAGACCAAGACGGACGACCCCAGGGCCGAGGAGCCGAAGGCCGAAGAGCCGAAGCCCGAAGAGCCGAAGGCCGACGAGCCAAAGCCCGACGCCGAACCCACGAAGGACGAACCCAAGAAGGACGAGCCCAAGAAGGAGGAGCCAGCCCCCGCCGCCGCGAAGCGCAGCTCATCGCGCGGCAAGGACCGGCCGCCGATGATCGTCGTGAAGGGCCTCAAGAAGAGCTTCGGCGACCGGGTCATCCTCAAGGACGTCAACTACGAGATCGAGCGCGGCAAGGTCGTCGTGATCATGGGCGGCTCGGGCAGCGGCAAGTCGACGATGCTCAAGTGCCTCATCGGCGCGCACCCGATCGATTGCGGCGAGATCTGGCTCGACGGCGCGCAGCTCTCGGGGCCCGATGTCGATCACCTCGACTCGACCAAGCGCCACGTCATCTGGAACGACGCGCGGCGCAAGTTCGGCGTCCTCTTCCAGTCCGCCGCCCTCTTCGGCTCGATGACCGTCGGCGAGAACGTCGCCCTTCCGATCCGGTTCCACACGGATCTGGCCGAGGAGACGATCGACATCATGGTCAAGATGAAGCTCGACCAGGTCGGCCTCGGCCACGCCGAGGACCTGCTGCCGAGCGAGATCTCGGGCGGCATGGCGAAGCGGGCCGGCCTCGCCCGCGCGATCGCGCTCGACCCGAAGGTCATCTTCTACGACGAGCCGTCGGCCGGCCTCGACCCGATCGTCGTGACGGTCGTCGACCACCTCATCAAGGACCTGAGCAAGGCGCTCGGGATCACGAGCGTCGTCATCACCCACGTGATGGAGAGCGCGTTCCGCATCGCCGACGAGATCGTCATGCTCTACCAGGGCGAGGTGATCTTCCGGGGCACTCCCGAGGAGTGTCAGGCGAGCGACGACGACCGCGTGAAACAGTTCATCGCCGGCGAGGTCCCCGTCCGCGACGAGGACGAGCTGCCGGCGTTCCTCGACGACGTCCTCTAGCAGGAAGCGAGCACCCCGTGAAAGACTACCGCGTCGCCGAGATCAAGGCAGGCGTCTTCCTCCTCGTCATGCTCGTCGCGCTCATCGGCGTGATCGGCGTCGTCACCGGCGGCGCCGAGCGCCTCACGACGAGCTACGAGGTCTACCACGTGGTGACCAAGAACGTGCACCGGCTCTCCGAGATGGCGCCGGTCACCTTCGCGGGCTACCCGGCCGGCTACGTCTCGAACGTGCACCTGCGCGACGACGGCAAGGTCGGGTTCGATATGAACGTCCGGTCGACGATCGCCATCCCGACGGACAGCATCGCCCACTACCAGACCGACGGCCTCCTCGGCGAGAAGTTCATCGACATCGAGCCGAAGGGAGCGGGCAAGGTCGCGCCCGGCGGCACGATCCCGCTCGAGGTGCCGCCGAGCTTCGCCCAGGTCACGACCGACGCCCAGGCGCTCGTCCAGCAGGTCCGCGACGCCCTGAAGGATCTCAAGCGTGAGTTCATGGACCCCGAGCTGATCGCGAGCCTCAAGCACCTCCCGATCGAGATCGACGGCCTCCTCGTCGACACTCGCGGCCTCGTCAACGAGACCCGCGGCGTCATCGGCGAGACCGGCCCCAAGGCGACCAGCCTGGTCGAGCGGCTCGACTCGACCGCCGGCAAGCTCGAGGCGGCGCTCGACTCGACGACCGGCCCGCTCGTCGACGCCGCGAAGAGCGTCGAGAGCGCCACCGGCAACGTCGACGAGCTCACCGCCGACGCCAAGGCGACGATCACGATGCTCAACGAGACGATCGCCGAGCTCCGCGGTCAGGCGACCGACATCCTCGGCGACGTCGACCGCGCCCTCGCCACGATCGAGAAGGAGACGGTCGCGACGACCAAGGAGGCGCGCGTCGTCCTCGCCGACGCCGGCACCGTCCTTGACGAGGCCGACGAGGTGATGGCCGGCGCCAACCGGATCGTCGGCGACAACGAGCGAAACCTCTACATCGCGCTCCTCCGGGTGAAGCGAGCGCTCGCCCACCTCGAGACGTTCGGCCAGAAGGTCGCCGACGAGCCCTCGGCCCTCTTCTGGGGCGACGAGGACGAGGACGAGGACGAGCGAGAGCCGCGACCGAACGACCCGAGCTTCGCCCACCCCCTCGATCAGGACGGCGTGGGGCCGCTCGGGCCGGTCGAGCGTGACTGATGACGCGATCTTCGCGCGGACCACATCGTAGAAAGCAGCTCCCGATGCGTAGCCCTCGAGACCGAAGCCGACTCCTCCCGACGACCGCCATAGCCGTCGCCGTCGTGGCGAGCGCCGCCGGCTGCGCCAGCCACCCCGGGCTCGGCCCCTACAACCGCGGCGTCGCCCACCAGGCGGCCGGCGAGCTGCCCGACGCCATCCGCGCCTACAAAGAGGCGGTCGAGCTCGAGCCCGGGCTCGTCCGCGCGCGCTTCAACCTCGCCACCGCTCTCGAGCGGCAGGACAAGACCGACCGGGCGCGGGCCGAGTACGAGGCGATCGTCGAGACGAACGAGCACGCCCCGAGCCTCACGAACCTGGCCCGCATCGTCGGCGCCGCGTCCGAGGACGGGCTCGCCCGCGAGCTCTTCGCCCGCGCCGCCGAGGCCGACCCCGACAGCGCCTACCCGCGCGTCTACGCCGGCCTCTGGCACCAGAGCGCCGGACGGCTCCAGGAGGCGAGCGCCGAGCTCGAGGCCGCCCTCGAGATCGAGCCCGACAGCGCCCTCGCTCACTTCCGGATCGGCCGCCTCCGCGAAGCGCAGGGGCGCGACGACGACGCGCTCGCCGCGTTCCGTCGGGCGACCGCGGCCGACGGCGACCGCATCGAGGCCTGGATCGCGCTCGGCCGCGCCGCCCGTCGCACCGAGAACACGCGCGAGGCGATCCGAGCGCTCCAGCGCGCCTTCGCCCTCGATCTCGGTCGCGACGAGCTCGCCAAGGAGATCGGCGACCTCCACCTCGATGCGGGCGACCCGGCGACCGCGATCGTCCACTACCGGGTCGTCGGCGACGACGTCCCCGGCGTCGGCGAGGCGCGCCTCGTCGCCGCCCTGCGCCTCGCGATCGCCCTCGTCCCCGAGGACGACGAGGCGCGCGCGGCCCTGCAGGCGCGCCTCGAGACGGCCGAGGCCGACGCGGCCCTGGCCGGCGCGGCGTTCCGCGAAGACGCCCAGTGACGCGATCTCGCTCCGAGCCGACCGCGACCCGCTCCGGCGCCCGTCTCCTGACGATCGCCGTCGCCGTCGCGACCGCGCTCGCGAGCGGCGCCGGCGCCGGCTGCAAGACGACGCCCGAGGACCACTTCGCCCTCGCGCGCGAGCTCGAGGCCGAGGGCCGGCTCGACGAGGCGGCGCGCCACTTCCGGAAGGCCTACGCGGGGGAGCGAACGGTCCCCTACGGCGAGCTCGACACAGAGGAGCTCGGCTCGGCCTCGCTCGAGCCCGAGGTGGCGCGCCTCATCGAGGTCGACGCCAACCTCGCCGAGACCGCCGACGTCGAGGAGCTCCGGCGCCGCGCCCAGAACGGTGACCCGCGAGCGTTCATGCTCCTCGGCGTGCGGCTCGACCCGCTCACCGACTACCCGGGCGCCGGCTACTACCGCGGAACGCGCCCGGACCCGGCCCAGGCGGCCAACTGCTACCGGCAGGTCGGAAGGACCAAGAGCCGCCACGCCGCCTGGGCGTGCCGACAGCTCGGACGGCTCGTCGCGGCCCACGCCGAGGCGGGCAAGCCCGTGGCCGACGAGCCGCTCGTCCGGATCCCCGGCCGGATCCGGAAGGCGATCGACGACCTCGCCGGCGACGACCGCGAGATCGCGAAGTCCCACCTCATCGAGCTCGGCCTGGTGGCGGCGCCCGACCTGATCGACACCCTCGACGACGCCAAGCGGCGCGACGACGCGCTCTGGGCGCTCAACACGATCACCGGCCAGACGTTCGAGGCGGACGGCAGCGTCGGCAGCCCGTGGCGGCGGTGGCTCGAGCGCCAGCCCTAGCTCCCGCCCTTCACCCGGCTCGCGTCGATCTCGTGGAGCATCAGCGTGTGGCCGGCCGGGTCGAGGATGAGCGCCATCTTGCAGGCGCCCTCGTTCTCCCAGGTGTCGCGGACGACCTTCACGCCGGCCTCCTTCAGGCGCTTCATCTCGGCGTCGATGTCGTCGGTCTCCAGCGCGAGGTAGGGCGGGCTCCCCTCGGGCGCGAACGTGTCGAGGGCGATCGTCTTCCCGTCGGGCCCCTCGACCTCGCTCCACTTGCCCTCGGCGTAGTCGGCCGCATGCTTCAGGCCGAGCGTCTCGACCCAGAACTTCTTCGCCTCGGTGAGGTCCTGGCAGGGGTAACTGACGAACGCGATCTTGGTGATCATGAGCTCTCTCCGATCTTCGCTGCGGCCCGACGACCCGGGCCGGCCGCGACCGATCCTACGCGGACTGAACCGAGCGCGCACCACGGCGTAGTAGAGATGCGCGCCGCCCGCGTCCGCGACCTCGGCGCCCGAGCTTAGACCGTTCGACCCTGGGAGGTTCGGGGATGATGACGCCGCTTCCGCGTCCGGCGGACGAGGTCCGTACCGACGACGACCGAGATGTCCAGGTCGACCACGACGACGGCGCGTGGCACCCCCGACCGGCGGCCCCGGGCGGCTTCGGCGCCTGGCTCGAGGTGGTGGTCGCGGCGAACCCGTTCTACCTGATCAGCGCCTGCCTCGTCCTCTACGGGCTCCACGGAACGTTCCAGGACCCGGGGATGGCGCTCGACCGCTGGCTCCTCTTCGGCATGCTCCAGGGCTACACCCTCCTGATCGCGACCGCGGCGGTCGTCCTCGTCCGCTTCGGGCGGGTCTGGGACGACGCCCGGAGCGTGATCCTCATCATCGTCCTGCTGCTGCTCGCGACCTCGGTCAGCCTCGACGAGATGGTCGCCGAGCACCTCGAGAGCGGCGCGTCGTTCGTCATCGTCGGCCTCGGCCTGGCGATGCTCTTCTCGGAGGTTGTGATGCGGGCGAGCCGGATCCGGCTGCCGATCCTCTACCGCCTCCCCTATCACCTCATCCTCACGGTCTTCTACCTCTACCCGATCCTGCTCGGGACGCTCCTCGCCGATGCCGTCGAGACGCTGCGCTTCGAGCGACTCGCCTGGGCGCACGCCCTCTACCCGGTCGCGGCCGGCGCGGCGTTCTGCGCCCTCATCCCGGCCATCCGGCGCGGGCCGGGCTACGTGGCGAAGAACGGAACGCCGTGGGCGTGGCCGCAGTTCCCGTGGTCGCTCTACGTCATCGCCGGCGCCGGCGTCGTCTTCCGGGTGTGGCTCGGGCCGATCTCCTACTGGTCGGCGCCGGTCGGGACCAACCCGTTCGGCCCGTGGCTGCTCGCGCCGCTCGTCCTCGTCGCGGCGGTGCTGCTGCTCGAGATCGCCCGCGAGGGGAGACGCGTGAAGCTCGAGCGGCTCGCCCTGCTCCTGCCGCCATCGGCCCTCGTCCTCGCCTTCCCCGGCGCGCCGGAGTCGCTCGCGCCCGAGGCCTCGTTCCTCCCGCATCTCCTGGCCGTCGGCGCGGCGCCGGCGCTCGTCGTCACCCTCCTCGCCGCCGCGTTCTACCTCTTCGCGCTCGTTCGCGGAGCGCGAGGCGCGGAGATCGGCCTCATCGCGGCGCTCGCCCTGCTCGCCGTGGTCGGAGGCTCGACCGTCGACCTCCGGAGCCTCGTCGCGCCACGGGCGGCCCCCGTCGCCCTGATCGGCGTCTTCCAGGCGGCGATGCTCGTCCGCGACCGCCGGAGCTGGCGAGCCCTCGCGAGCGCCGCGGCGCTCATCCTCGCCCTCACGATCGGCCTCCGGGGGACGTGGCTCACGGCCGGCCACGGAACGATCCCCGTCCACGCTCTGGTCGGAGCAACCCTCGCCCTCGGGCTGCTGTTCCGCGACGCGCTCGCCCGCCGCCTCGAGGACGCCGGAACGATCGGCCTCGGCGCCCTGTTCGCCGCGGGCGTGATCGCCGGCCGGAAGATCCTCCCCGACCTGCCGGCGCCGCTGTTCCCGATCCACGCGGCGGCGCTGCTCGTCGCCGTCGGCGCGCTCTGGTGGGTCCGCCGCAACCCGATCGCCCTCTGGGTCACCCTCGCCGACCTCGTCATCTGGTCCGGCCGCGGCACGCTCGAGGCCTACCGCTTCCTCGACCGTCCCGACCGACCGCGAGGAGCGAGCTTCGTCTTCTGGGGCCTCGTCTTCTTCGCCGTCGCCGCGCTCGTCAGCTTCATCAAGAGCGGGAAGCACCGAGGCATGGTCGCGGCGATCGGGAGGCTCATCGAGCCGCCGGCGCCACGCGGCCGGGAGGCGTCGGAGACGGGCGCGTGACTCTCGCGGCGGAGGCAGCTGCTATACTCGGGCCGGCCTCGTAACGCGTGGAGGGCCGGCCATGAGAGTCACCACAGGAAAGTCGTCGACGGAAAGATCATTGTCGACGACGACTCACCGCTCACCGAGGGCGCGACGGTGACGATCATCACATCAGTCGATGGCGACACCTTCGAGCTCTCCGACGAGGACGAGAAGGCGCTCGATGCCGCGATCACCCGCATCGAGTCGGGCAGCTTCGTCTCGGGGGACGAGCTGCTCCGCCGGATCGACAAGCGGGGCTGACATCGCGCTCCAGCCTCGAATCGACGCGGCGGCAGCGACTGCAATCGAGGCCGCGGCCACGTGGTGGGAGGCGAATCGACCCGCCGCGCAGGACGCCGTCCACCAAGAGCTATCGCGAGCGCTCGCCATGCTCTGCAAGAACCCGGCGATCGGTCAACCGCACGCGCGTCGAGCGGGAGTCCGCCGGCTGCTGCTCTCTCGGATCCGTTACTTCCTCTACGACCGCGCGACCGCTGACGGATACCTCGACGTCCTCGCGTTCTGGCACGCGAGCAGAGGGTCGGAGCCTCGCATCGATCCGGGGTCGCCGCCGTGAGCGAGTCGAGTCACCGATGGCGTGAACTCCCGGTGGTCGTCTTCGCCGTCGCCCTAAGCCTCTCGTCCGGAGCCGCGATCGTGGACTGGTCGAGACGCTGTCGCGCCTTTGACGTCCGGCACGAGATCCGCGAGCGGCACTTGAACCGCGTTCGGCAGCTCTGGTGCCTGAGTGACGATGAAGCGCATGCGCGTCACGTCGCCTCGATGGAGGCCCTGATCGAGACGGGAGAGCCGCCGATAGGACTCTCGCTGCACGACCTCATCTCGGACCTCACCGATCCGATGGATGAAGGCGCGACCGACGACCTCGAGCGCTTCAGGGACTGCCTCAACGCGGGGGGATCGGCCAGAGCAATACGAGCACTCCGCGAGCTGAAATGTCCGCTCTCCGGGTCCCCGTAAGCAGCGGAAAGCGGAAAGCGCGCCGAGGGGTCAGGGGTCGGGGGTTTGCAGAAGCGGGGGGTATAGGAACAAACGAGACCAGACCCCCACGGCCCCCCAAAA